>NZ_CAUIYF010000008.1 GCF_962719845.1 Neisseria uirgultaei | reverse complement strand
CCCCCCCCGCACTTCACGCACCGCGCTTGCCGTATCATCCGCACTCATGCTGTTATGCGCCGCGCACGCCCCCGCCGCAGACCTTGCCGCCCTTCCGGAAATACACGTCAAAGAACCGGGGAAACAAACGGCTTCCAACTACACCATCCCCGCCTCATCTGCAGCCACAGGCATCAGGCTGACCCAGCGTGAAACACCGCAATCCCTGTCTGTCGTAACGGCAAAACAAATCGAAGACCAAGGCTTGGACAGCCTGCAGGACGTATTGAAACAAACACCGGGCGTGTTCCACAGCAAAATGGGCAACAACGTCTCCGGCCACAGCCAATTTATTTCGCGCAGTCAGGCGATTGACAGCATTTCCGTGGACGGCGCGCCCAAATTCCTTTACGAGGGTAAAGCCATCCGCCGCAGTACCAACAATCTGGACAGCACGTTGTATGACCAAGTCGTCGTCGTGCGCGGCGCAAGCGGTTTGTCCAACGGCGGTATGGGAGAGCCGGGCGGTACGGTTGCTTTGGAACGTAAAAAACCGACTGCCAAACCTGCCGTCAGCGTCGAAGCCGGTGTCGGTTCGTGGAAGCACTACCGCTTCGTCCTTGATGCCAACCAGCCTTTGAATGCAGACAATACCTTGCGCGGCCGCACTATTTTGGTCAGCGACCACGGCGGCGATTACCTGCCGAACACTTCGCGCCACAATCATACGTTCTACGGCATTCTGTCCTATGACCTCGCCCCTCAGACACAATGGAATATCGGTACGGAAATACACCGTTTCCGCAATAAGGGCAGCTCGCGTTTCAGCTACCTGACGGCAGCAGGCAATAAGACAGACGGTTTCATACCGTTTGAGGCTTCGCCGCGCAGCAATTCCTCGGCAAAATGGGCTTACGGCAAAGACACCAGTGCCGAAGTGTTCACTTCCCTCAGCCATGAATTTGACAACGGCTGGAAACTGACAGGCAATTACAGCTATCTGACAGGTAAAAGCGACATCGTTTCAGGCATTGCCGGTACATACAAAATCAATACCGACTACTCCGCGCTTTTCACTTCAGACCGCGACCGCAGCAAATACCGCGACCAAGATTTCTCCCTGACCTTGGACGGCGACTATCCGGCATTGGGCCGCTCGCATGAATTTAATGCGGGCATCAGCTATCAGGACAACAAAGAAAACCTGTCTTTCTATGAAGAAGGCGAGTCGAAAATTCCTGATTTGCGCCTCTTTAACGGCAACATTGCCAAACCCGATATGCCGTATTCGCGCGATGGTTTTACCGATATGAAAAACCTGTCGGTTTACGGCTCGACCCGTTTCAAACTGACCGACAAGCTGGCATTGATAGGCGGCGGACGTTTTGTAGATTGGCGGTACCGTTACAGCACTGACCGTAACAAATTCGCTTACAGCAGCCACAAACAAAACGTTTTCATTCCTTATTTGGGTGTAACTTATGATCTAGACGACAACCTGACTGCCTATGCGTCCTACACCACCATCTTCCGCCCACAAGTGCGCAACCTGACCAAAGACGGCAAACCGCTCGAACCGCAACGCGGCAAAACCTACGAGACCGGTTTGAAAGCCTCGTGGTTTGAAGGCCGTCTGAATGCTTCCGCGTCTGTGTTTATGAACAAACGCGACCATGTGGGCGTGGTTGAAGGCGAATTCGCGAATGGCGATGAATACTACCGTGCAGTCAACAACACCACGACAAAAGGCGTGGAACTCTCTGTCGGCGGCCGCCTAAGTGATAAATGGCTGCTGAATGCGTCTTATGCACGTTCTAAAATCAAAGACAGCAAAGGGGTTCAACTTCATCCGTCTTATCCGGTTCATCTGTTCAAACTCTTTACCGCGTATGACGTGACCGACCGTTTGAACCTGGGTGCAAACGTCAACTGGCAAAGCCGCAGCCACACGCTGGATGAATACCCTGCAGACATCAACCCTGCCACCGCAGCCGCATTGACCCAACGCCCCTACGCCACGCTGGATTTGACCGCGCATTACAAAATCGGCAAATCCACTCGCATCAGTTTGGACTTTGAAAACGTGTTCAACAAACGCTACCGCACGATGCCCGACATTCACGTTTACGGCACGCCGCGCAGCCTGACCGCAACCGTCAAACATACCTTCTAAACGGATACGGCCTGCCGTCTTAAAAGGCAGGCACCGGAAACCGTTTTAAAGAAAGAAATGCCGTCTGAAACCTTATCGTTTCAGACGGCATTTTATTGCCCGGCCGGTTATTTATCGGTTTGGGTATCCCGTTTCAATCCTCCGCCGAGCGCCTTGTACAAATCGGCAAGGTTTTCGGCGCGGGTCAGTTGTGCCGACAAAGCCGCACCCTCCGCCGCATAGCTGCTGCGTTCCGCATCGAGCAAATCGAGCGCGCCGGATACGCCGTGTTTGTAACGCAGGCCGACCAGACGCAACGCTTCCTTAGAGGCACGGCTTTGTTTGCTTAAAGCGGCATAGGCTTTATCCAGCTGCTCTCGCGCGGTCAATGCGTTTGCTACGTCTTGAAATGCGGATTGGACGGCGGCCTCATAGGCAACGATTTGTGCCTGTCGGCGCAGTTTCGCCGCGTCGAGGTTCGCCTTGTTCGTTCCCCAGGTAAAAATCGGCAGGGTAATGGAAGGCGCAAACGACCAAACGCCGGTGCCGCTTTTGAACAGCCCGCCCAATTCGGCAGAACCCGTACCGACGCTTCCGGTCAGGCGGATGGATGGGAAAAAGGCGGCGCGTGCCGCACCGATATTGGCGTTTGCCTGTTTGAGCGCGTGTTCGGCGGCGCGGATATCGGGACGGTCAAGCAATACTTCGGAACTCAAACCGGCCGGCAGTTTTTCAACAAAAAACTGCTTGTCCAACGGCAAACCGGCGGGCAGGTCGTCGGGTATCGGTTGGTTAATCAAGGTTGCCAAGGCATTGCGCACCTGCTCGCGGCTGCGCGCGGCATGGGCATAATCGGCTTTGGCGGATTCGATTAAGGCTTCCTGCTGACGTAGGGCGACGGCGGAAATTACGCCTGCCTTGTACCGCAATTCGGACAGCTTGTAGGTTGCTTCACGCGTTTTCAAGACACGCTGCGCCAAAGACATCGCTTCTTCGGCATAACGTTCGTTGAAATAGGCTTTGGCAACGGTGGCAATCAGGCTCAAATGTGCCGCATCGCGGTTGGCGACACTGGCAAAATAGCCTTGCAGTGCTGCTTCGCTGCTGCTGCGGACGCGTCCGAACAGGTCGAGTTCGTAAGATGCCGCACCCAGTCCGACATTGTAGCTGCTGCTGACATTGCCGCCGCTCAAGCTGCCTTGACGCGAACCGCCGGCATTGGCGGCAAGCGTGGGCAGGAGGTTGTTGCGTTCAATCATGTATTGTTTGCGGTAGATTTCGCTGTTCAATACGGCTGTACGCAAACTGGTATTGCGCTCGAGTGCGATGTCGATCAGCTTTTGCAGGCGCGGATCGGCAAAATAGTCATGCCAACCCAAATCGACCGCACGGATGCCGCTGTCGGCAGTATCGTTTTTAAACGTTTCCGCAACTTCGACTTTAGGCTGCTCGTATTGGGGAATCATCGTGCAGGCGGATAATGCGAAAGCTGCCGCAACAGAAGTTAAGGTGGTTTTCAATGTAGTATCCATAAAAAAGTCCCGATGCCGTCTGAAGCCCCGGGGCGTTCAGACGGCATTTTGCTTAATATTGTTTATCGTCCGGACCGGTAATGCCCGCCTCGGCAGCGTGTTTTACTGCCATTTCGTGTTCGTGTGCAGTTTCTTTGAAGAATTTGCGCACCACCACATAGAAAAGCGGAACAAGGAACACGGATAAAAGCGTGCCGACCAACATCCCCCAGAATACGGTTGTACCGATGGCGCGCTGGCTGGCAGAACTTGCACCGCCGGCAATATACAGGGGAACCACGCCCAAAATAAAGGCGAACGAGGTCATGATAATCGGACGGAAACGCAGGCGGGCTGCTTCCAAAGCGGCTTCGACCGCGCTTTTCCCTTGCGCTTGAAGGTCTTTGGCAAATTCGATAATCAAAATCGCGTTTTTCGCACTCAAACCCATCACGGTAACGAAACCGACTTGGAAGTAGATGTCGTTGGCAAATGCAGGAATACCACCCAACATCAGCTCGGTCAGGTTGCGCCCTGTTACACCTGCCGCCGCCCCTGCCAAGCCTAAAGGCATCACAAGCAGAACCGCCAGCGGAATAGACCAGCTTTCATAAAGTGCGGCAAGTACCAAGAAGACTGCAACGGCGGCAAGCGCGTAAAGGGCAATGGTTTGCGAACCGCCTTTTACCTCTTCGCGCGACTGTCCGCCCCACTCCAGGCTGTAACCGCCACCCAATTCATCAACCATTTTTTGAACTGCCTCCATGGCCTGACCGGTGGAAACACCTATTGCGGGCGAACCGGACAGATCCATAGCGGGATAACCGTTGAAGCGCACGCTCTGTTCCGTACCGTTTTCCCAAGAAACAGTAGCAATGGTGGAAAGCGGTACGGCAACGCCGGATTTGTTCGGCACAGTCAGATTCAAGATGTCGGCAGGCTGCATACGTGCCGAAGCATCCGCCTGAACCATCACGCGCTGCAAACGGCCTTGGTTCGGGAAGTCGTTGACGTAAGACGAACCCAGCGCATTTGCCAGTGCAGTACGGATGCTGGCAAAAGAAATACCTTGCGCCGCCGCTGCGGCACGGTTGATGTCGATTTTCAACTGCGGCGCATCTTCCAAACCGCCAGCACGGACGGTGCTGGGGTTAAACAAACCGCTGGTACGCATTTTCTGAATCAACTCGTTGCGTTTGGCCAGCAATGCGGCATGACCGGTATTGTTGCGGTCTTGCAGGTTGATGGTCAGGCCCGAACCGTTGCCCAACTCCATAATCGGAGGCGGGACGATGGCGATGCCGAAACCGTCTTTCAGCGTCCCCATCATCATACCCGTCAGCTTGCCAGCAACCGCAACGGCATCGCTGCCGGGGGCGGTACGCTCGTTCCAATCTTTGAGCATGGCAAAACCCATCGCCATATTCTGACCGCTGCCCGAAAAGCTGAAGCCGGAAACGGTAATGATGTTTTCAATTTCAGGAATACTTTTTGCCAACTGCGTTACTTGCGCCAGCGTCGCATCGGTGCGCTCTTTGGTCGCACCCGCAGGCAGTTGCACGCTGACCATGACGAAGCCTTGGTCTTCGGTCGGCAAGAAAGAAGTCGGCAGGCGCGTAAACAGGAATACGCCCACAACCGCCAAACCAACGTAAACAACCATCATGCGCAAAGTCTTGCGCAAGACTTTGGCGACCCAGCCTTCGTAGCCGTGTGTCCAGTTGTCGAATTTTTTGTTGAACCAACCGAAGAAACCTTTTTTCTCTTCGTGATGCCCTTTCGGGATGGTCTTCAACATTGTGGCACACAAAGCAGGTGTGAGTGTCAGCGCAAGGAAGGCGGAGAAGGCTATCGATGCCGCCATCGTCAGGGCAAACTGTTTATAGATATTGCCCGTCGCCCCGCTGAACATAGCCAGTGGAACGAATACAGACATCAAAACAGCAGTAATACCGATGACCGCACCGGAAATCTGACCCATTGCTTTTTTGGTTGCCGCTTTGGGCGGCAGGCCTTCGCCCGCCATAATGCGCTCGACGTTTTCAACCACCACAATCGCGTCATCGACCACAATACCGATGACCAAAACCATCGCAAACATGGTCAGTACGTTAATCGACATGCCCATATAAGAGATGAAGGCGAAACCGCCCAACAGGGAAATCGGTACGACGATGGTCGGAATCAGCGTATAACGGATGTTTTGCAGGAAGAGATACATTACGACAAACACCAGCACCATCGCTTCGATTAAAGTGTGAATCACTTTTTCAATCGAAATTTCGACGAATTTGGAAGTATCGTAAGGGGTTTTCCAGCTCATACCCTGAGGAAAGTATTTTTCCAACGTCGCCATGCGTTCTTTAACCGCCTTTGCCGTCGCCATCGCATTGCCGCTATTGGACAGCATCACCGCCATACCGGTGGTATTTACCCCGTTCAGACGGGTTGAGGAAGAATAGTCTTCCATACCCAATCCGACTTTCGCTACATCCTTCAGGTAAACATTAGAACCATCAGTATTGGCGCGGAGGATGACGTTGCCGAATTCTTCGGCCGTACTCAACTGCCCTTGCGCCGTTACAGTAGCCGTAACCGTCTGTCCGCGCACAGCGGGAAGCGAACCGATGGAACCTGCGGAAATCTGGATATTCTGCGCCGACAGCGCGCTGCCGATATCGGCAAACGACAAATTGTAGTTCTGCAGTTTCTTAGGATCGACCCAAATCCGCATCGCGCGTTGCGCGCCGAACAGGCGTACCTGCCCCACGCCTTCGATACGCTGCAACTCGGGAACGATATTACGCTGCGCGTAGTCGTTCATCTCTTCGGTTGACTGCACATCCGACGACAGCATCACAATCATCAAAAAATTGGAACGCGCTTTGGATACGGTAACGCCGTACTGTTGGACGGTAGCAGGCAACATGCTCAATACTTCGGAAAGCTTGTTTTGCACCTCCACCTGAGCCAAATCTTCGTCGGTTTCAGGCGTAAAGGTCAGGCTCACGCTGCCGCTGCCGCTCGAATCGGCAGAAGTGGTCATATAGTCCAAACCTTCCACGCCGTTCATATTCCGCTCGATAACGGAAAGTACGCTGTCTTCCATCACTTGTGCGGATGCACCCGGATAAGTAGCCCTCAGGGTAATATTCGGTGCGGCAACAGACGGATATTGCGAAACCGGCAGGCTTCTAATGCCGAAAATACCCGCCGCAATGATGAAAATCGAAATAACCCACGCGAAAATGGGGCGGTCGATAAAGAATTTAGCCATCGATGCCTTCCTTATTTCGCTTCAGAAGCAGGTTTGGCTTCAGATGCCGTCTGAACGCCGGCTTGAGGGGCAGAGGCTTGGTTTTCAGACGGCATCCATTCTTTAGGCGTTACCTTTTTCGCCCCCGTCATACCGGCGATACTGATGCCTTCCACAACCACCTTGTCCCCGTCCTTCAGACCCGACGTAACAATCCAATTCGTACCCTGCTGTTGTGCAACCGTTACCTCGCGGGGTTCCATACCGCCTTGGGCGTTCACAATCATCACGGTATCTTTCGCACCGCGCGTTACCGCCTGCTGCGGAACGATGAATGCATTATCCACCGCCACTTGATCCATCAGCACGCGCACATACAGGCCGGGCATCAGGATATTCTGATCGTTCGGCACGGCGGCGCGCAGGGTAATCTGACCGGTCGATTCGTTGACGGTCGGATCGGCAAACAGCAGGCGACCTTTTTCAGGATAAACCGTACCGTCGTCAAATTTGATGCCGACCGCAATCGCACCATCCGCCGCCAGCAGCTTGCCTTCGGCTATCTGGCGGCGCAGTTTCATCACTTCGGATGCAGACTGGGTAACGTTCACATACATCGGATTGGTTTGGCGGATGGTTGCCAGCACGGTCACATCGCCCGCATTCAACAGCGTACCTTCGGAAACTTTGGACTGGCCGATAAAGCCCGAAATCGGCGCGGTAATGCGCGAACGGTTCAGATTGATGCCGGCGGATTTGATTGCCGCCTGTGCCGCTTTGACGCCTGCCTCGGCAGAACGTTTCGCCGTTACCGCAGCATCGTACTCTTGTTTACTGATGGCATCGGCGGAAACCAGCGGTTTGTAACGCGCCAAATCCGCATCCGCTTTGGCAAGCGTTGCCTGTGCCGTTGCCAGTTGCGCGCGCGCGCTTTCCAGACTTGCTTCATAAGTGGAACTGTCGATCTGATACAGCGGCTGTCCGGCACGGACATAACTGCCTTCTTGGAACAGGCGTTTTTGGATAATGCCGCCGACTTGGGCGCGAACATCGGCGGTACGCAGCGATTCCAGACGTCCCGGCAACTCGACGGTCAATGCGACGGTTTGCGGATGGACGGTTACGACACCGACGACGGGTGCGGGTGCTTCCCGACCCGCAGGCTGCCCGCCCTGTGCCGCTTCATCCGCTTTGCCGCAGGATGACAGTGCCAACGCGACAGAGGCAGCCAACGCGGCGGCACGCATCGCCTTAGAAGCATAAAAAACCATTATTTACCCTATCTATATGATTTTATTAAAGGATTTTAGATTTAACAGAAATTCCCGTTTCAAAATGCAAAACCGCCTGCTTCGGCATCCCTGTATTCAAACGGGTTGCAAAGCAGGTGGGTTCGGCACTTCGGCACGGGAAACTGTTTCAATTTCAGGGGCGTTATTATACATACACGATTGCACGGATACAAAGTCTTTTTTATAATCCCAACCGTCAAACCGCGCCGGAACGAAAACGCCATTATGAGAAAAACCAAAACCGAAGCCTTGAAAACCAAAGAACACCTGATGCTTGCTGCCTTGGAAACCTTTTACCGCAAAGGGATTGCGCGCACATCGCTCAACGAAATCGCCCAAGCCGCCGGCGTAACGCGCGGCGCGCTCTATTGGCATTTTAAAAATAAGGAAGACTTGTTCGACGCGCTGTTCCAACGTATCTGCGACGACATCGAAAACTGCATCGTGCAAGATGCCGCAAATGCCGAAGGAGGGTCTTGGACGGTATTCCGCCACACGCTGCTGCACTTTTTCGAGCGGCTGCAAAGCAACGACATCCACTACAAATTCCACAACATCCTGTTTTTAAAATGCGAACACACGGAGCAAAACGCCGCCGTTATCGCCATTGCCCGCAAGCATCAGGCAATCTGGCGCGAAAAAATTACCGCCGTTTTGACCGAAGCGGTGGAAAATCAGGATTTGGCAGACGATTTGGACAAAGAAACGGCGGTCATCTTCATCAAATCGACCTTGGACGGGCTGATTTGGCGTTGGCTCTCTTCCGGTGAAAATTTCGATTTGGGCAAAACCGCCCCACGCATCATCGGGATAATGATGGACAACTTGGAAAACCATCCCGACCTGCGCCGGAAATAATCAAGCCTTGGTAAAAATGCCGTCTGAAAACCTTTTTGCTGTTTTCAGACGGCATTTGTCTTTCTATCCTATTATGCTTCTCCGGTCTCTTCCTTTTTTTCCGCTGCGGCAAGCGTGTCGGCAAGCAGGCGGACGAGGTTTTCAAACAGGGGCTGTTCGAGCGGGTTTTGGCTTGCGTTGCCGAACACGAGGGCGACTTCGGTATAGTCTTTCTGCCCTTTGCTGACTTTGCTACCGTAATAGGCGGTTTGGGCTTTTTTCAGGGCAGCTTCCCAATCTTGTTTTTGGGCAAACGCTTCGGCGGCGGCAAGCGAGGTTTTGGCAAAAAACGGCAGCGGGCGGTTTTGCCCGATATTGAAAAATGCAATCCATTCCGACAATAACTGCAATGCCCTGTCTTGCGCGATTTCCGCCAATACTTCTGTTTCTCCGGATCTGACGATAAAGGTTTGCCGCGTTTCGGCTTCAGACGGCATAACGGCACAAAATATCAGGTGTTCCAGCAGAAAAGCGATACGTTGCGGCGCGTTGGGTTTGCCGTAGGCGTAAAACACTTGTCCGCATTGGTATAAATTGCCCAAGCTGCCTTTCAGGATTTGCCCGTCCGACGGTATGGCATATGAAAACGGTGGCAGTTTGGGGCTGTTTAAAACCGCCGTGTCGATTTGTTTGGCAGCGGTTTGGAAGTCCTGCTGCCAAAGTATGCCCAACTCTCCCGACGGCAGCAGGCTTTCCGCAACGATGCGGGCGGCGGTTTGGGAAAAATCTTGTCCTTCGCGCCGTGCTTCGATGTAGGCTTCGGCGATTTGATCGGCGTGTTGCGGCTCGAAGGGTTCGGCAGGCTCCCAAGCTTCGCCGATATGGGGTTCGCTCCACGCAAGCTGCTGCTGAAGCCATACTTTGACGGGATTGCGCCAGAAGCGGATAAATTCGTCCTGTCCGATTTCGGCAACGGGTTCGGCGTTTTCTACGGATTGGTCGAAAAAGGGTTGTGGCGGTTCGGGCGTTTGTCCGAGCGCGGCGGCGTAGTCGGTACGCGTGCCGAATATGCCGTCTGAACGTCCGCCTTCTTGGAAATATCGGCGCGAGAAGGCTTGCAGCGGATGCTGTTCTATCCAATTTTGTGCAAGTTGGCGGCTACCGATGCCCGCCATAGCGGCAACGGTATCGATGAGTTCGCCCAACAGCGAAGACGGGGCAAGCTCTTCGTCTTTGCGGATGTCGCGCCCGATGTAGGACAAATACAGGATTTCGCGCGCGCTGATGAGAGCTTCAAGGAACAGGTAGCGGTCGTCATCGCGACGGGCTCGGTCGCCTTTGGCGGGATGTTTGGCAATCAGGTCGAATACGGCGGCTTTGGTATTGCGGGGAAAATCTCCGTCGTTCAAACCCAACAGGCAGATGACTTTGAACGGCAAGCTGCGCATCGGCACCATACTGCAAAAAGTGATGCCGCCGCGTAAAAAGCCTGCCTCACTTTCGCTGTCGAGGAAGCGGCGGATGTGACGGATGACGGTTTGTTGCGGCAACTGTCCGACGAACCCAGCCAGAGTACTCTCTTCCTGCCATTTGACCCATTCGTTTTCGAGGTTTTGGACTGCCTTTTGGTCATCGGCTTCGGCTTGGAACAATGTTTCAAGCAAATCCCGGCAACGCGCCACCCATTCGCCGACCGTCGCAGGTTGCCGCCATATCCGTACAATATCCGTCAGGGACTCGATAAAGGCGGCAAAACGTCCGAACATGGCGGTTTGATTCACGTCGGCATACCACGCGCTGACATCCTGCCACATCGGATTGCCGCCTTCGGGCAGCATCCAGCCCAATATCATGCGTTCTACCGCCTGCTTCCAGGTGAACAGCTGATCCGTGCCGCCGCGCATTTCTCCGTCCAAACCCCAGTGAACGTTCAAATCGGCAACCATATCGTGCAAAAGCGGCAAATCGTCCTCGGTCAGTCCAAAACGGCGCAACACGGGTGCGGTTTCTAAAAGCACAAGCACTTTATCGACTTCAAATCGGCTTTCCAACAAGTCGAACAGGCATGACAAAGCATGAAACAGCGGTTGTCGGCGGCTGATTTTCACATCCGAAACGGAATACGGCAATGCCTGCGCACCGGGCTGCGCCTGTCCGAACACGGCTTCGATAAAAGGCGTATAGGATTCGATATTCGGGGTTAATACGGCGATATCATGCGGCTGCCAATCGGGATGTTCATGCAGAATTTTCAACAGTTTGTCTTTGAGTATCTGCAATTCGCGCAAAGGGCTGTGTGCCGATACGATGCGTATCGAGCCGTCGCCCGTGTTGACGCTTCCCGCCGTTTCAGACGGCATTTTCAGATTTTGAATATCGGTTTGCAGGGCGTGCAAAAGCGTATCGAGCCTGCCTTCTTCAAATACCGGCGTTTCTTCTATTTCCATTTCGTTCAAAAAGTCGAAAAAGTCCCGCCCCTGCTTGCCCAATGAGGCAAGAAGCGGATGCCCTGCCTGCGTCAGATCGGGATCGCCGCCGCCTTTGAGGATTTGCGCCGCTTCGATGACGTTGCCCCAATACATCCCGCTCGGATTGAGTGCAAACACGAACACATCGCAATGTTCGGACAGCTTGTGCAAAAGCTGAAGATACATCGGCGCCATCGTGGAAATGCCGAAAACGAAATAACGCTCGGGCAGCTTATCCTTGTCCAACGCGGCAAGCAGTTTTTCCCACAACGCGACACGGTGCGGCGCGCTCTGCCTGCCGTCGTCGAGGTAACGCCACAGTTTGGACTGCCAGATTTCATCGTCGCCCAAACCGAGCCGCCTGCCCTGCTGCCAAGCGTCTATCCACTGCGGACGATACACAAGGTATTGGTCGAATATGTCTGCAAGCTGGCCAGCAAGCTGATAATCTGCCGATTCGCCGCTGCCCAGATAGTCTTGCAGCACATTCCTCACATCTTCAAATTCTGCCGTATTCCGAAATGCCTCGCTGCGGAACAAATCCAGCAGCCGCCAGCGCATGACTTCGGGGGCAAACGGGCTGAGTTCAGGAATACCGGGAATCAGTTTTTTCATCAACTTCCATGTCAAGCCGGCGGGCAGACTGAACGCCAAATTCGCCGCCACGCCCAAATCTCGGGCGAGGCAGGTATTGAGGTAGCGGCGCATCCCCTGACTCTGCACAATAATCTGTTCGGGCTGTAAAACCGATTTCAGCGGTTTGACTTTTTGAATGTGGGCAAACAGTGCCGCCAGAGTTTCAAGACGGTTGGATTGATACAGATAAAACATGATTTCGACAAAAGTTGCGGAAAAGTATTCGGGATTATATAGCCTTTCCCCCACCCGCCTTCAAACAAAATGCCGTCTGAACACTTCAGACGGCATCGGGTCATTTAAACCATCTCCTCAAAACAGGAATCCGCGACAGCAGCAAGGTATCCAACAGCCAAATCACGGCAATGGCAACCAGCGCGGTCGGGAAAAGCAGTGCAATCAGCAGCAGCGGCACAGCCATCGCCCACCAGACGGGCAGCTTGATTTTCTGCGCCGGAGGAACAATGCCCGCCGCGCCGGACGGACGGCGTTTCCACCACATCACGCAGCCGCTGATACCGATAAAAATGACGGCAAGGCAGAACAAGACGTTCGCCAACACGCTCCACCAGCCCAGAGTACCCATATGCAGCGCAATGCTTGCCGCCATAAATTTGCCGAACGGGTTGTAATCGTCAAAACGGATATCGGCAAGGATTTTGCCGCTGTACTGGTCGATATGTACCGTACGGTCGGCAAACGGGCTGATCATATCGTAACTCATAGAGTCTTGCGACAAAGTCCATACGCCGTCCTCGCCTTTGGGCAAATTCAACTGATAACGCCCTTTGAAACCGATTTCCCGCGCAAAACGGTCGACGGTTTCCAATGTCATCGGCTCGCTGGGGTTAATGCCGTTTTCACCCACAGTTGTCCCTGAAACAGGCATAGGCGTAAGCTCCAAAATCCACGGCACTTCCTTAACCTTGCCGTCATTCAATACCTCGCCGTGGGTCGGCACGACTGAAACAGGGTTCGGTTCGACACCCCATTTGCCCGCTGGGAACTGACTCCAAGCCTGCACGAACTTGCCGCCCCAAATACCTGCCCAAGCAATTCCGGACAGACAGAACAACAGCAAAATCAACGATACCCAAGTTCCAAACGCGCCGTGCAGATTCCGCCACCAAGAACGCGCCCTGCCTTTTGGCGGCAGCAGCATCGCCTTGATGCCGCGCCGTTTCACCCACCAAAGGTACAAACCGCTGATTATCATGATAATCGTCAGCGATGCAGCCGTTTCCAGAAGATAATCGCCTGCCGCACCGAGCATCATATCGCTGTGGATTTCATCCATCGTGTGATACCACCCCTGATTGCGCGGCATAGTGTTGACCACTTTTGCCGTATAAGGATCGACCGCAACCATCGTTGCCTTGCCCTCATTGTTGACACGGAACACGGCAACCATATCATCGGCACGCGGTGCAATATATTGGACGACGGACGAAGTCTCCGGATTAACGGCACTGCGTGCCGCTTCCGCCTGAACAGACAGAGGTTGTACCGTTGCCTGCGGCACAACATGAATCCGCTCGCCTTCCTTGCCGGTAATATTGGCAAACAGCAGCATACCCAAACCTGTAACGGCAAGCAGGGTCAGAAAAGGCATAACCAGCAGACCGGCATAAAAATGCCACCGCCAAACGGTCAGATAACGCCGGTTGGTCTGATTGCCGGCTTCAGTCTTGATTTGTGTATCCATTAATCGTCCTTTTGAAATTAGGGCTATTGTGTTGATGCGCGATTATAAACAATAAAGACTAATTCTTTATGACTAAAATCAATATTTTTTACAACATATGAAAAAAGATTCAATTTTGAAGAAACAAACCTATATGCCGTCTGAAAGCATCAAACAATGCTGTCCGACACCCAGTTGCACCATTCTTTAAACCATACAAAAATATCAGTCGGTCTGACCGCTTAAGCATCAAAATCCCCACTTTCAGACGGCATAAATCAAAAACAGGATTTCCGTTCAAAATAAAAAATCCGGATTCGATATAAATCCGGATTCCTGCGTCCGACAAAGTCGGAAAACAACGGTTAGAATTTGCCGCCTGACTGGTTGACCATATAGTCAACCGCAGCTTTGACCTCATCATCGCTCAAATCGCCGCGACCGCCTTTTGCGGGCATCGTATTGAAACCTTCGATTGCGTGTTTGTGCAATGTGTCCTTACCTTTTTTGATGCGGTCGGCCCAATCGGCTTTGGTGCCGACATGGGGAATACCTGGAATCGCATTGCCATGGCAGGCGGCACAAACGGTTTCATAAACCTGTTTGCCGTCCACTTTGGCAGCAGGTGCGGCTTTTTCCTCGACTTTAGGTTCTGCTGCGGCAGGTTTGGCTTCAGAAGCGGCTTGTGCTGCTTCTGCAGGAGCAGAGGCTGCGGGTTCTGCCGCCGGTACGGGAGTCGGTGCAGGCTCGGCTTTTTTCACCGGAGCTTTACCGTCTTTATTGGAAAGACCCCATACATAAGCAGTCATAATATGCAGTTTGTCTTTATCCAAGAAATGTCCCCACGCGGGCATTTGGCTGCTACGGCCGTTGGTAATGGTTTCAATAATAGATTTTTGCGTACCGCCCCACAACCACACGTCATCAGTCAGGTTCGGACCCAAACCTTGGATACCTTGTCCCTTATCGCCGTGGCAAGTGAAACAGTTGGCAGGCGGACCGCTGAATAAGGCTTGTCCGCGTGCGGCACGTTCCTCATCATACTGGCCTTTGGGTTTTGAAAGGGACATCACATAATGCGCAACGTCTTTTACACCTTCCTCACCCAAAGCAGGACCCCATGCAGGCATGGTAGCAACACGGCCTTTTTCAATGGTCTCGTGGATTTTATCGGGATCACCGCCCCACAACCAATCGCTGTCGGTCAGATTCGGAAAACCTTTAGAACCTTTGGCATCAGAGCCGTGGCACTGGATACAGTAGGTATTGAACAGGTTTTGGGCGATTTGCTTGGCCTGTGGGTCTTTTGCCACTTTTTCAATCGGCATATCCGCAAACTTGGCATACAGTTTACCGTATTGCTCATCGGCTTTTTTGACCTCTTTTTCATATTGGTTGTGGCTGGTCCATTTCAGCAGGCCTTTGTAGTCGCCGACACCCGGATACATAACCAGATAACCGATACCGAACAGCCATGTCAAAACATACAGCCAAAACCACCAGCGCGGCAGCGGGTTGTCGTATTCGGCAATACCGTCCCACTCATGGCCTGTAGTTTGTACTTCTTCGCCTTTTTTCGGGCGTTTGACAACATTTTGAGACAACAGCAGCCAAGCCAAAGCGATAAAGCTCAGTAAGACAATAACTGCAATATATATATTCCAGAAGTTACTGGTAAATTGGGATGTTGTGTTCATTGTTTTGCTCCGTTATCACAATATTAACGGTTTTCGCTTTTCTTATCTTGCGCATCTTGGTTTTCATCAAAAATGCTGTTTGCGGCATCATCGTAATTTTTCTTATTCCGCCTGTTGAAGACGATATAGAGTACCAACAGGAAACAGATAAAGATCCATACCGTGAAAAGAGCGCGAATACCGTTAATATCCATGATGTTACCTTACGTTTTTCAAAGCCAGACCCAATCCTTGCAGATAGGCGACTACAGCATCCAGCTCGGATTTGTTTGCCAAAGCCTCAGGTGCTTTCGCAATTTCCTCATCACTGTAAGGAGTACCTACTTTACGCAAAGCCTTCATGTTGGCAACGGTTGCATCGACATCGACCTTATTGCGTGCAAGCCATGGGAATGCCGGCATATTGGACTCAGGCACGACATCACGGGGATTCAGCAGGTGGATACGGTGCCATTCGTCGGAATAGCGGCCGCCTACACGTGCCAAATCAGGACCGGTACGTTTGGAACCCCATTGGAAAGGATGGTCGTAAACCGACTCTCCGGCAACAGAGTAATGACCGTAACGCTCGGTTTCCGCACGGAACGGACGAATCATTTGCGAGTGGCAGTTGTAACAGCCCTCACGGATGTAAATATCGCGTCCGGCAACCTGCAAGGCATTGTAAGGCTTCACGCCCGGAGCCGGCTGTGTTGCCGCCTTGGTAAAGGCCAAGGGCACAACTTCAATCAACAGACCGACACTGACTACAAGCAGCGTGAACACAATCAGAACACCGATTTTTTCTTCAGCCAATTGTTGTAATTTCATTTTGGTAGCCTATCTTTCTTAGTATTTTAGTGGTGCTGTGTTTGGGAAACCGCAGGGATTTCGGCATCGACTGCTTTACCACCGATGGCTGTGCGGTACACGTTGTACGCCATAATGCACATACCACTCAGATACAATAAACCACCTGCAAAACGAATCATGTAGTAAGGCATGGTGCGTTTTACGGATTCGACAAACGAGTAGGTCAGCGTACCGTCATCGTTCAAAGAGCCCCACATCAAACCCTGCATCACACCGGCAATCCACATCGCGGCGATATACAGAACCACGCCGATGGTCGCAATCCAAAAATGCGCCTCTACCAGTTTGGTGCTGTGCATCTGTTCTTTGCCGAACAGACGGGGAATCATGTAATAGACGGAACCGATGGTTACAAAGCCTACCCAACCCAAAGCACCGGCGTGAACGTGTGCAACGGTCCAGTCTGTATAGTGGCTCAATGCGTTGACCGTTTTAATCGACATCATCGGGCCTTCAAAGGTAGACATACCGTAGAAGGACAGGGATACAATCAGGAATTTCAGAATCGGGTCAGTACGCAGTTTGTCCCACGCGCCGGACAAGGTCATGATGCCGTTAATCATACCGCCCCAAGAGGGTGCGAACAGAATCAAAGACAGAACCATACCCAAAGATTGCGTCCAGTCAGGCAGCGCAGTGTAGTGAAGATGGTGCGGACCCGCCCACATATAGGTGAAAATCAACGCCCAAAAGTGAACGACGGACAGGCGGTAGGAGTAAACAGGGCGGCCTGCTTGTTTGGGGACAAAATAGTACATCATACCCAAGAAGCCGGCAGTCAGGAAGAAGCCCACGGCGTTATGCCCGTACCACCATTGAACCATAGCATCAATCGCACCGGAATAGACAGGGTATGACTTCATCAACCCTGCCGGGATGCTGATATTGTTGACGATGTGCAAAAGTGCGACCGCCAAAATAAAACCGCCGTAGAACCAGTTGGCAACGTAAATGTGTTTCACCTTGCGTTTGGCAATCGTACCGAAGAATACGATGGCGTATGCAACCCAAACCAAAGTAATCAGAATGTCGATCGGCCATTCCAGTTCAGCATATTCCTTACCTTGGGTCCAACCCATAGGGAAGCTGACGGCAGCAGCAACGATTACCGCCTGCCAGCCCCAAAAGGTAAATGCCGGCAGCCAGCCGCCGAAAAGACGGGTATTACAAGTACGTTGGACAACGTAGTATGATGTACCGATCAGACCGCAGCCGCCGAATGCGAAAATAACCGCATTGGTATGCAGCGGACGCAGGCGGCCGAAGTGAAACCAAGGACCGATGTCCGATAAATCAAGGGCGGGAGCAAACAGTTGGGCAGCTACGATGACGCCGACCAACATACCCACGATACCCCAAACTACAGTCATGATGGCGAACTGGCGCACCACTTTGTAGTTGTAAGTTTGTGTGTCCATGAGAGTCTCCATGAATTATGGGAATAAAAATTTTTTATCCTGCCCACCTTTGCGACCTCTTAAGGTACAACTTGGGCAAGCGTAATTTTTTCTAAATTTAACATATCTGCCTTATTACGCCAAGCGGAATTACATTCCCACCGCCGGAGTGCCTATTTCTTAATTTGTTTTTTTATTATATATAAATCATATTGTTAAAATAAATTATAACCCGTTTGACATTGCTTTGTTTTTCAAGCCCCTTTTTTTATAACACTTTATTGATGTAGATTAAGCTGCATTTTAAAGACATTTTATCAATAATATTTAACGATATATTTAATAGCCATGATTAATTATAAAATTACCCCCTCCCCTCTAGACCATGAATGGCACATCCTACTGACATTCACACAAGATGATGATTTTCCTATAGAAATAAGCCTGCCAAACTGGGTTCCGGGCAGCTATCTGATTCGGGATTTTTCCTGCCACATCACTTCTATCCATGCATCCTGCAACGGCACGTCCATGCCGCTCGAACAAATTGCAAAAAACCGCTGGCATGCCGCCGCCGTACGCGGAGAGTGGCAAATCCGCTACACCGTATATGCATTCGATTTGTCGGTTCGAGGTTCTTTCCTGACGACAGAACGCGGTTTTTTTGACGGATCGTGCCTGTTTTTGAAAGTCGAAGGAACGGAAACGCTGCCGCACCGCTTGGAATTGACGGGCATTCCACCCGAATGGCGTATTGCCACAACGCTGCCGGAAACAGGGAGGCTTGTCTTTCAGACGGCATCTTATGCCGAATTGATTGACCGACCTGTCGAGATGGGCTTGATTGAATTTTTAGATTTTGAGGCGGCAGGCATTCCGCACACGATTGCCTTAAGCGGCATATATCCCGATTTCGACCGCGACAGGCTGGTTTCGGACATCAAAGAAATCTGCGAAACAGAACTGGCAGTGTTTTCTTCCCCTGCCCCGTTTCAAAAATATTTGTTCCTGCTCCACGTCGGCGACCATATTTACGGCGGTTTGGAACACGCCGACAGCACCGCCCTGCTCGCCGACCGCCACAGCCTTCCGCCGTACGGTATGACCGATGCCGACGATGCCTACACCACATTGCTCGGACTTTTCTCCCACGAATATTTTCACGCGTGGAACGTCAAATCCATCAAACCTGCCGCGTTCGTCCCTTATGACCTCGACAAAGAAAACTATACCGAACAACTATGGGCATTCGAAGGCATTACATCCTATTACGACGATTTGTTTTTGGCACGCAGCCGCACCATCTCGCCCGAATCTTATTTAAACCTGCTGGCACAAGGCATTACGCGCGTACAACAAACCCGCGGCCGTTTGAGGCAGACCTTGGCGGAATCGAGTTTTACCGCGTGGAACAAATTTTACAAACCGGATGAAAACAGTCCGAACGCCATCGTCAGCTACTACCAGAAAGGCGCGCTTGCCGCATTGTGCCTTGATTTGCTGATACGGAACAAAAGCGGCGGCAGACATTCTCTCGATACGGTAATGGACAAACTCTATCGGGAGTGGGCGGATACGCGCGCGGGCATTCCGGAAAAACACTGGCAAATCCGCTGTCAGGAAATTACCGGCTTGGATTTGGAAGATTTTTTCCAAAAAGCGTTATACAGCACCGAAGATTTGCCGCTTGCCGAATGCCTGGCAACCGCAGGCGTGGGACTGACCTTCCTGCCTCTTCCCCGACAACACGGCGGCGGATATGCGGAACACATCTGCCCCGTTTCGCCGGCAGGCGATTTCGGCGCACGCTTCAAACAAAACGCCGACCACATCGTCCTGACCTATGTCTTCAACGGCGGCAGCGCGGAATCTGCGGCACTGTGTCCGCAAGACAAAATCATTGCGTTAGACGGTTATGCCTGCACCGACTTTGCCGCACAATGGGCCCGATACCCCGTCGGGGCAAAAATCAATATCCACTTCTTCCGTGTCGGCATATTGCGTCAAACCGTCTTGACGGTTCAGGCAGCGACGGCGGATACTGCCATCCTACATATCACAGACCGGAACCTGTTGGAAAACTGGTTGTTCGGTTAAACTTTCAGACGGCATTGCACACAAAATGCCGTCTGAAAAACAACCGCAAAGCAAAGGAAATAAAATGGCGATTCTAAAACTTGACGAACATCTCTACATCTCCCCACAACTGACTAAAGCCGATGCGGAACAAATCGCGCAACTGGGCATCAAAACCGTCATCTGCAACCGCCCCGACCGCGAAGAAGAATCGCAGCCCGACTTCGCCCAAATCAAACAGTGGTTGGAACAAGCAGGCGTTACCGGATTCCATCACCAACCCGTTACCGCCCGCGACATCCAAAAACACGATGTCGAAACCTTCCGCCAACTCATCGGACAAGCCGAATCTCCCGTCCTTGCCTATTGCCGGACCGGTACGCGCTGCTCCCTGCTGTGGGGCTTCCGCCGGGCGGCAGAAGGTATGCCGGTTGACGAAATCATCCGCCGCGCCCAAGCGGCAGGCGTAAATTTGGAAAACTTCAGAACCCGTTTGGAAGACGCAGCGGTCAAACCATAAAACCGACCGATACAAAAATGCCGTCTGAAAGACTTTCAGACGGCATTCGTTCAAACGTCGAACCTTATTGCGCCTTGGTTTCGGTTACAAAACCGATTTTGGTAATCCCTGCCTGACGGGCGGCCTCCAACGCTTTGTTTACATAATCGTATTCTACCGCCTTGTCTGCCGCAATGGCCACAATCACGTTTTCATTCTGCTCCTTGGCGGCTTTCAGACGGCTTTCCACTTCCCCGATTTCCACTTTGCTTGCAGAATCTCCGCCGACATAATAACCACCGTTTGCATCAATCGTCAGGCGCAAGGGATCTTTAGGCTGTTTGTCCTGCTTGTTTGCCTGCTCGGACGCGGTCGGCAATTCCAAAGGAATGGAATGCGTCAGTACCGGCATGGTAATCATAAATACAATCAGCAAAACCAGCATCACGTCCACCAACGGCGTAACGTTGATATCGGACATCGGCGAGTCATCGCCGGAATTCATCGAACCGAATGCCATTTCATTAATCCTTTTGGTTCAACAGGCGGACATGCAAATCATGCGCCATCGCATCCAAATCCTGAGTCAGCGTCTTCGCACCGCGGTTGAGGAAGTTGTACGCCAACACGGCAGGAATCGCCACGAACAGACCCGCCGCAGTAGAAACCAATGCCTCGCCGATCGGACCGGCAACCGCCGCAATACTCATCTGTCCGCTTTGTCCTATATTGATCAGGGCATGGTAAATCCCCCAAACCGTACCAAACAGGCCGATAAACGGTGCGGTCGCACCGATGGAGGCAAGCGCGGTCATACCATAATCAAAGCGACGCATAATCTGAGCCATACTGTTGCGGATTTGAATGACCAAATACTCATTCAACGGCAGTGCCTGAGCCAATTTGGAAGCTTCATTTTGACGGTAGTTGCGGTACGACTGCAATGCCTCTTGCACCAGTTTGGACAGGGGAGCGTCAACGGCACGCACTTTTTCAAGCGCATCGTTCAAAGACAAAGTATTGCTCATATGCTGCTTAACAACCGTATTGCCTTTGCGAGCCTGATACAGCTTAATGCTGCGTAAGACAATCAGACACCATGTTACGATACTCATCAGCAACATCAACACAAACACACCGATCAGGACGACATCGCCTGATTCAAACACTAATTTCAAATCCATAATGATTCCAAAACTGATAAAAACAAATCAAAAATCCAAGCTGCCGCAAACTGCCGCGACAACAGCCTAATTCAATTCAAATTTAACGGGGACTTTAAACTCCGTCCAGGCATTGGCTTGAAAATGCCCGTTTTGCGCCGCCTTGCGTGCTGCATTGTCCAAACGGGAAAAACCGCTGCTTTTCACCACCTTGACGGACTCGACATGACCGCCCGGAGATACCATCACACTCAGGACAACCGTACCCTGTTCATCGTTTTCCATAGAAAGCGTAGGATAAGGCGGTCGCGGAATACTGCCGTTGGCACGCAGGGGATTGCCTTTACTGCTGCCGGCACCTGTTCCGCCGCCGCTGCCGCCGGTTCCTTCCCCATGCTCGCCTTTGGCTCCGCCGCTACCTTTACCGCTGCCTTCTCCGCGTCCCGTTCCGTCACCTTTGGTACCGGTTCCCTTACCTTCTCCCCCGCCGTTCTCGCTGCCGGCTTTGGCGGAAGTATTGCCGAGATGTTCGGCAGGTTTTTCAGACGGCTTCTCTACCGTTTTCTCAACCGGTTTGGGAGTCGGCTTCACTTCCGGCTTAGGCTCTGGTTTCGGTTTTTCTTCGGGTTTCGGCTTTTCCTTGGGCTGCTGAATATCTGCATCCGCCTTTTTTGTAACCACCGGCTTCAAAACCGGTTTGGGCGGCTCGACAGGTTTGGGCTGCTCAGGCTCGGGTTGCGGTTCGGGCGCGGCAGGCGCGCCTGCGCCTTCGGGTGCGCCGTCCCCTCCGCCAAAGTCGCCCAAATCGACAAATTCAATGACATTTCCTGACTCTATCACGGGCAGCTTGTGCGCCTGCCAGAGCGATGCCACCATTGCCAAATGCAGCAGTGCGACGGAAAACACGACTGCGGGGGTTAAAATTCGTTCTTTATCCATAATTCGGGCATAATAATAGCAACAATTCCTATTTGCAACCTATTTTTATCATTCGCCTTTATATGAATACTGTAGTTTTGGTTTTGCTCTTTGCCGGCGGATTTAAAGCCGAAACCGGCTTCGACGGGCAGCAGGGTGGCGCCAAAAATTATCTGCGTTAAAGTTCATTTTCATAGTAAGGTGTTAAAAAAATATTCTCCTCTTCCCAAGGAGAAGATACGCCATTTTGATTCATAAATATTTCATAATTATAAAAATCTTTATCATAATCTCCATATGTAATTTTCATTCCTTTTAACCACATGGCATCACATTCGTCACATAGAATAATTTCTTTCAAAATGTATTTTGATTTAAAAATATACAATATTCCTTGGTTGCAGCGCGGACATATTTTTGGATTCATAATGTATCTCTAATCTATTTTATTACAGGTTTTATATTCACAAAATCCATATTGAAACAATATATTATGATAAATTCTCAGATGCCTGCGGACAAATGGAGCGGCTCTGCCTGTTTTCCCGTTCCAACAAAATCGGGTTAAATGATATATTGCCGCCTTTATCCGGCAGCCGGTTGCGGCTGTGTATCAACCTTTATAAAGGAAAATTATGTTTCGGAACTTTGACTTGGGCGTGTTCCTGCTTGCCGTCCTGCCCGTACTGCTTGCCATTACTGTCAGGGAGGTGGTACGCGGCTATACGGCGCGCTACTGGGGAGACAACACTGCCGAACAATACGGCAGGCTGACACTGAACCCCCTGCCCCATATCGATCCGGTCGGCACAATCATCGTGCCGCTGCTTACTTTGATGTTCACACCGTTTCTATTTGGTTGGGCGCGTCCGATTCCCATCGATTCGCGCAACTTCCGCAATCCGCGCCTTGCCTGGCGTTGCGTTGCCGCGTCCGGCCTGCTGTCGAATCTGGCGATGGCGGTTCTGTGGGGCGTGGTTTTGGTGCTGACTCCGTATGTCGGCGGGGCGTATCAGATGCCGCTGGCTCAAATGGCAAACTACGGTATTCTGATCAATGCGATTCTGTTCGCGCTCAATATCATCCCCATCCTGCCTTCGGACGGCGGCATTTTTATCGATACCTTCCTGCCGGCGAAATATTCGCAAGCGTTCCGCAAAATCGAACCCTATGGGACGTGGATTATCCTGCTGCTGATGCTGACGGGCGTATTGGGTGCGTTTATTGCACAGATTGTGCGGCTGGTGATTGCGTTTGTGCAGATGTTCGTCTGACTGGTTTTCAGACGGCATAAACGTTCCAAAAAACGCGGCAGGACATATTGCCCTGCCGCGTTTTCCTGTTTTACAACGCCCTGTCAAAATAAAGCGGCACGCCTGATTTTTCACTCATCGTCATCAAATAACCCATCACCTTTTGGGGCCATTCGATGCCGCGCACCACGGTCAGATTCCTCAAAACGGGGAAAACCAAAATATCCTCCATGCCGATTCCGCCGTTGATGCCGTCTGAAGTACCGTCCATCAAATTCTCCAACTCTTGCAAATCTGCGTTTATCCGTTCGAGGTATTGGGCGGTTTTATTCAAATTGGCGGAAAAGCTGCCGATGCTTTTCTCTTTTTTGTCTGTAAAATATTTAACCGCTTCGGCAGTAGCGAACTCGGGCAGACCGATTTTAACAGTACGCGGCTGAACCAGTTTATTGTTGTAACTGCCGACTTTGTCCAGCCATGCCTGTATCTCGGGGCGGACTTCGTCTTTCAGACGGCCTTCGCGGTCGAAATGCCGCACAATGTCCAAACTCTCGCCCATAAACGAACCGTCCTCTTTTTGCAGGATGGGCACTTGTTTCGCGCCAATCATACCGATCGGCGTTGCCTCATCGTCGTTTGCCAGCACGGCTTCTTCAACGTCAGCACCAAACAGCCCGGCAGCCATCCGCGCACGCACGCAAAATGGGCAATGGTCGTAAATATACAGTTTCATCAAAATATTCCTCGTCAACCTGTCGGTACCGGCTACCTTAACACCCCGCGCCGCCCGAAACAAGTTTATCTTCCCGCCTATGCACCGCAAATAAATAAGCTGTTACAATAAACTCGTTTTTATCGGAACGGAAGACCCCATCATGACCGCCATCAGCCCGATTCAAGACACGCAAAGCGCGACCCCGCAAGAATTGCGCGAATGGTTCGACAGCTACTGCACCGCGCTGCCGGACAACGATAAAAAACTGGTCTTAGCCGCCCGTTCGCTGGCGGAAGCGCATTACCCCGCCGATTCCGCCACGCCGTACGGCGAGCCGTTGTCCGACCACTTCCTCGGCGCGGCGCAGATGGTCGACGAACTCGACCTGCTGCCCGATGCCGTCGCCGCCACCCTGCTTGCCGACATCGGACGCTACGTCCCCGATTGGAATCTATTGGTTTCCGAACGCTGCAACAGCACCGTCGCCGAGCTGGTCAAAGGTGTGGACGAAGTACAAAAGCTCACCCACTTCGCCCGCGTGGACAGCCTCGCCACGCCCGAAGAACGCGCCCTGCAGGCCGAAACTATGCGGAAAATGCTGCTGGCGATGGTTACCGACATCCGCGTCGTGTTAATCAAACTGGCGATGCGTACGCGCACCCTGCAATTTTTAAGCAACGTTCCCGACAATCCTGAAAAACGTGCCGTTGCCAAAGAAACCCTCGACATTTTTGCCCCGCTCGCCAACCGCTTGGGCGTGTGGCAGCTCAAATGGCAGCTCGAAGATTTGGGCTTCCGCCATCAAGAACCCGAAAAATACCGCGAAATCGCCCTGCTTTTGGACGAAAAACGCACCGAACGCCTCGAATACATCGAAAACTTCCTCAATATCCTGCGTACGGAACTGAAAAAATACAATATTCATTTTGAAGTTGCCGGAAGACCGAAGCACATCTACTCCATTTACAAAAAAATGGTGAAGAAAAAGCTCACTTTCGACGGCCTGTTCGACATCCGCGCCGTCCGGATTTTGGTCGATACCGTCCCCGAGTGTTACACCACGCTGGGTATCGTCCACAGCCTCTGGCAGCCGATTCCGGGCGAGTTCGACGACTACATCGCCAACCCGAAAGGCAACGGCTACAAAAGTTTGCACACCGTCATCGTCGGCCCTGAAGACAAAGGCGTGGAAGTCCAAATCCGCACCTTCGACATGCACCAATTCAACGAATTCGGTGTCGCCGCCCACTGGCGTTATAAAGAAGGCGGCAAGGGCGATTCCGCCTACGAGCAGAAAATCGCCTGGTTGCGCCAACTCTTGGACTGGCGCGAAAACATGGCCGAAAGCGGCAAGGAAGACCTCGCCGCCGCTTTCAAAACCGAGCTTTTCAACGACACGATTTACGTCCTGACCCCGCACGGCAAAGTCCTCTCCCTGCCCACCGGAGCGACCCCCATTGACTTTGCCTACGCCCTGCACAGCAGCGTGGGCGACCGTTGCCGCGGTGCAAAAGTCGAAGGACAAATCGTGCCGCTGTCCACCCCGCTCGAAAACGGACAGCGCGTCGAAATCATTACCGCCAAAGAAGGGCATCCTTCCGTCAACTGGCTCTACGAAGGCTGGGTCAAATCCGGCAAGGCAATCAGCAAAATCCGCGCCTACATCCGCCAGCAAAACGCCGACACCGTGCGCGAAGAAGGCCGCGTCCAACTCGACAAACAGCTTGCCAAACTCACGCCCAAGCCCAACCTGCAAGAGCTTGCCGAAAACCTCGGCTACAAAAAGCCCGAAGACCTCTACACCGCCGTCGGACAGGGCGAAATTTCCAACCGCGCCATCCAGAAAGCCTGCGGTACGCTGAACGAACCGCCGCCCGTGCCCGTCAGCGAAACCACCATCGTCAAACAGTCGAAAATCAAAAAAGGCGGCAAAACCGGCGTGCTCATCGACGGCGAAGACGGCCTGATGACCACGCTGGCCAAATGCTGCAAACCCGCGCCGCCCGACGACATTGTCGGCTTCGTTACTCGCGAGCGCGGCATTTCCGTCCACCGTAAAACCTGCCCCTCTTTCCAACACCTCGCCGAACACGCGCCCGAAAAAGTGCTGGACGCAAGCTGGGCGGCGTTGCAGGAAGGGCAAGTGTTTGCCGTCGATATCGAAATCCGCGCCCAAGACCGCTCAGGGCTTTTACGCGACGTATCCGATGCACTCGCCCGCCACAAACTCAACGTTACCGCCGTGCAAACCCAGTCCCGCGACTTGGAAGCCAGCATGAGGTTCACGCTCGAAGTCAAACAAGTCAACGACCTCCCGCGCGTCCTCGCTAGCCTCGGCGACGTCAAAGGCGTATTGAGCGTTACCCGGCTTTAAATACAAAAATGCCGTCTGAAAGCCGAATATCGTTTCAGACGGCATTTTGATGAAAAATTTAGTTCTCAGGCAGTCCACCCCATTGGTTATCTTCGTTTACAGAAGCTTGACACCATAAAATAATCAACCAAATCCATCCAATAAGCGGAATAACTGAAATCAAATACCACCATCCCGATTTACCGGTGTCATGGAGTCGGCGTACACCAACGGATATTGTTGGAACAAGTACAGCAAGAGTAAAAAGAAAATATAAAATAGAGAAAATATCACCAAGACTCCTGCTAACTTCGACCATTATCCCAATAACAAGTAAAATAGCTACCTCTGCAACTGTTCTAAACAGCAAAAACCCCCAAAATTCTCTTTTAGAAGCACGACCTGAAAATTGAGCATACCGTTTGGTCAATGTTTCCAAGAACAAAGCAAAGAGAGAAAGCTGTCCATTTTCATTGCGAGTTTGGGAGGCATTTTGCAGAACGGTTGCAACCCCTCCGGTCGAACTTGCGCCCAAAGCTTTATAAACAGCTACCGCCTGCCCATCTTCATCAACATCAAAATCGACTTTCATCCCTCGTGTTGGTACGCCCTGTTCTTTCCATTCTTCGTTTTTAAATGGATAGCGTTTACCGTCCTCACTGCTAATCAAACCGCCAGCTTGAATCGAGAAATCTAAAATTTGACCTTTCATCGTTTTAAATTCCTTTAATTATTTATTTCCAAGATATATTCTTTGTTTTCTTTGTTCTGCCACCTGATGGAATAAGTAATGTCCTTACTGATTCTCGTCGTGGTCAGCGTAGCAGAACACACCCTGATTCCTGCTTCATTATTAGCTGCAGTCTCCTCTACATCATCCAATGAAACAAACTGACCGATAAAGAACGATTTCTGGTTAACAATCTTCTTCACCAAACCTTCCGCCTCGCTGGAACCACATGAAGGTAAACCACCCATACAACCCGTCAATAACATTGCTGGAAGGACTCCGGCAAAAATACCATTTCTGATTTTCATTTCCTATCCAAAAATAAGTGAGGTTTAAAAATAAGGTACAGTAAAGCTGTATTAAATATTGAATTAAAATATTTTTTAGCCAATAAATACATTAATACAATTTAAAAAGAGTCTGCCTGTCTCTAAGATTCATTTCATGAACATTAGCCACGCAATCAGATTCTTAAGGAAACAAAAGGGATGGACTCAGCAACAGCTTGCTGATTTTGCCAATACCTCAAAAAGTAATATTTCCAATCTTGAAAACGGTAACCAAGGATATAGCGAATCTATCCTAAAATATCTGTCAGAAGCCTTGGACTGTCCCGTTTCGTCTATTTTTCTATTGGCAGAAAGTTTAGAAAGACAGCAAAACAATACCGCAACAAATATGGAAGATATGCCCATCGAACTTATCTTCATGCAACTCCCCAAGCCTTTGCAGCAGTCGTTCAAATCCCTCATGATTCAGACACTGAAACAGACTTCTCAATAAAAGAATCAATTACCCAATATTTCAAAATACAAAAATGCCGTCTGAAAAGCGCAAGGGCTTTCAGACGGCATTGTTTTTCTGTTTGACGGCCTTAATCCAAAATCTTGCCGACGATTTCGCCTACGTCTTTCGACAATCCTTCCTGCGCCCGAATGCGCTGCAATGCTTGTTTCACCAAGTTTTTGCGGTGCGGTTCGAGCTTGTTGCAGAGATTGAACGCCTGCACTAGGCGGGCGGCGACCTGCGGGTTAAAGCGGTCGATTTCGATGACTTTGTCGGCGATGAAGCGGTAGCCGCTGCCGTCTTGTGCGTGAAAATGCGGGACGTTGCGGCTGAAGCTGCCGATGAGCGATCGGGCTTTGTTGGGGTTTTCGAGGCTGAATTTCGGATGCTGCAAGGCGGTTTGAACCTGTTGCAGGGTGTCGCTGCGGCGGCTTGAGCCGACGAGGGCAAAATATTTGTCCATCACCAGCGCGTCGTCTAAAAACTTGTCGGCAAACTGCGCCAGCAGGCGGTTGCGCGTATCGCTTTCGTTACCGTTGACGGCGGACAGGATGCCCCATTCGTGGGTCATGTTTTGCGCCATTTCGCCATATTTCTCGGCAACGGTTTCAATGTGCGCGGGGTCGGCGCGCAGGACGAAGGCGCGGCAGACGTTGCGCAGCGTGCGCCAGCCGGCGGCTTCGGGGCTGTACTCGTAGCTTTGGTTTTCCTGCTTCGCCGCCTGACGGTTCAATTCGTGCCATTTCGGCAGGAAGTGGACGGCAAGTGTATCCAACAAGGCTTCGCGAGCCTGATGGTAGCGCAACGGGTCGATGTTTTCCGTGCCGTCCCACAGTTCGGCTTCAGACGGAACGCCCAAAAGCAGGGCTTTGAAGGCGTTGTCCAAGAGGTCGTCTGAAATGACTTTTTCGACGGCGGCAAGCAGTTTTTCATGTTTCGGCAACTCGACGCCGTCTGAAAGCGCGGCAAGGTTGGCGGCGACGGCGCGGCGGTAGAGCGTTTGCGCGGCTTCCCAGCGCGTGAAGGCGTCGCTGTCGTGGGCAAGCAGGAGCAGCAGGTCATCGTCGCTGTACGGATAGTTCAGATGCACTGGCGCACTGAACCCGCGCAGCAGCGAGGGAACGACGGCTTCGGTTACGCCTTCGAGCGGGAAGGTCTGTTCGGCTTCGGTCAGCAGCAACACGGCTTCGGTCGCGCGTTTGCCCTGATAATCAAATGCCACCGCTTCGCCGTTGCGGTTCAGCAGCCCGATTTTGACGGGAATCATCATCGGCTGCTTGTCCGCCATATCAGGCGTGGGCGGCACGGTTTGTTTAATGGTCAACTCAAAAACATTGTTTTTCAGATGACCTTCCGCTTCCAAAACGGGCGTGCCCGCCTGGCTGTACCACAAGGCGAACTGGTCGAGATTGATGCCGTTCGCGTCCGCCATCGCCGCGCGGAAATCGTCGCAGGTAACGGCCTGGCCGTCGTGGCGTTGGAAATAGAGCTTCATGCCTTTTTGGAAGCCCTCTTCGCCGAGCAAGGTGTGATACATCCGCACCACTTCCGCGCCTTTTTCATAAACGGTCATGGTGTAGAAATTGTTCATCTCCTCATAGCTGGCGGGGCGCACCGGATGCGCGGTCGGGCCTGCGTCTTCGGGGAACTGGTGCTGGCGCAAAAGGCGGATGTTTTCAATGCGGCGCACGGCGCGGCTGGCGCGGTCGCCGGAAAACTCTTGGTCGCGGAACACGGTCAACCCTTCTTTCAGCGAAAGCTGGAACCAGTCGCGGCAGGTTACGCGGTTGCCCGTCCAGTTGTGGAAATACTCGTGTCCGACCACGGATTCGATGCCTTCGAAATCGGTATCGGTGGCGGTGCGGCTGTCGGCAAGGACGAACTTGGTGTTAAAGATATTCAAACCCTTGTTTTCCATCGCGCCCATATTGAAATCGCCCACGGCGACAACCATGAAAATATCCAAGTCGTATTCCAAACCGAATCGCGTTTCGTCCCACTTCATCGCGTTTTTCAGCGATTCCACAGCAAAGCCGACCTTGGGCTTGTCCGCTTCGGTGGTGTAAAACTCGATTTTGACGTTTCTGCCGCTCATGGTGGTGAAACGATCTTCCGTGACCGCCAAGTCACCCGCGACCAAAGCAAACAGATAGCTCGGTTTGGCAAACGGATCTTCCCATTTCACCCAATGGCGGCCGTCTGAAAACTCGCCGCCGTCGATTTTGTTGCCGTTGGAAAGCAAAACGGGATAGCGTTTTTTGTCCGCAACAATGGTGGTCGTGAATTTGGACATCACATCCGGACGGTCGATGTAGAACGTGATTTTGCGGAAGCCTTCCGGCTCGCATTGGGTAAACAGATTGCCGCCGGAAGCATACAGCCCCATCAGCGATTTGTTCTCCGCCGGCAAAATTTCGGTTTCCACTTCAACGGTGAAGCGTTCGGACGGCACGCCCGCAATCGTCAGCGTCTCGCCTTCCAACACATAATCTGCCGCCACGCCGTTGATTTTGACGGACAAGAGTTTCGCCGAACCGTCCAACACCAGCGGCTCCTCCACCCTCTGCGGCTCGACCGTCAAACGCGACTTCACAACGGTTTGCGGTTCGGCAATATCGAAATGCAGTTCGGTTTCAAGAATGCGGTAGGCAGGCGTTTGGTAATCTTTCAGATAACGGACGGTTTTGCTCATTTTTTTCTTTCAATATTGTTTGGTTTGACTGGAAAAGGCTTCAGACGGCATGGGCGCATCCCGCGTATGCCGTCTGAAGCCACAACGGCGGCACGGGCGCGCCGCCGGACAAGCGGTTTGAATTCAATCTTTATTCCCACGCGCGGACAAACTCTTCCCAATGCAGCTTTTCCACGACTTGTGCGGACAGGTAATTCCGCATCCGCTTGATTTCCATTTCGTATTCGTCCGCGTCCAGCCTGCCGCTGACCAGGCAGAAACGCAGGTACATCAGATAAGTGTTTGCCGCGTCGGTTTCGCAATAATTGCGGATTTCCTTCAGCCTGCCCGCGTGGAACGCCTCCCACACCTTGCTGCCGTCCATACCCAGCTTGCCCGGAAAACCGCACAGTTTCGCCATATCGTCCAGCGGCACATTCGCCCTCGGCTGGTAAAGCGCGAGCAAATCCATCAAATCGCAGTGGCGTTGGTGGTAACGGCTGATGTAGTTGTTCCATTTGAAATCGCGGCTGTCGCCGAAATCGCCGTCGCCCATATCCCAATAGCGCGCGGCGTTGATGCCATATATCAGGGAGCGGTAATGCAGAACCGGCAGATCAAAACCGCCGCCGTTCCAACTGACCAGTTGCGGCGTATGTTTTTCAATCAACTCGAAAAATTTAGCAATGACCACTTCCTCGCCGTCATCCATCTCGCCGATTGTACCGACATGGACTTTATCCTGCCCCCAACGCATGCAGCACGAAATCGCCACAACCTGATGAAGATGATGCTGCATAAAATCTCCGCCCGTTTGGGCGCGGCGTTTCTGCTGCGCGAACAGCACCACTTCGTCGTCCGGCAGGGAAGACGGCAAGTCATACAGCGTACGGATACCCTGCACATCGGGTACGGTTTCAATATCGAAAGCCAAAATCGTATTCATGGCAGTACCTTGCATTCAAAAACGGACTTGCGCCTATTGTGTCATTAAAAGGCGGATAAAAAAAGAGGCAACCCCCCACAGGATTGCCCCAATACCTCAAATCAGAGATTTACGCTTCACAAACAATACAGGCTTTCGCCTGCGGCTTTACCCGCGTAGCTCAACTCTACGCCGGCAAACTTTCGTTTCACCGTTTCCGATGAAACTCCGACCAATCGCAAGACTGACCGGAAAATCCTTTCAGACGGCATTGCTCCGCTGCGTCTGTAATTCTGTGTAGCGGAATGTACGCCTTTTTTCACACCTTGCCAAGTATTTTTTAAAACAGGGGAATCAAAATGCCTGATTTGGATTATTGCTTAAAATTATAAATAGACAAAATAAAATTCTATATATTTTTATAACTTGATATTAATTTAAATATTATATAAATTTTTAGCACAAAATATCTGACTATCTGTTTAATGAAAAAGGCTTATATGAGATGCTTGTTTACAACTTTATGTTTTTAAACAAATTTAATTTTAATATGTTAACCGGGTTTTCGGCATCCGCCCCCTTTGTTCGCGGAATAAGCCCTAAAACCTGATTTTGGTTTTTTGTCAATTTTAAAAAGCGTTGTTTTTACAAACAACTGAACCGTTAAAACCGTCCGGCAAATCCTGTTTGCACGACCCGTATTTCAAATTTCCAAAAACAATCAGGAATTTCGACTTGAAACGCCTGATTTGTTTTGTAATTTTATGTAGTCAGTAAAAATCGGGGCTGCCTTCCGGACGGGTTTTAAAACGCTTGTGCAGCCAGAAATATTGTTCCGGATATTCGCGCACCCTGTCTTCGATAAAACGGTTCATACGCTGCGCGTCGGCTTGCGCGTCTTCACTCGGAAAGGATTTCCAAGCGGGATAGAATTGCAATGTAACCGTATTGTCCGCCTCGCGGACGGGGATGGCGGGTATCACTTTTGCATTTCCAAGCGCGGCAATGCGGCTCAATCCAGTAATCGTTGCCGTCTGAATGCCGAAAAAATCCACAAAAACCGAATCGTTGCGTCCGAAATCCTGATCGGGCAGATACAGGAACGGCGCGCTGCTTTTGCGGAACTGTTTGACGAGGGCGCGCAGCCCTTCGGTGCGCCCGATAAGGAAGACGTTGTGATAGCGGTTTCGGCCTTTCAAAATCTGTTCGTCCAATATCTTGTTTTTTTGGTGGGAATACATACTGATCAGCGGGACATCCTGATTAAGCGCGTACACCGCCATTTCAAAAGCGGTAAAGTGCGGGTACAGGATGATGACTTTTTCCCCCGCCGCCAGCGCGTCGTCCAAATAATGCTTATTGCGGTAGCGCACCAGCGATTTCAGGCGTTTGGCAGGCGCGTACCAATATAAGCCGTATTCCAACATCAGTTTCGCCATGTGCCTGAAATGCTGTTTCAACACGGTTTTACGCTTTTCCTCACTCCATTCGGGAAAACATTTTGCCAAATTGATTTCCCCAACCCTTCGGCGGGGTTTGACCAGACGGTAGGCAAGCGAACCCGTCAGGTCGGCAATCTTGTGCAACAGCGCAAACGGCAGAAACTGCAAAACATACAGTACAAAAAATATAAATTTCATCTCGATACACATTTTCTTTTCAGATGGCAAAATACAAATGCCGTCTGAAACTATTGAAACCTTCCGCGCTTGACCTGCATCCCTGAAGGATTAAGTTTGGACGCAAGCCCATGGTTGCGCAAGGCGTGGGTCAGCGCGACGGCAAGACCGTCCGCCGCATCCGCCTGCGGCGTTCCCGAAAGCCCCAGCATCTGCACCACCATATGCTGCACCTGTTCTTTCGCTGCCTTACCCTTGCCGACTACCGCTTGTTTGACCTGCAAGGCCGTGTATTCCGAAACGGGCAGCTTATGGCTGACCAATGCCGCCAATGCCGCGCCCCTAGCCTGACCGAGCATCAGCGTCGATGCAGGGTTGACGTTGACGAACACCTGTTCCACCGCCGCCTGCTGCGGCTTGTAAACGGCAACGACTTCGCCGATGTGCCGGACGATGACGGCAATCCTGTCTGCCAATGCGGCATCGGCAGGCGTTTTGATGCAGCCGGAGGCGACGTAAAAATGATCGCGCCCCCTGACATCAATGACACCGAAACCCGTTACGCGGCTGCCCGGGTCGATGCCTAAGATACGGACGGTTGCCGACATATTCACAATAAACCGTGTTGAATCAGTTTCTTACGCAAGGTATTGCGGTTCAGCCCCAGCATCACGGAGGCTTTGGACTGATTACCGCCGCATTGCTCCATCACACACACCAGCAGTGGTTTTTCCACCTGATGCAATACCATATCGTACACGCCGCAAGGTTCGGTTCCGTTCAGGTCTTTGAAATATTGTTCTAAATTTTGTCTGATACATTGAGAAATATCGGGAAGGGTATGGGGCATAATTGCGCTTTCAAAGGATAATCAAGTGTTCAGAAGGCATTTGGGCGGTAGGCGCACGCCCAACGGTCGGTTTTTCCGGCAAGTCTTTCAAGATAACCTGCAAGCATGTCGTATTGCGCCGCCGCACTGTCCAAGCGGTTGATGTCGCGGCGCGCCTGTTCGCCGTCGGGCATCTCGCCGATGTACCAGCCTATGTGTTTGCGTGCGATGCGCACACCGGCGGTGTCGCCGTAAAACGCGTGCATGGCTCGGATGTGGTTCAAAATAGTGGCGGTGCATTCTGCCAAACTCAAGGAAGGCGGTAAAACACCATGTTCGGCATAATGTTTCAAATCGCGGAAGAACCACGGCCTACCTTGCGCGCCGCGCCCTATCATGATGCCGTCTGCGGCGGTTTGTTTGAGGACGGCTTGGGCTTTTTGCGGCGAAGTAATGTCGCCGTTAACCCAAACCGGGATGTTCAGACGGCATTTGGTTTCGGCAATCAGGTCGTAAGCCGCTTCGCCTTTGTACATTTGCGTGCGCGTGCGTCCGTGGACGGCAAGGGCGGCAATGCCGCAATCTTCGGCGATGCGGGCAACGGCAGGCAGGTTTTTGTGGTCGTCGTGCCAGCCCAAACGGGTTTTGAGGGTAACGGGAACGCCCGCCGCCTTGACCACCGCTTCCAAAATGGCGGCAACCAGCGGCTCGTTCTGCATCAGCGCGCTACCGGCTTGGACATTGCAGACTTTTTTAGCGGGACAGCCCATGTTGATGTCGATAACCTGCGCCCCGAGTCCGACGTTGTAGCACGCCGCATCCGCCATCTGCTGCGGATCGCTGCCGGCAATCTGCACGGCAACGATGCCGCCTTCATCGGCAAAATCGCTGCGGTGCAGGGTCTTTTTGGTATTTCTGAGCGTCGGGTCGCTGGTCAGCATTTCGCACACCGCCCAACCCGCGCCGAAATCGCGGCAGAGGCGGCGGAAGGGTTTGTCGGTAATGCCCGCCATCGGTGCAAGTGCGATGGGATTGTCGATAAAATAGCCGCCGATGTGCATAATGGGCCTGCATTTCAAAAAAGTGCGCCATTGTACATTTTTTAAGCAGGATTTCCAATCTCCGGACGCGCCCGCGATTGGGGCGGGCACCGTTTTATGGCATAATCCGCACACAGATTCCCTGCCCCGCCACTCACAGGAGGGCAGTTTATAGTGGATTAACAAAACCAGTACGGCGTTGCCTCGCCTTAGCTCAAAGAGAACGATTCTCTAAGGTGCTGAAGCACCAAGTGAATCGATTCCGTACTATCTGTACTGTCTGCGGCTTCGTCGCCTTGTCCTGATTTTTGTTAATCCACTATATTTCCCCGTCCTATCGGTTTCCCGTTTCAGACGACATAAGGTCTGAAAGAAAGACTACAATTATGAGTAATCCATTTTCCTCTTTAGGTTTGGGTACGGAACTCGTTTCCGCACTGACCGCGCAAGGTTACGAAAACCCTACGCCCATCCAAGCCGCCGCCATTCCCAAAGCACTCGCCGGTCATGATTTACTAGCCGCCGCCCAAACCGGCACGGGCAAAACCGCCGCCTTTATGCTGCCCTCGCTCGAACGCCTCAAACGTTACGCCACCGCCAGCACCTCGCCCGCGATGCACCCCGTGCGTATGCTCGTCCTCACCCCCACGCGCGAACTTGCCGACCAAATCGACCAAAACGTGCAGTCCTACATCAAAAACCTGCCGCTTCGCCACACCGTCTTGTTCGGCGGTATGAATATGGACAAACAGACCGCCGATTTGCGCGCCGGCTGCGAAATTGTCGTCGCCACCGTCGGGCGGCTGCTCGACCACGTCAAACAAAAAAACATCAGTTTGAACAAAGTCGAAATCGTCGTTTTGGACGAAGCCGACCGTATGCTGGATATGGGGTTTATCGACGACATCCGCAAAATCATGCAGATGCTGCCCCGCCAACGCCAAACCCTGCTCTTTTCCGCCACCTTCTCCGCACCGATACGCAAACTGGCGCAAGACTTCATGAATGCGCCCGAAACCGTCGAGGTTGCCGCCCAAAACACCACCAACGCCAACGTCGAACAACACATCATCGCCGTCGATACCATTCAGAAGCGCAACCTGCTCGAACGGCTGATTGTCGATCTGCATATGAACCAGGTCATCGTGTTCTGCAAAACCAAACAGAGCGTCGACCAGGTAACGCGTGATTTAATCCGCCGCAACCTGTCCGCACAGGCGATACACGGCGACCGTTCCCAACAAAGTAGGCTCGAAACACTCAACGCCTTCAAAGACGGCAGCCTGCGCGTCCTCGTCGCCACCGACATCGCCGCACGCGGTCTGGATATTGCCGAACTGCCCTTCGTCATCAATTACGAAATGCCCACCCAGCCCGAAGACTACGTCCACCGTATCGGGCGTACGGGGCGCGCCGGTGCGGACGGCGTGGCGATTTCCCTGATGGACGAATCCGAACAGAAAATGTTTGAGGCCATCAAAGAATTGACCGGCAACAAGCTGCTCATCGAACGCATCGAAGGCTTCGAGCCGCAATGGTGGGAACAGGGCGGCGCAAAACCGGAAAAAACCGGCACAAGCGAACCGAAACAGCGCAACCGCTACGAATCCGCCAAAGCGCAGCGCGAAAAAAACACCCGGCCGGAAAATACGGCAAACGATGCGGGCGCGGCCTGCGGGAAAATTGCCGGACGCAGCCGCCGAAGCCGCCGGGGACACCGGACGTGCGCCCTGCTCCAACCGCATTACGGCGTAAAATAACCCTGAAAATCAAATGCCGTCTGAACATTTCCGTTTCAGACGGCATTTTTCAAACCGGACTGACGCATTGGGCGCAACCACCCGCACCGGATAAATTTCTTCCGCAAACAGTTTCAGACGGCATTTGCTGCCTGTACAATATCATTTCCTTTTCCACTCAACCATCAGGATTTCCCAATGTCCACCCAATTCGATGTCGCCGTAATCGGCGCAGGTCCGGCAGGCTCGGTCGCATCCGCCCTGCTCCGCAAAAAAGGTTATCAAGTCTGCGTGTTGGAAAAACAGCACTTTCCACGCTTCGTCATCGGCGAAAGCCTGCTGCCGCACTGTATGGAAATGCTGGAAGAAGCCGGATTTGCCGATGCCGTGCGCGCCGAGCCCGGCTTTCAGTTGAAAAACGGCGCGGCGTTTTCGTGGGGCAGCCGTTATACCGAATTCGATTTCACCGATAAATTTTCAGACGGCCCCGGCACGGTTTACCAAGTGCGCCGCACCGTGTTCGACAAAATCCTGATTGAAGAAGCCGCCAAACAAGGCGTTGAAGTGCGTTTCGGGCACGGCGTAACCGCGTTCGACAATAGCGGCGATTTTGCCCGTTTGAGCGTGGAAACCGACACGGGCGAGAGCTATGAACTGACCGCGAAATTCGTCTTGGACGCAAGCGGTTACGGACGCGTGCTGCCGCGCCTGCTGGATTTGGAAACGCCCTCGCACCTGCCGCCGCGCCAAGCGCATTTCACGCACATCGACGACAACATTACCCACCCGAAATTCGACCGCAACAAAATCCTGATTACCACCCACCCGCAACACCGCGACGTGTGGATTTGGCTGATTCCCTTCGGCGACAACCGCTGTTCCGTCGGCGTGGTCGGCACGCCCGACAAACTTGCCGGCGAATCGGAAACGGTGTTGAAAAAATTTGTTTACGAATGCCCGATGCTGAACGAAATTCTGGACAAAGCCGTTTGGGAAAACGATTTTCCGTTCCGCTCCATCCAAGGCTATTCCGCCAACGTCAAATCGCTGCACGGCAGGCATTTCGCGCTGTTGGGCAATGCCGCCGAGTTCCTCGACCCCGTGTTCTCGTCGGGCGTAACCATCGCGCTGCACTCCGCCAAACTGGCTGCCGATTTATTGGCGAAGCAGCTTGAAGGCAGCACGGCGGATTGGGATACTAAGTTTACCGAACCCTTGATGATCGGCGTGGACACATTCCGCACCTATGTGGACGGCTGGTACGATTTCCGCTTCCAAAACGTCGTGTACGCGCCCGACCGCAGCCCGGAAATCAGCCGTATGCTTTCTTCGATTTTGGCAGGCTACGCGTGGGATACCGAAAACCCGTTTGTGGCGAAATCCGAACAACGCCTGACTGCCTTGTCAGAATGGGTCGGTCAGTTGGAAACCGAATAAATCCTGCCATACAAAATGCCGTCTGAATCCAAACGGGTTCAGACGGCATTTCCATTTCAACTGTTTTTATGATTATTCGGGACGCATCTGCGGAAACAAAATCACGTCGCGGATGGTTTGCGAATCAGTCAGCAACATGACCAAGCGGTCGATACCGATACCGCAACCGCCGGTCGGCGGTAAACCGAATTCCATCGCGCGGATGTAGTCGGCATCGTAATGCATCGCTTCGTCGTCGCCCGCGTCTTTTTGCGCCACTTGCGCTTTGAAGCGTTCAGCTTGGTCTTCGGGGTCGTTCAACTCGGAATAGCCGTTTGCCAGTTCGCGGCCGACAACGAACAATTCGAAACGTTCGGTCAGACCTTGTTTCGTATCCGAAGCGCGCGCCAACGGGGAAACTTCGACCGGGTAATCGACAATAAAGGTCGGGTTCCACAGTTTACCCTCGGCGCAACCTTCAAACAGGGCGAGTTGCAGGCTGCCGATGCCCGGGGACGGCGGCAGGCTTTCGCCGTGTTTGACGATTTCTTTTTTCAGCCATTCCGCATCGTTCAACTGCTCGTCGGTGTAGTGCGGATTGTATTTTTTGATGGCTTCGAGGATGGTCAAACGCTCGAACGGGCTTTCCAAATCGACTTCTTTGCCGTTGTAAGTGATGTTTGCCGTGCCGTTGACCGTGCGCGATGCGTTGCGGATGATGTCTTCCGCCATCTGCATCATACGTTCGTAGTCGGAGAAGGCTTCGTAAAATTCAATCATCGTAAATTCGGGGTTGTGGCGCACGGACATGCCTTCGTTGCGGAAGCTGCGGTTGATTTCAAACACGCGCTCCAATCCGCCGACCACCAAGCGTTTCAGATACAGCTCGGGGGCGATACGCAAATAAAGCGGAATATCTAAGGCATTGTGGTGGGTAACGAAGGGTTTTGCCGTCGCGCCGCCGGGAATCGGGTGCATCATCGGGGTTTCGACTTCGAGATAATGCTCGCCCACCATAAAATTACGCACGGATTGGATGATTTGGCTGCGTTTGATGAAGGTATTGCGCGATTCTCCGTTGGCAATCAAATCGACGTAGCGTTGACGGTATTTGGTTTCCTGATCGCTCAAACCTTTGTGTTTGTCCGGCAGAGGACGCAGGGATTTGGACAGCAGGCGGATGTCGGATACGCGCACGGTCAATTCGCCGTGGTTGGTTTTGAACAAAGTACCTTCCGCGCCGACGATGTCGCCCAAATCCCAATGGTTGAAGTCGTCCAAAATTTCTTGGCTCACGCCTTTGTTGTTCAGATAAAGCTGGATTTGTCCGGACACGTCTTGAATGGTGGCAAAACTCGCCTTGCCCATTTGACGCTTCAGCATCATGCGGCCGGCAATTTTGACGGGAACGGCTTGTGGATCGAGTTCTTCTTTGCTGATTTCACCGTATTGGGTGTGCAGGTCGGCGGCAAAACTGTCGCGTTTGAAATCGTTAGGGTAGGCGTTGCGCTGTTGGCGGATGTTGTGCAGTTTTTCGCGGCGCAGGGCGATGATTTGGTTTTCGTCCAACTGCGGCTCGGTTTGCGGATGGTTTTGTTCGCTCATGGTATTTTCCGGAAAAATAAATCAGGCGCAATCTGTTTCAGACGACCTGATTGAATCACAAAATTTGCGCATATTTTACGCGATGTCGGTGTTTTTTTCTAGGAAAGGGCAATGCCGTCTGAAAATATTACAGACGGCATTCAGATTTTGAAACCTATGCCAAAAGTCCGCTAAGGTTCAACAGGAACAAAACGGCAAACCCGGCCAGATAGAGCAGGCCGACAATGGCAAGGGCGTTCATACCGGCGGTAAGCCTGTGGCGTTTGTCCCCTTTGACGAGGCGGTAGTTGAGCCATGCGAACACGGGGGCGGACACAAAGGCGGCAATCATCGCAAATTTGAGCAGATTCGCCATTACGCCGTCAAACCAGAAAATCACCGCCAAACCGCTGCCCGCCACCCAAATATTCCAGGCAAAGAGTTCGGCGTTGCCGGTTTTCTCACTGCCGCGCAGCAGACGCACAGGTTCCGCAATGGCGCGTGCATAACCATCAACAACGGTAATCGTCGTACCGTACATGCAGGCAAACGCGATAAATGCCACCAGCGGACGCGACCAGTCGCCGATGGTTACCGCATACATATTGATCAGTTGTCCGATATATTTGCCGCCCGCCATCTGCACTTCTTCACCGTTGCCGTATTGCACGTACGCACCCAGGGCAAGGAAGACGACGGCAAGCACGGCACTGGTGATGTAACCGACGTTGAAATCAAAAATCCCGTCATGATAAGAGGAAGGTTGGAGACGCTGTTTCTCCGTAACCCACAAAGAATTGATGGCGGAAATTTCAATCGGCGCAGGCATCCAGCCCATCAGCGCGATCAGGAAGCCCAAACCGGCAAGCGTCCACGGTGTCGGCTCGATAAAATCGGGTTTCATCTGCATACCGCGCGACATGGCGATACCGGCGGCGGCAACCGTGGCAACCGTCAGGCTGACGATGATGATTTTGGAAACATTGTCCAAAGCCTTGTAGCGTCCGCTCGCCAGGATAATCAGGCAGGATGCCATAATCAGCGCGGAGATTGCGCCGATACCCAGTGTCAGCGAGGGAATCGCCATTTTAACGATGGCGGCGGTTACGATGGCAACCGCACCCGCGTTAATCGTCGCGGCAGCAATACACAAAATCAAAAAGACCCACAGGTAGATGCGGCTTTTCTCCGCATAACCTTCAATCAGGCTTTTACCCGTATCCAGCGTGTAATGCGCGCTGAAGCGGAAAAACGGGTATTTGAAGAGGTTGGTCAGGACGATAATCAACGCGAGCTGCCAGCCGTAAAGCGCACCTGCCTGTGTGGAGGCAATCAGGTGCGAACCGCCGACTGCCGCCGATGCCATCATAATACCCGGACCCAATGCATTGATTTTACTTTTCCAAGTCGAAATATGTTGTTCGGACATAAAGTCTTCCGTATTTTTAACTGTGTTTCAACACACAGAGCCGCATATTCGGACACAGCCCTATATATTGCCCCAATTTGGGAGGGATTACCCCCAACAAACCCAAATCCTACCGTCTTCAAAAACAGGATGCCGACCGATAGGGAAATTTTGATGAAAGCGCGTATTGTAACGTAATCCAAATACCTGCCAACACACACTATTAGAACTTCATGCCCAAACCTGCCTATATTTTCCGTATTATTTCCAAAAGAAGGTATGGAACGGCATTTTATGCCTGAAATCTTACAACAAACAACCTTACATCGCTTTTTTCGCGCAAATACGCACCATCCGATCAGCCCGTCCGTTTTGCAGTCAGCAAACGATTTGATAAGATGGTTACGTTTCCCCAGCCGGTACGCCGCCATGCCGTCTGAAACCTTACACTTTCTCTGGAGAATCCGTTCATGAATACCGTATCGAATTACCTGTCCGCATTGCGCGAAGCCATGAAGGCGCAAGGCTTGGACGCACTCGTCATCCCTTCCGCCGACCCCCACCTGTCCGAATACCTGCCCGAGCATTGGCAGGCGCGGCGCGAATTGTCGGGCTTTACCGGCTCGGTCGGCACATTCGTCGTTACCGCCGATGAAGCGGGCGTATGGGTGGACAGCCGCTATTGGGAACAAGCCACCAAACAGCTTGCGGGCAGCGGCATCGAGCTGCAAAAAAGCGGTCAAGTGCCGCCGTACAACGAATGGCTCGCGGCAAACCTGCCCGAAAACGCCGCCGTCGGCATCCCTTCCGATATGGTCTCGCTCACCGGCAAACGCACTTTGGCGCAATCGCTGTCCGCCAAAAACATCCGCATCGAACACCCCGACGGCCTGCTTGACCGCGTGTGGAGCAGCCGCCCAGCCATTCCTGCCGAAACCGTATTCGTCCACGACCTCGCCTACGTCTCCGAAACCGCCGCCGAAAAACTCGCCCGCGTGCGCGCCGTTATGGCGGAAAAAGGCGCGGATTACCACTTGGTTTCCTCGCTTGACGACATCGCCTGGCTGACCAACCTGCGCGGCAGCGACGTGCCTTTCAACCCTGTTTTCGTGTCCTTCCTGCTTATCGGCAAAGACAGTGCCGTCCTGTTTACCGACCGATGCCGTCTGAACGCCGAAGCCGCCGCCGCGCTGCAAACCGCCGGCATCACGGTCGAGCCTTACGCCCAAGTTGCCGACAAACTCGCGCAAATCGGCGGCGCGCTGCTCATCGAGCCGAACAAAACTGCCGTCAGCACGCTCGTGCGCCTGCCCGAAAGCGTACGCCTGATCGAAGGCACCAACCCGTCCACGCTGTTCAAATCCTGCAAATCCGAAGCCGACATCGCCCGCATCCGCGAAGCGATGGAACACGACGGCGCGGCGTTGTGCGGCTTCTTCGCCGAGTTTGAAGACATCATCGGCAAGGGCGGCAGCCTGACCGAAATCGACGTGGATACGATGCTCTACCGCCACCGCAGCGTGCAACCGGGCTTCATTTCATTGAGTTTCGACACCATCGCAGGCTTCAACGCCAACGGTGCCCTGCCGCATTACAGCGCAACACCCGAAAGCCACAGCACCATCAGCGGCAACGGGCTGCTGCTCATCGACTCCGGCGCGCAATACAAAGGCGGCACAACCGACATCACCCGCGTCGTCCCCGTCGGCACGCCGAGTGCCGAACAAAAACGCGACAACACGCTCGTTCTCAAAGCCCATATCGCACTTGCCGAAGCCGTGTTCCCCGAAAACATCCCCTCGCCGCTAATTGACGCGATTTGCCGCAAACCCCTGTGGCAGGCGCAATGCGACTACGGGCACGGCACCGGCCACGGCGTAGGCTATTTCCTCAACGTCCACGAAGGCCCGCAACGCATCGCCTTCGCCGCCCCCGCCACGCCCGAAACAGCGATGAAAAAAGGCATGGTAACCTCCATCGAACCCGGCCTCTACCGCCCGGGAAAATGGGGCATCCGCATTGAAAACCTTGCCGCCAACCAAGCCGTCGCCGACCCGCAGGAAACCGAGTTCGGCAGCTTCTTGTACTTCGAAACCCTGACTCTCTGCCCCATCGACACCCGCCTGATGGACACCGCCCTCATGACCGACGGCGAAATCGACTGGGTCAACCGCTACCACGCCGAAGTCCGCCGCCGCCTCGAGCCGCTGACCGAAGGCGCGGCAAAAGCGTGGCTGATCAAACGCACCGAACCGCTGGCGCGTTAAACAGCCCGATACAAAAAATGCCGTCTGGAAGCCCTTCAGACGGCATTTGCTTCCCAAAACATCCCGCACCGTTTTCATCTTACCGCAAGCAAATACCAATCCGTTTTGTGGCAAATGCACAAAAAGCCCGATGCCGTCTGAAACCCCAAACAGGCTTCAGACGGCATTTATCGCGGATGAAAACAGAAAATACCCATATCGTTATTCCCGCAAAAGCAGTTTCGTAGGGCGGGCTTCAGCCCACCAACTCCCACCATCTTCATCCTAAAATCCCGTCATTCCCGCGAAAGCGGGAATCCGATTTGTTCGGTTTCAGTTTTTTTTGAGGTTTTGGATAACTTTTAAACCGTCCTTACCGCCTACGCGGGAATGACGAGATTTCAGGTTTCTGTTTTTGATTTTCTGTTTTTGCGGGAATAATGAGATTTAAAGATTAAACCCTGTTACTAATAGACAAAGTGGCAATTCATCTATAAAAAATATTGTTATAAGTAATGGACATTTAGATATTAAGGATTAACTATGAAAATGATGTTAAAAAAAATATACTCATTAGATATAGATGGGCCTTTGAACACATATTCGCCTAATGAACCAAATAACTTTTTTCTACCTGTGAAATTATTAGTTGGAGATGATTATGGCAGTGATGCGGCTGATTTATTTGATATAAATATTTGCACACCAAAATGGTTATTAGAGAACTGTTCAGGCAATTTATTTCCTAGAGGTTTTTTAATTATGGAAAGTTATAATTTTAATATTTTATTAGATTGCATAAATAAATTATTATCCGAAATTGAAGCCGATAATTGGGAGGTTCTAGCTGAAAAATTTAATAAATTTGCAATTTGGGAATTTGATAATTATATGATTAAAGAGCAAGATAATTAGTGTAGCCACAATATAGAGACAATACATTAAATGAGTTAGATAAAGGATTCAATGCCAGACAAAGTGTAGGAGGAAATTTATAGATTTCTGTTTTTGATTTTCTGTTTTTGCGGGAATAACGAATTTCAAAGTTACGGTGTTATTAAAAGGTTGTGTTTTAGTAATCTGTTGATTTCAATTATTTACAAGGGAAAAAACAATTATTTTTTCGGTTAGGAAGAAACCTATCCTGTTGAATACATTGAAACCAAATACGCCTATCAACACTATATTAAAATACAGCCTATTAAAAAACAGGAATCTCTCCACCACCATTCCTACCTTCGCAAAATAGCGCAAAATGCCGTCTGAAACCCGTGTTCCCGGGTTTCAGACGGCATTGCGCCATGCGGATTATTTTTTCAGTTCGGACAGAATGTCATCCACGGTTTTCTTCGCGTCGCCGAAACACATCACGCTGTTTTCGTTGAAGAACAGCGGGTTTTGTACGCCTGCGTAGCCGGTGTTCATCGAGCGTTTGAACACGACGACTTCTTTTGCCTTCCATACTTCCAACACGGGCATACCCGCAATCGGGCTGTTCGGGTCGGTTTGGGCGGCTGGGTTGACGGTGTCGTTCGCACCAATCACCAAGACCACATCGGTTTCGGGGAAGTCGTCGTTGATTTCATCCATTTCCAAAACGATGTCGTAGGGGACTTTGGCTTCGGCGAGCAAAACGTTCATATGACCGGGCAGGCGGCCGGCGACGGGGTGGATGCCGAAGCGCACTTTGGTGCCGTTTTTACGCAAAAGCTCGGTGATTTCGGCAACGGGGTATTGCGCTTGTGCGACTGCCATACCGTAGCCCGGGGTGATGATGACGCTGTTTGCGCCTTTCAGCATTTCGGCAACATCGGCAGCTTTGACTTCGCGGTATTCCCCTGTCTCTTGGCTGCCGGAAGATGATGTGCCACTGTCGCTGCCAAAACCGCCGGCAATCACGGAAACAAACGACCGATTCATGGCTTTGCACATAATGTAGGATAGAATTGCGCCGCTTGAGCCGACCAACGCGCCGGTAACGATGAGCAGGTCGTTGGAGAGCATGAAGCCTGCCGCTGCGGCCGCCCAGCCGGAGTAGGAGTTGAGCATGGATACGACCACGGGCATATCCGCGCCGCCAATGGAGGCAACCAAGTGCCAGCCGAATGCGAGGGCGATCAGGGTCATTATCAGTAGGATGAAGCCGCTGCCGTCAATGCCGACAAATACGAGCAGCAACACAAACGATACGCCAAGTGCCAGTGCGTTGAGCTTGTGTTTGGCGGGCAGTTGCAGCGGGCTGCTGCTGATTTTGCCGTTGAGCTTACCGAATGCGACCAGTGAGCCGGTAAAGGTTACTGCGCCGATGAAAATGCCCAAATAGACTTCGACCAAGTGGATGGTGTGCATATCGTGTGCAACGTTGCCCGGCTCGATATAGCTGTTGAAGCCGACCAAAACCGCCGCCAAGCCGACGAAGCTGTGCAGAAGTGCAATCAGTTCGGGCATTTCGGTCATTTCCACCTTTTTGGCTTTGTAGATGCCGATTGCCGCGCCGATGAGCATGGCGATGATGATCCAGCCCAGTCCGTGGGTATTGTCGGAAAAGACCGTTACGAAGAGGGCGACCGCCATACCGGCGATGCCAGAATAACAGCCCTGTTTGGCGGTTTCCTGTTTGGACAGCCCCGCCAGTGAGAAGATGAATAAAATTGCGGCAACGATGTACGCCGCTGTTACGAGTCCTGAAGACATAGAAATTCTCCGATTTTCGATAATTTGTTTCCGATGCCGTCCGAACTGTTCAGACGGCATCTGTTTCAAGCAGCCGCGACAAACAGCCCGACGGTGCAGGCAAATCCGCCTGCCCACATCAGCGAGCGTAATGCTGCTTTGTCTGCGATGTAGCACCAGATAAAGGCGAGGCGGAACAGGATGAACAGGCCGGCAAGCGTGTTGACGGTTGCTTGTCCGGCATTGCCGGTTGCGTGTGCCGTCAAAACGGCGGCGGCAAACGGTGCAAAGGCTTCAAAACCGTTTTGCTGCGCGGCGTGGGCACGGGCAGCAGCACCTTGGGTACGCGCCAGAAAATCACGCGGATTGTGGTTGTCTTTAAACTGGAATCCGCCCGCTTTTTTGGCATACGCCGCACAAAAAAGCGGCAATAGGCAGGCAATCAGAATGCACCAATAGGCGAAAGTCATGCTTTATCCTTTCCTAAACATATTCAACATCCGGCGCGTTACGAAGAAGCCGCCGAAGATGTTGATGCCGGCAATCAGGATGGCGATGAACGCAAGCAGGGTCACGAAACCGTTGCCTTGGCTGATTTGCAGCAGCGCGCCGACGACAATGATGCCGGAGATGGCGTTGGTTACCGACATCAGCGGGGTGTGCAGCGAGTGGCTGACGTTCCAAACGACATAGTAGCCGATGACGCAGGCGAGGACGAACACGATAAAGTGGTTCAGGAATGCTGCGGGTGCGACCGCGCCAACCCACAGCACCAATACGGCGGCGATAACGGCGGGCGCGAGTTTTTTCCACAGGGGAACGGGTTTCGGCTCGGGCTTGGCGGCAGGCATGGCTTTTTCAGACGGCGTTTGCTGCGGCTGGGCGGAAACCTGAATCGGCGGAGGCGGGAAGGTGATTTCGCCGTCGCGGGTAACGGTCATGTTGCGGATAATCACGTCTTCGAAGTCCAGCGTGATTTCGCCGTCTTTGTTCGGGCTTAACAGCTTGGTCAGGTTGACCAAGTTGGTGGCGTAAAGCTGGGAAGACTGTCCGGCAAGGCGGTTTGCCATGTCGGTGTAGCCGATGATTTTCACGCCGTTGCCGGTTACGGACAATTCGCCCGGTCGGGTGAGTTCGCAGTTGCCGCCCGTCGCCGCCGCCAAATCGACGATGACGGAGCCGGATTTCATGCTTTCCACCATTTCTTTGGTAATCAGCTTGGGCGCGGGTTTGCCCGGAATGGCGGCGGTGGTGATGATGATGTCCACTTCTTTCGCCTGTTCGGCAAAGAGCTTCATTTCGGCGGCGATAAATTCGTCGCTCATCACTTTGGCGTAGCCGTCGCCGCTGCCGCCCGATTCTTGCGGGAAGTCGAGTTTCAGGAACTTGCCGCCCATCGATTCGATTTGTTCCGCCACTTCCAAGCGGGTATCGAACGCGCGCACCACTGCGCCGAGCGAGTTTGCCGTACCGATTGCCGCCAAACCTGCCACACCTGCACCAATTACCAAAACCTGCGCAGGCGGCACTTTGCCTGCGGCAGTAATTTGACCGGTGAAGAAACGCCCGAAGGCGTTGGCGGCTTCAATCACGGCGCGGTAGCCGCTGATGTTTGCCATCGAAGACAAAGCGTCCAAAGCCTGCGCTCGGGAAATGCGGGGCACCATGTCCATCGCCAGCGCGTTCACTTTCTTGGCGCGCAAGGCTTCGACCAAGGCTTCGTTTTGGCGCGGCCACAGGAAGCTGACGATGGTTTGACCTTCGTTCAAAAGCGGCAGCTCGTCTTCGGACGGCGCGTTGACCTTATAAATCAAAGGGCAGGCCCAAACCGCCGCTTTGTCGGCAACGGTCGCGCCTGCTGTTTGGTAAGCGGCATCGTCCAAACTTGCCGCCAAACCTGCGCCGCTTTCGACAACGGTTTCAAAGCCCAGTTTGCCCAGCAGGGCGACGGTGGCGGGCGTGCAGGCGACGCGGGTTTCGCCGGATAATGACTCGCGTGGGATACCGATTTTCATCTCTGAATCCTTTTTCAGGTTGTTTATATGTATCGTGGGTTAAATTTAAATCAGGGTAGGGCGGAGCAACGCCGTACCGGTTTAAAGCCGATTCACTTCAAATGTTAATATATTTTAGATAATCCCCTTATAACGAATTTTCATCAGGCTGGCAATAGTTGCGGCATTTTCCCGTGTTGTCCGACACATACTGCCGTTTGCGTTTGAAGTCATTTTCCAATTGCAGTCCAGCCCGCCGTAACATTCTTTGCCGTTTCACTATATAATCCGCATTTTTTGAGCCGCCTTTATGCCGCAAGCCCTCGTCCTCCAATTTCCCTCCGCCGAAGCCCTGCCTTCCGACCCCCCCTCCCGCCTGCCCGAACCTGATTGCGCCGATGAAAAGCGTATGCGTTTTATTGTTGAAGAAGGCTTTTCTTTAAGCGGGGCAGACGCGGCGTTGCTTGGCAGCCGTCAAATCGATTACGCCGTGTTGCCGGATATGGATTTCGGCGAACTCGGTTTGATTGTCAGCGATATGGATTCGACGCTGATCACCATCGAATGCGTCGATGAAATTGCGGCGGGTGTCGGCTTGAAAGACCGCGTGGCAGAAATTACCGAACGCTCGATGCGCGGCGAACTCGATTTCGAACAGTCTTTACGCAGCCGCGTTGCGCTGTTGGCGGGATTGGACGAACAGATTTTGGCGGACGTTTATGAAAACGTTTTGAAGCTCTCGCCCGGTGCGGAATTTTTGTTGGACGAATGCAAAAGGCACGATGTGAAATTCCTGCTGGTGTCGGGCGGCTTCACGTTTTTTACCGAAAGGCTGCAACAACGCCTCGGCTTCGAATACCAACACGCCAATATTTTGGAAATTGAAAACGGCAGGCTGACCGGCCGTCTGAAAGGCAGAATCATCGACGCGCAGGCAAAGGCAGATTTGTTGCGCGAATACCGCAGCCTCCTCGGATTGCAGCCGCATCAGGTGTTGGCGATGGGCGACGGTGCGAACGATATTCCGATGCTCAAAGAAGCGGGCATAGGCGTGGCTTACCGCGCCAAACCGAAAGCGCAGGCAGCCGCCGATGCCTGTATCAACTTCGGCGGTTTGGAGCGTGTACGCGGCCTGTTCGGATAGGCGGATAGGAAACGGATGCCGTCTGAAAGGTTTTCAGACGGCATTTGAACGGCAGGAACGACAGTGGGACGCAGAAAACTTTGGTTTGCCCTGGCAGCAGCGGGCGTTATCGGCGGTCTGGTCGGCATTGTGCTGACGGAACTGATGCACTTCATACAGCATACCGCCTACGGTTATGGCGCGGACGGCGTGTACACTTCGTTCCGCGAAGGCGTGGCACAGGCTTCCGGTATGCGGCGCGTTGCCGTGCTGACGCTGTGCGGCGCGGTCGCAGGAGTCGGCTGGTGGCTGCTCAAACGTTTCGGCAAGCCGCAAATCGAAATCAAAGCCGCCTTGAAACAGCCGTTGCAGGGGCTGCCGTTTCTGACGACGGTTTTCCATGTTCTGCTGCAAATCATAACGGTCGGACTCGGTTCGCCGCTCGGACGGGAAGTCGCGCCGCGCGAAATGACTGCCGCGTTTGCTTCCGCAGGCGGCAAACGCTTGGGTTTGGACGAAGGTGAAATGCGGCTGCTGATTGCGTGCGCCTCGGGCGCGGGCTTGGCGGCGGTGTATAACGTGCCGCTCGCCTCCACGCTGTTTATCCTCGAAGCGATGTTGGGTGTGTGGACGCAGCAAGCCGTCGTCGCCGCATTGCTGACTTCCGTCATCGCCACCGCCGTCGCACGCATCGGCTTGGGCGACGTGCAGCAATATCATCCCACCAACCTTGCCGTAAACACTTCATTTCTTTGGTTTTCCGCCGTCATCGGCCCGATATTGGGCGCAGCCGCCGTCTTTTTCCAGCGTACCGCCCAAAAGTTTCCCTTCATCAAGCGCGACAACATCAAAATCATTCCCTTGGCAGTCTGTATGTTTGCACTCATCGGCGTGATTTCCGTTTGGTTTCCCGAAATTTTGGGCAACGGCAAAGCAGGCAACCAACTGACCTTTGGCGGTTTGACAGGCTGGCAATACAGCCTTGAGTTGACCGCCGTCAAATGGGCGGTCGTTTTGATGGCACTGGCGGCAGGCGCATACGGCGGACTGATTACGCCGTCCATGATGCTCGGCAGCACCATTTCTTTTGCAGCCGCCGCCGCGTGGAACAGCGTCTTCCTCGAAATGCCGTCTGAAAGCGCGGCAGTCGTCGGAGCGGCGGTGTTTCTCGGCGTATCGCTCAAAATGCCGCTGACCGCCATTGTGTTCGTATTAGAACTGACCTACGCGCCGCTGTCCCTGCTGCTGCCTTTGTGCATCGGCATGGCGGGGGCATTGGGAACATCGGGAAAAATGGGCTTCAAATGAATGCCGACAAATGCCGTCTGAAAGGTTTTCAGACGGCATTTCTTTGTAAATTGTCAACAATATCTGCAAAAACCTACTGCCAAAAAACTGAAAATAGCGGATAATACCGCCCCGAAAAAGTTCCCCTTTCCCCATCCAACTGTCAGAAAAGGAAGCCACAATGTCCGTCATCAAACGCGCCCTGATCAGCCTGTCCGACAAGGCAGGCGCGGTCGAATTTGCCCAAACCCTGCACAAGCTCGGTGTTGAAATCCTCTCCACTGGCGGCACGGCGAAACTGCTTGCTGATGCGGGCGTTCCCGTGATTGAAGTCGCCGACTATACCGGTTTTCCCGAAATGCTCGATGGCCGCGTGAAAACCCTGCATCCGAAAATCCACGGCGGTATTTTGGGTCGGCGCGATTTGGACGAACACGTCGCCAAGATGGAAGAACACGGCATCGGCAATATCGACCTCGTATGCGTCAACCTTTACCCCTTCGCCGCTACCATCGCCAAGCCCGGCTGCACGCTGGAAGACGCGATTGAAAACATCGACATCGGCGGCCCGACCATGGTGCGCTCTGCCGCGAAAAACTGGAAACATGTCGCCATCGTTACTGATACCGCCGATTTCCCCGCCATCGCTGCCGAACTCGAAGCCAACAACGGCGCATTGAGCGACAAAACCCGTTTCAACCTCTCACGCAAAGCATTCAGCCATACCGCCCAATACGACGGCATGATTTCCAACTACCTGACCTCGCTTTCAGACGGCGTTTTGAGCGGAGAGCCTGAAATCGGCGAATTCCCAAGCCGGTTCAACCAAAGCTGGATTAAAGTGCAAGACATGCGCTACGGTGAAAATCCGCACCAACGCGCCGCGTTCTACCGCGATATTTACCCCGCCGCAGGCAGCCTTTCCGCCTACAAACAGCTGCAAGGCAAAGAATTGTCTTACAACAACATCGCCGATGCCGATGCCGCGTGGGAAGCCGTCAAATCCTTCGACGCGCCCGCCTGCGTGATCGTGAAACACGCCAATCCATGCGGCGTCGCCATCGCCTCCAATACCTTGGACGCCTACAAACTCGCCTACGCCACCGACACCACCAGCGCGTTCGGCGGCATCATCGCCTTCAACCGCGAAGTGGACGGCGAAACCGTGAAACAGATTACCGACAACCAATTTATGGAAGTGCTGATGGCGCCGAAGTTTACCGCCGAAGCCCTCGAAATCGCCGCCACCAAGAAAAACGTGCGCGTATTGCAAATTTCTCTAACAACCCCGCTCGAAGCAGGCGCGAACCGCTTTGAACTCAAACGCGTCGGCGGCGGACTGTTGGTACAAACGCCCGACATCCACCGCATCAGCCGCGCCGATTTGAAAGTCGTCTCCAAACGCCAACCGACCGAGCAAGAATGGAACGACCTGATGTTCGTATGGAACGTCGCCAAATACGTCAAATCCAACGCCATCGTCTTCGGCAAAGGTGGTCAAACCTACGGCATCGGCGCAGGCCAAATGAGCCGCGTGGACAGCACCCGCATCGCCGCTCGCAAAGCGCAAGATGCAGGTTTGGACTTAAACGGTGCGTGCGCCGCCTCCGATGCCTTCTTCCCGTTCCGCGACGGCGTGGACGTGATTGCCGAGCAAGGCATCAAAGCCATCATTCATCCGGCAGGTTCGATGCGCGACCAAGAAGTCTTTGACGCAGCGGACGAACACGGCATTGCGATGGTCGTAACCGGCGTGCGCCACTTCCGCCATTAATGCAGATAAACAAGGCAATGCCGTCTGAAGGGCTTTCAGACGGCATTTTGTTTGATGTTCCGAACAGACAATCCGCCTGAAACAAAATGTGCGGCGGCATTTCGAACTTCCGTAAACGGCAAAACACCCGATACGTTCGGACGGCTGATGCTTCAGACGGCATCGGTTTCCCTACAAACCGAACACCGCCGTATCGCCGCAACCTCGGCGCACCAGTTCCGTGCCGTCGGTCATGTCGATGACGGTAGTCGGATCGGTTCCGCACCAGCCGCCATCAATCACCAAATCGACGGCGTGTTCCAAGCGGTCGCGGATTTCATAAGGGTCGGTCAGCGGTTCGCCATCTTCGGGCAACATCAGGGTGCAGCTTAAAAGCGGCTCGCCCAACTCCTCCAACAGGGCTTGTGCAATGGCATTATCGGGAATACGCAGCCCGATGGTTTTGCGTTTCGGGTGCAGCGTGCGCGCCGGCACATCCTTCGTCGCCTGTAAAATAAAAGTATAAGGCCCGGGTGTGGCGGCTTTAAGCTGACGAAACTGTACGTTGTTGATTTTGGCATATGAACCCAACTCGCTCAAATCGGCACAGACCAGTGTCAGATGGTGTTTCTGATCGATTTTGCGGATGGAGAGTATGCGTTCCATCGCCGCCTTATCGCCAAGTTTGCAGCCCAAGGCATAACAGGAATCGGTCGGATAAACCACCACGCCGCCTTGATTGATGATTTCAACTGCCTGCTTGACGAGGCGTTCTTGGGGATTGTCGGGATGAACGGCGAAAAACTGTGCCATGGTTTGTGTCCTTATCGTCATGTTTTCCGTATTGTACGCCCAAACGCCAAACAAAATGCCGTCTGAAAACCTTTCAGACGGCATTTTTAATATCGAATCAATCAGCCCAAATACCAGAATTTCAATGCCCACAATACGGCAACAACCCATACCATAGGCGGTACGTCTTTGGTGCGGCGGCACAAAAGTTTGACCACGGCATAGCTGATGAAGCCGAAGGCGATACCGTCTGCAATCGAATAGGTAAACGGCATGAAGACAATGGTCAGGAATGCAGGCGCGGCTTCAGTCATATCGTCCCAATCAATGTCCCTCGCGCTGCGGAGCATCTGCGTGCCGACGTAAAGCAGGGCGGGCGCGGTAGCAAAAGCGGGAACACTTTTCGCCAATGGGGAGAACATCAGACACGCCAGCATCAATACGCCGACGGTAACCGCCGTCAGACCGGTCCGGCCGCCTGCCGATACGCCCGCCGCACTTTCCACATAAGGCGTGGTTGAAGAAGTACCCAAAGCCGCACCCGCCACAATGGCGGTAGAGTCTGCAAGCAGTGCGCGTTTCAGGCGGGGCAGCTTACCGTCCACCAGCAGTCCGGCACGGTGGGATATGCCGACCAGCGTTCCGGTACTGTCAAACAGATCAACCAAGAAGAAGACGAAAATCACACTGACCATGCTGACGGTAAACAGGCCTTCAAAATCCATCTGCATAAAGGTCGGCGCAATGCCCGGTACTTCGCCGATGATGCCGTGAAACTCGTTCAAACCCATCAGGCTGGCAATGACGGTAATCGTCAAAATGGTAATAATGATTGCGCCTTGAACGCGGAAATGCCCCAATACGACCACCATAGCAAAACCGAACAACGCCAACAGTGCGCTGGGCTGATGAATATTGCCCAAACCGACCAAGGTTGCCGGATTTGCCACGATAATGCCTGCGCCTTTCAGGGAAATCAGTGCCAAGAACAGACCTATACCGGCAGCAATCGACATTTTCAAACCCATAGGCAGTGCGTTGACCAGCATTTCCCTGACTTTAAAAAAGCTGAACAGGATGAAAATCAGACCGGAGATGAACACCGCACCCAAAGCCACCTGCCAAGGCACGCCCATACCCTTAACAACGGCAAAGGTAAAATAGGCATTCAGCCCCATCCCCGGTGCGAGTGCAATCGGATAGTTGCCGACAAAACCCATAACAAAACAGCCGATGGCAGACGCGATACAGGTGGCGACGAATACCGCCCCCATATCCATTCCGGTCTCGCCCAAAATCAACGGGTTGACGATAACGATGTAGCACATCGTCAAAAAAGTCGTCAAACCCGCCATCAATTCGGTGCGAACCGTTGTACCGTTTGCCCGAAGATTGAAAATCCTGTCCAACAGTGTTTGTTTTGAAGTGTCCATATCTGAAAGTCTGTATCAAGTGGAAAAATCTGAATCCGCCGACCGCAAACCGTACGGAATTGCAACATCTTGAAAAACATACCTCCCAAACCGGACAAACCGGTTCGGGAGGCAATGGGTTTACGGCACACGGAGCATTATTTGTCTGAATTGTACTGACGGCGCAAAATTGCAGGGATTTCAAAGTCGTCAAGTACGGACTGATTGTCGAAATCCGCTGCTGTCAGATTCATAGTGCGGATACCGCGATTGGTGCGGATCATACCTTCGACATTGTGGCTTTGCTCCTGTTTGGACGGGGCAACCGGTTCTACCTCCCTTGCCGGAGCAGGATCGACCGCGCCTTTTTCTTTCAGACCGGTAGCGATAATGGTAATCCGGATGGCATCTTCGCTCATGGTCTCGTCTTCAGCAGCACCGAATTTGCATTCCAAATCGGGATGCGCGCTTTGGTTGACGATTTTCATGACTTCAGACAACTCGGACATTTTCAGGCAACCCGGAGCAGTCGTAATATTGACCAGCACACCGCGCGCACCATCCAAAGTTACATCGTCCAGCAGCGGACTGGAAATGGCTTGATCGGTCGCCATACGCGCACGGTCGATACCTTGGGCATAACCCGAACCCATCATAGCGATACCGCGATTGCTCATCACGGTTTTCACGTCGGCAAAGTCGAGGTTGATGATTTCGCTCGGACAGGTAACGACTTCGGAAATGCCGGCAACCGCATCGCGCAATACATTGTCGGCGGCGCGGAAAGCTTCACGCATTGTTACGTCTTCACCCAATGCGGTCATCAGTTTGTCGTTCGGGATGATGATCAGCGAATCGACGTGTTCTTTCAACTGTTCCAACCCTGCTTGTGCCACATGGACGCGTTTGCCTTCATAAGAAAACGGACGGGTAACTACGGCAACGGTCAGAATGCCCAAAGACTTGGCAATCTCAGCAACAACCGGCGCGGAACCGGTGCCGGTACCGCCGCCCATACCGGTCGTGATAAACAGCATATTCGCACCGCGAATGGCTTCTTCAATGGCTTCCCTATCCTCTTGGGCGGCCGCGCGGCCGATATCGGGATTCGCGCCCGCACCCAAACCGCGTGTCAGATTCGTACCCAATTGGATTCTCTTCGCCGCATGGTTTTTTGCCAAAGACTGCGCATCCGTATTGGCACTGATAAACTCCACACCGCGCACATTGTTGGCAACCATGTTGTTGATTGCATTGCAACCGCCGCCACCCAAGCCGATTACTTTAATTACCGCAGGGCTGACTGCCGATTCTGCCACGTCGTAAACAAATTCCATTCAAAAACTCCTGCTCGCCCCGTTCAGAGGACGGTTTAAATAAATTATTATTTATTATATAAGAAGTATCTTGCTGCTGGCAAAATACTTCTCACCTGTCAAACGGCAATCCACCTGTTCAGAGGTTGTTTTCAATCCACCGCTTCAATCTTGCCAACAAACCGCCGCCCCCTTCCCTCTCTTGCACTGCACCGTTTTCCGGCTGCGGCAAGTTTCCTTCCAGCTTGCGTGCTGCATGAAGCAGACCGATAGCGGTAGAAAAGCGTGGTGTGCGGACACGGTCGGACAAACCGCCCATTTCTTGGGGCGCACCGGTGCGTACAGGCAGATCGAAGATTTTTTCGGCAAATTCCACAATCCCGGTCATCATGGACACACCGCCGGTCAGAACGATACCCGCATTCAGCACTTCTTTGGGGAAACCCGATTTTTGCAGCTCGCCCAGCACTACACCAAAAATCTCCTGAATGCGTGCGCTGATGATTGCTGCCAAAACCTTACTGGAAACCTGACGCGATGTCCGGTCACCTACGCCCGGAACTTCAATCATCTCACCCAAGCCTTCCGTATCGCATGATGCCACGCCATAATGGATTTTAATGTACTCGGCGGCATCGAGAGGTGTTCTCAACGATTTGGACAAATCTTTGGTAATCAGATTACCACCGGCCGGGATGACGGACGTATGGCGGATGGCGCCGTTCATATAAACGGCAATATCGGTCGTTCCGCCACCAATGTCGATGACGCATACGCCGAGGTCTTTTTCATCTTCAGTCAGCACCGCCTGCCCGCTTGCCAACGGCTGAAGCATGATTTGATCGCTTTTCAAGCCGCACCGCTCGATACATTTTTGGACATTCTGCACTGCCGTACTTGCACCGGTAATGATGTGCACCCGCGTATCCAGACGCACACCGCTCATACCGATGGGCTCCCTCACGCCAAGTTGGGTGTCGATAATGTAGTCTTGAACCACGGCATCGAGAATTTTTTGATCGGGCGGGATATTGATTGCCTTTGCCGTTTCAATGGCGCGGTCGATGTCTGCCTGCGTGACTTCACCGTCTTTGATTTTAACCACACCTTGCGAATTGAGGCTGCGGATGTGGTTGCCTGCGATACCTGTGGTAACGTGGGTAATTTTGGTATCCGCCATCAGCTCGGCATCATTGACCGCCTGCCTGATGGCTTGGACGGTGGCATCGATATTGGTTACCATGCCCGCGCGCAAGCCCCGTGAAGGAGCCTGCCCCAAACCGACGATGTTGATTTTGTCGTCATCTTGAACTTCCCCGATCAGTGCGAGGACTTTAGACGTACCGATATCCAGTACGCTGATATATCTTTTCTGCTGTTCCATTGTTCGTCTGCTCTTAAAACTGATTGAAATTTGCGCCGCACCGTTTCAGACGGCACGGCCGTAATCTGTCCGATACCTGTTCCCACTATTCTTCGGATTCTTTTTCGGGTAAACCGTCGGAAGCATAGCGGACTGAAAATCCGTCCTTATACCTCATATCCACATAGGATAACCGATTTTTATTTTTACGCAACAGATGTTGCCACGCTTCGGTAAAAAGCCGGAGGCGTTTCATCTCGTTTTCCCGTCCGAGCCTGACGGTGATGCCGTTGTCCAAAACGACATTCCACGCCGAACGCGCCGTATAGGTCATCTCTTTAATGCCCAAACCCTGTTTTGCCAAAACAGTCGAAAATTCGTCATAACGGCGGAGCATTTCGGCAGACGTTCCCTCACCGCCTCTGAATACCGGCATTCCGGGTCTGTCCAAACGGGCTTCAAAAACATTGCCTTCGCTGTCCACCAGTGCACGGTCGCCCCAACGTGCAACCGGCTTGCGCTCGGTCAGGACGATTTCAACCGTATCGGGAAAACGGCGGCGCACCATGACCGACGCAATCCACGGATACCGGCGGTAGGCCTCCTGTGCGCCATTGATGTCCGTCCTCAAAATATTCCCATGGATGTATTCTTTCGCCAAACTGCCCAATGCCTTCTTATCGGAATAAACCAGGTTGCCCTTCAGCGACACCTGCTTGACGGGCAGATGATTCGAATTGTAAAACCAAACCAGCCCGGACGCGGCAAGCAGCATCGCCATCATGACAAGCAGCCAGCGCGTCAGCCGTTCCATCGCTTCGGCATTATCCCACATGTGCGGTCTTCAAAATTTCAATACATAAATCGGCAAAACCCACGCCCGTAACGGCAGCGGATTTCGGTACTAAACTATGGCTCGTCATACCGGGCAGGGTGTTGATTTCCAACAGATAGAGTTTGCCGTCGGTATCTTTGAGGAAATCGACGCGCACGCAGCCTTCCGCACCGATTGCCTGTGCGCCGCGAACCGCCAGTTCGCGCATCAGGCTTTCTTCGGCTTCGGTCAGATCTTCCGAAGGACATTGATAAACAGTGTCGTCTCGGTTGTACTTGGCTTCGTAGTCATAAAACTCGGTTGCGGGAATGATGTGTATGCCGGGCAGCCCTTTGCCGTTCAGGACGGGGCAGGAATATTCGCCGCCGCCGATAAAACGTTCGGCAATGATTTCGCCCTGAAGGTGTTTCAATTCTTCATAAACGCTTTTCAGACGGCCTTTTTCTTTGACTTTTACCACGCCGACGCTGCTGCCTTCGGCTGCCGGTTTCACAAACATCGGCAGGCCCAATTTTTCTTCGACGGCATCGAAATCGGTATCGTCGTATAGGACGGCAAACTCGGGGACGGGCAGCCCCAATGCCTGCCAAATCAGTTTGCAGCGGTATTTGTCCATGCCGATGGCGGATGCGGCAACACCGCTGCCGGTATAGGGAATGCCCAACAGTTCCAATGCACCCTGAACCGCCCCGTCTTCGCCGTAAGTACCGTGAAGGATGTTGAATGCCATCTGAAAACCTTGTGCCTTCAATTCAGACAATGGGGTTTCCTTGGGATCGAAGGCGTATGCGTCTATGCCTTTGCTTTTTAAGGCGTTCAAAATGGCGGTGCCGCTGTCCAGCGAGATTTCTCGTTCGCTGGAAAAACCGCCCATCAATACGGCCACTTTGCCAAAATTCTGCATTGTTTTTGTTCTTTCCTGATTGCTTTATGCTTGTTGTCAGAGGTCGTCTGAAACCTGATTGCGGTTTCAGACGACCTTTATATGATGTTCCGTCTGTCAGGCGGGTGTGCCTCAAATCTGTTTCGACAACTCCAGCAGCGCGGAGGGGACGCGGTTGATGCTGCCTGCACCCATGTTCAATACGATGTCGCCGTCCTGCAAAACGTTCAACAGCATTTCGGGCAGGTCGGCAACGTTTTCACAGTAAATCGGCTCAAGTTTGCCCAATACGCGGATGGCGCGTGCCAAGGCGCGGGAATCGGCTGCGGCAATCGGCTCTTCGCCTGCGGCATAAACTTCGGTCAGCACCAGCGCATCAACGGTATTGAGGACTTTGGTAAAGTCTTCAAACAAATCGCGCGTGCGGGTATAGCGGTGCGGTTGGAAGGCGAGCACCAGTCGTTTGTCGGGATACGCGCCGCGTGCGGCGGCGAGAGTTGCCGCCATTTCGACGGGGTGGTGTCCGTAGTCGTCCACCAAGAGCGCGGTCCCGCCGTTTGGCAACTTGATGTCGCCGTATTTTTGGAAGCGGCGGCCGACACCCTCAAAGTCAAGCAGCCCTTTTTGGATCGCTTCGACGGATGCGCCGACTTCAAGTGCCACGCCGATGGCTGCCAATGCGTTCAGCACGTTGTGTCTGCCGGGCATATTCAAAACAACTTCAAACGGCTCCTGCTCATGTCCTTTCATTTGGACATGGACGGTAAACTTCATTTGCGCGCCGACGTTTTCGATGTCGGTGGCGTAGATGTCGGCGGTATCATCCAAACCGTAGGTGGCGTAGGGTTTGCTCACTTTGGGCAAAATGGCGCGGACGTGCTCGCTGTCGATACACAAAAAGGCTTTGCCGTAGAAGGGCATCCGGTGGATAAAGTCGATAAACGCCTGATGCAGTTTTTCAACGCTATGCCCGTAGGTGTCCATATGGTCTTCGTCGATATTGGTCACGACGGACATAATCGGGGTCAGGTGCAGGAAAGATGCATCGGATTCGTCGGCTTCGGCAACGATGTATTCGCCTTTGCCCAAGCGGGCGTTAGTACCTGCGGCGTTGAGTTTGCCGCCGATAACGAAAGTGGGGTCGAGTCCTGCCGCACCGAGGATGGAGGCGGTCAGGCTGGTGGTCGTGGTTTTGCCGTGCGTGCCGGCAATGGCGATGCCGTCGCGGAAGCGCATCAGCTCCGCCAGCATCAGGGCGCGCGGAATGACGGGGATTTGCTGCTCCAGCGCGGCGACGACTTCGGGATTGTCTTTTTTGACGGCGGTAGAGGTAACGACGACATCCGCGCCGTTGACGTGTTCGGCGGTATGGCCGGGATAAACTTGAATGCCCAGGCTGCTCAAATGCTCGGTAGCAGCATTTCGCGCCTGATCCGAACCGGAAACTTTAAAGCCCAAATTGTGCAAGACTTCGGCGATACCGCTCATGCCGACGCCGCCGATACCGACAAAATGGATGTTGCTTACTCGATTTTTCATCATAACGTTGCGTTCCGGTTGGTTTTTAGTGCGTAAAGGCGTTATTTTAAAGGGCTGACCGTTTGCGCGCCATAGTTTTCTGACAAATATATAGCGGATTGAAATAAAAAACATCCATACCGTCTGAACGGCTTTTCAGACGGCATGGTTCGGCAGTTTACGCCGCACACGCAATCGCGGCTTCCGCCACGTCGTCCGCACTGTGCGGCAGCGCCAACGTGCGGGCGTTTTCCGCCCATTTGAGGCATTTTTCGCGGTTGAGGCTGCCGAGGATTTCGGCGAGTTTTTCCGCCGTCAACTGGGTTTGCGGCAACAGCAATCCCGCCTCCGCCTGCACCATAAAACGCGCGTTGGCGGTTTGATGGTCATCGACGGCGTAAGGATACGGCACTAACAACGCGCCCAACCCTGCCGCAGTCAACTCGGCAATCGTCAGCGCGCCGGCACGGCAAATCACCAAATCGGCATCACGGTAGGCGGACACCATGTCGGTAATAAATTCCACGCATTCGGCTTTCACACCCAGCGCGTCGTAATCCGCCTGCAAACTGCCCAGCTTACCCCGGCCTGACTGGTGATACATCTGCGGACGCTCATCGTCGGGCAGCAGTGCCAACGCCTGCGGTACGGTTTTGTTCAAAACGTCCGCGCCCAAACTGCCGCCGACCACCAAAATTTTCAGATGACCTTCACGCCCTTGGAAGCGTTCGGCAGGCACAGGCAGGTTGCTAATATCGGCACGGACGGGATTACCGACCAAACCGCCTTCGTGGTTAAACGCTTTGGGGAAGGCGTACAGCACGCGTTTCGCCCAGCGCGACAGGTGGCGGTTGGACAAGCCTGCCACGGCGTTTTGCTCGTGAATCACAATCGGCACGCCCAAGAGTTTCGCCGCCAGACCGCCGGGAAAGGTAACGAAGCCGCCGAAGCCGATGACGCACTCGACACGGTGTTTGCGGATAATCCGCTGCGCTTCGCGGACGGTTTGATACAAAGTAAACGGCAGCATCAGCTTGCGTTTGATGCCGTTGCCGCGAACGCCTTTAATCGCCAGCGTTTCAAGCGGAATATCGTATTGCGGCACGATACGCTCTTCCATTGAATCCTTACTGCCCAGCCAAATCACATGATGGCCGCGCGCGCGCAACGAATCCGCCACCGCCAGCGCAGGGAAAATATGACCGCCGGTACCGCCCGCCATCAGCATAAAGGTTTTACCGCCCATGATTTACTCCACCCGGTAACCGCGCATTTTCCGGCGGTTTTCATAATCGATACGCAACAGCAGCATCATGCTGATCAGCATGAAAAAGACTGACGAACCGCCATAGGACATCAACGGCAGCGTCAGACCTTTGGTCGGCAAAGCACCGATGTTCACACCGATATTGAAGAAACTTTGGATACCGATCCAAATGCCGATACCCGAAGCGATATAGGCGTTGAAAGTCAAACCCAAATCGCGCGACTGCTTGCCGATGGAAAACGCCCGCACCACCAGCCAGCCGTAACAGAATATCAGCACGCACATGCCGAAGAAGCCGAATTCTTCGGCGATGATGGCAAAAATAAAATCGGTATGCGCTTCCGGCAGAAAGCCGCGTTTGCTCAAACTCGCACCCAAACCCATGCCGAACCACTCTCCGCGCCCGATTGCCATCAGAGAGTGGGTAAGCTGGTAGCCGGCACCCTGCGGGTCTTTCCACGGGTCCAAAAATGCCACTACCCGCTGCACACGGTAAGGGGCGGCGGTAATCATCAGCACCATCCCACCCAAGACGCTGCCTACCAGGACGAAAAAATATTTCCACGGCAATCCTGCCAGAAACAGCATTCCAACAGTAATGACGGTAATGACGACAAACGAACCGAAATCCGGCTGTACCATTATCAGCACCAAACCGAACGCCACCAGCATAATCGGCAGGATAATCGCCCGGAAACGGCCGTACATCTCTAATGTTTCACGACGTGCCTGCGGATTGGTGGCGGACATAATCAGGTTTGCCGTCCCCCGCCAAATCGACTGCCAACCCAAACTTTCCATGCTGCGCAACACTTCTTCACGGCGCGTGAACAGGCTTGCCAAATAAAGGATGACCGCCAGCTTGAACAGCTCGGTCGGCTGGAAATTCAACGGACCCAAAGGTATCCAACGGGTCGCGCCATTGATTTCGCGCCCGGCAATCAATACGACTACCAGCAACAGGCCGGATAAGGCAAAAATCCACGGCACAAGCCGCCGCCATGTCCTCATCCTGCAAAGAAGCCATAAAGAACCGCTCACTATCAGGCCGGCAACGACGAACCCCGCCTGTCTGGTCAAATAGAAAAACTGATCGCCGCCTTCCTTCGATGCCAAATACACCGAAGCCGAATAAATCATCAGCAGGCTGAACGCCGTCATCAGCACCACCATCCACAAAAGCGGTGCGTCGAATTTCCTGCCGTCGCGCACAATCTGCCTGTCGAGCAGCAGAGTGTGGACACCGTCGCCCACTTTTACCAATACTTCCGAAATCTTCAAAAAAACCACCTGCCAGTCTGTTTGCACCTGCCGCAAAGGGCAAAAATTTCAGACGGCAGACAATGCCGTCCGAACATACGATACATCCCAAATCGGTATTCTAAATCTTTACTTGCCGCCCAACAATGACGGCGTTTGCGTTTCAGACGGCATCACAAAGCCTTAAACGCTTCGATAAACACTTCCGAACGGTGCGCGTAGCCTTTAAACATATCGAAGCTCGCGCAGGCGGGGCTGAGCAGCACAATATCGCCCGCTTCGGCTTGGGCATATGCCGTCTGAACCGCTTCTTCCAAAGTGGCGCAGTCGGTCATATTCAGATCGCAGCCATCCAAATCGCGGCGGATTTGCGGCGCATCGACACCAATCAGAAACACGCCTTTTGCCTTGCCGGCAAGCGCGTCGCGCAGGGGCGTGAAGTCCTGCCCTTTGCCCATGCCGCCCAAAATGACGAAGAGCGGATTTTGCAAACCGGCAATCGCGGCGGCGGTCGCACCGACGTTCGTGCCTTTGCTATCGTCGATGAATACCACGCCGTTTTTCTCACCGATTTTTTCCACGCGGTGCGGCAGACCTTGGAAGGTTTTAACGTGTTCGAGCAATGCTTCGCGCGGCAAACCGACGGCTTCGCATAAGGCGACGGCAGCCATGACGTTGGCGGCGTTGTGCAGACCTTGCAGCGGGATGTCTTGTGTGGCAATCAAATCTTCATTACCTTGTTTCAGACGACCCGTTTCGCGTTCCAACCAAAAATCGGCTTCGTGTTCCAACGAAAACCATTTCACCTCGCGCCCGGCACGCTTCATGGCGCGGCAGAACACGTCGTCTGAATTTAAAACCTGCACGCCATCGCCACGGAAAATCTTGGCTTTGGTATGCGCGTAGTCGAGCAAGTCGTCGTAGCGGTCGAGATGGTCTTCGGAGATGTTCAGCACCGTTGCCGCCATCGGGCGCAAGCTTTCGGTGTTTTCCAGTTGGAAGCTGGAAAGCTCCAACACCCACACGTCCGCCTTTTTACCTTCGCGCTGCAATTCCGCCTCCAAAACCGGCGTGCCGATATTGCCCGCGATAACGGTATCCAGCCCGCACTTGATGCAGAGATAGCCGACCAGGCTCGTTACCGTAGTTTTGCCGTTGCTGCCGGTAATCGCAATCACCTTGTCGCCGCGGCGGTTCACAACATCTGCCAACAATTCGATATCGCCCAACACACGCCCGCCGTTTTGCTTGAACGCCTCGATATCCGGCTGCCGCTCGCTGATGCCGGGACTGAGCGCCAGAATATCGAAACCATTATCCAACGCATCTTTCAGACGACCCGTGTAAAACACCAGCCCGTCAAACATCTTACCGATTTGCGACACGCGTTCCGGCTTCAACTCCGCATCATAAGCAGCCACCTCCGCGCCGTTTTTGCGCAGATAGGCAATCATGGAAATACCCGTACCGCCAAGTCCGGCGACGAGGATTTTTTTATTTTGAAAAGTCATTTTGGTTTTGTCCTAAAAAAAATCATATTGAGCAGGGGGATGTCCGCCCCCTGCCCAAGACGCTTTCAGACGGCATCGCGAGCTGTTCAATAACCCGCTGCTTTCAGGCGTTGGTAATTGTCGCAGCCTTTTTGGTATCCGTTTTGACACGCCTTGCCAAACCATTCTTGAGCGAGCGCAAGGTCTTGGCGCACGCCGCGCCCGTCAGCATACATATTGCCCAAATTGTTTTGGGCTTGGGCATGCCCCTGCGCTGCCGCCTGCCGAAACCATCTGACCGCTTCGGCAGCGTCTTGGCGCACGCCGCGTCCTTCGTCATACATCGCGCCCAACACAGCTTGGGCATAGGCCCACCCCCGTTCTGCCGACTGCCGAAACCATCTGAACGCTTCGGCATCGTCTTGGCGCACGCCGCGTCCGTTAGCATACATAAAGCCCAACAAAAATTGGGCTTGGGCATCCCCCTGATCTGCCGCCTGCCGAGTCCATCTGACCGCTTCGGCATAGTCTTGGCGCACGCCGCGTCCTTCGGCATACATCATGCCCAAATTGAATTGGGCTTGGGTATCCCCCCGTTCTGCCGCCTGCAAGGTTGCCCGAAAATCCGGTACGTTAGCTGCCCATGCTGCTTGGTTCAAGCCCAAGGCAATCAGGGCGGCGGCAAGCCATTTGGTTGTTTGTTTCATGGTTTCTCTCCTGTTTCAGTATAAGGCGGGTTTCAGCCGCCGTTAACGATAGGACGGGGCGGATTGCCGCCGCAGGTTTATTGCGCGTTCAAATGCCGTCTGAAAGGTGTTCAGACGGCATAGGTTCAGCGGATTTTGAGGGTACTCAAGCCAATCAATACCAAGACGATGGTAATAATCCAGAAACGGACAACGACTTGGGTTTCTTTCCAGCCTTTTTGTTCGTAGTGGTGGTGGATGGGCGCCATCAGGAAGATGCGTTTTTTGGTTTTCTTATACCAGCCGACCTGAAGCATAACGGATACGGCTTCGACAACAAATAATCCGCCCATAATGACGAGGACAAACTCTTGACGGACGATGACGGCGACGGTACCGAGCGCCGCACCCAATGCCAATGCGCCGACATCGCCCATGAAGACTTGCGCGGGATAGGCATTAAACCACAAGAAACCGAGGCACGCGCCGCACATAGCGGTGCAGAATATAGCGACTTCGTTCGCACCGGCGACATAGGGAAGCTGGAGGTATTGGGAAAATTGGTAGTGTCCGCTGACGTAGGCGAAAATGGCGAGCCCGGCGGCAACGAGGACGACGGGAAAGGCGGCCAGGCCGTCCAAGCCGTCGGTGAGATTGACGGCGTTGGATGTGCCGACGATGGTCAGGTAAGACAACACCAAAAAGCCGACCACGCCCAGCGGCAGGGCGATTTGTTTAAAGAACGGGACAATCAAAATATTGTTGGCGGAATTGGCGGCAAGGTAAAACAATGCCAAACCGGCGATAACGGCAACGCTTGACTGCCACACCATTTTGAATTTGGCGGACACGCCGTTGGGGTCTTTATAGACGACTTTGCGCCAGTCGTCGTAAAAACCGAGTGCGCCGGTGGCAAGCAGTACGCCCAAGAGAATCCAGATATACGGGTTCGCCCAGTTGCCCCACAACAGGGTGGACACGGTAATGGCGGTCAGAATCAGCGAACCGCCCATGGTCGGCGTGCCATTTTTGACGAGGTGGGTTTGCGGGCCGTCGGTACGCACTGCCTGCCCGCATTTGAGCGCGGTCAGCCTGCGTATCGTCCACGGGCCGAACATCAGGGAAAACGCCAAGGCGGTCAACGCCGCCATGACGGCGCGGAATGTGGTGTATTGAAAAATATTCAGACCGGTTAACCAGTTGCTGAAATGTGCGAGCCATAAAAACATGGGGCTTCCTTTTTTTGTTTTTGTCGTTACATGGGCTTGCGCCCGTTTGAGGTTGGCTTGCCGCCCGGCAAGGTTTCGGACGGCTTTTGCAGATTAACGTGCAGGGACTTTCTCAATCACACAAATCGGGTAACCCCCGGGATTTTTGCCGCCGCCCAAGTCTAAACATAAATCTTCATAAAGATACGCCTGCGTCCGCATTCCGGCATAAAACGCGCCGACCAGCGAGGCAATCAGCAATAAGGCTTTAAAAAAACGTCGGCTTTTCATTTTCACTTATCCTCCAATGCCTCGACCACTTCTTCCATCTGCATAAAGCGTGAACCTTTCACCAACACGGTGGCGCGTTCGGGCAAATCGTGGCTCAACACTTGAATCAACGGGTCTTTGGCGGCGAACCACAAACCGTCCGCGCCAAATTTTTCCGCCGCTTCGACGCTGTTGTCGCCGACAAAATAAGCCGCTTCGATGCCTTGGTCGCGGGCGTACGCGCCGACTTCGGCGTGCATGGCAGCGGCCTCGTCCTCGCCCAGTTCGCCCATATCGCCCATCACGAAAATACGCGGCGCAGGCATACGCGCCAACACGTCAATCGCGGCTTTCATACTGTCGGGATTCGCGTTGTAGGTATCGTCAATCAGGGTCGCACCCTTGATTCCGGATTTGACGTTCAAACGACCTTTGATGTTGCTGAAGCCTTTCAAACCTTCCGCCACATCGTTCAAACTCAAATCCGCAGCCAAAGCCAGCGCGGCGGCAGCGGCGGCGTTGTGAACATTGTGGCGGCCGGGAACGGGCAGCACCACGGCTGCGCGCTCGTTGCCGCACACCAAATCAAATTCGCACGACAACGGTTTCAGCACGATATTTTCCGCGTGGACATCGCCGCTATCGACGCCGAAAGTGCGCGTATTCAAATTAAGCGTTGCCGTTTTGAAGACAGCCATATTGGCATCTTCTTGAGGAATCAGTGCAATGCCGTCTGAACATAAGCCTTGATAAATCTCGCTTTTCGCTTTGGCAATATCGCCCACTCCGTCGAAACCGCAGCCGACATGGGCGCGCAGGGCGTTGTTAACCAAGGCGGCATCAGGTTTGGCGATTTGCGTTAAAACCGCCAGTTCGCCGAAATGGTTCATGCCCATTTCAATCACGGCATAGCGGTGTTTTTCGTTTAATTTCAACAAAGTCAGCGGTAGCCCGATATGGTTGTTGAAGTTGCCCGCCGTCGCCAACACGGCATCATCACCGAAACGGCGGCGCAATACCGCAGCCAGCATCTCCTTTACCGTCGTCTTGCCGACCGAGCCGGTAATGCCGAACACAAACGGATTCACATTTTCACGCCACGCCTTCGCCAGCGTTTGCAATGCGGCAAGCGTGTCATCGACTTTCAACGCGCCTTTCAAAGCCGCGCAATCTTCACGCGAAACCACAACCGCCGCCGCACCAGCAGCCAATACGTCTTCAACAAAATCATGCGCATCAAACCGCTCGCCCGCCAATGCGAAAAACACATCGCCTACGCGGATGTCGCGGCTGTCGGTTACGATGCGCGACACGGGTTTGTTTTCAGACGGCATCGGAAGCTTGAGGGCTTGGCAGATGAAATTTAGATCCAGTGGTTTCATGGTTTCTTCCGTTTATTTTTTCAGATGGTTTTAATTAAGACCGCCTGAACATTTTTGATATGGCCTATCCCAGTTCTGCCAATGCTTTTTCTGCGATTTCGAAATCGGAAAAATGGTGCTTCACGCCTTGTACATCCTGATAATTTTCGTGTCCTTTACCGGCAATCAGAATGATGTCGTTTGCGGCGGCGCGTTCGACTGCGTAACGGATGGCGGCGGCGCGGTCGGCTTCGACGCATTCGGGCGCGGGTACGGCAGGCAGGATGTCGTTGATGATGTCTTGCGGATTTTCCAAGCGCGGGTTGTCGCTGGTAACGACGACTTTATCCGCACCCTGTACGGCTGCCGCGCCCATCAGCGGGCGTTTGCCTCGGTCGCGGTTGCCGCCGCAGCCGAATACGCACCACAAAGCCGCGCCCTGCGGTTTGATTTCCTGCAAGGTGGCAAGTGCTTTTTCCAATGCGTCGGGCGTGTGGGCGTAATCGACAACAACCAAGGGCTTGCCGCTGTTCATGATGCAGTCCATGCGGCCTGAGGCGGGACGGATTTTTGCCAGCACATCCAATACCTTATCCAGCGGATAACCGTTGGCACACAGCAAGGCGATGCAGGCGGCGAGGTTTTGCGCGTTGAACCGTCCGAGCAGGCGTGTACGACAGCGACCTTCACCCCACGGGGTTTGGAATACGGCTTCCATGCCGTCTGAAGAGGCGGTGAAATCGGTAATGCGGATGTCGGCGCGTTCGCTGAAGCCGTAACTGTAAACGGCTAAATCGGGACAGTCTTTTTTCAGACGGCATACGAGTTCCGCGCCGTATCCGTCATCCACGTTGATAACGGCGTGTTTCAAGCCATGCCAGTAAAACAGGCGCGACTTGATAGCGCCATAAGCTTCCATCGTGCCGTGGTAGTCGAGGTGGTCTCGGGTGAGATTGGTGAAGATTGCGCTGCAAAACGGCACGCCGTTGACGCGCGATTGGTCAAGACCGTGGCTGGAGACTTCCATCGCGGCGGCTGTTGCACCTTGCCGGCGGAAACGGTAGAGCAGGGTTTGGACATCGACGGGGGCGGGGGTGGTGTGCGTGGTTTCTTCCAATGCACCCCAAAAGCCGTTGCCGACCGTGCCGATAATGGCGGTTTTTTCGCCCAACAAATCGGCGGCTTGTGCCAGCCATTGTGTGATGGAGGTTTTGCCGTTGGTGCCGGTTACGCCCCAGACTTTGAGGCCGTCTGAAACGTTGCCGTAAACTTGCGCCGCCAACATGCCGGCACGGTGTTTCAAATCCTTAATCCCTTGATTGGGGACTTTCCATTCGGGATTCCACGCGAATTTACCGTCGTCATCCCAAAAAACAAAAGCCGCGCCGTTGGCAACGGCGGCGGGGATATAACTGCGGCCGTCGGCATATTCGCCCGAACAGGCAATGAAAATATCGCCTTGTTTGATTTGGCGGCTGTCTGAATGCAACAAACGCCCTGCTGCGTTTTCACACAGCAGAGGCGGAAAGTTGGTTTCAGCCAAGGGGGTTAACTTGCTGAACATAAACAATATCTCTTTGATTGTTTGGATTATGACGGTACTTTGACAGTAGCGGTATTACTCAAAGGCTTGGTCGGGGAAACGCCCAAGATGTTCAAGCTTCCGCTCATGACTTCTTTGAATACGGGACCGGCAACCACGCCGCCGTAATAGCCGTTGGCAGTCGGCTCGTCGATGGTAACGGCCACAATCACGCGTGGATTTTTAGCCGGAGCAAAACCGATAAACGTACCGACGTGTTTGTTGTCCACATAGCGGCCATTGACCAGTTTACGCGCCGTACCGGTTTTTGCGCCGACGTCGAAACCATCTACCGCCCCGGCAGTACCTGTACCACCTGGTTCGGTTACAGAAACCATCAACTCACGCACCTGACGTGCGGTCGATGTTTTAAATATACGTTTGCCTTGCGGCGCAACCGCCTGCTTCTCAAAGCTGACCGGCAACAAAACACCGTCATGTGTCAACACGGTATAGGCCCGTGCCAATTGCAGCAGGCTCAACTGCAGACCGTAACCGAAAGACATGGTTGCCTGTTCGATAGGCCGCCATTTTTGCCAATTGCGCAACGCGCCCGCACTTTCTCCCGGAAAACCGGAATGCATACGCACACCGATGCCCAACTCATGATACAAATCATACATTTCTTTCGAACTGAATCGTGCAGACAGTTTGCTTGTACCGACATTGGAAGATTTCTGCATGATACCGCGCACATCCAAAGAAGGATAAACATGGGTATCGCGCACGGGAGACGGTCCGATTTTATAAGGCTGCGTATTCAGCCGTTCGTTCAAGTCGGTTTTGCCCGCATCCAATGCCTTCGCAATCACGAACGGTTTGATTGCCGAACCGGGTTCGATCATATCGGTTACGGCACGGTTGCGCCGCTGTTCGCTGTCTGCATGGCCGGGCCTGTTGGGATCGTAGGCGGGCGTATTGGCCAAGGCTAGGATTTCCCCCGTGCGGGCATCCAAAACCACCACCGTTCCGGCTTTTGCCTGATGGTATTCGACCGCCTTGTTCAACTCTTCATAAGCCAAGGTCTGAATCCTCTGATCGAGGGAAAGGATGATGTCTTTGCCGTTTTGCGGTGCTTTATTGCGCGGGGAGTCCAAGCTGTCCACAATATTGCCCTGCCGGTCCCGCAAAACGACTTCCGCGCCGTCTTCGCCATGCAGGCTGTCTTCAAGCGAAAGTTCCAAACCTTCCTGACCTTTGCCGTCAATATCGGTAAATCCGATGACGTGTGCAAACAGGTTGCCCATCGGGTAATGGCGTTTTAATTCTTTTTCAAATACAAAGTGTTCCAAACCCAAGGCTTTGACTTCTTCGGCAACCTTGGGATCGAGCTGCCGCTTGATCCAAATAAACGACTTGCCTTTCTGTTCGAGTTTGTTCCTCAAAACATCAACCGGCACATCGACAAGCTCGGACAGACGTTCCAATTGGGCGGCAGACGGCATTTCCTTCATATCTTTAGGCACGGCAAACAGGGACTCCGTCGGCGCGCTCAACGCCAAAACCGCACCGTTCCGGTCCGAAACCGTACCGCGTGTAGCCGGCAATGTTTGAGTCCGCACAATCCGGTTGTCGCCCTGTTCTTTCAAAAAGTTATACGTTACCGTCTGCAGATACAGTCCGCGGGCAATCAGACCGGCAAACAAGACCGCCATTGCCATCAGGACGAAGCTGATCCGTCCGTTACTGGTCATCGGCTTTTTGACCTGCTCTTCTTTGGGCAGCATCCGGGGCTTATATTCGCTCTTAATCAACATTTTTACTTCTCGTTATTATTATCCTGACGCAGGAATCCGATTCCGGCACACAGGCTGCTTCTATCTTTGATGTTCCACCATAAAGGTATTGCCCGAAACCGGCGGATGGAGGTTTTGTTTTTCTGCCGCCGCCCTGATCGCTTCGTGGTTCGCCAAACGCGCCTGTTCGAGCCTCAGTTGCGCATAGTTCTGTTCCAAGGCGATTTCCTGTTTTTTCGCCTTGTCCAAAGCTGTGAAGTTGAGCCTGTACTGGTTTTGCTGCATCACAACGGAAAAAGCGGAAACGCACACCGCAAGCAGCAGAAGGAAATTCAATTTGTTCATTGCCGTTCAGACGTTTTTCTCTGTTATTGTTCCGGTATCGGACCGGCAGTCCGCTCCGCCACACGCAAAACCGCACTTCTCGCCCTCGGATTGGCGGCAATTTCCGCCTCACCCGGCTTTAATGCCCTGCCCACGATTTTCAGGGGCGGCTCGGGCAAATCCGCTTCCCTGACCGCCGCCCAGCGCGGCAGGGGCGCGTGTTGCGAATATTTTTTGACAAACTGCTTCACAATGCGGTCTTCCAACGAATGGAAAGCAATGACCGCCAAACGCCCGCCCTCTTTCAGACGGCACATGACCTGCGGCAATACCGCCCCTACTTCTTCAAGCTCGCGGTTAATAAAGATGCGGACCGCCTGGAAGGTGCGCGTCGCAGGATCCTGCCCCCGCTCGCGAGTACGGACGTTTTGTGCCACGATCTGCGCCAGCTTGCGGGTTGTATCGATTGGACTTTCCGCCCGTTGCGCAACAATGGCGCGCGCAATTTGGCGGCTAAACCGCTCTTCACCATAATTCTTGATTACCTCGTGCAAATCCTGTTCCGACGCAACCGCTATCCACTCTGCGGCAGACATACCGCGCGTCGTATCCATACGCATATCCAAAGGGGCATCGAAACGGAAGCTGAAACCGCGGCTGCCGTCATCGATTTGCGGAGACGAAATCCCCAAATCAAACAGCGCACCGTCCACCTTGCCGATACCCAAACCGTCCAATGCCGTCTGAAACGAAGCAAAACCGCCATGCACGACACCGACCCGTTTGTCCGAACACGCCAGCTCTTCTGCCACAGCAATCGCCTGCGGGTCTTTGTCGAAAACAATCAGCCGCCCCGCATCGCCCAAACGCGACAAAATCAGCCGGGAATGCCCTCCCCTGCCGAACGTACCGTCCACATAGATACCGTCTTCGCGCACGGCAAGCGCATCCACCGCCTCATTCAGCAAGACCGTGATATGCCGGTAACTTTCTGCTCCACTCACAATTGCAAATCCGTCTGACTCAACTGGAAGGCAAGTTCGTCAGGATCGTCATCCAAAGCCTGAACCATCTCAGCCTCCCACTGCTCGCGACCCCAAAGCTCCAAACGGTTGGCACGGCCGACCAAAACGACTTCACGGTCGAAATCCACCCTTTTCCTCAGTCCAGCAGGAACCAGCACCCTGCCGGCGCTGTCCCATTCCAAAATTTCCGCGTTATGCAGCAAAAGATTTTGAAACCGCCGCAAAACAGGGTTATCCGCCACTTTTAAGTTTAAAAGTTGCGCCGCAACCTTTTCCCACTCCGCAACAGGGTACATCAACAGCTTATGTTTCGACTCGAGCGTTACCACTACGGCAGGCGTATAGAGGCGCGACAGAATGTCGCGGAATTTGGCAGGAACAGCCAACCGCCCTTTACTGTCGATGCTTAATTCGTGTGCGCCGCCGAACATGACATGTCCCAAGCCGAAATCAAAATCACAAGGGTAAAAGAGACACTTTGCCCCACAATTCCCCACCAATCGACACTATAAGAAATTTTAAACACTCGGTCAAATACGGACGGAAAATTTCATTAATATATCAAGTTTTTTAAATTCCTTTAAAAACAACAAAATAGAAAAATCCAATTGCAGGCAGCCAACCGCAAGGCATAGTAATAAAGGCAAATAATTACCATATATGCTATTTATTTTAAATAAAAAGCAATATATAGCATTAAAATAAAGCCATGACAGCATCTATACCAACGTGTAATATGTCGGGAAATCCAATAAATTTACACAAGATAACATTTATCATGCCCCTCCCCCTCCCCTCCCCCGAAGCACGGCAATCCTCGCTCAAGCTGCAAACCCTCATTGCCGAAGAAATCGGCAAACACGGCAATTGGATTCCATTTTCACGTTTTATGGAATTGGTTTTATACGCTCCGCAATACGGCTACTACACCGGCGGCAACCATAAAATCGGCAATAACGGGGATTTTATTACCGCACCGACCCTCACCCCTCTGTTTGCACAGACACTGGCACGCCAACTTCAAGAACTCCTACCCCAAACGGCAGGCAATATCTATGAATTCGGCGCGGGAACCGGACAGCTTGCCGCCGATCTGTTGGGCAGCATTTCAGACGGCATCGACTGTTACTATATTATTGAAATATCGCCGGAGCTGGCCGCGCGTCAGAAAAACCTGATTCAGACCCGCGCACCGGAAGCATCTCAAAAAGTTGTCCACTTGACCGCACTTCCCGAAGCGTTTGACGGCATCATCATCGGCAACGAAGTGCTCGATGCCATGCCTGTCGAAATCGTCCGTAAAAATGAAGGCGGATTATTCGAGCACATCGGCGTTTGCACGGATAACGGCCGTTTCGCCTATTCTGCAAGACCCTTGCACGACCCGTCGCTTTCCGCCTCTGCTTCCCTTTATTTCCCTCAAACGGATTCTCCCTACACCAGCGAACTGCACCCGCAACAATATGCCTTTATCCGCACCCTTGCCTCAAAGCTTGAACGCGGAGGTATGATATTCATCGACTACGGTTTTGATGCGGCGCAGTATTACCATCCCCAACGCAGTCAAGGCACATTGATCGGACACTACCGGCATCACGTTATCCACAATCCTTTCGACTTCATCGGGTTGGCCGACCTGACCGCCCACGTCAACTTTACCGACATCGCCCAAGCCGGTACGGATGAAGGACTGGATTTGACAGGCTATCTGCCCCAGTCCCATTTTCTGCTGAATCTGGGCATAACCGAACTGTTGGCACAAGTGGGAAAAACAGACTCGCCCGCCTACATCCGTGAAGCCGCTGCCGTTCAGAAACTGATTGACCAGCACGAAATGGGCGAACTGTTTAAAGTCATCGCATTCGGAAAAAATATCGGCACTGATTGGACAGGATTTTGTTTCGGCGACATCTGCCACAAACTCTAACCCTCATGCCGTCTGAATCCGCTTCAGACGGCATAAACTTTTTAACATTTAAAAACAGGAAACTAATTCAAAATTAAAAAATACGGCTTGTCAAAAAAACAAAAAAACATATAATAGCGACTTCACGAAACGGCGAATTAGCTCAGTCGGTTAGAGCAGAGGAATCATAATCCTTGTGTCCGGGGTTCGAGTCCCTGATTCGCCACCAGATTTTCGGGGGTATAGCTCAGTTGGTAGAGCGCTTGCATGGCATGCAAGAGGTCAGCGGTTCGATCCCGCTTACCTCCACCAGATAAAAAAGCACAGACCGTAAAAGGTATGTGCTTTTTTATTGCCTGATTGCCGGAAAACAAAGAACAAACCACTGCCTTCAAAACAGACAATCGACTTTAAACCTATTGCCCCGCCCGTCCTGATTTTATCAGTCCGCCAGACAAACCCGACCCGAATAATGTCTTCAGGCCGGGTTTACGGTTTCATTCCCAACTTATCCAGCCCGACAGCCACAATATAATGATGGCAATACCGAAAACAATACGGTAATAGGCAAACGGGATATAGTTTTTCTTGGAAACAAACTTCAGCAATGCTTTTACAGCCACCAAACCGGAAACAAAAGCGGCAATAAAGCCTATCAGAATCAAACCGACATCATGCAGGGTGAAAAATCGGTAATGTTTCAGGACATCATAAGCCGTTGCTGCAACCATCATCGGAACGGCCAAGAAAAATGAAAACTCCGTTGCCGTTTTCCGCTCGATTCCCCAAAGCATCCCGCCCATAATCGTACTGCCCGAACGGGACGTACCCGGAACCAGTGCAAACACTTGGGCAACGCCGATCATCAACGCATCAATCGGACGCAATGCATCGACATCGGCAATTTTAGGCTCTGCCCGGCTTTGGCGTTTCTCCACCCACAAAATAAAAAAACCGCCCAAAACCAGCATGACCGCCACACTCAAAGGATTGAACAGATGTTCTTTAATCTGTTTGCCGAACAACAGCCCCATCACGGCGGCAGGTATAAAAGCAATGGCAAGATTGAGGACGAAGCGGTTGGCTTTCCGGTCTTTTCCCAAGCCGTGCAACACATTGCTGAAACGCTGCCGGTATTCAAACACTACCGCCAAAACCGCACCGAGCTGGATGGCAATTACAAAAACCTTGTGATTGCTGTGAAAATCAATCAGATTGCCGAACACAATCAAATGTCCGGTGCTGGAAATCGGTAAAAATTCGGTAAAACCTTCTACCAAGCCCATCATCAGGGCTTTCAGGACAATCAGAAAATCCATTGCTTGTGCTTCTTTCGGATACGGGAGTTCGGCTATTTCTATACAGCAGGGGTCTGACGCTTGCGTTCTTCCCTGACTTTGGCAACCAATTCTTTAATCGTATGAACGCCGCCGTCAAAGCCGTTATTGAAGATGACGCGGTATTTTCCGCCGACAATAACGGTCGGCGTGCTGTCAATACCGTATTGTTCCGTCAGTTTCTGCATTTTTAATGCGGCGGCGGCAGCTTCGGGGGAATCATAGGCGCGCATCAGTTTTTTGCCGTCAAAGCCTTTTTGGGACAAAGCCCATTTTTCGGCAACCGCCCTGTTTTCCAAGCGGATTTTTTGTTCGTAAACTGCTTTAAACACAGCAGGGTTTGCCTGATATTTCAAACCTGACAAATTGACGGCTGCTGCCATTCTGGCCAATCCGAGCATTTCAGGTCGCCAGACCACGTGCTCCGTCCTTAAATAGGCATCAGACGGCAATGCCTTGCCCAATTTCAACAACAAAGGATCGAAATGATGGCAATGTACGCAGAAATAGCCGAAAAATTCCAAAACCTCAATTTTGCCCGACTGTTCTTGAGGAATGGGTTTATCCAACACAAGATAGTCTTCCCCTTCCGTCAGGGCATATGCCTGTGCGGACAACACTGCCGAAAGCAGCAGCGGCAACAGATGTTTGAGCTTCATAATTATTTGCCTTCAATCGCACGGATCAGGCTGGCGACCCCGTGCTTTTTCAACTCGTCCTGCATTTTTTTCACCGCATCGGCAGACATATTGCCGCTTTGCACGCGGTAAAGCGTTTTACTTCCTGCCTGATAGCCGACCACCTTGGAAGATATGCCCAAGATTGCCAGTTTGGCACGCTGCCCTTCCGCGCTCCGGCGGTCGGCATACGCGCCCATTTGCAGATAATGCGTTGTTTCCGCCTTGTCGGACGTTTTCATTTTCTGCACTTCTTTGGCGGCGGCACTGCGCGCTTTTTCGATGCTGCCGCTGTTGAGGATTTGTTCAGGGGTCGGTTTGGGTGCAACTTTTTCCTTCGCCGCCTTTTTCTCTTCTTTTGAAGCTTTTTTCTCTGTTTCTTTAGACGGTTTTACCGCTTGTTTTTTAACCGTTTCGGCATCTTTCTTCTGCGCTTTTTCCCCGACGGTTTGTTCACGTTCTTCCGTCAGTGCTTTCTTACGCACTGCCTGCCCGTCCGACTTTTCCCGCTCCGGCTCGCCCGCCTTTTCCTCAACCTCGTCGGCTTTGTCGGCAACGGGCTGCTTGTCGGCAGTTTTTTCCGCATCCGACTGCTCTGACTCTTTCGCAGCATCCGGTTCGGACAAGGCGTTTTGATCGGTCGGTTCAGATCGGATGTCTTCCTTAGGCTGGTTTTTCGGTTTCAGGATTTCCGTTTCTGCAGACTGCTTCGACGGAGCCGGGATTTTGAACGCATTTTGACCGCTCTGGTTCAGATAAAACAAAATACCGGCAATAATGACTGTTGCCAGTATCAGACCGAAGAAGAAACCGGACAGACCTTTTCCGGATTGAGAAAATTTGTTCATAAACATACCTTAATGTATTTCAGACGGCATTGACACCGTTTGCGTACGGGCAGATATTCTAACAATATTGCCATATTTGAGCAAAATCTGACCCGACACCCTTTCACAAAGCACGACGGAAGCCCACGGCTTTCATAACATGGCTTCTGCCGACTTCTTCGTCGCCTGCCAAATCCGCCAACGTACGCGCCACGCGCATGATGCGGTGGAAGCTGCGGGCGGAGAGGGAGAGTTTTTCCAACAGGCTGCCCAAGGCTTCCTGCGCTTCTTTTTGGATGCGGGCGGACGTGTCGAGTTCACTGACGCTCAAGGCGGCATTCACTTTGCCTTGCCGCGCGTATTGTTTGTCGCGGGCGGCGATCACGCGCGCCAACACGACGGCGCTGCTTTCCCCTGCTTCCTGCTGCATCAGTTCGGCGGCGGACAGGCTCGGAACTTCGATGGTCAAATCGATGCGGTCGAGCAACGGGCCGGAAATCTTGCTGCGGTAACGCACGACGCTTTCGGGCGTGCAGCGGCAGGGTTTGACAGGATGCCCGAGATAACCGCACGGACAAGGGTTCATGGCGGCGACGAGTTGGAATTTGGCAGGATAGACGGCTTGGCGGGCTGCGCGGGAAATGTGGATTTCGCCGTTTTCCAAAGGTTCGCGCAACACTTCCAAAACTTTGCGGTCGAACTCGGGCAATTCGTCCAAAAACAATACGCCGTGGTGCGCCAATGAAATTTCGCCCGGACGCGGATCAGAACCGCCGCCGACCATAGCCGCCGAACTCGCGCTGTGGTGCGGGCTGCGGAAGGGGCGGTGGTTGTCGAGCTGCTGTTGATGGTTGGGCAGGAGCGAACGCAATGCCCACACTTCGACCAATTCGTCTTCGGTCAAAGGCGGCAGGATGCCGGGCAGCCGTTGGGAAAGCATGGATTTGCCCGTTCCCGGCGGGCCCATCATCAACAGGCTGTGTCCGCCTGCGGCGGCAATTTCCAAAGCGAGGCGGGCGGTATGTTGACCCTTGACATCAATGAGATCTGGCAGTTTGGCGTTTTCAGACGGCATCTGAGGAACTTGGTATTCGGTTTGCGCCAAAGGTTCGATACCGTTCAAATGAGCGGCGACTTCGCCCAAAGAGCGCGCGCCGTAAACGGTAATGCCGCGCATCACGGCGGCTTGTCCTGCGTTTTCTTCAGGCAAAACAAATGCACGTTTTGCCTGCATACCCTGCCACGCCATCGCCAACGCGCCGCGCACGGGGCGCAACAGCCCCGACAGTGCCAATTCCCCCGCAAACTCGTATTCCGCCAGCTTTTCGGGTGCAACCTGCCCCGATGCGGCAAGGATGCCGATTGCAATCGGCAGGTCGAAACGCCCTGATTCTTTGGGCAGGTCGGCGGGGGCGAGGTTGACGGTGATTTTTTTGGCCGGGAACTCGAAACCGCTTTGGATAATGGCGGCGCGGACGCGGTCGCGGCTTTCCTTTACTTCCGTATCGGGCAGTCCGACGATGTTGAAATGCGGCAGGCCGTTGGCAAGGTGGGCTTCCACTTCGACCAACGGCGCATTCATACCGCTCAAGGCGCGGCTGTAAACCAAGGCAAGCGACATATTTCAGACGGCCTTATTCGCCGGCCGCGGTTTGCTGCCTGATTTCGGCGACGGCTTCTTCGGCAGCGGCTTCAGCCGCTTCCAATGCTGCCCGTTCGGGATTTTGCGCGGCTTCGAGTTTCGCCAGTCGCTCTTCCAAAGCCGCCAGTTTGGTACGGGTTTTAATCAAAACCTGCTGCTGGATGTCGAATTCTTCGCGCGTAACCAAATCCATACGGTTGAACGCGCCGCCCAGCATCGCCTTAATATTTTTTTCCACATCTTTGGCAGGGCTGTTGGCGATGGTTTCGCTGATTTTCGAGCCGACTTCTTCAAAAAGCTGCTTGCCGAACATAATCTGTATCCTTCCTGAACATATCAAATTCAAGCGGCTATTGTATAAGGAAAAATGCCGTCTGAAAACGGGCGGCCGGCCATCTGCACAAAATGTTCCGCCCCCACTTCCGTTGCTAAACTACACTTCAAAACATAAGCAGGCGGAAAGCCGGTTTCACAACACCACCCCTTTTCAATTACAAACAACTACAAAATAATATCTTGTTTTAGATAGATTTTATGTTAACAATCTGCTTTTCTCCGCCTTTTTTCGACGGCAAGTGCTTTGCAAACAAAAGAATTTGGGTTATGCTGAACCAAATTATTTACAATTTCATGTGATTTCATTACATATCTTATTGTGATTGAAGATAATTTATCCAAATCCCCTTTCGGGTGTCCGGATTTTCCGTTGTACTTTTATTAGAAAAACATTTCAGGCGCAAGTTGCTTGCAATTTCAAAGCCTGTAATTCTGAAGTTTTAGACGAGGAATAGCACATGAATCCCATGTACATCACTTTTGCAATCTATCTGGTTGCAGTCCTTCTCATCGGGCTTGCCGCTTATTTTTCCACGCGCAATTTCGACGATTATATTTTGGGCGGCCGCAGCTTGGGTCCGTTCGTTACGGCGATGTCGGCGGGCGCGTCCGATATGTCCGGCTGGCTTTTGATGGGGCTGCCGGGCGCGATTTACCTGAGCGGTTTGAACGAAGCCTGGATTGCCATCGGCCTCTTGGTCGGCGCGTATTTCAACTGGCTCTTGGTGGCGGGCCGCCTGCGCGTGCATACCGAATACGCCAACAATGCGCTGACGCTGCCGGATTATTTCTTCCACCGCTTCGGCGCGGGCGGACACTTGATGAAAGTGGTTTCCGCATTGATTATCCTGTTCTTCTTCACGATTTATTGCGCCTCGGGCATTGTGGCGGGCGCAACCCTGTTCCAAAGCCTGTTTGAAGGTATGACTTACAATCAGGCAATGTGGCTGGGCGCGGGTGCGACCATCGCCTATACCTTCTTGGGCGGCTTCTTGGCGGTAAGCTGGACGGATACGCTGCAGGCATCTTTGATGATTTTCGCCCTGATTTTAACGCCGGTGATGGTCTATCTGGGCTTGGGCGGCGCGGAACAGATGTCTGCCGCGATTCAAAGCGTCGCCGCAGGCACAGGCAAAGAATACGGCAGCCTGTTTGCCGGTACGACCGTCATCGGCATCATTTCTACCGCCGCATGGGGCTTAGGCTATTTCGGCCAACCGCACATCCTGGCGCGCTTTATGGCCGCCGAAAGCGCGAAATCGCTGGTATCCGCACGCCGCATCGGTATGACTTGGATGGCGTTGTGCCTTGCGGGCGCGGTAGCGGTCGGTTATTTCGGCATTGCGTATTTCGGTGCCAATCCCGACCAAGTCGCTTCAATGAAGGGCAACCACGAACGCATCTTCATCGCGCTTTCTACTTTGCTGTTCAACCCTTGGATTGCGGGCATCATCCTGAGCGCGATTCTTGCCGCCGTGATGTCCACACTGTCATGCCAGCTTCTGGTTTGTTCCAGCGCGATTACCGAAGACTTCTACAAAGGCTTTTTGCGTAAAAACGCGCAACAGTCGGAATTGGTATGGGTCGGCCGGCTGATGGTCTTGGCGATTGCCGTGATTTCCATCCTGATTGCTTCCGATCCGAACAGCAAAGTATTGGGACTGGTTTCCTACGCGTGGGCAGGTTTCGGTGCGGCGTTCGGTCCGATTGTGATTCTGTCCGTATTGTGGAAACGCATCACTGCCTACGGCGCGTTGTCGGGTATGGTTGCAGGTGCGTTAACCGTTGTTGTGTGGGCGGAATGGGTGAAAAAACCGGCTCAAGCGGCAGGTGAAAGCGGTCTGTTGACCATGTACGAAATCGTGCCGGGCTTTATTGTTTGCTTGATCGTTGCCGTGTTGGTTTCCCTGTTCAACAAAGAACCTTCGCGCGAAATCCAAGAACGCTTTGAAAAAGCCGACGCAGATTACCGCGCCGCCCGATAAACCCCTTTCAGACGGCACGGCATCCCGGTTCGTGCCGTCTGAACCCGTTTCCAGGTCAAACACAAATAAACCTTGCCTGCATACAGGCCTTATTTGTGTTTTACCCGTTTCATTTTCAAAGAAACGGAAGCACCTACCCTGCCCGCATTTGAAGCCTTGTATTTCATCTGCGGATTTATTACGATATTACCGTATTCAGGCCGCACCGATGCCGTCTGCCCCCCCCCCCCCCAAAA
>NZ_CAUIYF010000007.1 GCF_962719845.1 Neisseria uirgultaei | reverse complement strand
AATTTTTTTGAAAAAAAAAAAAAAAAAAAAAAAATAAACTTACCTTATAATTGCAGTTGTTTTAGCAATGTCTGTTTCGCAGACTCATTGAGTAAGACGTTTTCCCCGTAATGTGTTTGGCCGTCTGTCCCCTTTGGGTTCGGACGGCTTTTTTTTGGCTGTGTTTGAATACCCGGTTGGTTTTATCTGTTTGCAGCGGGGGGGAGCCGCTTATTTCCGTTCGGGCGGAAAACGGTTTCATCGGATAAAAGGCATTTTGTCCGACTGATTAAAGTTATATCTTAGGGTTGCATCGGCGGAATATTCAAACACAGCTTTTTTTAAGGAAATCCGGATACGGCGGCGCATCAATAATGCGGCGGAATCTCGTCGCGCAGGGAATACGGCTCTTGCGCGTCGGGATTCCTGTCCTGCATTTTTTGATACAGCAGCCTCAACTGAGCCTGCTGCAAATCCAGCGTCTGCCGCAATTCCGCCACCATCGCGTTCAGGCCGGCGATTACGTCCTCCTGAAGCGCGGATTGGATTTCCAATTCGACAATACGGCGTTCCAACTCTTGAACCGCGTCCATTTACAGCACCATCGCGGCAATCCAGCCGGCAATCAGCAGCGGGATGTTGTAGTGGATGAAGGTCGGGATAACGGAATCGCGGATGTGGTCGTGCTGCCCGTCGGCGTTCAGCCCCATCGTCGGACCCAGCGTGGAATCGGACGCAGGCGAACCGGCATCGCCCAACGCCCCCGCCGTGCCGACAATGGCGACGGTGGCAAGCGGCGAAAAACCCAAACCGACACACAAAGGCACATAAATCGCGGCGATAATCGGCAAAGTGGAAAAGGACGAACCGATGCCCATCGTTACCAAAAGCCCCACCACCAGCATCGCCAACGCCGCCATACCTTTGCTGTTGCCGAATATCGCCATACTGCTTTCCACCAGCGGCTGAATATGCCCGGTCGCATTCATCACGGCGGCAAAACCCTGCGCGGCAATCATAATGAAGCCGACCATCGCCATCATCTTGATGCCTTCGCCGAATACGTCGTTTGCCTTGTCGCGGTTGATGACCCCCAACATCATAAATACGGCGAAACCGAGCATCGCGCCCAACACCAGCGAGTCTTCATACATCAACTGTATGGCAAAGCATACGGCAATGGCGGCGGCGGCAACCAGGCTGCGGTAGGCGGACGGCTGCGGACGGTTTGCCGCATCGGCGTTGCCCGCCGTATCGGCATTATTGCTTTGGTACAGTCGCGGTTTGCGGTAGTGGACAAACGCCAGCAGGAGTCCGGCCAGCATTCCCAATGCGGGAATCGCCATTGCCGCCATCACGTTGATGTTTTTCACATCAAGCTGCGGCGCGGCGGAATGGATGTTGCCCAATAGGATTTCGTTCAAAAAAATCGCGCCGAAGCCGTAAGGCAGGAACATATAGGTCGTAACCAGCCCGAAAGTGATGACGCACGCAATCAGGCGGCGGTCGATTTTCAGGCGGTTGAACACCAAAAGCAGCGGCGGGACAATCATCGGGATAAAGGCGATGTGGATGGGTATGATGTTCTGACTCATAATGCCCATCACAAGGATGATGGAAAGCAGCAGCCATTTGACCGCGCCCTCGCCCGAACGCACGCTGTCGGGCATACCGCCCCGGTTCAGCTTGCGGACGACCGCGCCGGCAAGCTGCTGCGGCAGGCCGGAATGGGTAATCGCCATCGCAAACGCGCCGAGCATCGCATAAGAAAGCGCAATCTTCGCGCCGCCTTCCAAACCTTTGTTGAACACGGGGATAATCCCCGCCTGACTGACCTGTCCCGCCGCATCGGCAATGTTTTGCAGCGGCATACCCGCCACCGCGCCGCCGACAAACGCGCCGACCGTCAGGCTCAATACCACGTGCACGCGCGACAGCGACAGCACCAGCATAACGATTACGGCAACTACGACTGCATTCATTGTTTATCGCTCCAAACCTATAAATGTTTACATATCGAAACACATCATAACCCAATAACGGAAAGCCCGCCAATTTTGCAAACAATTATTTCAAATGCTTCATATACTTCCCCAGCGTAACCCTGTCCAAACCCGCCAAATCCGGCAGGGTTTCCACTCCCGAAAAACCATTCTCCGCCAACACGCCGCGCACCGCCGCGCCCTGATCGAAACTGTGTTCCAACAACAAAAAACCGCCTTCCGCCAAACGGTCGGGCGCGCCTTGCGCCAAGGTGCGGATGCAGCTTAGGCCGTCTGAAAAGTCGGTCAGCGCGATTTGCGGCTCAAACCGCAAATCGCCTTGCGACAAATGTTTATCGCCGTTTTCGATATAGGGCGGGTTGGAAACGATGACATCCCATTGCCTTTCAGACGGCATATCGGTGTCGAACCAGGAACCGTGTGCAAACTCGACCCGCGCGCCCAAATCTGCCGCATTCTTCCTGGCGGTTTCGAGTGCGCTCAGACTGATGTCGGATGCACGGACGAAGGCATCCGGGCGTTCGAGTGCGACGGTAAGGGCAACCGCGCCGCTGCCCGTCCCCAAATCCCACACGCGCCCGTTTTCGGGCAGGTGCGCCAATACGGCTTCGACCAGATGCTCGGTTTCGGGACGCGGAATCAACACGCTCGGATTGACTGTAAAGCGTCTGCCATAAAATTCGCGCACACCTAAAATATAGGCAACCGGCTCGCCGTTCAGACGGCGTTGCGCCAGCCTGTCCGCCCGCTGTCGGACTTCGTCCGGCATTTCTTCCCCGCCCCGCGTCAACAACTGCACGCGCGTATATTCCGAAACATATTGCAGCAGCATTCTTGCTTCATTTTTGGGCAGTTTTGACAAGCCCAACCATTCGTCAAACGTCATTTTTTATCCCGTCTGCCGCCGATGCGGCTTGAACATTTTTTCCGGCTTTGCGGCACGCTTGTTCAAAAAATATCATTTTGCATTGAAATTATATAATAAAGAAAAACACCTTATCGCCGTTTCAATACCGTAGGAATTTATCCTAATAAAAGAAACGCTCCGCCGTCATTCCCACAAAAAACGGTCATCCGGAAACATAAGGCTGAAGCGTTTTTCGGGAATGACGATTTGAAAGTTGCCCGAAATTCAAACACAGGCAAAACCGGACGAACTTGATTTCCGCACATACAAGAATGATAAAACAAATAAAGAAAACAATGAGATAGTTGATTCTTCCTTTGGACTTTCGATATTTTCGGCGGCTGAAAAAAATCCGCACCCGCCTTCAAATACGGATACGGATTTTCTTGTCAAACAAACTTATTCAGCCAACAATTCTTCCGGTTTGACTTTCTCGCCATACACGGGCAAGAGGGTTTTTTCATAGGCGGCTTTCAGACGGCCGTCTTTTTTCATAGCGGCGATTTCGCCGTTGACCCAGTTCAGGAGGTCGGCGTTGCCTTTTTGAACGGCGGGGGCGATAAATTCGGCGGGGCCGAGGTTGCCGATGGCGACTTCAAAGTTCGGGTTTTCTTTCGCCCACGCCCACAGCAGGGCGTTGTCGTGCGCGAGTGCTACGCCGCGGCCGTCTTTCAGCGCGTCGAAGGTTTCGGTGTTTTGGTCGAATTTCAGCAGTTTGACTTCGGGATGGCTTTTGGTGAAGAAAGCGTCGGCGGTGGTGCCTTTGTTGACCAGCAGGGTTTGGTCTTTCAATTGCGCCACGTCGGTAATCGGTTTGTCTTTGGGGGAAACCACGCCCAACGCCACTTTCATGTAAGGATCGGCGAAATCGACGGCTTCGGCGCGTTCGGGGGTTTGGGTAAAGTTGGCGAGGATGAGGTCGACTTTGCCGGAACGGACGTATTCGACGCGGTTTGCGGCCTCGGTTAAGACAAATTCGACTTTGTCGGGGCTGCCGAGCAGGTCTTTGGCCAGGTCTTTGGCGATCTCAACATCAAAGCCTTGGTTTTTGCCGTTGGCATCAACATAGCCGAACGGAGGCTTGTCGCCGAATACGCCGATGCGGATCACGCCTTTTTCTTTGATGGAGGCAACGGTTGCCGCACCGCCGCTTTGTGAAGATTGGGTATCGCCGGAGCCGCCCCCGCAGGCGGTCAGACCGACGGCGATGGCAGCGGAAGCGAGTAGCGCTTTGAATTTTGCGTTTAGTTTCATTGGGAATCTCCTTTTTGAATGTTTGCTTGGGATGAAATGCCGTCTGAAAGGGGTTCGGACGGTTTGCGGTAAATCAGTAGTCCATACCTGCCAGAAATTGGCGGGCACGTTCGCTTTTTGGTGCGGAGAAGAAGGTTTCGGGGTCGGACGATTCGACAATGCCGCCTTTGTCCATAAAGACGATGCGGTCGGCAACTTTGCGGGCAAACCCCATTTCATGGGTTACGATGAGCATACTCATGCCTTCGCGGGCGAGTTCCAAAACCACTTCCAAGACCTCGCGCACCATTTCGGGGTCGAGTGCGGCGGTGATTTCGTCCAGCAGGATGACTTCCGGATTCAGGCACAGGGCGCGGACAATGGCGATGCGTTGTTTCTGGCCGCCGGAGAGTTCGCGCGGATAGGCGTTCTTGCGGTCGAGCAGGCCGACGCGTTCCAACAGTTTGTCGGCTTGTGCCTCTGCCTCGGCACGGTTGCGGTTTTGTACTTTCACCGGGCCTAAGAGGATGTTTTCGATGACGGTCATGTGGGCAAACAGTTCATAGCTTTGAAAGACCATGCCGACTTTTTGCCGGGCGGTTTGCCAAGAAACGTCTTTGCCAAATTCGCCGACACCGTCCATCACGATGCTGCCGCCTTGGTGCGCTTCCAAACCGTTGACGCAGCGCAGGAGTGTGGATTTGCCGCAGCCGGACGGACCCAGCAGTACGATGACTTCGCCTTTTTCCAAGTCCAAGTCTAAGGATTGAATGGCGGTTACGTTGCCGTATTGTTTGTGCAGGTTGCGGATGCTCAGTAAAGCCATGTCAGTGTTCCCATTTTTGTTCAAGTTTTGCCGCCAGCAGCGACAGCGGCCAGCAACAGAAGAAATACAGCATAAAAATCAGGCCGTAAACCCAAAATGAAGCATTGGGCTGCGTCAGCAGCGAGTTTTCAATAATTTGCTGCCCCACTTTGACCACTTCAATCACGCCGATAAGCGAGGCGAGCGAGCTGGTTTTGATCATGCGCGTAAACAGATTGACAGCACCGGGCAATACGCGGCGGATGCTTTGCGGCAGCTCGATGTAGCGGAATACCTGCCCGCGACTCAAGCCGAGTGCCAGGCCTGATTCGACCTGGTGTTTTTCAATCGATTCCAATGCGCCGCGGACCAAATCGCCCATTTCGGCGATGCCCCACAGGGAAAATACCCAGACGCAGACCCAAAATCCGCCGATGTGGATGCCCGTCCAGGCGGACAGTCCGAAATACAGGCCGAACAGCCACACCAAAATCGGCACGATGCGGATGGTTTCGAGATAAAACCGTCCGATAAAGCGGATAAGCCGGTTGCGCGAACGCAAAACCAAGCCGAACAGCGTACCCAATACACAGGAGGCGGCAACGGAAATCAGGGAAATCTGCACCGTCAGCAGCAGGCCTTCGCCCAAGCGCGCCGCGTTTTGCCCTTCAAACAGCCATTCAAACGCCATATTTCGCACCCCGTATGCGGTTTTCCAATCGCCGCGCCAAAAGCGAAACGGGCAGCAGGATAATCAGATAAGCGGCAAACAACAAAAACAAAGCCTCGTTGGTTTTGTAGTCCATACCAATCACATCTTTGGTAACGAACAGCAATTCCGCAATGCCGACCGCGCTAATAACGGATGTTTCTTTCATTAAAAACAATACGTTTGCACCAATAGCGGGAACAGCGACCGCCCAAGCCTGAGGCAATTCGACATAGCGGAACACTTGAAAGCGGCTCAAACCGATGGCCTTGCCCGCTTCGACCTGCCCTTTAGGCACGGCGAGGATGCCGGCGCGGACGGCTTCCGCCATATAGCTTGCGCCCAAAAAAACCAACGCGATTACGCCGCAGGTGAAACCGTCCCATTTAATGCCCATTTTCGGCAGGCCGTAATACAGGAAAAACAATTGGATCAGCAGGGGCGTATTGCGCGACAGCTCGATATAGGCGCGCGCCAATGCGTAGAAGGGGCGGATGCGGTATGCCGTAACCACGGCGACGGGCAGTCCGAACAGCAACGACAAAACAACGCCGTAAACGGACAATTCCAGCGTCAGCTTTGCCGCATCGGCGAATTTGGGCACGGCATCGATTAAATAAGGCCAGTTCATCAGAATCAGAAATCAGCTTAACGAAAGGCGGTATTTTAATGAACTTGCAAGATAATGTTAAAGAATGCTTGGGAATATCAAACATAGGAAAAAAGAATAAGGCGATGCCGCCTGAAAACCTTTCAGACGGCATCGTGCCGGATTCCGCGTCAGATTTCGCTACCGCCCACGGTCAGTCCGGCATCAATCCGCAAGGTCGGTTGCCCCACGCCGACAGGGACGCTCTGCCCTTCTTTGCCGCACACGCCGACACCGCTGTCCAACGCGGTATCGTTGCCTATCATCGAAACGTGTTTCAGCACTTCGGGACCGTTGCCAATGATGGTCGCGCCTTTGACGGGGTATTGCAGCCTGCCGCCTTCCACCCACCACGCTTCGGACGCGCTGAACACGAATTTGCCGCTGGTAATGTCCACCTGTCCGCCGCCGAAGTTGACGGCGTAAATGCCTTTGTCGATGGACGCGATGATTTCGTCGGGTTTGTAGCCGCCGTTTTCCATAAAGGTGTTGGTCATGCGCGGCATCGGGACGGAGGCGTAGCTTTCGCGGCGGCCGTTGCCGGTCGATTGCGTACCCGTCAGGCGGGCGTTGGTTTCGTCCTGCATATAGCCGACCAAAATGCCGTCTTCGATCAATACAGTGCGGCGCGTTTCGTTGCCTTCGTCGTCGATATTGAGCGAGCCGCGCCGGCCGGCAATATCGCCCTGATCGACGACGGTAACGCCTTTGGCGGCCACGCGCTCGCCGATTCGGCCGGAAAAGACGCTGGTCCCCTTGCGGTTGAAATCGCCTTCCAAACCGTGTCCGACCGCTTCGTGCAGCAACACGCCCGGCCAGCCGTTGCCCAAAACGACGGTCATCTCGCCGGCAGGCGCAGGACGGGATTCGAGATTGGTCAGAGCTTGTTTGACGGCGGAACCGACAAACTGCCGCACCAGAGTTTCATCAAAATAAGCTAAATCGTAGCGTCCGCCGCCGCCCGCGCTGCCCTGTTCGCGCCTGTCGCCCTGTTTGGCGATGACGGTAACGTTCAGGCGCACCATCGGGCGGATGTCGGCGGCGTGTTTGCCGTCCAGACGGGCGAGGTAAACCATATCGTATTCGCAGGTCAAACCGGCCATCACTTGCACGATGCGCGGATCGGCGGCTTTGGCGATTGCTTCCACTTTATTCAACAGCGCGACTTTGGCGGCGGAATCGAGGCCGGCAATCGGGTCGATCGCTATGTGGACAGGCTTGCCGTAGGCAGGTGACGGCACTTTGACGCTTGCTTCGCCGCCTGCCGCCCCAATCGCGCGGACGGCGCGGGCGGAACGGTTGATCGAATCGATACACAGGCTGTCGGCGTAGGCAAAGGCGGTTTTATCGCCCGAAACGGCGCGCACGCCCACGCCCTGATCGATTTGGAAGCTGCCCGATTTGACGATGCCTTCTTCCAAATGCCAGCTTTCATAAGCGGTGCGCTGACAATAAATGTCGGCATAATCGACATGGTTGGTGCCGATAATGCTCAGGCTTTGGGCAAGCAAATCGGGAGAAAGATGGTTGGCTTCGAGCAAATCTCGCTGTACGGCATAATAGGTTTGATGCATGGTGTCGGGACATAGAAAATCAGTGGGCTGATTATACGGCATTTGTTATTAAAATGTATCGTACCGCCTGAAATGTAAGATTTTTGCCAACATCCCCTGCTTTTGTGTACACTTAAAGCTCCTTGTCGGAGTGCTGCCCGCCGGGCGGCTGAGATTGCGAAAGCAGAATCCGTAGAACCTGTCGGGGTAATGCCTGCGTAGGAAACAAAACCTCCCCGCCCTCTCGGGCTTCCGTTCCCTCTTCCGCACTTCCCCGCCCCATTTTCATGTTTTTTTAAGGACTTGATATGTCGGGCAATGCCTCACAACAACCCTCACCCGCCGCAACGGCGGCACGCCTTTTTTCCGACAAATCGCGATACCTGCAAAGGAATCCGTCATGACCCGTATCGCCGTCCTCGGCGGCGGCCTTTCCGGAAGGCTGACCGCACTGCAACTTGCAGAACAAGGTTATCAGATTGCACTTTTCGACAAAGGCACCCGCCAAGGCGAACACGCCGCCGCTTATGTTGCCGCCGCGATGCTCGCGCCTGCGGCGGAAGCGGTCGAAGCCACGCCTGAAGTCATCAAACTGGGCAGGCAGAGCATTCCGCTTTGGCGCAACATCAGAGGCCGTCTGAAAACGCCTGCCATGATGCAGGAAAACGGCAGCCTGATTGTGTGGCACGGACAGGACAAACCTCTATCCAACGAGTTCGTCCGCCATCTCAAACGCGGCGGCGTAGCGGATGACGAAATCGTCCGTTGGCGCGCCGACGACATCGCCAAACGCGAACCGCAACTCGGCGGACGTTTTTCAGACGGCATCTACCTGCCGACCGAAGGCCAGCTCGACGGGCGGCAGATATTGTCTGCACTTGCCGACGCTTTGGACGAACTGAACGTCCCCTGCCATTGGGAACACGAATGCGCCCCCGAAGACCTGCAAGCCCAATACGACTGGCTGATCGACTGTCGCGGCTACGGCTCAAAAACCGCTTGGAACCAAGCCCCCGAGCACACCAGCACCTTGCGCGGCATACGCGGCGAAGTGGCGCGAGTTTACACGCCCGAAATCACACTCAACCGCCCCGTGCGCCTGCTCCATCCGCGTTATCCGCTCTACATCGCCCCGAAAGAAAACCACGTCTTCGTCATCGGCGCGACCCAAATCGAAAGCGAAAGCCAAGCCCCTGCCAGCGTGCGTTCCGGGCTGGAACTTTTATCCGCACTTTATGCCGTCCACCCCGCTTTTGGCGAAGCCGACATCCTCGAAATCGCTACCGGCCTGCGCCCAACGCTTAACCACCACAACCCCGAAATCCGTTACAGCCGCGCCCAACGCCTGATTGAAATCAACGGCCTGTTCCGCCACGGCTTTATGATTTCCCCCGCCGTAACCGCCGCCGCCGTCAGATTGGCAGTGGCACTGTTTGACGGAAAAGACGCACCCGAACATGATGAAGAAAGCGGTTTGGCGTATATCCGAAGACAAGATTAAAGCCGTCTGAAAGGACACCTTATGACCTTCCCACCACTCAAATCCCCGCTCAAATTCTACGCCGTCGTTCCCACCGCCGATTGGGTGGAGCGCATGGTCAAAGCAGGTGCCGACACGGTGCAACTGCGCTGCAAAACCCTGCACAGCGACGAATTGAAACGCGAAATCGCCCGCTGTGTCGCCGCCTGTCAGAGCAGCCGCACGCAGCTTTTCATCAACGACCACTGGCGCGAGGCGATAGAAGCGGGCGCATACGGCATACATCTCGGACAAGAAGATATGGACACCGCCGACCTCGCCGCCATCGCCGCCGCCGGTTTGCGCTTGGGTTTGAGTACGCACTCTGTTGCCGAACTCGACCGCGCCTTGTCCGTACACCCTAGCTACGTCGCCAGCGGCGCGATTTTCCCGACCACGACCAAGCAAATGCCCACCGCCCCGCAAGGCTTGGACAAACTGCGCGAATATGTGAAACAGGCAGGCGGCACGCCCGTCGTCGCCATCGGCGGCATCGATTTGAACAATGCCCAAGCCGTACTCGCCACCGGCGTTTCCTCACTCGCCGTCGTCCGCGCCGTTACCGAAGCGGAAAACCCCGAAGCCGTGGTTAAAGCGTTTCAGGCTTTGTGGAATGAATAAGGTCGTCTGAAAATAATAAAGTCTAAAACCAGACGTACCAAATAATATATTTACAGAGGAATTTATTTTTTATTTTATTCATTTTTATCATATTTTAAAATTTTAAAAAGATACATAAGGAGCAATTTGATAACAATGAAACCAAGAGAGTTATGTGAAAAAGCATGGCAAGAAATAGCAAGTAAATTTCCTGATTTTAAGATAATTTCTAAAGGGCAGAAATTAAAGAGAGTATCTAAAAACAGGGATATTACATTTGAAATCTATTTTCAGGCTGATAGGCGCAATTATCAATGTAGTGTGCAATTTATTCCACATATCGCCATTTACTCAAAAGATATGAAAAAGGCAAATATCAATAATGGTTTTATATATGACGGAGAGTTGGGGAGTTTGATAAATAGAAAACCTTGGAGTTGGTGGCAGTTAGCAGGAGCAAGCTATAAATATACGGTAGAGGATGTTAGCAAACTCATAAGAGAACATATAATACCGTTATTTGACGATTTTGAGGACACAGAAACCAATATTGAAAAAATTATAAATGAGGATATGAATGACTATAATTTATTGTATTACATCTATTATTTTAGCGGAAAAGCTAAGGCGCAGCAGTATTTTAATAAAATAATCAAAAAAGACAAATTAAGAAAAAAGTATATTGGTTTTTATAATTCTTTGAATGAATTACCAAAGGAAAGCATTTCATTGGGCATGTGTGAATTTAATGGAGCTACTATGATTAAATTTGCCTATATTAATGGGATTGAAATAGAAAAATAATAAATAATTGAACATAAAAATATTAATGGACACAAATGTTGCAGGTTCGCTTGCAACCCAACATTTACAAAGGTCGTCTAAAAACCTCTATAAACACCGAAATATCGAGAAACCATGAACATCATCTTAAACGGCGAACCCGCCGAACTTCACGGCACGACCGTTGCCGACCTCATTGCCCAAACCGCGCCGAAACAGCCTTTTGCCGTGGCGGTCAACACCGTTTTCATCCCCAAAGGCGCGTATGCGGAAACGGTTTTGAACGAAAACGACAAAGTCGATATCGTCCGCCCCGTCGTCGGCGGCTGAATGCCGTCTGAAACCCCAAAGGCACGCCTCCGGCTTTCAGACGGCATCGCACCCGACAACCATACCAAGGAACCCATCATGCTCACCCTATACGGAGAAACTTTCCCTTCGCGGCTGCTGCTCGGCACGGCCGCCTACCCGACACCCGAAATCCTCAAACAATCCGTCCGTATCGCCCAACCCGCAATGATTACCGTCTCGCTGCGCCGCGCGGGAAGCGGCAGTGAGGCGCACGGTCAGGGTTTTTGGTCGCTGCTTCAAGAAACCGGCGTGCCCGTGCTGCCCAACACAGCAGGCTGCCAAAGCGTGCAGGAAGCGGTAACGACGGCGCAGATGGCGCGCGAAGTGTTTGAAACCGATTGGATCAAACTCGAACTCATCGGCGACGACGACACCTTGCAGCCGGATGTGTTTCAGCTTGTCGAAGCGGCGGAAATCCTGATTAAAGACGGCTTCAAAGTGCTGCCTTATTGCACCGAAGACCTGATTGCCTGCCGCCGCCTGCTCGATGCGGGCTGTCAGGCGTTGATGCCGTGGGCGGCTCCGATCGGCACGGGTTTGGGCGCGGTTCACGCCTACGCGCTCAAAGTCCTGCGCGAACGCCTGCCCGACACGCCGCTGATTATCGATGCGGGCTTGGGTTTGCCTTCCCAAGCGGCGCAAGTGATGGAATGGGGTTTTGACGGCGTATTGCTGAATACCGCCGTTTCCCGCAGCGGCGATCCGGTCAATATGGCGCGCGCCTTCGCCCTCGCCGTCGAATCCGGACGGCTGGCATTTGAAGCCGGACCGGTCGAAGCGCGAACCAAAGCGCAAGCCAGCACGCCGACCGTCGGACAGCCGTTTTGGCATTCGGCGGAATATTGAAAAAGGCGGCAAAAATGCCGTCTGAAGGCTTCAGACGGCATCGCGGTCCAAAACGGCGGCGGCCTGAAACAGACAAACCGCCATTCCCTAGCATCACGGCTTTGTCGGGAAAAATGGAAAAACCGGCCGGAAAACCTTGCCGCCCACCCCGACACCGCAACCAAAGAAACACCCGGCCTCCCCGGCGCGCAGGCTGCCGCGCAAGCCCCAAGTACAACAACAGAAGAAGCGTTTTGTTGTTGTTTGAATACATTTAAAAATACCTAAAGCCATCCGTAAGCCTTCATCCGCAACGGTTTCACCGCTTTTGCATCCCCGAATCCACGCTCAAACATCCCCCGAATGACAACCCTGTCCGCGCCAAATCGGACGGACGTTTCAAACACGGCAGGCTTCTTTCCGACAGGCACGAAGCCCCCGGCTATGCCTGCCGCCCCCGATTTGTCCGGCACAATGAAAGTTTGCCGTCCCGAATCACAAACATCGGAAAATAGTTTAATTTATTTATTTTTCATCGTGTTACAAAAAATCCACATTTATTTTTAAATTTTTATTGATAATTATTATTATTAGCGTATAATCAAAACCACTCGGAAGCCGTCCGTTCCGAACCATTAAACACCATATTTCCCCATCATCACTTTCACACTTGGAGTCGGCATATACGAGACATACATTCCCTTTTTATATATCAGATACTCAAAACCGAAACGCCAAACCCACCTTCGCGGTGGGTTTGGCGTTTTTGGTCTGCACTTATTTGCAGGATTTGAGGCTCAGTTTGCCGTATGGGGACGTGATTTTACGGATTTCGTCCGCATCGGCGGCATTCACGCCGGTAAACAAAACCGTCATACGCGACACGCTCAAAGAATCGTCCTGCCGGCCGGTTTCCGCCGCGCGTTCGACAATATACGCCCCGCCGAATCCTGCGCCGGCAAGCCGGTTTTGCAGGGCTTGGGCGTTTTCCCGGCTGTTGCCGACACCCAAACTCAATGCGCCGTCAAACGGTATGGGGTTGAAACCTTTGGCAGACAGCTCCGCCGCCTGTTCTTCGGCATTGCCGGAAATGGGCAGGACGACGCGGTAGGTTTTATCGGCAGGTTTAGCTTTGGCGGTACGTTTTTCGACGCTCCTGCTGGCGACGTGCGACCATTTGCCCAAAAGCCCTTTGATGCGGTGGTAGTCGTCTTCGTCCATCGTGAGGCTTGCCTGCGCGGCGCATGAGGTATCCGCCGTACTGTTTTCACGTTCCGCCTGCGCCTTTTCGGCGGCGAGTTTTTCGCGGCGGGATTTTTCCTCGCGCTGTTTTTTCTCCTTCAGTTTTTTCTGTTCCGCTTCTTTTTGCAGGCGCAACTGTTCCGCCTGTTCTTCGGTCAGGATGTCGCCCGGTTTGAGCAGTGCGGCCGTATCCTCCCCGGATGCCGCCGCATTGCCGGCGGCGGGCGTTGCAGGGGGTGTGTTTTCGGTAGCCCGGTTCTCCGGCACGCCGCCCGCCGCTTTAACGGCCAATTTATAGCCCACCGTGCCGCCGAATACGGCAATATTGAGTACCGCCAAAAGGGTGAAGAGCCATTTCATCAGAATTTCCTCAATGTTTGAAACCCCGCCCGCCCGGGCGGCAGTCTGTCGGGCGGCAGAATCCGGATGGATTCGGACGGATGCCGCCCCTTGTTGAAAAAGGGCATATTTTTTAAGCGTGTTCCGATTCCCCGCCTTCGGCGGCAATCAGGTTCAGCAGCCCGTGGATGACGAGGTTGTCCGCCACGCGCACGGTATTTTCCGCCAAAAATGCAGGCGGCAGGGCTTCTGCGACTTTTGCCGCACCGCCGCCGGTAATGATGACATCGACAGGCTTGTCCGCGCCGTTTTTTTCTTTCAGACGTCCGTGCATCATCATAACCGAGCCGCAAACCGCGTCCATCATACCGCTGGCGATGGCATTGCTTGTGGTGGTCGGGAAAGGGTAACGCTTGCCGGCGGGGCGGTTGAGGTTGGCGGTTCGGACGGCGAGCGATTCTTTCATCAGGTGGAAACCGGGCATAATGGTTCCGCCGAGATAATGTCCGTCATCGGTGAGCGCGTCAACCGTTACCGCCGTGCCGCAGCTGACGACGACGCAGGCGTTGCGGCTGAAGCGGCGGCTGCCCAAGGCGTTGAACCAGCGGTCGGAACCGTGTTCTTCAGGGTGGCGGTAGTGGTTGCGTATGCCCAAAGCCTGTGCGGAAGACGGCAGCCACTCGATTTTTCGGGCGAGCTGTTCCTGCACTTGTGTCTTTTTGGATTCTCCGCACACGGCGCAACCGACGATGCGGACATTTCCATCCGCCTTTTCCGCCCACTCCGCGCCCAAAGGCGACAAATCGCGGTACGGCGCGCTGCCGACGGTTGCGAACGTGCCGTTTTCCACCCACGCCCACTTGAGCCGGCTGTTCCCTCCGTCCAACAGCAAAAAACGTTCCGAATCCCGCCGCTTCGGCACGGGAACCGGCCTGTCATCGGGCCGCAGGCTGATTTCGCCGCTGACGACCGTCTGTTCGCCCTCTGCCGTTTCCAAGTGCAGAACGCCTTGTCCGTCCACGCCTTTAACCGTACCTTCGCACACGGTTTCGCCGTCGCGCAAAAGCAATACCGCCTTACCGTGGTCGCGGTTGGCAGCCTGATATTCCGCCACAAAAGGCGCAAATCCATCCCGCGCATATTGCAACAACACCGCATCAAGTTCCGCCAACAACGTTTCCAGCAGCACGGCGGCATCGGCATTGCCCCGCCGCGATGCCGTCTGAAACAGCGATTGCACGGAAGCGGCGTTTTCCACTTCCTTGGGCAGCACAAAATTGATGCCGATACCGACAACGGCAACCGTTTTGCCGCCCGCCCTGACCGTTTCAATCAGAATGCCGCCCAATTTGTCGCGTCCGACGACCAAATCGTTTGGCCACTTAATCTGCACATCCAAACCTAAACGCGACAAGGCGCGCCGACACGCCACTGCCGCAACAGGCGACAACGAACCCAATTCATACTGCGGCCGGTCAAACACCCAGCCGAAACTGAACATCAGGCACTCGCCCAAACGGTGCGACCATTTCCTCCCCTGCCGCCCCCTGCCCTTGCTTTGCAGGTGCGCGACGCACAAAGCCTTATGCACCCTGTCGGGCGCAATCCGCGCCAATTCCAGTATCTCGTCGTTGCTGGACGCGCACTCATGTTTCAATGCCGTCTGAAAACCCGACCGTTCCCCCAACGCGCGCAAACCTTCGGCATCGAAAACCGCCAAGGGGCGCACCAGCCGCCAATAGCCGTCGTGTTGGCGCAACAGCCCGCGTATGTGCGCCGGCATCTGCTGCCAAAAACCGTTCAACTGCTGCGGCTTCATATCCGCCACACGCGCCAGTTGCGAGACGTGTTGCGGCAAACCGTCGGCAAGCTCCGCCAACACCCGCCAGTGCGAAGGCTTCAAAACCGTCATTTTCCGCCCTCTGCCGCACGGATTTTCGCCAGAGTCTTCGTCGTCGAAGTCTGGTGCAGAAACGGAATTGAAAACACCTGACCGCCGCGTGCCAACGTTTCTGCCGCACCGACAATCTTATCCACAGCCCAATCGCCGCCCTTGACCAACACCTCCGGCTTTACCGCCTCAATCAACGCCGCCGGCGTATCCTCGTCAAACCAAGTAACCAAATCCACACTTTCCAACGCGGCGGCAACGGCGGCACGATTCTCCAAAGGATTAATCGGGCGGTCGCCGCCCTTGCCCAAACGCCGCACCGAAGCATCGGTATTCAACGCCAGCACCAACGCCGCCCCTGCCGAACGCGCCTGCGCCAGATAAGTAACATGACCGCGATGAAGGATGTCGAAACAGCCGTTGGTAAACACCAGCGGGCGCGGCAACAACGCCAAACGCGCCGCCAACGCCTCGGGCGGACAGATTTTCGATTCAAAATCAGGAACAGACCAATGGCCAACCATCAAAGCCTCCGAAAAAAACCATAAAAGACAGAAAAACCCACATGATACAGAAGCATATGCGAAAGGCAAAGCCGGCGGTGCAAATGCCGTCTGAAGCAGTTTCCGTATGACCGGTTCGGCTTTCAGACGGCATACCGCCGCACCGATACGACGGTGCGGACAGTACGCGCAAACGGAAAAAGACCCGTACCGAAAAGTACGGGCCTTTATCTGGGGTGGCTGATGGGGCTCGAACCCACGACAACCGGAATCACAATCCGGGGCTCTACCAACTGAGCTACAGCCACCATAAAAACGGTTTCAATCAAATTCTTGGCACGCCCGACAGGAATCGAACCTGTAACCCCCGACTTAGAAGGTCGGTGCTCTATCCGGTTGAGCTACGGGCGCTCATGCCGATTCGTGCTGATTGATTGGTCGGGGCGGTGGGATTCGAACTCACGACCCTCTGCTCCCAAAGCAGATGCGCTAACCGGGCTGCGCTACGCCCCGACTTGAAGAAGCGAACTATACAGTTCAGGGAAAGATGCGTCAACATTTATTTTCAAGACACCAAGATGAAAAATATAGTTTTTTGATTTGAAAAAATATTTAATCCGTCCAAACAGCCGTATTTTATAGTGGATTAAATTTAAATCAGGACAAGGCGACGAAGCCGCAGACAGTACAAATAGTACGGCAAGGCGAGGCAACGCCGTACTGGTTTAAATTTAATCCACTATATTTCAGGGCAAATTTATTTTCGGCATCCTGCTGTAAAAATATACGGAAAATGCGATAATTTTCAGCATTTTCTACCTGTTTAACAAAAGGACGGATATGTCGGCACAACTGATCAACGGTAAAGAAGTTTCGCAAAAACGCCTGCAGGCGGTTGCCGAAGCGGTGGCGCAACGCCAACAGGACAATCTGCACACGCCTTGCCTGGCCGTGGTTTTGGTCGGCGGCGACCCTGCCAGCGCGGTTTATGTCCGCAACAAGAAAACCGCCTGCCAAAAATGCGGCATCAAATCACTGTCTTACGAGCTGCCCGAATCAACATCGCAGGAAGAACTACTGGCACTGGTCGACCGCCTGAATGCCGATTCCGAAGTGGACGGTATTCTGGTTCAGCTTCCACTGCCGAAGCACCTCGACAGCCAAGCGGTCTTGGAACGTATTTCGCCGGATAAGGACGTGGACGGCTTCCATCCTTACAATGTCGGCAGGCTGGCGGTCAAAATGCCGCTGATGCGCCCGTGTACGCCCAAGGGCGTGATGACGCTTTTGGAAGCTTACGGCATCGATCCGAAGGGAAAAAAAGCGGTCGTGGTCGGCGCGTCGAATATCGTCGGCCGCCCGCAGGCTTTGGAACTGCTGCTGGCGCGCGCAACGGTAACAATCTGCCACAGCGCGACTGAAAATCTTGCCGATGAGGTTGCCGGGGCCGATATTTTGGTAGTCGGCGTGGGCATTCCGAACTTTGTCAAAGGCGAATGGATCAAACCCGGCGCGGTCATTATCGATGTGGGCATCAACCGTTTGGACGACGGCAGCCTGTGCGGCGACGTGGAATTTGAAACGGCAAAAGAACGGGCGGCGATGATTACGCCCGTTCCCGGCGGCGTGGGTCCGATGACGATTGCCACATTGATGGAAAACACCCTGCACGCGGCTTTGCTGCACGATGCTTGAGCGGTTCTGAAGATAAAAATGCCGTCTGAAAGGCTTTCAGACGGCATTTTGCCGTGTCCGTTTATTTGGGCAGCTTGACGACAACCGTATCCGCCATCATGTCGTAAAGCGTGCGGCGGTCGCGTTTGACCATAAAGAGCAGGACAAAGTTGGCAAGAAATGCCAGCAGGTTGATGGCGTTTTCTCCGTTGTCACCTACTGCAAGACCGATAACGGCGGCAATAATGGCAACCAAAACCGACCATGCGATTTCGCGTACCAAAACCGTACCGACAAAACCGGGATTACGACCGTCGGTTTTCAACACGCGGATTCTCATGATTTTCTTACCCAATGACTGCCCGTCCCGACTCATATAGTAGATTTGAACGACGGTGTACGCCAAAATGCCCGCCAGTCCTACCCAAAAGGAAGTCATGCCAAAAAGCAGCCCGAACATTTCTTCGCCGCTGCCAATCCTGCCTTCATTCTTGATGACTAAGGCAATCAGTCCGACAAACGGCACCAACAAAACCAAAAAGGTAAACAATTGGTTCAGCAGGGCCGCAAGTATCCGGTCTCCGGCACCGGCAACCGTTACCTCGATTTCCTGAATGTCAGACCTGCCGACACCGGCCGCACCGATATAGTTGTTTCTTTCTTCCATGTTTCTTCCTGATAATGGTTCTTAACTGACCCCGATTCTACCGTCCTGACACCGAAAACGCCAATATTTAAAGAAATCCCGATAAAGAACTTTACATTTTCCCAATACGGCGTTAAAACGCTTCCTTTACGCCATACATAATTTTGTTAACGATTTTCCTCAAGGAGCAACACATGAAAGTAGGTTTCGTCGGCTGGCGCGGCATGGTCGGTTCGGTTTTGATGCAGCGTATGAAAGAAGAAAACGACTTCGCCCACATTCCCGAAGCATTTTTCTTTACCACTTCCAACGTCGGCGGTGCTGCCCCTGATTTCGGTCAGGCGGCTAAAACATTATTGAATGCGAACGACGTTGCCGAGCTGGCGAAAATGGACATCATCGTTACCTGTCAGGGTGGCGATTACACCAAATCCGTGTTCCAAGCCCTGCGCGACAGCGGCTGGAGCGGCTACTGGATTGACGCGGCATCCTCGCTGCGTATGAAAGACGATGCGATTATCGTCCTCGACCCTGTCAACCGCAACGTCATCGACAACGGTCTCAAAAACGGCGTGAAAAACTACATCGGCGGCAACTGTACCGTTTCCCTGATGCTGATGGCTTTGGGCGGCCTGTTCCAAAACGATTTGGTCGAATGGGCAACCAGCATGACCTACCAAGCCGCTTCCGGCGCAGGCGCAAAAAACATGCGCGAACTCATCAGCGGCATGGGCGCGATTCACGCCAAAGTGGCAGACGAGCTTGCCGATCCTGCCGGCTCGATTCTCGACATCGACCGCAAAGTGTCCGATTTCCTGCGCAGCGAAGACTATCCGAAAGCCAACTTCGGCGTACCGCTCGCCGGCAGCCTGATTCCGTGGATTGACGTGGACTTGGGCAACGGCCAGTCCAAAGAAGAATGGAAAGGCGGCGTGGAAACCAACAAAATCCTCGGCCGCAGCGACAATCCGACCGTAATCGACGGCTTGTGCGTGCGCATCGGCTCTATGCGCTGCCACAGCCAAGCCATTACCCTGAAGCTGAAAAAAGACCTGCCCGTTTCCGAAATCGAAGCCATCTTGGCAGGTGCAAACGACTGGGTGAAAGTCATCCCTAACGAAAAAGAAGCCAGCATCCACGAGCTGACACCCGCCAAAGTTACCGGCACGCTGTCTGTTCCTGTCGGCCGTATCCGCAAACTGGAGATGGGCGGCGAATACATCAGCGCGTTCACCGTCGGCGACCAACTTTTGTGGGGCGCGGCCGAGCCGTTGCGCCGCGTGTTGCGTATCGTGTTGGGCAGCCTGTAAGCCCTGTTTGAATAAAAATGCCGTCTGAAACCTGTTTCAGACGGCATTTTCCTTGCAACCCCAATTGGACGAAATTCTGATAAGGCAAACGTTCACGCCAGCAACATTTCCTGCATCAGCTTCATACCCCACTGCCAGCCGCCGAGCATACCGTTCAAACTGCCCGAATGCGGGGAAACCAACAGGCGCGCGTTCCACAAATCCGCCTGTTTTTGCGCCCAACCGTGCGGCACGCCGCCGTGTTCGGACACCACCAATGCGGCACGGCAGGGACAGCGGACGCGTTGGAAAGTGTGTTCCGCATCGTCGGGAAAAACATCGGGACGCGGCGATACGAGAATGATACCGGCGAGTTTCTTCTGCGTCAGGATGTCGGCGCGATACAGCCACGCCAAAAATGCGGCCGCACCCGCTCCGTGTGCGACAACGGCGACGTGTTTGCCGCGTATGCGTTCAAATGCCGTCTGAAGCGCGGTTTGCCACGCTTCCTTGCTGCCGTTTGCGGACGCTTCAGACATCTGCACAACAGGATAACTAACCGCCCAGCGGTCTATCCACATCTGATCCTCTCCGGCATCGCGTATCAGCCAAAGCGTCAAATCTTCGAGTTCAAAACCCTGCATACCGCCCCGCCTATTTCAGCAGGTCCCGAAGGGTAAAGGCGATGAGCAGCGAAGCGGGTACGCTCAATATGGCGCAGACGGTCAGGCAGGCAAAAATATTCACCGCCCGCCGCCAGCCTTTCCAACCCAAACATTTGGCCGCAATCAGCAGGCAGGGCAGGCAGATCAGCAGCCACACCAACGCCCACGTCGGATTTGCCTTGGTCGGCGCAAGCCAGCCCTGCATCCGCGACAGCATAAATATCGCCCACACCAACATGGGCAGGATAAACGCAGCGACAACCCATGCCGCGCCTATTCCGGTTTTTCCGTCCACATTCCAATCATATTTACCCAAAACCTTATTCGGCAGCATAGTCATACTCCACGACCAGCGGCGCATGGTCGGAAAATTTTTCGTCTTTATAAACGTGTGCGGACACGGCTTTGGCGGCAAGTTCGGGCGTAACCATCTGATAATCGATGCGCCACCCGACATCTTTCGCATACGCCTGCCCACGGTTGCTCCACCAAGTGTAGCCCGGCACATCGGGATAAAGCGTGCGCCACATATCCGTCCAACCGAGTTTGTGGATAACCTTGCCTATCCACTCGCGCTCTTCGGGCAGGAAACCTGAATTTTTCTGGTTGCCTTTCCAGTTTTTCAGGTCGATGTTTTGGTGTGCGATGTTCCAGTCGCCGCAGACGACAATGTCGCGCCCTTCGTTTTTCATCGTTTCGAGCATAGGGTAAAACGCATCGAGGAAACGGTATTTCACCTGCTGGCGTTCTTCCGCGCTGCTGCCGCTGGGCAAATAAAGCGAAATGACGCTCAACCTGCCGAAATCGCAACGCACAAACCGCCCTTCGCGGTCGAATTCCTCAATGCCCATACCGATTTGCACATTGTCGGGTTTGCGTTTGCTGTACACCGCCACACCGCTGTAACCGCGCTTCTCGGCGCAATGCCAATAGCCGTGCATCCCGTGCGGATTTTTCATATCGGCAGACAAATCAACCTCCTGCGCTTTGAGTTCCTGCACGCAGACAATGTCCGCACCCGATGCGGCGATATATTCGTAAAAACCTTTTTTGTAGGCAGAGCGGATGCCGTTGACGTTGGCGGAAATGATTTTAAGCATAATAAAAATAAGTTCTCACAATGTTCCCATACACAAAGCGGCACCTGGTGCGCCGCCCGGCATTTCCCATTCGGTCCTGCCTGCTGAAAACGGTGGGGCTTCAAGCGGGAAATGCCGTCTGAAAACGGGAAAAGGGCAAAAGGCGGTACTTTTGCCCTTTCCGATACAGTTCAACCGCGCCGCCAAGTCGTGCCGCCGGCGTTGTCTTCCAAAATGATTTTGTGTTCGTTCAGAAGGTCGCGGATGCGGTCGGACTCCGCCCAGTTTTTATCCGCGCGCGCCTGCCTGCGTCGGGCGATCAAGTCTTCGATTTCTTCGTTGGAGAGGCCGTCTGAAGCCGCGCCGCCTTGCAGGAACTCAATCGGGTCGCGTTGCAGCAGGCCGATGATGCCGCCCAAAGCTTTCAGGCAGCCGGCGAGCTGTGCGTCATTGGTTTTGTTCACTTCGCCTGCCAGTTCGAACAACACGGCAACGGCTTCGACCGTACCGAAATCGTCGTTCATGGCGGCGTAGAAACGGCGGGTGTAGTCGTTGGCGTTTTCGGGCAAATCAAACTCAGCCGCCGGTGTGTTTTTCAAGGTGGTGTACAGACGGGTTAATGCACCTTTCGCGTCGTCCAAATGCGCGTCGGAATAGTTCAACGGACTGCGGTAGTGGGCGCGCAGGATGAAGAAGCGCACGACTTCGGGGTCGTATTGTTTCAACACTTCGCGGATGGTGAAGAAGTTGCCCAACGATTTGGACATTTTTTCGCCGTCCACACGGATGAAGCCATTGTGCAGCCAGTATTTGACGTGGCTGGCAATACTTTGCCCGTGGTGGGTTTGCGCGTGATGATGGCCGCAGGTGTGTCCTGTCGCGCCGACGCTTTGGGCGATTTCGTTTTCGTGGTGCGGGAACTGTAAATCCGCGCCACCGCCGTGGATGTCGAAGGTATCGCCGAACAGGTTTTCACTCATGGCGGAACATTCGATGTGCCAACCCGGACGACCGTTGCCCCACGGGCTTTCCCATGCCGGTTCGCCTGCTTTGGCGGCTTTCCACAACACAAAATCAAGCGGATCGCGTTTGAAACCATCGACTTCCACACGCTCGCCTGCACGCAGATCATCCAGCGATTTGCCCGATAATTGTCCGTAAGCGGCAAACTCGCGCACAGCGTAATAAACGTCGCCGTTTGCAGCAGGATATGCCTTGCCGTTTTGAATCAGGGTTTCAATCATGGCAATCATTTGCGGAATGTTTTCCGTCGCTTTCGGCTCGATGTCGGGACGCAATACGCCCAGAGCATCGGCATCTTCGTGCATCGCCTGAATGAAACGCGCGGTCAGTTCGCCGATGGTTTCGCCGTTTTCAGCCGCGCGCGCGATGATTTTGTCGTCGATGTCGGTAATGTTGCGCACATAAGTGAGCGGATAACCGCACTCGCGCAGCCAACGGGCAATCATGTCGAACACAACCATCACGCGGGCATGGCCCAAGTGGCAATAGTCGTAAACGGTCATACCGCAAACGTACATACGCACGTTTTTAGGGTCGATGGGGGCAAAGGGTTCTTTTTGGCGGGTAAGGGTGTTGTAGATGGTTAGCATGGCGTAATCTTCATGGATAAAATAATTATATTAATGTTATTGGTCATAAGGACCCAAAAAACGTGTTCCATTAAAGTGAATCATATGGCTGGGGTTATCTGCAATCCATACATCTGTTTCCCAAGCAATTTCGTTGCTAAAACGTGTATAGGTTTTTTTGTCGGGAAAAGCTGAGATGAAAACTAATCCGGCTGAAGATTGGGAAAATAATGTTTTCAATTCAAAATATCTTTTTGAATCAACTGGACCGTGACTAGTAACAGATTCTATGCAAACCAACCAATTTCTTGTGTCATCGTAAATAACAACATCTGGTAATTTACCATGATTATCTAAGGATATTCCTAATTTAGAAAAAGTTTTTGTATCAAGGAAGCCATGTTTACTTCCTGTATCGCCAACGTAAACTAATAAGCCGTTTGGTACAAATTGTGCACCAAAAATTTCAATAATATCTTTGATTAATTGGGAGTGCTTTCCTGCGGATAGCATAAAGGTTTGTTCATTTGGTAGTTTTAATGGGATTTGTACCATTGCACGCTCGAGTGCATACTTTTGTACTAAAGATGGACGTGTTTCAAGATATTTTTGTAACTCGCTTTCGAAATTGGAGGTGCCAAAAGTTTTTAAAACAGCTAAAAAATTTGATTCCAATTGATATACTGCTTTGGGGCTGTTAACTGCGCGTGTGGGTTCATCAGGATTATATAAACAGATACCTGCTTCAACGAATTGGTGCATAGATTGTCGCCTGAATGTTTCTCGTGTATTGGGGGCGTATTCTTTGCCATAATGGGTCAGGCACCACTGCATAATTGGTGTAATACCAACTAATGGATTAAATGCCCTTTCCCAATCAGAATCAGGTGTTATGCCTGCTAGGCATAATAAGCATAAAGCAGTCCGTTCATTCTGTTGTGCTCTAGGCATGTTTAAGAGCTCTAATATCTGGAGAGCTTGGTCAATTTTAGAGTGAGGTGATTTTTCAAACATATTGCTGTATAAAAGTGTTTATTTCTTCGGAAGACATATCGGAATGATATTTTTTACCCCAACTTCTTAAAATATCCAAAGATGGGTAAGGTAAATTTTTTAAATCAGTTATATTGATTTGAGTATGGCCAGAAAACTCTCTGAAATATTTATCTAGCCAAGTTGAATTTAAAAAACAGATTAATCCTTTTGCTAAAAATTCATCAAATCCATGTTTGTTTATATGAAAAAAATTTAAATGATTTTCTAACCCAATAAAAGAATGCTGAATCTTTTCAGGATTGATTATAAAAGCATTGATTCTTTTATTTTCTTCTTTCGCAGAAAATCGTTTTACTATTACATACCAACCGTCATTAGGCAGTAGATATTTTTCAGAATCTTTTGTGTATTTTATCGCATTAGGTTTTTTATGCTGTCTTGGGTGAATAAGACCGTCTTTTGAAAAATGATGTGGATAGAACAAAGGAATATTTTCATTGTTGATATTCTGCTCCAGTAGAGATTTTATTCTGAAATCGACAATTGGACCGGTGCTGGCTTGTAAACCAATATCAGTTAAATTATATTTAAAAGCACGTGGAATATTAATTGAACTTTGGTTAGGAATTCGGATGAAATTTTCAGAGTCTCCCTCTGTTACAATTTGAGAAAATGGAAAAATATTAGAAGAATATCCATTAAATTCACTATCTTTACAAGAGGATACAACAACAGATTCTTGTTTTTTTCCTTTTATCAATTTAATAATAATGTTTTCTTGTAAAACGCAGTCATCGTGAAAAACTTTTTTTCGGCTTTCAAAAATATGAATATGTTCGATTGCGCAATGCTGCAAAATAAATTTCCTAAAATTTTTATAATAAGCACCATTACAAAAAGAACGAGGGATAATAGCGACAATTTGCCCTAAATATTGCATTTGAAGAATGGTTAGCCCTAAAAATGCACTATATAAATTAACGGTCTCAAGTCCAATACTATTAAGTAATTTTCGATGTTTTGACCGACTGTTTAATTTTTTATAAGGTGGATTCAGAATTGCATGAGTATATCGATATCGATGTATATTATTAACAGCGTCTTCAATAAAGTCAGAAATATGAATATCACTAGTGAATGAAGCAAAACGGACATTTTTTTCCAATTCATGAGCCATAACTGGGTCAATTTCCCAAAAATCAGTATGACTAATACCAATCTTTTTTCTATCTACTGCTAAAGCTAATGAACCGATACCAGCACCACAATCTAATAAACGGGAAATTTTACTTTGACTAGGCGTAAAAAGTCCTGCCATAAAATCAGCAATGATAGAGGGCGTCATAAACTGAGCAAATTTTAATTTAGAAGACTGATTTAATCTGTTATTTACTTCCAATCGAATCTCATCTATTTGAGCTGCATTCATTTATTTAAACCTATCAAATCTACTCCGCCTTAAACACGCTGGTATCCGTTTTCGGCCGCATATCGGCAATTTCCGCTTGCGCGGCGGCTTTTTCCACGGCAGCCGCTTCGGCTTCCAAGAGTTTTTTCTCGTTCAGATACAACCCGATTTGGTGCACGAGGTCTTGCGTGCCTTGGTGGGTCAGGGCGCTGATTTGGAAGAGGCGCGGGGTTTCCATATCGAATTGGAAGCGGTCGTCTGGTTTCGGATAGTCCCAGCCGACGGCTTCTAGGAAAGCCGCAGTACGTTCTTGGGCTTCTTCTTCGTCGAGCATATCAAGTTTGTTCAGCACCAGCCAGCGCGGTTTGCCGTAAAGTTCTTCATCGTATTTGCGCAATTCGTTGATGATGGCGAGTGCTTCTTCGGCGGGGTTGACGGCTTCGTCGAAGGGCGCCAAATCGACGACGTGCAGCAGTAGGCCGGTGCGTGATAAGTGTTTAAGGAAACGATGGCCGAGGCCTGCGCCTTCTGCCGCGCCTTCAATCAGGCCGGGGATGTCGGCCATCACGAAACTGTGGTTTTCGTCGATGCGTACCACGCCCAAGTTCGGATGCAGGGTGGTGAAGGGGTAGTTGGCGATTTTGGGGCGTGCGGCAGATACGGCGGTAATCAGGGTGGATTTGCCGGCGTTCGGCATGCCTAACAGGCCGACATCGGCGAGGACCTTAAGCTCGAGTTGCAGGGAACGGGTTTCGCCTTCTTCACCGGGCGTGGATTGTTTCGGGGCGCGGTTGACGGAGGATTTGAAGTGGATATTGCCCAAGCCGCCTTTGCCGCCTTTGGCAAGGCAGACACGCTGGCCGTGATAAGTGAGGTCGGCAACGGTTTCGTCGGTATCGAGGTCGCGGATAAGGGTGCCGACGGGCATTTTGAGGACGATGTCGTCCGCACCTGCGCCGTAACGGTCGGAACCGTGGCCTTTTTCGCCGTTTTTGGCTTGGTAACGTTTGACGAAGCGGTATTCGACGAGGGTGTTGGTGTTTTCGTCGGCTTCTGCCCAGACGCTGCCGCCTTTGCCGCCGTCGCCGCCGTCGGGACCGCCGCGCGGTACGAATTTTTCGCGGCGGAAACTGGTTGCGCCATTACCGCCTTTGCCTGCGGCGACTTCGATTTTTGCTTCGTCGATGAATTTCATTCAATGCTCTTGTTTGTTGGTTTCAAATAAGGTTTCAGACGGATTGCCGTGTGTTTTGATGCCGTCTGAACAGAATTTCGGACGCTATTATAAGGGATAAGCGGTATTTCAACACGCCGTACCAAAACTATTTGTTCCGCCCATCTTAATGAATTTTTAAGCAAATCTTCAGCCTGCAAACAAAATATATCCAACTTCTTTGGTACAATCGCGCCTTTTTGACATTCCGACCCGACGGAATGTCCGTTCAAACCGTTACATTATGATAAGGATTTTTTTATGAATACAAACCAACCTGCCGTTTACGACCCGTTGACACGTGCGCTGCACTGGCTGACCGTTGCCGGTTTCATCGGCATTCTGACCACCATTGTCCTATGGACGATTTACGAAGAGGCGGAATGGGCGGGCAGCCTGTTCGGCCTGCACAAATCTTTCGGTTTCCTCACGCTAACGGTGATTGCATTGCGCATCGTGTGGGCGGTTGCCAACCGCGCCAAGCGTCCGCAAAGCGACAGCAAGGCTGCGGCGGCAGGACACGGCATTCTGTACCTGCTCATGCTTGCCGTTCCCGTTATCGGCATGATCCGCCAATACGGCAGCGGCCGCGGCCCGTTGAAAGTGTTCGGCGTTGAAGTGATGCAGGGTTCGCCAGAAAAAATCGAGTGGATGGCAAACTTGGGCAACACGTTCCACGGCAATTTGGGCTGGCTGCTGTTTGCCGTCGTCGTCGGACACGTCGCCATGGTCGTCATCCACCATGTTCAAGGCAAAGACGTGCTGTACCGCATGACGGGACGCGTACGCTGATTGCTTCCCTTTTACGATGCCGGCTTGTCCGGCACTATTTGTTTTTCCAAGACAGTGCCAAATCGTACAAAGCTTTCTTTCCCTCGCCCGTGATTTTGGCAGCAAGCTCGGCAGCCTGTTTAGTCGGCAGTTCGGCAGCAAGGATTTTCATCACATTTTGCGCGGACTCGGACAAGCCTTCGTGTTTTTCATCCTGCGCCGGATACAGTATCAACACCATCTCGCCGCGCGATTGGTTGCTGTCCGCCGCCAATGCCGTCTGAAGCTCCCCGGGCGTGCCGCTCAAAAACGTTTCAAACGTTTTCGTGATTTCGCGCGCCAGCATTAATCGGCGTTCGGGGAACAATTCCGCCATATCGGCAAGCGTCGCCCCGATGCGGTGCGGCGTTTCAAACATCACGACAGGAAATGCCGCCCGCACCCATTTGGCAAACAGTTTCCTGCGTTCTCCCGATTTCGGCGGCACAAAACCGTTGAAATAAAAATCGGATTCTTCCACACCGGCCACGCTCAACGCCGCCATTACCGCGCTTGCGCCGACAACAGGGACAACTTTGAACCCTGCTTCGCGCACGCGGCGGGCGAGTTTCGCACCCGGGTCGCACACGGCCGGCGTACCCGCATCGGAAACCTGCGCCACCGCCATGCCGTCTGAAAGATAGCCGATAATCTTGTCCGCCATCTGCCGTTCGTTGTGTTCGCGCACGCTGACGAGTTTGCCCTGAATCCCGTACGCGCTCAAAAGCTGCGCAGTAACGCGCGTGTCTTCGGCGCAAATAATATCGGCACGCCGCAATACCGCCAAAGCGCGCAGGGTAATGTCCGCCAAATTGCCGATGGGCGTGGCAACCACGTATAATGTCCCTCCGACGACGCTGTCGGAGGCTTTCTGCAAGTGTTTCTGAAACATAAAAAATGCCGTCTGAAAAACAGACATTATAAAGGTTAAACCGATTATGCGCTTAAACCACAAACAGGGCGAGGCAGGGGAAGATGCCGCGCTTGCCTTCCTCCAATCCCAAGGCTGCACGCTGCTTGCCCGCAACTGGCACTGCGCCTACGGCGAAATCGACCTGATTGTCAAAAACGGCGGCATGATTCTGTTTGTTGAAGTAAAATACCGCAAAAACCAACGGTTCGGCGGTGCCGCATACAGCATTTCCCCATCCAAATTATTGAAACTGCAACGAAGTGTAGAGTATTATCTGCAACAGAACAGGTTGACAAACGTACCGTGCCGCCTCGATGCGGTACTCATCGAAGGAAACCGCCCGCCCGAGTGGATACAGAATATTACAGGTTGACGATATGACGACATTACAAGAACGCGTTGCCGCCCATTTTGCCGAAAGCATCCGTGCCAAACAGGAAGCCGAAAAAGTACTGGTCGAGCCGACCGTACAGGCTGCCGAGCTGATGCTGCAATGCCTGATGAATGACGGCAAAATCCTGGCCTGCGGCAACGGCGGTTCGGCTGCCGACGCGCAACACTTCGCTGCCGAAATGACCGGCCGTTTTGAAAAAGAGCGCATGGAACTCGCCGCCGTCGCCCTGACCACAGACACTTCCGCGCTGACAGCCATCGGCAACGACTACGGTTTCGACCACGTATTCAGCAAACAAGTGCGCGCGCTCGGACGTGCAGGCGACGTATTGGTCGGCATTTCCACCTCCGGCAATTCCGCCAACGTCATCGAAGCCATCAAAGCGGCACACGAACGCGATATACACGTCATCGCCCTGACCGGCCGCGACGGCGGCAAAATCGCCGCCATACTCAAAGATACCGACGTTTTACTCAACGTTCCCTATCCTCGAACTGCCCGCATTCAGGAAAACCATATTTTGCTGATACACGCCATGTGCGACTGTATCGACTCCGTATTGTTTGAAGGAATGTAACCCTTTTCAGACGGCATGGCGCAAAGCAATGCCGTCTGAAACGCCCAAGAAAGGAAGCCCCCGATGAAACTCAAACTGCACACCGTCCGCATCCTGACCGCCGCCATTTTCAGCCTTGCCCTTAGCGGCTGCGTCAGCGCAGTAATCGGCGGGGCGGCGGTCGGCGCGAAATCCGCCGTCGACCGCCGCACCACCGGCGCGCAAACCGACGACAACGTTATGGCGTTGCGTATCGAAACCACCGCCCGTTCCTACCTGCGCCAAAACAACCAAACCAAAGGCTACACGCCCCAAATCTCCGTCGTCGGCTACAACCGCCACCTGCTGCTGCTCGGACAAGTCGCCACCGAAGGCGAAAAACAGTTCGTCGGTCAGATTGCACGTTCCGAACAGGCAGCCGAAGGCGTGTACAACTACATTACCGTCGCCTCCCTGCCGCGCACCGCCGGCGACATCGCTGGCGACACCTGGAACACGTCCAAAGTCCGTGCCGCACTGCTGGGCATCAGCCCCGCCACACAGGCGCGCGTCAAAATCGTTACCTACGGCAATGTAACCTACGTTATGGGCATCCTCACCCCCGAAGAACAGGCGCAGATTACCCAAAAAGTCAGCACCACCGTCGGCGTACAAAAAGTCATCACCCTCTACCAAAACTACGTCCAACGCTGATACCCATGCCGTCTGAACCGCTTTCAGACTGCATTGTCCGACACCAAGCACAAGCAAAATGACAAAAAAACCGAACAAACCCTTCAGGCTGACCCCCAAACTCCTGATACGCGCCGTATTGCTTATCTGTATCACCGCCATCGGCGCATTGGCAGTAGGCATCGTCAGCACATTCAACCCGAACGGCGACAAAAGCCTCCAAACCGAACCGCAACACACCGACAGCCCCCGCGAAACCGAATTCTGGCTGCCAAACGGCGCAGTCGGACAAGGCGCAGCCCGTCCCGAACCGGCTCCGTCCGAACCCGAAAGTGCGGACGGTGAAAACGAAAGCGGCGGCAAACCGCCCCTTCCCGCCCCTGCTAAAAAAACCCGTGCCAAACCGCGCCCTTCGGATGCGTCCCAGGCAGCCGATTCGTTAACCGGCACCGGAACACAAGCTGAAAACACACTCAAAGAAACCCCCGTACTGCCCACAAACGTCCCCCGTTCCGAACCCCGAAAAGAAACACCCGAAAAACAGGCGCAGCCCAAAGAAACACCCAAAGAAAAAGAAACGCCCAAAGAAAACCATACCAAACCGGACACCCCGAAAAACACGCCGGCCAAACCCCATAAAGAGATTCTCGACAACCTCTTCTGACTCGGCACGGCAGGCACACCTGCAATCCAAGGAAGCATTATGAACGGCATCATCATCAAAACCCCCGAAGAAATCGAAAAAATGCGCGAGCTGGGCAAACTCGTCGCCAAAGCCCTCGACTACATCGGACAATTCGTCAAACCCGGTGTAACCACCGACGAAATCGACAAACTCGTTTACGACTACCACGTCAACGTCCAAGGCGGCTACCCCGCCCCCCTCCACTACGGCAACCCGCCCTACCCCAAATCCTGCTGCACCTCCGTCAACCACGTCATCTGCCACGGCATCCCAGACGACAAGCCGCTCAAAGAAGGCGACATCATCAACATCGACCTCACCATCAAAAAAGACGGTTTCCACGGAGACTCCAGCCGTATGTTTACCGTCGGCAAAGTCTCCCCCATCGCCCAACGGCTGATTGACGTAACCCACGCCTCTATGATGGCGGGCATCAAAGCCGTCAAACCCGGCGCGACGCTGGGCGACGTAGGCTACGCCTGCCAACAGGTTGCCGAAAACGCCGGCTATTCCGTCGTACAGGAATTTTGCGGACACGGCATCGGACGCGGTTTCCACGAAGCCCCGCAAGTGTTGCACTACGGAAAAAAAGGACAGGGCCCCGTTCTAAAACCGGGTATGATTTTCACCGTCGAACCGATGATCAACCAAGGCAAACGCCACCTGCGCATCCTCAACGACGGCTGGACGGTGGTTACCAAAGACCGCTCCCTCTCCGCCCAATGGGAACACGAAGTTTTGGTTACCGAAACCGGCTACGAAATCCTCACCGTCAGCCCCGCCTCCGGCAAACCCTGAAGCCGGACGTATCCACCCCATAAAAACAAACAATGCCGTCTGAAAAAACGGCAGATATAATATACAATATAAAAACAAGCTTGACCCGGCACATTACAAAAACAAAGCAAATCGGGATTTGCCCCGCAACCAGACAAACTTAAAGGAAATTTTATGAAAATATTTGAAAATATAGAAGATGTTAAAGCCATCCGTAAAAAGACCGGGCTGAACCAGATAGACTTCTGGGGCAAGGTCGGCGTTACCCAGTCCGGAGGCTCGCGCTACGAAACCGGCCGCAAGATGCCCAAACCCGTACGCGAACTGCTCCGCCTCGTCCATATCGAATGCATCGATTTGGCGAAAGTCAACAAAAAAGATATGGAAATCGCCGCCCTGTTGAAAAAACACCATCCCGACCTGTATGCCGAATTGTCCAAACAGACCAAGGCCGAAAGAAAAAAACAAGGTTAAACCGCAACCTCCGGATGTCCGGAGGTTTTTTATTTCCGAAAAACGCAAACAATGCCGTCTGAAACACCGGACAGGCTGCCGTACCCCGCCTGCCGCCCCTGCATCAAACTGCCGAACCGCCCGAACCTGCCTTTTTACAAACTTTATCCAATTTCCTGTTTATTTCAGGATACGCCGACATTAGAATATCAAACAGTCCGAAACGGGCAAACTCCACATCTATCCAAAGGAATAAAAATGAAACTTCTGACCACCGCAATCCTGTCTTCCGCAATCGCGCTCAGCAGTATGGCTGCCGCCGCTGGCACGGACAACCCCACTGTTGCAAAAAAAACCGTCAGCTACGTCTGCCAGCAAGGTAAAAAAGTCAAAGTAACCTACGGCTTCAACAAACAGGGTCTGACCACATACGCCTCCGCCGTCATCAACGGCAAACGCGTGCAAATGCCTGTCAATTTGGACAAATCCGACAATGTAGAAACATTCTACGGCAAAGAAGGCGGTTATGTTTTGGGTACCGGCGTGATGGATGGCAAATCCTACCGCAAACAGCCCATTATGATTACCGCACCTGACAACCAAATCGTCTTCAAAGACTGTTCCCCACGTTAATCAGGCAACAAAAAACAGCGTTTTCAGAAATGAAAACGCTGTTTTTTTGACCGTTCCATTATTCGCAAAAGGGAAAAAACGATTACCTGCCCCGTGTATCAAAACCTGCCCTGCCGGATGAAGGGCATAACTGGCAGGGACGGCATCAACACCATATGGGGGTACGGCTTTTCTTGAAAGATTCGGCTTAAATATCCAACACTTTCGCGGTATAGGCGATAATTTCATCCGCCCTTTCGGGGTTTTCGTTCAACTTGATGCCGTAACCCGGTACCAGCTCTTTCAGACGGCCTTCCCAAGACGGGGCGCGCTCGGGGAAGCATTGGTGCATCAGTCGGATCATCAGCGGCACGGCGGTCGATGCGCCCGGCGACGCGCCCAGCAATGCGGCGAGCGAGCCGTCGGCGTGGGCGACAATCTCCGTACCAAACTGGAGCACGCCGCCTTTTTCGGAGTCTTTTTTAATGATTTGGACGCGTTGCCCTGCGGTGATGAGTTCCCAGTCGTCGGGGTTTGCCTCGGGGTAGTATTCCAGCAGGGAGGCGAAGCGTTCTTCTTTGGTTTTACGCAATTCGCCCAGCAGGTATTTGGTCAGCGGCATATTCGCCCAGCCGGCGCGCAGCATAGGATAGAGGTTGTCCATATGGATGGACAGCGGCAAATCCATAAGCGAGCCTTGCTTGAGGAAGTTGGAACGGAAGCCTGCGTAAGGACCGAACATAAGGTGGCGTTTGCCGTCCACGTTGCGTGTGTCGAGGTGCGGGACGGACATCGGCGGCGCGCCGACGGAGGCCTGCCCGTACACTTTGGCGTTGTGTTGTTCGGCGGTTTCGGGGTTGCTGTTGCGGAAGAACAGGCCGGACACGGGAAAGCCGCCGTAGCCCTTGCCTTCGGGGATGCCGGATTTTTGCAGCAGGGTCAGCGCGCCGCCGCCCGCGCCGAGGAAGAGGAAGCGGGTGCGGAGGGTGAGCTGCCCGTCGGGGTTGCGGGTATCGGCGGTTTTGAGCACCCACGCGCCGTCGGATTCGCGTTTGATGTCTTCAACGTGGCGGTTGAACTCGGTTTTTACGCCCTTGCCCTGCAAATATTTCACCATCTGGCGCGTCAGCCGTCCGAAATCGACATCCGTACCTTCGGCGGAGTAGTTGGCGGCGACGGGTTGGTTTTCGTCCCGGCCGCGCATAATCAGCGGAGCCCAATCGGAAATTTTGTTCCGATTGGTGGAAAATTCCATATTTTCGAAAAGTTTCTGCGTTTTAAACACATCATAGCGTTTTTGCAGGTAACGGCAGTGGTCTTCATTCATCACCAAAGACATATGTGGCACGGCATTGACGAAAGAATTATCCTCCAACTTGCCTTCCGCAACCAGCGTCGCCCAAAACTGACGGCTGACATGGAACTGTTCGGCAATATTGAGGGCACGCGTCGGATCGATAATCCCATTTGCACCCAGCGGCGCATAGTTCAATTCGCACAGCGCGGAATGCCCCGTGCCGGCGTTGTTCCACGCGTTTGAAGATTCCAACGCCACATCTTCCAAGCGTTCAATCAGGGTGATTTCCCAAGACGGTTCGAGTTCTTTGAGCAAAACGCCCAAAGTCGCGCTCATAATGCCGCCGCCCACCAAGACAACGTCTGTCGCTTCAGCCATGGTTTACTCCTAAAAAACAGGCATCTTCTGCCCTTATGGTTATTTGCCGTACTACAAACGCCTGAATCGCAAAAGCAGGGGAAACCGGCAATGGTGTGTGTCCGAGCACGCTGTTTCGGGGTTGGAATGCGTTGCAAGTATGGCTTCCGACACCGCTTCAGGGGCTTGTAATATGTTATCGTGAATGTAGTGGATTTTACTGGGAAATGCAAAGTTTTTCTGTCGCCCGCCAAGCCGGGAAACTGCGAAATGGAAAATAAAAATAGTTATTTATCTATATATATCAAATTTTTAATAGATAAAAAATCAAAATTGTTTATATATTAATTTTTAAAAGATTGTCAGCATATTGCGTTAAGTTTTTTAAATTTGAAAATACTGCCTCATACCTGCACGCCATATCCCGCCAACCTGCCGGTCAGGATTTCCCTGTTTTTGCACCAATCTTTCCTCAGCATACTGTACACAACCGTATCGCGCACACTGCCGTCTTTACGGAGCATATGCATACGCAGCACACCGTCTTTTTCCGCGCCCAGCCGTTCGATGGCACGTTGCGAGGCAAGGTTCAGAATATCCGTGCGCCATCCCACGCAACAGCAAGCCAAAACATCGAACGCGTAATCCAACAACATGATTTTGCAACAGGTGTTTATCCGTGTCCGTTGTGCCGATGCCGCATACCATGTAAACCCAATATCCAAACGCGGAATCTGCGGTTCAAAATGATAATACGCCGTTGTCCCGACCACCCTGCCCGCCTCTTCATCGACAACCGCAAACGCCAAACGCGTTGCCAATGCTGTCCCGATATAGTCTGCCACCCTATCCGGATGGGGCGCGGACGTTACCCCCAGCTTCCAAACTTCCCCATCGCAAACCGCCTCGCGCAAACCCGTTTCATGATGCACATCCAACGGTTCGAGACGAACGCCGCCCAACGACAAGACCGGCAGTATTATCCTTTCCGACATCCTTTTCTCCCAATATTCCGCCTTCAGACGGCATTTCCGCCCGAAATGCCGTCTGAACGGCTAAAAACACAATATCCCCGCCTCCGACACAAAACCGTCCAAAGACCGGTCGTGCTCCTCGACCGGCAGCCTGTCCACCAACTGGCAGGCAAAGCCCACGCCCACGGTTTTTGCCTGCAAACGGTATTTCATCGCCGCAAGCGTCGCATCGTAATAGCCGCCCGCCTGTCCTAAGCGGTAGCCCAACCTGTCCATACCGACCACTGGCACAAGCAAGAGGTTCAAATCATGCACACGCCTTTTCCGACCTGCAAACTGCGGCACGTTCAACTTCGCCCTGCCCAGTATGCGCTCCCGTTCCATTCCGCTTTCAGGATACGGCGTAAACCACATCCGCCGCGAACGCGGTTCGATATAAGGCAGATAGAGTTTGGCACCGCGTTTTTGCGCCGCACGGACGAAACCGTCCAGCCGCAGTTCGTTGCCCATCGGCCAATACACGCCGATTTTCCGCCCTTTTTTAATATAACGCTTGAGCAGGCGGTTAATCGTTTGCCCCGCCGCCAACCGCCCTTGATGCCCCATCTGTGTGCGGGCGCGACGCAATTCTCGGCGCAGGGCGTGTTTTTCCTCGTTCCTCATTTCAGACGGCCTTTCAGGATTGCGGTAGAATGTTGCGATTATAACGATTTTGTTAACATTCAAACAGGACACACACAATGTGGCACATTGTCGCCATCGGCTATCTTTTTGTTGCCGTGATGTTTTCCGCCGCGCAGCCGAGTATTGCGCGCGCCTTGATTTATTTGGTTTTTTGGGCGGTTCTGCCCACCGTGTTCACAGTCTTCGTCGTAACCGTCCGCCGCCGCAACCGCTTGATGAAACAGCAGGAGCAGGCGGATGAAAAACAGGACGGAACGGTATAAAATCCCTTTTCAGACGCCCTCTTATCCGCTATAATCCATGAGTTTTCCATTTCGGAAACACTCTTTTATTTTTTAAAACTTATGCCCACTTTCGCCGAAGGGTGCTTGACAATAGGCGCTGCCTATCAAGTTCTATGCGATTGAATGTGTGCCCTTAACCCTTTCAAGGAAATCAAAATGTCTCAAATTACTATGCGTCAGATGATTGAAGCCGGTGTCCACTTCGGCCACCAAACCCGTTTCTGGAACCCGAAAATGGCTCAATACATTTTCGGTGCGCGCAACAAAATCCATATCGTAAACTTGGAAAAAACCCTGCCGATGTTCCAAGACGCGCAAGAAGCCGTACGCCGTCTGGTTGCCAACAAAGGTACAGTATTGTTCGTAGGTACCAAACGCCAAGCCCGCGACATCATCCGCGAAGAAGCTACCCGTGCCGGTATGCCTTTCGTTGATCACCGTTGGTTGGGCGGTATGTTGACCAACTACAAAACCGTTAAGCAATCCATCAAACGCCTGGAAGAAAAAACTGCTGCCCTGGAAAACGCTGCCGAAGGCGGTTTCAACAAAAAAGAAATTCTGGAAATGCAACGCGACGTTGAAAAACTGGAACGTTCTTTGGGCGGTATCAAAAACATGAAAGGCCTGCCTGACGCGATTTTCGTTATCGATACCGGCTACCAAAAAGGTACTCTGGTTGAAGCTGAAAAACTGGGCATCCCTGTTATCGCCGTAGTCGATACCAACAACAGCCCTGACGGCGTGAAATACGTTATCCCTGGTAACGATGACTCCGCCAAAGCTATCCGCCTGTACTGCCGCGGCATCGCCGACGCAGTTTTGGAAGGCAAAAACCAAGCGCTGCAAGAAACCGTAGCCGCTGCCCAAGAAGCTGCTGCCGAGTAATCCGGCAAACCGAAGAGGGGCGTTATGCCCCTTTTCTCAAATATGCCGTCTGAACGTCCGTTCGCGGCACACGATTCCCAAATACGGGAAATCCTTTCCGTATTTCCCCAAAATCTAGGAGATTCAAAATGGCAGAAATTACTGCAAAAATGGTTGCCGACCTGCGCGCCGCTACCGGCCTGGGCATGATGGAATGCAAAAAAGCCTTGGTTGAAGCCGAAGGCAACTTCGACAAAGCCGAAGAAATCCTGCGTATCAAATCCGGTGCGAAAGCCGGTAAACTGGCCGGCCGTACCGCTGCCGAAGGCGTATTGGCTTACGCGATCAACGGCAATGTCGGCGCATTGGTTGAAGTAAACTGCGAAACCGACTTCGTTGCTAAAGACGCGGGCTTCGTAGAATTTGCCAACTTCGTTGCTAAAACTGCTGCCGAGAAAAAACCGGCTTCTGTTGAAGAACTGAGCGAACTGGTTGAAGCAGAACGCAAAGCCATCATCGCCAAATTGGGCGAGAATATGTCTGTCCGCCGCTTCCAAGTGATCGACACTGCCAACCAACTGGTTGCCTACATCCACGGTGCATTGGCTACCGAAGGCGTTTTGGTTGAGTACAAAGGCTCTGAAGATGTAGCACGCAAAATCGGTATGCACATCGTTGCCGCCAAACCGCAATGCGTAAGCGAAGCCGAAGTAGATGCCGAAACCGTTGAAAAAGAACGCCACATCTACACCGAACAAGCTATCGCTTCCGGCAAACCTGCCGACATCGCCGCTAAAATGGTTGAAGGTCGTATCCGCAAATTCTTGGCTGAAATCACTCTGAACGGCCAAGCATTCGTGATGAACCCTGACCAAACTGTTGCCCAATTCGCCAAAGAAAACGGCACTGAAGTGATCAGCTTCGTACGCTACAAAGTAGGCGACGGTATCGAGAAAGCCGTTGTTGACTACGCAGCCGAAGTTGCTGCCGCTGCTAAAGTGTAAGGCACTTATGAAAAAGAAAGCACCTGGATTCCAAACGAATCAGGGTGCTTTTTTTTGAGAAAACCGTTTACGGTACCTATTTTAAGACGACCGAATATTCAGGCCGTCTGAAAACAAAACAATATAGTGGATTAAATTTAAACCAGTACAGCGTTGCCTCGCCTTGCCGTACTATTTGTACTGTCTGCGGCTTCGTCGCCTTGTCCTGATTTAAATTTAATCCACTATAACAGAACGACACACCATATCATTGTAATTCCGACCGTTTGAAAATTCAGACGGCCCAAACTCCGACCGACGACATTCAAGAAAGCAAGGTATCCCATGACACAGCAAATCAAATACAAACGCGTATTACTGAAACTCTCCGGCGAATCCCTGATGGGCTCTGATCCATTCGGCATCAATCACGACACCATCGTTCAAACTGTCGGCGAAATTGCCGAAGTCGTTAAAATGGGCGTGCAAGTCGGTATCGTTGTCGGCGGCGGTAACATTTTCCGCGGCGTATCTGCACAAGCAGGCAGCATGGACCGTGCCACCGCCGACTACATGGGCATGATGGCGACCGTGATGAACGCCTTGGCACTCAAAGACGCATTTGAAACCTTGGGCATCAAAGCGCGCGTACAATCCGCGCTTTCCATGCAGCAAATCGCTGAAACTTACGCCCGTCCTAAAGCCATTCAATATTTGGAAGAAGGCAAAGTCGTGATTTTCGCCGCCGGTACCGGTAATCCGTTCTTCACAACCGACACTGCCGCCGCATTGCGCGGTGCGGAAATGAACTGCGACGTGATGCTCAAAGCCACCAACGTTGACGGCGTGTACACCGCAGACCCGAAAAAAGACCCAACTGCAACACGCTACGAAACCATTACCTTTGACGAAGCCTTGAACAAAAATCTCAAAGTGATGGACGCGACCGCTTTCGCCCTCTGCCGAGAACGCAAGCTCAATATTGTCGTCTTCGGCATCGCCAAAGAAGGCTCGCTCAAACGTGTAGTAACCGGTGAAAACGAAGGCACACTGGTTCACTGCTGATTGCCCATAAGGCCAGCAGATATAGTCGCATATGGGCTTCATACGGCCATTTATTATATGGAAATTAACAAGCCTAAACCCATCCTGCCTTATGCATCAATTTTTCATATGCCGACTATATTGCCTTCCATTTGAAAATGCCGTCTGAACAATGTTCAGACGGCATTTTGTTTTTCATTGGGCAAACCGCCTTGCAGCAGGCGGACAAAATCGGCATAAGGGCAACGCCGTACTCATCACTCGCACCGATTTCAACCTGTTTTGCCGTTTTAACAAACCAAGCATCCCCGATTACAGCACCTTATGCCGCAACCGATTGGCGCAAGGCGACACCCTGTCCGAACTGCCGGGACTGATTAACCGGCAACTGACCGAAAAAAGCCTATAGTGGATTAAATTTAAACCAGTACAGCGTTGCCTCGCCTTAGCTCAAAGAGAACGATTCTCTAAGGTGCTCAAGCACCAAGTGAATCGGTTCCGTACTATTTGTACTGTCTGCGGCTTCGTCGCCTTGTCCTGATTTTTGTTAATCCACTATAAAATCCGCCGCCGTCATTGCAACTGCAAATCCCGCTATGTGCGGGCAACCTATTGAAAACCAAACCACAAAACCAGTAAAGAAATATTTTATTTAATTTATGATTTATTTACAATTTTGATACAATTTGTCTTTTATCAAAGGAGAAAATCTATGCAAGCACGGCTGCTGATACCTATTCTTTTTTCAGTTTTTATTTTATCCGCCTGCGGGACACTGACAGGTATTCCATCGCATGGCGGAGGTAAACGCTTCGCGGTTGAACAAGAACTTGTGGCCGCTTCTGCCAGAGCTGCTGTTAAAGACATGGATTTACAGGCATTACACGGACGAAAAGTTGCATTGTACATTGCCACTATGGGCGACCAAGGTGCAGGCAGTTTGACAGGGGGTCGCTACTCCATTGATGCACTGCTTCGCGGCGAATACATAAACAGCCCTGCCGTCCGTACCGATTACACCTATCCACGTTACGAAACCACCGCTGAAACAACATCAGGCGGTTTGACAGGTTTAACCACTTCTTTATCTACACTTAATGCCCCTGCACTCTCGCGCACCCAATCAGACGGTAGCGGAAGTAAAAGCAGTCTGGGCTTAAATATTGGCGGGATGGGGGATTATCGAAATGAAACCTTGACGACTAACCCGCGCGACACTGCCTTTCTTTCCCACTTGGTGCAGACCGTATTTTTCCTGCGCGGCATAGACGTTGTTTCTCCTGCCAATGCCGATACAGATGTGTTTATTAACATCGACGTATTCGGAACTATCCGCAACAGAACCGAAATGCACCTATACAATGCCGAAACACTGAAAGCCCAAACAAAACTGGAATATTTCGCAGTAGACAGAACCAATAAAAAATTGCTCATCAAACCCAAAACCAATGCGTTTGAAGCTGCCTATAAAGAAAATTACGCATTGTGGATGGGGCCGTATAAAGTAAGCAAAGGAATTAAACCGACGGAAGGATTAATGGTCGATTTCTCCGATATCCAACCATACGGCAATCATACGGGTAACTCTGCCCCATCCGTAGAGACTGATAACAGTCATAAGGGGTATGGATACAGCGATGAAGTAGTGCGACAACATAGACAAGGGCAACCTTAATTCACACTACCATAACCGCTTGCTACCAAGGAAAACAAAATGAAATTGTCTATTCAAAAATTCATGATGCTGTTTGCAGCAGCAATATCGTTGCTGCAAATCCCCATTAGTCATGCGAACGGTTTGGATGCCCGTTTGCGCGATGATATGCAGGCAAAACACTACGAACCGGGTGGTAAATACCATCTGTTCGGTGATGGTCGCGGCAGTGTTAAAAATCGGGTTTACGCCGTCCAAACATTTGATGCAACTGCGGTCGGCCCCATACTGCCTATTACACACGAACGGACAGGATTTGAAGGTGTTATCGGCTATGAAACCCATTTTTCAGGGCACGGATATGAAGTACACAGTCCGTTCGATCATCATGATTCAAAAAGCACTTCTGATTTCAGCGGCGGTGTGGACGGCGGTTTTACCGTTTACCAACTTCATCGGACAGGGTCGGAAATCCATCCGGAGGATGGATATGACGGGCCGCAAGGCAGCGATTATCCGCCCCCCGGAGGAGCAAGGGATATATACAGCTATTATGTCAAAGGAACTTCAACAAAAACAAAGACTAATATTGTCCCTCAAGCCCCATTTTCAGACCGTTGGCTAAAAGAAAATGCCGGTGCCGCCTCTGGTTTTTTCAGCCGTGCGGATGAAGCAGGAAAACTGATATGGGAAAGCGACCCCAATAAAAATTGGTGGGCTAACCGTATGAATGATGTTCGCGGCATCGTCCAAGGTGCGGTTAATCCTTTTTTAATGGGTTTTCAAGGAGTAGGGATTGGGGCAATTACAGACAGTGCAGTAAGCCCGGTCACAGATACAGCCGCGCAGCAGACTCTACAAGGTATTAATCATTTAGGAAATTTAAGTCCGGAAGCACAACTTGCTGCCGCAACCGCATTACAAGACAGTGCTTTTGCGGTAAAAGACAGTATCAACTCTGCCAGACAATGGGCTGATGCCCATCCGAATATAACAGCTACTGCCCAAACTGCCCTTTCCGCAGCAGAGGCCGCAGGTACGGTTTGGAGAGGTAAAAAAGTAAAACTTAACCCGACCAAATGGGATTGGGTTAAAAATACCGGCTATGAAACAACTGTTACCCGAAAGACTTTAGATGGGCAAATAGCTGGCAAGAACAAGCCTATTAAACCTTCTTCAGGAGATTATGTCTTGCCGGTAGGCAGACAAATCATAGATCCTACTCGTACATCTTTTTCACAAGCTACAGTTAGCTATCAGAAGCGTGGTGCAAATTACAACTATGATTCTCTTGTAGCTGCAATGAACGAAAAAAAATCATGGGTTGGCGACAGGGTTGATGTTGTTAATATGCCTGATGGAGCACCTACTAGTATGGATAACACGCGTATTATGGCAGCACGTGAAGCAGGGGTAAAAGTGGAAGCGAATGTTCATAATTTTAATGACCGATTATCATCAAAAGAGAGAATCAGGTTTAAGCATGATGGTATTGAGCCTCAAACTTGGGGAGAAGCTATCCAGCTACGAATTAGAAAGCAAGAAACACAAAAAGGAGTTCCAGAAGGGTGGAGCAAAAGATTTCCTAACGGAAGTATTTATGATGTAAAGGTACTTAGGAAATGATAAAACAAAATAGTTTTGTTCCGTATCCTGAAGCAATGCTTCCTAAAGGATTTAAATATCCGCAAAGTTATTTAAAATTAGCTCAATCCACTCATGCCATTAACTACGATGAACAATATTCTTTTCCTTGGTGGTTTGAAAATGCAGAAAGCAATATATCAGAAGTAATTGACATTTATTTTGAAATAACTGGCATTCCAAACCTATTACCTTTTGCTAGAAACCAAGAGTGGGCTGCCTGTTTTGATATTTCAGATAAATCAGGTAATCCTAAAATTATAGTAGTTAATTTAGATAATACAAAATATTACGAGACTTTTGAAAATTTTGATACTTGGCTAAAAGAAGCTGAAAATGATGGTTGGTAGCAGCCGTAGGTCGGATTCTCGAATCCGACATTTTCCAACAGCGGCATTTCGGAAACGATAGACGCGTCAAATATTTTTGTCGGATACAAGTATCCGACCTACATCTCTGCGCAGCAAACTCTACAAGGTATTAATAATTCAGGAAAATTAAGTCCGGAAGCACAGCTTGCTGTCGCGAGCCCATTACAGGACAGTGCTTTTGCGGTAAAAGACGGCATCAATTCCGCCAGACAATGGGCTGATGCCCATCCGAATATAACAGCAACAGCCCAAACTGCCCTTTCCGTAGCAGAGGCCGCAGGTACGGTTTGGAGAGGTAAAAAAGTAGAACTTAACCCGACCAAATGGGATTGGGTTAAAAATACCGGTTATAAAAAACCTGCTGCCCGACCTATGCAGACTTTAGATGGGGAAATGGCCGGTGGGAATAAACCGCCTAAATCTATAACGTCTGGAGGAAAAGCCAATGCTGCAACTTATCCTCAATTAGTTAATCAATTAACTGGGCAAAACTTAAAAAACATTGCGGCTCAAGATCCAAGATTGAGTCTAGCTCTTCATAAGAGTGAAAAAAATTTTCCAATAGGAACTGCAACTTATGAAGAGGCAGATAGGCTAGGTAAAATTTGGGTTGGTGAGGGTGCAAGACAAACTAGTGGAGGCGGATGGTTAAGTATAGATGGCACTCGACAATATCGGCCACCAACAGAAAAAAATTCACAATTTGCAACTACAGGTATTCAAGCAAATTTTGAAACTTATACTATTGATTCAAATGGAAAAAGGAATAAAATTAAAAATGGACATTTAAATATTAGGTAATTATATGAGATTAAAATTAAAAAATTATGATTGTTCTGACTTTGATTTGGAAGATTTCCCACAAGACAAGTTAGAAAATTTTTGTATACTTTTGACATTATCAATAGGTTTTGATGAAAGTAATGGTGCTGATTATTTTTATGTTTATATATATAGCACTGAATGGTTACTTTCAAATATACATAGACCGATGTCATTAAAAAACTCAATTGTTACAAACCGTTTTAATATTGAACACATATTAAAATTGATAAATGATATATTGGAAATATGTAATTCAACGTCTGAAGATAAGTCTATATCAAATTTGGCAAAATATTTTGACTGGGAATTTGACGATTATAATCTAAATATCCAAGACTAAAGATGGTGGGACAGCATTTAGACCAAAAACAGGCAAACGGTATTTTGATGACGAATTAAAATAAAAGGAATTATTCATGAAATTAATTAATTTTGAAGAGAGTTCAGTTAAAATTAGTCTCGATAAAGATGAGTTGTATATTATTCAAGCAATTGTAGGAGAAATTTATTCAGGCGTATGCGTGGATTGTAGAGATTTTGAGATAATTCATGGTGTTGAAAAAATAAAGTTCTTTCTTTGGATAAAGAACTAAAAAAAATATATGATACTTGGGATAAATGTTAGCTAGGTAAGGTGGGCACTTGTTGCCCACCTTTTGCCGTATATTAAAAATCCTTTTCAGGCTGGAACTGGGTGGGCATCAATGCCAACCCTAATTGTGCTGATGAAGCAGGAAAACTGATATGGGAAAACGACCCCAATAAAAATTGGTGGGCTAACCGTATGGATGATATTCGCGGCATCGTCCAAGGTGCGGTTAATCCTTTTTTAATGGGTTTTCAAGGAGTAGGGATTGGGGCAATTACAGACAGTGCGGTAAGCCCGGTCACAGATACAGCCGCTCAGCAGACTCTACAAGGTATTAATGATTTAGGAAAATTAAGTCCGGAAGCACAACTTGCTGCCGCGAGCCTATTACAGGACAGTGCTTTTGCGGTAAAAGACGGCATCAATTCCGCCAGACAATGGGCTGATGCCCATCCGAATATAACTGCAACAGCCCAAACTGCCCTTGCCGTAGCAGAGGCCGCAGGTACGGTTTGGAGAGGTAAAAAAGTAGAACTTAACCCGACTAAATGGGATTGGGTTAAAAATACCGGCTATAAAAAACCTGCTGCCCGCCATATGCAGACTTTAGATGGGGAGATGGCAGGAGGAAACAAGCCAGTTGTTAAATCTCTCAGACCAACTACGCGAGATGAATTACGTCAAGCATTGCAAGAACAAGGTTTTAGACGTACTGGTTCAGATGCGGCTCAATATGAAACATGGAAAGGTCCTGATGGCGTGAAAATAGATATTCGTCCAAATGGAGAGGGTTTGGGATTTCTGTTTTTGAATTTCTGTTTTTGTGAGAATGGCAAGATTTTCGGTTCTTGTATGGATAACGAGATTTTAGATGGCGGGAATTTGTCGGGAAAACAGCAACCCCTCCGCCGTCATTCCCGCGAAAGTGGGAATCTAGAAACGCAAAGTTGCAAGAGTTTATCAGAAATGACTGAAACTCAACGAACCTGGATTCCCGCCTGCGCAGGAATGACGGGGGTTTCGCGGGAATGACGGGGGTTTATCAGAAATGACCGAAACTCAAAAGCCGGCAGCCTTGTTTACGCCTTCAAAATATCGAGCAATTTCAAATCGACTTTTTCGGCATCGAATTTATCTTTGGCAATCGCATAACTTGCATTCCCCATCAGGCGGACGGCTTCCCTGTTTTCGATAAAATAAATCATTTTTTCGGCCAAGATGCGGGGATTCCAAGGTTCGATCAGGAAGCCGTTGACCTTGTCGGCAACCGTTTCCCTGCAGCCGGGTACATCCGTCGTAATCACCGCCCTGCCGACGGCCATTGCCTCCTGAGTGCTTCGGGGAACGCCTTCCCTATAATAAGACGGCAATACGAATATATGATGTTCTTTTATCACTTCGGAAACATTGTTCACAAAACCGGGGAAACGGATAATATCGCGGGCGATAAGCCGTTCCAAATCGCCCCCCCCCCCGCGTGATTCGTCGATTGCGCCCAAAGCGGTAAAAACCGTATCGGGGTATTTGCCCTTAACCCGTTCTGCCGCCCGAATAAAATCATCAATCCCCTTTTCTTTCAGAAATCTGCCGATAAAGAGGAATTTTACGGGTTCTTTTTCATCGGGAATATCCGCCTCGGAATAAGGATATTGCCGCAAATCCAGACCGATTCCGCCCAAAATATGGATGTTTTTTATTTTGATGCCGTATTTGTCCGTCAGTTCGTCTTTGTCGTCGGGGTTTAATACAATCAGGCTTTCCAACATCGGCAGGGCAATGCGGTACAAGGCAATCAAAATCCCCTTTATGATTTTTGTTTTTAACGGTATGCCTTCCGGCTGCGGGGTAAATGCGAATCCCAAACCTTCCAGCATCCCGACGATTCTGGGCACGCCTGCCAGTTTTGCGGCAAAAGTGCCGAAAATCACGGGTTTTGCGAAATAAGGGAAAACCAAATCCGGCGATATTTTTTTGAGTTCTTTAAATATGAGGAAGGTGGATTTTATATCGGAAAACGGGTTCAGCCCGCTGCGGTTTGACCGGTAGGTAACGGGTGTAACCCCCATTTCCCTGATAATATCCAAATCGTTATCGGAAAACTCCGATACAAAGGCATACACCTGATGGTTTTTGCCGATTAATTTTTTAATGACGGGGGCGCGGAAACCGTAAATGCTGGATGCGACTGTGGTGATAAAGACGATTTTCATAAGGCGGATACCTTGAATATAGGATTGGAAATGCGGTCTGCTACGGCAGGGTTTCATCCTGCAATCCGGCAAGGCTTGGGTTTGCCTGCGTATTATAAGGCTGCCTTGTGTGCCGCGAAGTGCCGGTAACGGGCGGGGTGTTTTGAAAATGCCGTCTGAAACGGTTTCAGACGGCATTTCGATGTCGGCGGCAGCTTTGCGGAATCAGCCTTTGAAGCGTTTGAACACCAGCGTGCCGTTGGTGCCGCCGAAGCCGAAGGAGTTGGAGATGGCAACGTCGATTTCCGCGTCGCGTGCTTCGTTGGCGCAGTAGTCCAAATCGCAACCGGCTTCAACGTCTTGTTCAAAAATGTTGATGGTCGGCGGGATTTTGCCGTCATTTATCGCCAAAATGCTGTACACCGCCTCCACGCCGCCCGCCGCGCCGAGCAGGTGGCCGGTCATCGATTTGGTCGAGCTGACGACGGTTTTGTAGGCGTGTTCGCCGAACGCGCGTTTGAGGGCTTTGGTTTCGTTGGCATCGCCCAAGGGGGTGGACGTGCCGTGTGCGTTGACGTAATCTACGTCTTCGGGATTCAGTCCGGCATCTTTCAGCGCGCGGATAACGGCAAGGGCGGGGCCTTCTTCGTTCGGCGCGGTAATGTGGTAGGCATCGGAACTCATGCCGAAGCCGACGATTTCGGCGTAGATTTTCGCGCCGCGTTTTTTGGCGTGTTCCAATTCTTCTAACACCAATACGCCCGCGCCTTCGCCGATGACGAAGCCGTCGCGGCCTTTGTCCCACGGGCGGGAAGCGGCGGCGGGGTCGTCGTTGCGGGTGGAGAGGGCTTTCATCGCCGCGAAGCCGCCCACGCCCAAAGTGCTGATTGCGCCTTCGGCACCGCCTGCAATCATTATGTCCGCGTCGCCGTATTTGATCAGTCGGGCGGAATCGCCGATGGCGTGCGCGCCGGTGGTACAGGCGGAAACCATCCCGTAGCTGGGGCCGCGGTAGCCTTTGAGAATGGTAACGTGTCCGGAAATCAGGTTGATCAGTGAACCGGGGATAAAGAAAGGGTTGATTTTGCGCGCGCCGCCTTCGATTACGGCTTTGCCGGTGGCTTCGATGCTGGGCAGTCCGCCAATGCCGGAACCGATGTTCACGCCGACGCGGTCTTTATCGAGGTTTTCCACATCGTCCAAACCCGAATCGGCGATTGCCTGAAGCGCGGCGGCGATGCCGTAGTGGATGAACACGTCCATCCGGCGCGCTTCTTTCGCGCTGATGTATTGTCCGATGTCGAAACCGCGGACTTCGCCGGCGACACGGCTGTTGATGTCGGATGCGTCAAAGCGGGTAATCGCGCCGATGCCGCTTTTGCCGGCGAGCAGGTTGTCCCAAGCCTCTGCGACAGTGTTGCCGACAGGGGAAACCTGACCTAAGCCTGTAATGACTACTCTTCTCTGACTCATGATAACCTCGCTGTTGGTTGTCGGAATGGGGGCATATGCGGCTGTCGTGCAGATGCCGTCTGAAATTTGCGGCAGGGGTTCAAACAGTTTGCCATATAAGGGAAAAGCCTCTATTGCGCGGTGCAGCAGAGGCTGTGTGTCGGGCGACGACCGGTTAGCCGTTGTGGGCATTGATGTAGTCGATAGCCAGTTGGACGGTGGTGATTTTTTCGGCATCTTCGTCGGGGATTTCGCAGCCGAAGGCTTCTTCCAAAGCCATAACCAGCTCCACGGTGTCCAAAGAATCCGCGCCCAAGTCGTCTTGGAAAGAAGATTCGTTTTTCACGTCGGCTTCGTTTACGCCCAGTTGTTCAGCAACAATTTTCTTAACTTGTTGTTCGATGTTTGACATGTCAGTCGTTCCTTTATGCCTTGCGGCAGGTTGTTTAAGGGAAATAAATCGGTGGTATTGTACCGACTTTTAATAGAGTTTTCTATCTAATGCCTATTATATCAATATTTGCGGATTTGTACATTTTTGGGTGCGGCGGGTTTTGCCGTTCAAGTTTGACCTGTGTGCCGTATGTTTGGCGGGATTTCGGTTAAAATGACAGCATTTCCATCTGAAGCAGAAAGCCCTGTCATGTATCCACTTGCCCGCCGCATCCTGTTTGCACTCGATGCCGAGAAAGCCCACCACTTCACGCTCGACGCGCTCAACACGGTTTATAAATTGGGTCTGATTCCCGTAACCGACAACCGTACCAAACCTGTAAAACTGATGGGCATGGATTTGCCCAACCCTGTCGGACTTGCCGCAGGGCTCGATAAAAACGGCGAATACATCGACGCTTTGGCCGCGCTCGGTTTCGGCTTCCTCGAAATCGGCACGGTTACGCCCAAACCGCAGCCGGGCAACCCGCAGCCGCGTCTCTTTCGCGTTCCCGAACACCAAGGCATCATTAACCGAATGGGGTTTAACAACCACGGTATCGACACCATGATACGCAACATCGAAAAAAGTAAATTCAGCGGCGTATTGGGTATCAATATCGGCAAAAACGCCATAACACCTATCGAAAACGCTGCCGATGATTATTTAATCTGCCTCGAAAAAGCCTACGCACACGCAAGTTACATCACCGTCAATATTTCCTCGCCCAACACCAAAAACCTCCGCGCGCTGCAAGGTGGCGACGAGTTGAGCGCATTGCTTGAGGCTTTGAAAAACAAACAGGCACAGCTTGCCTCTGTACACGGGAAATACGTTCCGCTCGCCGTCAAAATCGCCCCCGATTTGGATGAAGCACAAATCGAAGACATCGCCCACGTTGTCAAATCCGTCGAAATGGACGGCATCATCGCTACCAACACCACCATCGACAAATCAAGCCTCGGCAGCCATCCGCTCGCAGGCGAGCAGGGCGGTTTGAGCGGGCTGCCCGTTCATGAAAAAAGTAATCGGGTGTTGAAGCTGTTGGCAGATCACATCGACGGCAAGCTGCCGATTATCGGCGTAGGCGGCATCATGAACGGCAAGGACGCGGCAGAGAAAATCCGCTTGGGCGCGACCGCCGTCCAGGTGTACAGCGGATTGATATACAAAGGTCCGGCATTGGTCAAAGAATGTTTGAAGGCTTTGGCGCGATGATGCGTCCCGCTCAAAATGCCGTCTGAAAGCACGTTTTGCCGTTCAGACGGCATTTTTATTTCCTTTTCCTGCCTGTCGTCCCTTGAAAATCCCAAACGCGCCGCCCTGTTTGAAACAAAGCAAACGCCCGCCGCGAACCGGACAATCTTGATACGCAGCCAAAGCAAGCCCTGCGGCAAGTTGTTAAACATATAAATAATTGATATAAAAAATAATTTATACTGTGGCGGACGGCTTGGGAAAACGCAAAATATTAACGGCATTGAAATTCATGATGTGGAAAATAAGGATATGGGGATAAAAATAGATGGGACTGTCCTAGATAACTAGGATAAACTCGATTTTACTAATTGTTTTAAAATGGAAATTTGAACTTTTATCTCACTGTTGTTAAAACGCCATTCGCACTCCTTTAAATACAGCTCAAAATGCTTTTTGGGAATGCCGTTAAACTTGCGTAAATGACGTTTTGCTTGGTTCCAAAAGTTCTCAATTCCATTAATATGGTTTTGTCGTTCAGCAAAATGTGTGCTGTGATTGATACGAAAACGAAGTTTCAGCGAAGCTAAAATGGCTAAATCCGCTCACATCTAATACATCATAGCTACGATAATAATCCGTATAAACAATGCTGTCAGGTTTCACTTGTTCACGGATAATAGGAAATAAAGTAGCGGTTTGAGTATTCTATAAACCGTACCATTTCGCTTCAAAAGACCGAATACAGCGATTTTACCGGCAGTACCGCGACCGCGTTTACCTTTGCGTTGTCCACCAAAATAACTTTCATCTGCTTCTACTTTGCCATCAAACATTTCTAAATGTGGACTGTTTTGATAAAAGTGTGGTTTTGATCGGCTGCAACCGTGTCCGTTTTGCCCAATTAAATGGTGATGAGTTGGAAACATTCTCCCGTTTTTTTAGAAATTTGGGTTATGAATTAGAATAAATGAAGGCCGTCTGAAAGTTCAGACGGCCTTTTTTAATGGTTGTTAATGATGATGGTGGGCATGGCGTGCGGCTGCGCGTTTGGTACCGACAGGCACAATCAGCGTTGCGTAAGTATTGTCTTTCTGACATACGCTTTTATCGCCGTAATCGGTCTCGTTCACGACTTTGATTTTCCACAAACCGTCAATCAGAGTAATCACATTGACCACGCCGTTTTTATCGGTTTTGCCGGAGAAGCCTTGAGGTTCGCGGTGGTCATGGGTTGATTCCAAGTCCATTTCCGCCAAAGTGTCCGAGCTGGCGGTAACGGTGGCTTTAACCAAAGGCTCGCCTTTGTATAGGACTTTGACCGGCAAAATACCGCCGGCTTTGACTTCGTTCGGATTTTTCAGCGGAACCAGTTCCAGCTCTTGGCCGATAGGGCGGGTCAAGACAGCTTCATCAACTGCGCCGTTGCCCACTTGGACAAAGCTCTTTCCGAACATTTGCGCCTGTTCGCAATAGGTTGAACCGGCCAGCTGTTTCAAGGTTTGCTGTTTCCAACCGTCTTGGTTTTTCGACCAGAAAGTCGGTTTGTAGGTTGCGCTGACCCAGTAGGAGCCTTCAGGCAAAGCAGCTTTGGAAACGTATTGATAGTTTTCGCCTTTATTTACCAAATCAACGGTTTTCTTTGAGCTGCCGGTCAATTGCAGCGGTTTGAAAATATGTACGCGGTCGTCGGCGATTTTTTCGACATTGGGGAAGTCATGGCTGTAACCCAAATCCGCATGCAGGATTTGTCCGGCAGGCTGATGTGTCGGTGCAGCCACCCAAACATCGTGCGCCTGCGCCACTGCGCCCAATCCCAGCAATCCTAAAAGCATCCATTGTTTCATAGTTTCTACACTCCATTTTGTTGTTGAATGAAAGGCCTTGTATTTTGGCGAGTAGAAACATTACTCTTATCTGCATTTTTTGTAAATAAAAAGTAATCGTAAACGATGAAAATAATAGGCTGCGGTATTTTTATTAACGCCTACTAACTCTGCTGCTGTTTTTGCAGTTACACCTGCGACAAATAGCTCAATGAGTTTATTTTGTTTATACTGGCTTAGACGACTTTTTCTCATAGGGATAATTCTAACTTAATTTGAATTTCCCTAGTTATCTAGGACAGCCCCAAATAGATTTTATGTTTAAGGATTCGATATGTTTAAGGACGAACTAAATGAATTTATCCGATTGATATCCGATCCGGAAAGTGAATTGGATGAATGGTATTTGAGTGATTTTAAAGATGAACATATATGGAAAATGCAAAGTTACGAAGCATTTTCATGCTTGCGTGAAACAGTCCCCTATTTGTTTGCTTATCCCCGATACGGGTATGAACTGTTGGAAATAATTTCCGCTTTAAAAGAAACGTCTGATACGACAGAATTATTTTATGAGCCGGGTATCGTGCCTTTGCTGATTGATTTATATAAAGAAGATAGTTATCTGGTAAATATGGTCAAACGGATATTCAAATGATGAAAGGGGCGCGGGCGTTTGCTTGGCGGAAGGCAGGTAATCCAGTTTGAAGGACGCGGAAGCCGATACGTTAAAAAGGATGAAAAATGGAAAACGGGCAACGGAATAAACGGTTTCCCTTGGAAAAACGAATTTTTTATCTGGAGCATTTGGGGCGGTATCTGATGATTTGCGCCTTATCGGATTATTCCCAAAACAAACATACTGTCGTTATGGCAAATTTTCTCCATCCGGATGAAAAAACGGATTGGCGGAATTTGGATGATTTATTCAATGAGTTGGTTTTAGAGGAATTGCAGGCTTCATTTATGGATTGGTATCCGACTGTTGAAGAGGCAATCAGCCGTCATTTGGAAGACTTTTCGTAACAGGCATAATCGGAAGGGGCGGAATGACGGGGCAGGCAAACCGATGCGTGAACACGGAGCAGGCAACCAGAGTAAAAAATGAACCTTGATTTAACCGCGCAAAAAGTCCGCCTTTCTTGGAAGGATATTCTGTGGGGATATGAGAATAAATACTTGGGTTGGGCTGATGTAGTAGCTTATGCCCGAAAAATGACGCTTTCAGATCATGATGAACGCGTGTTCAAGCTATCTTTAATCAACAAATCTAATATTCTTGAATTAAAACCTGTTCTGGAAGATTTGGCTTCGGAAATGAGGGATTATTCCCCTAAAAATTGGCTGTACGTCCTCTTAAGCGATGTATTCCATAGAAAAGAAGAATTTGAGGATCCTTTGGGGGAAGTTGAAAAAATTTATGCAGATTTTGATTACCCGGAAGAAATGGAATCATTTGTCAGATATATGCCGCCTAAAGACGGTTATATTCCTTCTGCCCACAGCTATGAAGAAAATATTGCCCGGCTGTATCTCAATTGGGCAAAATATTTGGGCAGATAAGGCAGGCCAGATTCAAATGCCGTCTGAAATGGGCTTTCAGACGGCATTTTGATTATCCCTTATAATTAGGTCATTTTTATTTTCTCATCAGCAGATACTATCATGGCAACCATTCACACCCTTCTCCTCGTTGACGGCTCTTCTTATCTCTACCGCGCTTATCACGCGATGGCGCAATTGACCGCGCCTGATGGTGTGCCGACGGGGGCGATGTATGGCGTGTTGAACATGCTACGCCGACTGCGGGCGGATTATGTGCACGATTATTGCGCGGTGGTGTTTGATGCGAAGGGTAAGAATTTCCGCCACGAGATGTTTCCCGACTATAAGGCTACGCGCCCGCCAATGCCGGACGATTTGCGTCCTCAAGCGGAAGCCTTGCCGGATTTGGTGCGGTTGATGGGCTGGCCGGTGCTGGTGATTCCGCAAGTCGAAGCGGATGACGTGATTGGCACGCTGGCGGCAATGGCAGGCGAAGCAGGTTGGAATGTGGTGGTGTCCACCGGCGATAAGGACATGGCGCAGTTGGTGAACGAACGCGTAACGCTGGTGAACACGATGAGCGGCGAAACGCTGGACATTGAAGGTGTGAAGGCGAAATTCGGCGTGCGCCCCGACCAAATCCGCGATTATCTCGCGCTGATGGGCGACAAGGTGGACAACGTGCCGGGCGTGGAAAAGTGCGGCCCGAAAACGGCGGTGAAATGGCTGGAAGCTTACGGCTCGCTGGCCGGTGTGATGGAACACGCTTCGGAAATCAAGGGCAAGGTCGGCGAGAATCTGCGTGCCGCCCTGCCGCGCCTGCCGCTGTCGTATGATTTGGTAACGATTAAAACCGATGTGGACTTGCACGCCGAGCTTTCAGACGGCCTTGAAAGCCTGCGCCGTACTACGCCTAAATGGGCGCAACTGGTTGTCGATTTCAAACGCTGGGGCTTCCGCACTTGGCTGAAAGAAGCGGAAAGCCGTATGCACGAAGCGGCGGACGGCGATTTGTTCGGCAGCGACAGCATCGGCGAGCAGGCGGCGTTGGACATGGAAACGTCGTCTGAAAAAATCATAGAACATGCCCCAGCCCCGGAAAAGCTGGATTATCAAGCCGTTACCACCGAAGCGCAGTTTGCCGCTTTGTTGGACAAACTGTCGCAGGCGGACAAAATCGGCATCGATACGGAAACCACGTCCCTAGACGCGATGAACGCCTCGTTGGTCGGCATCAGCATCGCGTTCCAAGCAGGCGAAGCGGTTTACATCCCCGTAGGGCACAGCCTGACCGCCGCGCCCGAACAGCTTGATTTGCAAGACGTATTAGGCCGTCTGAAACCGCATTTGGAAAATCCCGCCCTGAAAAAAATCGGACAAAACCTCAAATACGACCAACACGTTTTCGCCAACTACGGCATCGCGCTGAACGGCATTGCCGGCGACGCGATGCTCGCTTCCTACATCATCGAGAGCCATCTCGGACACGGTTTGGACGAATTGTCCGAACGCTGGCTGGGCTTGGAAACCATTACCTACGAATCGCTGTGCGGCAAAGGCGCGAAGCAAATCGGTTTTGCCGATGTCGCCATCGGGCAGGCGACCGAATACGCCGCCCAAGACGCCGATTTCGCCTTGCGCCTCGAAGCACACCTGCGCGCGCAAATGGACGCCAAACAGCTTGAAATGTATGAAAAAATGGAGCTGCCCGTCGCGCAGGTATTGTTTGAAATGGAACGCAGCGGCGTGCAAATCGACCGCGCCGAACTCGCCCGCCAAAGCGCGGAACTCGGCGCGGAGCTGATGAAGCTCGAACAGGAAGCCTACGCCGCCGCAGGCCAGCCGTTCAACCTCAACTCGCCCAAACAGCTTCAAGAAATCCTGTTCGACAAAATGGGCATCCCGACAAAAGGGCTGAAAAAAACCACCAAAGGCGGCATTTCGACCAACGAAGCCGTGTTGGAGCAACTCGCGCCCGATTACCCGCTGCCCAAAATCATCCTGCAAAACCGCAGCCTGGCGAAACTCAAATCCACCTACACCGACAAACTGCCCGAAATGATTTCCCCCAAAGACGGCCGCGTGCATACCACCTACGCCCAAGCCGTTGCCATTACCGGCCGCCTCGCCAGCAACAACCCCAACCTGCAAAACATCCCCATCCGCACCGCCGAAGGCCGCCGCGTACGTCGCGCCTTCACCGCACCGCAAGGCAGCGTCATCGTTTCCGCCGACTATTCCCAAATCGAGCTGCGCATTATGGCGCACCTCTCCGGCGACAAAACCCTGATTGCCGCGTTCCAAAACGGCGAAGACGTACACCGCCGCACCGCCGCCGAAGTGTTCGGCATCGCCCCCGAAAACGTCTCGTCCGAACAACGCCGCTACGCCAAAACCATCAACTTTGGCCTGATTTATGGCATGGGCCAATACGGCCTTGCCAAATCATTGGGCATCGACAACATCTCCGCCAAAAACTTTATCGACCGCTACTTCGCCCGCTATCCCGGCGTCGCCGAATACATGCAGCGCACCAAAGAACAAGCCGCCGCCCAAGGCTACGTCGAAACCCTGTTCGGCCGCCGCCTCTACCTGTCCGACATCCACAATAAAAACGCCAACGCCCGCGCCGGAGCCGAACGCGCCGCCATCAACGCCCCCATGCAAGGCACCGCCTCCGACCTCATCAAACGCGCCATGATAGACGTGCGAAACTGGCTTTCAGACGGCATCGGCAGCAAACTGGTCATGCAGGTGCATGACGAACTGGTACTGGAAGTACCTGAAGCCGAACTGGATTTAGTCAAAGAAAAACTGCCGCAGATTATGGCGAAAGTGGACGGCGGATTATTGGATGTACCGCTGGTGGCTGAGGTTGGCGTAGGGGAGAATTGGGAAGAGGCGCATTGAGAATGCACAAGTATTGAACTGTTACGTTTTGATTTATCAAAATTTAAGGAAGTAAAATACTTGATTCAAATGATTGGAAATCAATAGTATTAAATATTGTTTGCGGTATTGTTACAGCTATTATTGTAGGTATATTTACCGGTTTATGGAAAAAATCCAGATATAAATGTCAAGAATGGGTATCTGGAAATTCTGATCGGATACCTGTTCAAGATACGTCGTTTTATCCTAATGATATAAAAGCCAAGAGGAGCTGTGAAGTAAAAAAATTTATTGGCGAAGTGTCTTTTTATACACTTACTTATTTGATTATTTTGGCATTTTCTCCTATGCCGATTTTATTCAACGACCCTTTTGGTACAAATCGGCTTTATTTGAGTCAAACCAAATATATTGGAATGTATTTTCCTGAAATCTCAATGACTGGCGGATACGCTAATATTTTTGTATGGTTTATTACGCTTACCTTATATGTTCCAATTTTTGGGCTGTCTAAGTTAATGACAAAATGTTTATGGTATCCGTTGATAAACATATTTTGGGACGATAACGAAAATTTGGATAAGGTTGGATTTCTCATTTCTATTGCTTTGAAATCATTATTTATATCAGCTTGTGTGCAGTGGTTATGTTTTGATACGGAATTTTTGCAGGCATTGGAAAATGTCTTAATTTTAACTATTTTTCCAATTGTTTTTGCGCTATCACAAAATCGGTACCGGCAAGCCGCAGCCTGGATGCCTATTTAGTTGCACGCGACGGTTGAAACCCAAAACCCGACCCATGCCGTCTGAAGCCCGATAATCCGGGTTTCAGACGGCATCGGGTTACGGCTGCGTTTTCAGATGGTGCGGATTTGCCGGTCTGAAATACCGGATACGCATTTTGCCATCATTTGAAGATATTTTAATTGGTTGTGTTTTAGTAATCTGTCGATTTCAATTATCTGCAAAGGGAAAAGACAATTATTTTTCGGTTGGGAAGAAAGTTATCATATTGAATATATTGAAGATAATTATATCTATAAACACTATTAAAATATGGTCTGTTAATTTTTCGGACTAAAACAACTTTATCCGCCCCAGCCTGTTTCGCGGCACTATTTTGAAACGCAGCCGTTTGTTCCGGCGGTGTTTGAACAATCGGTACGATTCCGGCTATTGCAAGGCGGTTATTCCTAAGTTCGGGCGGCAAACCGCCCTATCGGATACAAAATATTTTCCTCGCCGTTGCGGGATTGAAACCCATCCGGATACCGCCTTGTTTTCAGGATTTGCGGGGAAAAAAAGTAATGCGCCCCTTTGGCTGGGTGCAATATATAAGGCTTCCCCACGTCCGGCCGCGTGCCAACCGTCGTCAGGCGGTCTTTAACCTGCTTAACGGTATCCCCTCATCAGGCTGTAACCGTTGGCTTTCATGCAGTAGAAAACCAGCTTGGCGGCTTTCTGTTTTTCCAAACGGTTTGCATCGACATCCTTGCGGCAGTAGCCCAATTGGTCGAGTGCCTCTTGCTTGGAGACCCCGTCCTTATGCCAATATATAGTGGATTAAATTTAAACCAGTACGGCGTTGCCTCGCCTTGCCGTACTATCTGTACTGTCTGCGGCTTCGTCGCCTTGTCCTGATTTAAATTTAATCCACTATATATAAGGTGTGGCTCAGGCAGCCAAGAGGGCTGCCGATACCGACATCAAAGCAATACGGTTTACTCTCATTTTTTACCCTTCTGAATAAAATTTAAAAAATTTTGATGTGCTGCATTTGAAATATTATTCTATTTTACAAATTTATTCAACTATAGTTTTATTTTAATAAGCTATAGTTTATTGTTTGAATATTGGGATTTTTCCATACTCCCTGCATGGAAAAACCGACCACCCCAAACCCCTACCGCCTTATCTTCGCCCAAAATATGAGGCAGGTCAGGCGTTTGAAAGAGCTTTCTCAAGAAGAGTTGGCTTTCAGTGCGCGCGTAAGCAAAACCTATATCAGCGAAATAGAACGCGGCAGCCGTTCGGTTTCCATTGATGTGATGGGTCAGATTGCCGATGCGTTGGGTATGCCTTTGGAAGAACTGGTTAGGAAAGACCTGCTGCAACTCAGATAATGTCGGCGCACCCTCCCTATGCCGCCGCCGTCCGCCATCGTACAGTTTCTGTTTTGTTTTCAAACGTCATCCTTCCGTTTCTATTAAAATAGCGCATTCCACTTTTCAGACGGCATCCCTATGTTTCCCGACCAATCTGCCCCCAACCTGCTGCAAGGCTTGAACCCCGAACAACTTTCCGCCGTAACCTGGCCGCCGCAATCCGCCCTTGTGCTGGCGGGCGCGGGCAGCGGCAAAACGCGCGTGCTGACCACGCGCATCGCATGGCTTTTGCAAACCGGTCAGGCAAGCGTACACAGCATTATGGCGGTAACGTTTACCAACAAAGCCGCCAAAGAAATGCAAACCCGTCTCGGTGCGATGATTCCCATCAACGTCCGCGCCATGTGGCTCGGCACGTTCCACGGTCTCTGCCACCGCTTTTTACGGCTGCACCACCGCGACGCAGGCCTGCCGTCTTCCTTTCAAATCCTCGACAGCGGCGACCAGCTTTCCCTCATCAAACGCCTGCTCAAAAGCCTCAACATCGCCGAAGAAATCATCGCGCCGCGTTCGCTGCAAGGCTTTATCAACGCGCAAAAAGAATCCGGTTTGCGCGCTTCTGTGTTGAGCGCGCCCGACCCGCACACAAGCCGCATGATCGAATGCTACGCCGAATACGACAAAATCTGCCAACGCGAAGGCGTGGTCGATTTCGCCGAGCTTATGCTCCGCAGCTACGAAATACTGCAAAGCAACGAAATCCTGCGCCAGCACTACCAAAACCGCTTCAACCACATCCTAGTCGACGAGTTCCAAGACACCAACAAACTGCAATACGCCTGGCTCAAACTCATGGCGGGCGGCAACGCGGCGGTATTTGCCGTCGGCGACGACGACCAAAGCATCTACCGGTTCCGCGGCGCGCACGTCGGCAACATGACCGCGCTGATGGAAGAGTTCCACATCTACGCGCCCGTCAAGCTCGAACAAAACTACCGCTCCGTCGGCAACATCCTCACCGCCGCCAACGCTGTTATCGAAAACAACGACGAACGCCTCGGCAAAAACCTGCGCACCGATGCCGAAGCAGGCGACAAAATCCGCTACTACTCCGCCTTTACCGACCTCGAAGAAGCCCAATTCATCGTTGACGAAACCAAAGCTCTCGAACGTGAAGGCTGGGATTTGGACGAAATCGCCGTCCTCTACCGCAGCAACGCCCAATCCCGCGTCATCGAACAAAGCCTGTTCCGCAGCGGCATCCCCTACAAAATCTACGGCGGGTTGCGCTTCTACGAACGCCAAGAAATCAAACACGCGCTCGCCTACCTACGCCTCGCCGTCAATCCCGACGACGACAACGCCCTCTTGCGCGTCATCAACTTCCCACCGCGCGGCATCGGCGCACGCACCATCGAAAACCTTCAGACGGCCTCAAACGAACAAGGCATCACCCTCTGGCAGGCAGCCTGCAACGCCGGCGCAAAAGCCGCCAAAGTCGCCGCCTTCGTCCGCCTGATTGAAGCCCTGCGCAACCAAGTCGGACAAATGCCCCTGCCCGAAATCATCGTCGGCATCCTCAAAGACAGCGGCCTGACCGAACACTACAAAACCCAAAAAGGCGACAACCAAGACCGCCTCGACAACCTCGACGAACTCGTCAACGCCGCCATCGAGTTCAAACCCGAAGACAGCAACTTCGAAATCCTGCCCGATAACATTTCAGACGACCCCGCCTTCCCCATCCTCGCCTTCCTCAGCAACGCCGCCCTCGAATCCGGCGAAAACCAAGCAGGCGCGGGTGAAAAAGCTGTCCAGCTCATGACCGTCCACGCCGCCAAAGGCTTGGAGTTCAACGCCGTCTTCCTCACCGGCATGGAAGAAGGCCGCTTCCCCAGCGAATACTCCCTCACCGAACGTGGCGGCCTCGAAGAAGAACGCCGCCTCATGTACGTCGCCATCACCCGCGCCCGCAAACGCCTCTACATCACTATGGCGCAACAACGCATGCTGCACGGACAAACCCAATTCGGCATCGTCTCCCGTTTCGTCGAAGAAATCCCGCCCGAAGTATTGCACTACCTGTCCGTCAAAAAGACCGCCTACGACAGCTACGGCAGCCCGCACCAAACCACCATACAACGGGACAAAATCCTCGATGACTTCAAACAGCCGCAAACCTACGCAGGCTTCCGCATCGGCCAAAACGTCCGCCACGCCAAATTCGGCACCGGCGTGATTATCGATGCCGCAGACAAAGGCGAATCCGCCCGACTGACCATCAACTTCGGCAAACAGGGCGTGAAAGAGCTGGACACCAAGTTTGCGAAATTGGAAGCGATATAAATTTGAAATGCAGGCCGGATATTCGTATCCGACCTACGGCAAAAACCTTAGCAGGAGAGAATAGAAACCCGTAGCGTGGGCTTTTCCTATGAATCAAGCCTAAAATTTCAGACGGCATTTTTAGTCGTCATTATCGTGGATGAAGCCCACGCTACAATGTACACACACAGAGCAAATAGAGATGTGGGTCGGATACTCGTATCCGACAAAAACATTTGACGCGTCTATTGTTTCCGAAACACCGCTGTTGGAAATGTCGGATTCAAGAATCTGACCTACGGTAAAAAACGTAGTAAGGACAAGGCAAAAGGCCGTCTGAAAACGGGAAGGGCAATTTTGCCGCAACCGCCGCCGTCATTCCCGCGCAGGCGGGAATCCAGACCTTTCGGCACGGAAACTTATCGGATAAAAGGTTTCTTTAGATTCCACGTCCTAGATTCCCGCCTGCGCGGGAATGACAGACGGTAAAAGTCGGGTATGAATATCCACCCACCTGTTATAACTGAAATCAATAAGGAAGAACATTATGTCCCAAGTTTTTAAAGATTTTGATTTGTCCTCCGTATGGGAAACTAATAGTTGGGCAGATGAAAACTACAAAGAAGCCCCGTTTACCCCTGAAATTTTGGCTGCTGTAGAGAGTGAGCTAGGCTATAAATTGCCGCAAAGTTTTATTGCATTGATGGCAGTACAAAACGGCGGAATATTTGTCAAAAACTGCTTTCCGACCACGCAGAGAAATTCGTGGGCAGGCAATCATGTGCAAATTTGCGAGGTATCAGGAATCGGTTTTGAAAAAGAAGGAAGCCTGTGCGGCGAAACAGGGCAAAAACTTTGGCTGGAAGAATGGGAGTATCCGCCCATCGGCGTGTATTTTGCCAACGACCCGTCAGGCGGTCATGCCCTGTTTGCCTTGGACTATCGAGAGTGTGGAAAAGACGGCGAGCCGAAAGTGGTGTTTGTCGAACAAGAATCGGATTTTGAAATAGTCGAACTTGCCCCCAATTTTGAAACCTTTATCCGCAGCTTGCGGCATGAAGATGAGTTTTCAGATGAGTAAATACAAGATTAAAAAAGAGGAGGCCGTCTGAAAACGGGAACGATGAACGGTAAGAGCCGGGTATGAATACCCGGCTGCCTGTTATAACTGAAATCAGGCACGGATATTGCGGACGGAATGTGGAAACCACGGCAGAGTTTTTAGGTCATATCCTGATTAAGGATACCAAGTCTGAAAATGGTTTCATTGCTGCTATACCAATGCGGAATTTACCATCAACAAAATGCTGCTTAGAGTTTATTCAAAGTATCATATAATTCTTTAAGTTGCTTATCTAAAAGCAATACTTCGTCTTTTTCAATACCATGAATTATCTCGAAATCTCTATGATCTACACATACCTCTGAATAAATTTCCCCCATAATTGCTTGAATAATATATAATTCATTTTTATTAAAATTAACGGCAACTTGATTTTTATTAAAACTAATTAATTTCATGAGATTTCTTATTATTTTAATTTATTCCCAACGTAAGCTTGACCTTTCGAAATAATTACCTTCAATTTTATCTGTATAAAGATAATGTAATGGTATTTCCATTTTCGGCAAAGATTATTTCATATGGACCTACATTGTAAAAAATGGTTTTTTCATTTTGCAAAATATCCAGAATGATGATTATTATTTGGCAATGGATTACCTTCATCATCTTGTCGTTGTGGATATTTTCCTTGCACTCCATCGGTTCTTCATACTCTTTGGGTTCTTATCACTTCTCCATTGGGACGAATATCTATTTTCACGCCATTAGATCCTTTCCATGTTTCATACTGTGCTGTATCTGAACCGGTCAGCGTAGGTTGGATTAAAACCCAGCATTTTCAACATCTTGATGTTTTACTATAAATCTATTTTTGTGCTTCCTTTGTTAGATAAATTTCAACACAAAAGATACGTATGCATTCTCTAATTTTATTTGAGATAAATAATGCATTGCTTTGTCGATACTGTTAAATAAATTACTTCCCTCGTAATACCAATTATCATATGTTTGATAAAAATAATTATCTTTCTTGATATAAATATCTCCCCCCAATACAAGTATTCTCTCATTGATAAATAAATTTAATATATCTATTGCAATGGGGACGGGTAATGCGGCTTCTCTAATTCCAATTCCTATCAAAGATTCCCCTTGTCTCGAATAAATTTCAAAAATTTCATTTAACATGTTAATCTCTATCTACTATTTTTCAGGAAGTTGCTGGTTAGGGACAAATAATCTATGATTAATTTTTCCATCTGCTTCTCTGATATATTCAAAATTTCCATCTTTTCCTTTATAAGATCCAGGGATATAAAGTTTATGCCTTACAATATTATCTCAGCCAACTATTTGTATTACTGTTCCATTTTCAGAAAAAGCATCTACTGATTGCGGAAAACCATGATAATCACCATTCGATGCTTACCTTAATACTTTCTCTGTATAATCGGTATTTTCAAAAAAATTATTCGCTGTTACAGTATTTTTTGATTCCAGCGGTTTATTCTCACCAGCCATCTCCCCATCTAAAGTCCGCATAGGGCGGGCAGCAGGTTTTTTATAACCGGTATTTTTAACCCAATCCCATTTGGTCGGGTTAAGTTCTACTTTTTTACCTCTCCAAACCGTACCTGCGGCCTCTGCTACGGAAAGGGCAGTTTGGGCTGTTGCTGTTATATTCGGATGGGCATCAGCCCATTGTCTGGCGGAATTAATGCTGTCTTTTACCGCAAAAGCACTGTCCTGTAATAGGCTCGCGGCAGCAAGTTGTGCTTCCGGACTTAATTTTCCTAAATCATTAATACCTTGTAGAGTATGCTGCGCAAAGATGTAGCAACTGTATTTTTACCCCGTCGGGTAAAAATACAGTTGCTACGGCTGCTGGGAAAGCAGTTACTATTTTCCCAGTGGCTCAAAATTAATTGTTTCAGCAGATATTTTTATAATAATCCCTACATCAATAATAATTTCACTATAAAATTGGTATTTATATAGCTCTATTTCGGGTATAAACAAGGGAAACAAGCTATCTTCCTTATCCTCATAATCTACGAAATTATTTGTATCTAATTTAAAATTCAAAATATTACTGCATTTGATATATCCGAAATAATTACCTTCAATTGTATCTGTAAAAGATAATGTAAGGGTATTTCCATTATCGGAAAAGATTATTTCATAAAGGCTTACATTGTGAAAAATATTTTTTTTCATTTGACAAAATATCCAGAATGATGATGATTATTTGGCAATGGATTGCCTTCATAATCTTGTCGTTGCGGATATTTTCCCTGTACACCATCAGTTCGCGGCACTCTTTGGGTTCTTATAACCTCATCATTCCCGCGCAGGCGGGAATCTAGCCCGTTGAGTTTCAGCCGTCTCCGACAAATTGCCGCAACGTTAAGTTTCCGGATTCCCGCTTTCGCGGGAATGACGGGATATTTTTGCATTTGGCAAAAATGCCGCCTGAAATTTTTTCAGCGGTCGTAAGGTGTTGTGCAGGGGAGGACGTAGGGTGGGTCGTAGCAACTGTATTTTTCACCCCGTCGGGCAAAAATACAGTTGCTACGGCACTGAACCGGAACATCCCACAACCGTCCATATCCACCGTCTGACCGGCCAGGCAGGTCATCCACAAAGGCGTGACGGCCGGCACCGTGGACACCGTCGTCATCCCGACTGAAAACGCCACATCGCCTTTGGCAAGGAAGCTCATAATATTGGACGACACGCCGCCCGGACACGCCCCCACCAACACCAGCCCCAAAGTCAGCCCCGGCGAAAGATCGAACAGCTTGGCAATACCGATGGCGAGCAGCGGCATCACGGTATATTGCGCCGACGCACCGATAAACACATCCAAAGGACGCTGCGCCAAAATCCGGTAGTCCTCCCTGCCCAAAGTCATCCCCATACCCAGCATAATGATACCCGGCACCAAAGCCTGAACATCGCCCTTGACCCATGCAAACGAAGCCGGTTCGATAAACGCAACCGCCGACGCAAGCAAAATGACCAAAGCCGTAAACCGCGTCAGGTTGCGGCTCAAACCAATCAGAAAACCCATCACACACCCCTCCCGAAACGGCGCACCTTGCGCCGGGCATCATTGCCACCCGTGCAAAACCGGCCGGCGGCTCGCACCGTCCCCGCCCGACCTGTTGTACTAACCGGAATTAACAAATACGGCACAAATATTAACCCGAACCGCAAATGCCCATTAAGCCCTTTCAGACGGCATTTGCCCGTACCTTCGAGCTAGCTATATCCAAAGAATCAGGAATTATTTAGCCCGAATCATCCGGTTTGTTAAAATCCGCAAACTTAACCGACTCAAAATACACATTATGACGCACACCGCATCGAAAACACCCAAACTCTGGGCGGTCATTGCCGCCGCCGCATTCATCCTGCTGATTACCATCGGCATGAGGATGACGCTCGGACTGTTCGTCCAACCCGTCGTCAACACCACCGAATTGAGCATTGCCCAATTCAGCCTCATCATCGCCGTTTTCCAACTGATGTGGGGCATATCGCAACCATTGTCCGGCGCGCTTGCCGACCGTTTCGGCGCGTTCAGGGTATTAAGCGGCGGCGCCGTCCTGCTCGTCTGCGCCTGCCTGATTGCCCCCAACATCCCGACTTATTGGGGGCTGATGATTGCCGTCGGGCTGCTGCTCGCATTCGGCACAGGCTCAGGCGGTTTCTCCATCATTATGGGGCAGGTCGCCGCCCAAGTCCCCGCACACAAACGCGGCTTGGCATCCGGGCTGGTCAACGCAGGCGGTTCGGCAGGACAATTCCTGTTCGCACCGCTGGTTCAAGGACTCGTCGTCCTGCCCGAAGTCGGCTGGACGGGCACATTTTATGTTTGGGGTGCAATCGCTCTGCTGATCCTGCCCGTCTCATGGTGGCTTGCCGGCGGCAACAACGCCGCCCATACCCAACACACCCAAGCCACACACGGACAAAGCCTCGGAGAAGCAGTCAAAACCGCCTTCAAAACCCCAAGCTACATCCTGCTGCACCTGAGCTTTTTCGCCTGCGGCTTCCACATCGCCTTTCTCGTAACCCACCTACCCACGGAAGTCGCCCTATGCGGACTGCCCGCCACCGTCGCCTCAACATCCATTGCCATCATCGGACTGGCAAACATCGCCGGTTGCGTGTTCTCAGGCTGGTGCACAAGCCGCGTTCGGGGCAAATACGTCCTGTTCGGACTGTACACCTCGCGCGCCACGATGATACTCATCTACATTTTTTCGCCCAAGACCGACTTTAATTTCTATATTTTCGCCGCCGCACTCGGATTCACATGGCTCGCCACCGTCGCCCCGACCGCCGCCGTTACCGGCAAACTCTTCGGCACACGCTACCTCGCCACCCTGTTCGGACTGGTGATGCTCACCCACCAAATCGGCGGCTTCCTCGGCTCATACATCGGCGGTATCGTGATTACACGATTCGGCGACTACGGCTGGATGTGGTACGCCGATGCCGTACTCGCCGGCACGGCAGCCCTGCTTGTCCTCCCCATCCGCGAACCCGAAACCGCCTGACAAAAATATCCGACATATCCGCCGACATTTCAACCCACAAAACGGCAAGAAAGAAAGCCATAAAATCCGCAAGCATCCTCCTGCCCATTGATACGACAGGTAAGCAACATCAGAACAGCACGCAACAACTGTCCGAATCCGTATCGAAAATACCATCCAATGATACAAAACCAGATTAAAACAGCAATATCCGGGCGAAACAGACCCAAAACAGACAAACCCATCAAATCGGGCAGACGAAAAAATACCGACCTTAAGGTCGGTATTTTCAATACTTGGCGCGGCGGACGGGGCTCGAACCCGCGACCCCCGGCGTGACAGGCCGGTACTCTAACCAACTGAGCTACCACCGCGCATCCACTGTTTAACAACAATGAAAGGAAACTTGGTGGGTGATGACGGAGTCGAACCGCCGACATTCTGCTTGTAAGGCAGACGCTCTACCAACTGAGCTAATCACCCGTGTATAAAAAATACCGACAGAGTCAGTATTGTGAAACTTGGCGCGGCGGACGGGGCTCGAACCCGCGACCCCCGGCGTGACAGGCCGGTACTCTAACCAACTGAGCTACCACCGCGCATCCATTGTTTGCAACAATGAAAGGAAACTTGGTGGGTGATGACGGAGTCGAACCGCCGACATTCTGCTTGTAAGGCAGACGCTCTACCAACTGAGCTAATCACCCTTGCGATTTGCGAAAACGCTATTAGACCAAATAATCGGCCTTCATGCAAGCATTATTTGACCGGTCTATTCAATCGCCTTGCAAACTCCAGTTTTCAAACGAAATAATTTCATCCTTTTTGCCGACGACGACCAATATGTCTCCGCCTTCCAAAACAAAGGAAGGAACGGGATTTTCAATCCTCGCGGTACGGCGGCGGACGAACAGCAGTTTGATGCCGTGCCTGTCCAAAGGCAGTGCGCCGATTGTTTTTCCGACGGCATAAGCCTCTTGCACCAAAGAAAAAGCATGGCGGCAAACCGTTTTTCCGTTTTCACCGAATCCCGCTTCGTCGTCGCTGCCGACAAACAGCCCCTCCAACGCGGCATAACGGCTGTGGCGGATATTTGCCATCGTCTGATAGACGTGCCGGTACGACGCGCCGTTGCCCAACATCGCATAGCCTGCCAGCACGAGTCCGGTTTCTTTAGTGTCGGACACAGCCTCTTCCGCGCCCATATCGGTAAACGTTTTCACATAATCGTCGTCGGTGGCGCGCGCATACACAGGCATATTGGGATACATGGACAGCACATTGTCTAAAACGTGTTGCGTTTCGTGCATATTGTTGAACGTAACCACCACCATTTTCGCCCGTCCCAGACCGGCGGCTTCCAATACTTCCCTGCGTTTCGCATCGCCGAACGACACCGGCTCGCCCGCACTTCTGGCTACCTGCACGCGCGCAATGTCCAAGTCGAGCGCGAAATACGGAATATCCTCTTGGGCAAGGACGCGCCCGACCGTCTGCCCGCCCCTGCCGAAGCCGACAATCAGCACATGGTCGGACTTGCTCATAGTTTCTACCAGCATACTGTGCAGATCGAGCGATTTCATGTCCCAGCTCGACTTGACCAAACGTCCGACCAGCGCATCGCTGCTGCCCAAGAGGAAGGGCGCGATAATCATCGACAGCAGAACCGCCGCCGTCGCCGCCTGCTCCAATTCTGGCGAAACCATATCAAGCTGCCCGGCAATGGCCAGCATCACAAAGCCGAACTCGCCGCCTTGCGCGAGATACAAAGCCGTTTTGAGGCTGTCGCCGACCGAATGTTTCATTTTGAAGGCAATGGCAAACACAACCAGTGCCTTCAACACCAGCAGCATTGCCAACAGCATCAATATCTGCCGCCAGCCGCCGATCAATGCCTGAATGTCCAGCTTCATGCCGACCGTGATAAAGAAAAAGCCGAGCAAAATATCGCGGAACGGGCGGATGTCGTCTTCGACTTGGAAACGGTATTCCGTTTCCGAAAGCAGCATCCCCGCCACAAACGCGCCCAACGCCATCGACAGCCCTTCCAACGCCGTCAGATAGGACACGCCCAGCGTTACCAGCAGCACATTGATCATAAAGAGTTCGGACGATTTGCGTTTTGCCACCATCCTGAACCATCGCGACATAATTTTACTGCCGACGAAAAACAGCAGCCCCAGCGTCAGCAGCATTTTTGCAAACGCCAAACCCAAGGCTGCCCAAATATTTCCGTCCCCTCCGCCAGCCAGCGCGGGAATCAGAATCATCAGCGGCACGACGGCGATGTCCTGCATCAGCAGCACGCCCATCGCCATCTGACCGTGCGGCTGCCCCAATTCCGTCTTTTCCGACAAAATCCGGCTCACAATCGCCGTGGACGACATCGCCAACGCGCCCGACACGGCAAACGCCCAATTGAACGGCACGCCCGTCAGCATCAGTATGCCCATTACCGACAGCATCGTAATGCCGACCTGCAAACCGCCCAGACCGAACACCAGCCGCCTCATCGCCCTCAGCTTGGGCAATGAAAACTCCAAACCGATGCTGAACATCAGAAACACAATCCCGATTTCGCCCAAATAATCCGTCGCATGGCTTTTCGGAATCAGGCTGAGCATACCGGGCCCCGCCAAAAAGCCCACCAGCAGGTAGCCCAGCATGGAGGGAATGTTGAACTTACGGCACAGGATCACCGTAATGACCGACACCAGCAGAACAACCACAATAGGGGCAAGCGAAAATTCATTCATAGGCCGTCCGAACAGGAAAATACAGAAAAATGCCGTCTGAAACGGCATACGCCGCCGCATTATAACAAAACACTACACATCGTCCGAAACAGTTGCGGCATACAATTCTGCTAAAATACGCCCTTTCGATTTTGAGCCGCACACCGACATGACCGCCACAGCCGCCGCCATAGACCGCCTGCTTCCCCAAACCCAATGCCGCGAATGCGGCTACGACGGCTGCCTGCCCTACGCACAGGCAGTCGCAACAGGCGAAGCGTACAACCTCTGCGCCCCGGGCGGTGAGGCCGTCGTCCGCGACCTTGCCGCCCTGCTCGGCAAACCCCTTGTCGCACCCGCCAAAACCCAAGCCAAAGCACTCGCCCGGATAGACGAAACCGCCTGTATCGGCTGCACCGCCTGCATCCGCGCCTGCCCTGCCGATGCCATTATGGGCGCGGGCAAACTTATGCACACCGTCATCGCCGACGAATGCACCGGCTGCGGACTCTGCGTCGCCCCCTGCCCCGTGGACTGCATCCACATGCAGCCCGTTTCCGACACCGTCCTGCCGCGCGCACGCCGTTTCAGCCTGTCCGCCGACAGCCGTTTTGCCGCCGCCGAACACGCGCGTGCGCGCTACCTCAAACGCAACGAACGCAAACAGCGCGAAGCCGACGAACGCAAAGCCATGCTTGCCGAACGCGAAGCCGCCGTCCGCAACGCGCGTCCGCAAACGCCCGACACACCGGAAAAACCGTCGTTCAACCCCGCCGACCTCATCGCCAAAGCCATGGCAAAAGCGCAAACCCAACAAGACCGCCTCGTTGCCACCGACAACCGCCAAGGCTATCAGGCAAAACAGATAGCCGAAGCCCGCGAACGCGCCGAGTTGCGCCGCGCCCAACGCGATATGAAATACGGCAGCGACAGCGAAAAAGCCGCCGCCCTCGAATACCTCAAACAATACAAAGCCAAGCAGGAAACCGCACAAAACACCGCCTCCTGACCCTTCCCCGAAATGCCGTCTGAAAACCGTTTCAGACGGCATTTTATCAAGCTCTCCGTCCGCCGCACCCGTGCCGCCCGCACCTTACCGCCCACCCTTCCGGCCGCGCCGTTTTCAATAAAATATTAATTACACGCCACTACAAATTTGCTATAATCCGCCCCGAAAATCTACCCAACCCCTCAACAAAGGAACAAACCATGGGCATCAAAGTCGCCATCAACGGCTACGGACGCATCGGCCGCCAGGTTTTGCGCGCCATCTACGACTATAAAATCCAAGACCAGCTCCAAATCGTCGCCGTCAACGCCAGCGGCAGCCTTGAAACCAACGCCCACCTCACCAAATTCGACACCGTGCACGGCCGCTTTGACGCCGATGTATCCCATGACGGCAGCCACCTCATCATCAACGGCGACAAAATTCCCTACTTCTCCACCCGAAATCCCGCCGAACTGCCGTGGAAAGAACTCGGCGTAGATTTGGTCATGGAATGTACCGGCGCGTTTACCAGCAAAGAAAAAGCCAAAATACATCTGGAAAGCGGCGCGAAAAAAGTCCTCATTTCCGCACCGGGCGGCGATGATATCGATGCGACCATCGTTTACGGCGTAAACGATGGCGTCCTGACCGACGACATGACCGTCGTTTCCAACGCCTCCTGCACCACCAACTGCCTCGCCCCCGTCGCCAAAGTATTGAGCGCAAGCGTCGGCATCGTCAAAGGCGCGATGACGACCATCCATGCCCTGACCAACGACCAGACCGTAACCGACGTACGCCACAAAGACCTCCGCCGGGCACGCAGCGGCATAGAGAACATGATTCCGACCAAAACCGGCGCGGCAAAAGCCGTCGGACTGGTACTGCCCGAATTGAAAGGCAAACTCGACGGGCTTGCCATCCGCGTACCGACCGTCAACGTTTCCCTGGTCGATTTAAGCTTCCAGGCCGAACGCGACACGACAGCCGAAGAAATCAACGCACTGCTGAAAGCTGCCTCCGAAGAAGGCGAGCTCAAAGGTGTTTTGGGCTACAACACCCTGCCGCTTGTTTCTATGGACTTCAACCACACCACGCAAGCCAGCCACTTCGACTCAACGCTGACCAAAGTCGTTGACGGCAACATGGTTAAAGTCTTCGCATGGTATGACAACGAATGGGGATTCAGCTGTCAAATGCTGAACACTGCACGCCGCATGTTCGGACTTGAAGTGCGCCCGCTCAAATAAGCAATAAACCGTCAAACAAAATGCCGTCTGAAACCCGATGTTTTCAAGTTTCAGACGGCATTTTTCATTTTTGGCCGCGATTTTACCCGGCTGTCGTCATTTCCAATTTTAATCCGCCATATTTGAACCTGACCGAAGCATAAGCCGCCATCAAAGCCCCTTGCACACTACTTCGCGCCGCCCGATTTCCTCTTTCAACGGCACGGCGTTCAACATCCGCAGACGTTCGGCAAAATCCGCAAACGGCAGCAGCTCCGAACCGAAACGGCGCATATGTTCCGTGTCCTGCTGGCAGTCTATCAGTCCCACGCCCAAATCCGCCAAAAACGGCACGGCGCAGGCAAACGCGATTTTCGACGCATCCGGCTGCAACGCAAACATCGACTCGCCATAAAACACCCTGCCGATCTGAACGCCGTAAAAGCCGCCCGCCAACCTCGTTTCACCGCTTTCATCGGGATAATGGCACTCGAAAGAATGCGCGTATCCCATTTCGTGCAGCTTCAAATATGCCGTCTGAAACTCGGGCGCAATCCAAGTTCCGTCCTGATTCGGGCGCGCCGCTGCCGCACAATGCGCGACCACTTCCGCAAAACAGCCGTTGACCGTAACCCGATAGCTGCCGTTGCGCAGCGTTTTCGCCAGCGAGCGCGGAACGTGCAGACGTTCGGGAACAATCACCGCACGCGGCCCGACCGCATACCAAAAAAACCAACCGTCCCGAGAAAACCACGGAAACACGCCGTTCCGATACGCCTCGAGCAGCCGCCCCGCATCCAAATCGCCGCTCACGCCGACCAGCCCGTCGCACCGGGCCAAAGCATAGGCAGGATCGGGAAAGGCATAATTGTCAGGGGCAAGCAGCGGAATACGCATGGCAGTTCTCCAAAAACACAGACGGCATCCAAAATCATGAATGCCGTCTGAACAACAAACCGTCCGGATTTAACGTTTGCCCTTGGCCTGACAGTCGCTGCACACGCCGTACATATAAAGCGCGTGATCGACGATGCGGTAGCCGTTTTCCTCGGCGATTTTGTCTTGCAGGGCTTCGATTTCGGGATTGTGGAATTCCGTTACCTCGCCGCACTTCACACAGACGATATGGTCGTGGTGGTCGCCCTTGTCCAACTCATAAACCGCCTTGCCCGTTTCAAAATGGTGGCGTTGCAAAATGCCCGCCTGCTCAAATTGCGTTAGCACGCGATAAATCGTCGCCACACCGATTTCCACACCCTCTTCCAACAAAATACGGTACACATCCTCGGCACTCAAATGCTCTTCCGCATGAGTCTCGAACAAATCCAAAATCTTCAAACGCGGGCCGGTAACTTTCAGTCCACTGTCTTTCAGTTGCGCAATGTTGCTGAATTTTTCCATAATATTCAATATCCCTGTAAAATAATAGACGCTATAATACGCAATTTCAGCCTGCTTGCCCACTATCACACCATAGCAGTTTGCAATAGCAAAACCGCAACGGCGGACGGGCAGTCGGACACAGACAGGGTGAAATACCGCTTAAGCGTATGATTATCGTTCGCTTTTATAAAATATTCAAGCAGTGCTACACTAGACATCCCGATTTGCACAGAAAGGTTCTCTCGTGAACAAAACCCTCATACTCGTCCTTTCCGCCCTGTTCAGCCTGACCGCGTGCAGCGTCGAACGCGTTTCACTGTTCCCCTCGTACAAACTCAAAATCATACAGGGCAACGAACTCGAACCTCGCGCCGTCGCCTCCCTCCGCGCCGGCATGACCAAAGACCAAGTCCTGCTCCTGCTCGGCAGCCCCATGCTGCGCGACGCTTTCCATACCGACCGCTGGGACTATACCTTCAACACCTCCCGCAACGGCATTATCAAAGAACGCAGCAATCTGACCGTCTATTTTGAAAACGGCGTGCTCGTACGCGCCGAAGGCGACGCCCTCCAAAATGCCGCCGAAGCCCTCCGCGCGAAACAAAATGCAGACAAACCATAAGGAACACACATGACACCGCTCAAAATCGCCATCGCCGGCGTCAACGGCCGCATGGGGCGCGTATTGGTTGAAGCCGTCAACAACCATCCCGACACTGTCCTTTCCGGCGCGCTCGAACACTCAGGCTCAGAAGCCCTCGGGCTGGACGCAGGCTACGCCGTCGGACTCAAAACCGGCATCGCCATTTCAGACGACGTTGACGCCGTTCTCGCACAAAGCGACGTACTCATCGACTTTACCCGCCCCGAGCCGACCCTCAAACACCTGCAAAAATGCGTGGAAAAAGGTGTCTGCATCATCATCGGCACAACAGGCTTCGACGATGCGGGCAAAGCCGCCATCCAAGCCGCAGGCGAAAAAACAGGCGTTGTCTTCGCCGCCAACTTCAGCGTCGGCGTCAACCTCACTTTCCACATCCTCGACACCGTCGCCCGCGTATTAAACGAAGGCTACGACATCGAAATCATCGAAGGCCACCACCGCCACAAAGTCGATGCCCCCAGCGGCACCGCGTTACGCATGGGCGAAGTCATCGCCGGCGCGCTCGGCCGCGACCTCAAACAATGCGCCGTTTACGGACGCGAAGGCCACACCGGTCCGCGCGATCCGTCCACCATCGGCTTTGCCACCGTCCGCGCAGGCGACATCGTCGGCGACCACACCGCCCTCTTCGCCACCGACGGCGAGCGCGTGGAAATCACCCACAAAGCCAGCAGCCGCATGACCTTTGCCGCCGGTGCCGTCCGCGCCGCAGTTTGGGTAAACTGCAAAACGGGTTTGTACGATATGCAGAACGTACTCGGGCTGAACAACCGTTAACCCCCATACAAAATGCCGTCTGAAAAGATATTGTTCAGACGGCATTTTGCCGACAGGCTCCGTATCGGCATATCAATAAAGTTGCTTGCGCAGCATGACAAGCTACGGCTTGTTTAATTGAAACTCTCCTGATCTAAAAATTCTAACTCTATTTCCCGGCAAACTATATCTATCCTAAAAGCAGTCAGAAGATCATACCTACCGCCTATCAATTCCAGCGTACCTCCATAATCCCAGATTTCATCATCTTGCTTTAACTCGCCAAGCTCCAATGTATTATCGATATCTTTATCTCGGTTCTTTGTGGCGTATCCATAGACAAATTTCAAATAGCTGAACTGCTTGAATTTAATTTTTACCCAGTCTGAATAACTGGGGGTAGGAAGCTCTTGAGGTAAATCCGGATAATCCACACAATTAACGATGATATGAAATTCATTGTTTTTCAAAGTATAGTTGAATAGAGTGCCCTCATATATATACAGAAATTGATAATCTTTTCTTGGAATAGTATAAGTTGTCATATTATTTTACCTTCAAAAGTCTGCTTGCGCAGCATGACAAGCTACGGCTCGTTTAATTGAAACTCTCCTGATCTAAAAATTCTAACTCTATTTCCCGGCAAACTATATCTATGATAAAACCGGTCGGAAGATCATACCTACCGCCTATCAATTCCAACGTACCTCCATAATCCCAGATTTCATCATCTTGCTTTAATTCGCCAAGCTCCAATACATTTGTGATCTTTTTATCTTGGTTCTTCGTAGCGTATTCATATCTAAATTTTAGATAGCTGAACTGCTTGAATTTAATTTTTACCCAGTCTGAATAATTAGGCATAGGGATTTCTTGAGGTAAATCTGGATAATCCACACAATTGACGATGATATGAAATTCATTGTTTTTCAAAGTATAGTTGAATAGAGTGCCCTCATATATATACAGAAATTGATAATCTTTTCTTGGAATAGTATAAGTTGTCATATTATTTTACCTTTTCAAAAACAATGGTTTTAAGATTTTTTGAGTCCAAGTTGGTTCCACTACTCTTATGAAATTTCAGTTGTTTAAACTCTTCCTTTATTTTAAGGAATTTTTCAACTAGCCGAGAACAAACTGGAGCAAAATGGACGATTGAGTTTAGGAATCAACCTGATTCAGTACGTGGGCAAAGATTAGAATTAAAATTTAGATAAAGGTTACGTTATGAATGTGAAGATAAAATATAATCTTTTAGAATATTGTGAATATTTAGGTGGTATTTTTGGTGTTTATAAAAATTATTTAAATATGGATATCAAAGATCCAAATTTAAAAATTAGATTTTTTGATTTTTTGGACGAACTTTTATCAGATGGTGTTATTGAATTATGTGATTATCGTGAAAATCCTCCAAAAATATTAACTGGTTCGCCAAAAACACAGGTAGATGAATTAAGAAGAATTTGGCCGGATATGGAAGAGATGTTGCTATATTTCCCAGATAATCCTTGGTTTTATGTAGAACATTTTTGGTGGGGAGCAACTTGCCCTATTGAATTGACACAATTGCCTAAAATAGAAATTTACGAAGAACAAATGAAACAAGGTAAGTAAGCGTATTAGTATAAAATATAATCATATATAACAAAATTAATCAGTTAACGGCCCATTATATTTTAACCTTAAGCCCATTCGGACCAGTTCTGCTTCATTTGGAATTTCTCTTAAATACTTATTGTTTGATGTGCCATTAATCACAATTTCTCCCCCTTTTTTTGTAATACGTGCTGCTTCGGGAAGATAATCCATTAACCGCTCAACATCCCGCCTCTTCCAAAACCGCGCGCGCAGCCAAATCCGCCGTATCTTTTTTCAACAGCAGGTGCAACACCCTGAAATCCTGTTGCAGCGCGGCAACCTTATCGGGGTGTTCATACCAGTCCGCCAACGCCGCCGCCAGTTTTTCCGGTACGGCATCATGTTGAAGCAGCTCCGGCACAGCCTCCTTACCCAACAGGATATTCGGCAGGCCGACATGCGGCACTTTGATTTTGCGTTTCACATAAGCATAAGTCAGCGGCGAAATCTTGTAGCTGATGACCATCGGACGCTTGCACAGCGCCACCTCCAAAGTTGCCGTACCGCTCGTTACCAGCACCGCATCCGCCGCCCTGCACACCGTTTCAGACTGTCTGTCGGTTACCGTCAGCGGCAGGCCGGCAAACTCCGGCCGCTGCAAAACTTCCGCCAAACGCCGCTTCGTCGCCTCAGTTGCGGCAGGCAGCAGGAAGCGGGCGGCAGGATAGCGTTTCAACAACAATAATGCCGTCTGAAAAAACACCGGCGCCATATAGTCGATTTCGCTGACGCGGCTGCCGGGCAGCAGGGCAAATACGGGGATGCCGGCATCCACGCCCAAAGTTTTCCGCGCCGTTTCACGGTCGTCTTCCAAGGGCATAAGCTGCGCCATCGGATGACCGACAAACTCCGCACGTCCGCCCGCATCGAGATAAAGCTGCGGCTCCATCGGGAACAGGCACAGCACGCGGTTGACCTGATGCACGATTTTGCCCACGCGTTCGCGCCGCCACGCCCACACCGACGGACTGACATAATGCACGGTCGGAATGCCCGCCCGTTTGAGCCGCTCCGCCACACCCAGATTAAAATCGGGCGCATCGATACCGACAAAGACATCAGGTTTCAACGACAGCAAATCCCGTACCAGCCCCCTGCGTATCCGTAAAATTTCCGGCAGCCGCCTGACCACCTCGACAAAGCCGCGCACCGCCAGCCGCTCCTGATCATAAAGGCTCTCGAAACCTTCCGCCTTCATCAGTTCCCCGCCGATGCCGGTAAACCGCGCCTGCGGGCAACGCTTTCGGATGGCGCGTATCAGGTGCGCCCCCAACAGGTCGCCCGACGCTTCGCCGACACTGACGGCAATCAAAGGGCTTTTTTTATCAGCCATATTCGTCCCCACACTTTCACGTCCCGATGCCGTCTGAAGGCTTCAGACGGCATCGGGGTTCACATTTTCGTCCCGTTTTCCAACATCGCCGCAAACTGCGCCAAGTCCGGCGGCAGCTCCGCCTTCAACACCAGCGGCTCACCAGTGAGCGGATGGTTCAGGTGCAGCTCGGACGCGTGCAAAAACATCCGCTTCAAACCCAACTTCTGCAAACGCCGATTCGCCTGATAATCGCCGTAGCGTTCGTCGCCCGCAATCGGACAGCCTTGAGATTGCAGGTGCACGCGGATTTGGTGCGTGCGCCCCGTTTTCAGCGTCGCCCGCACCAAAGTCAGGTGCGACAGCCCGACACCGTGCAAAATGCCGTCTGAAAAACGGCTTAACACACGGAACACCGTATGCGCAGCCTGCCCGTCCTCGCTGACGCGCACCATCTTTTCGCCTTGTGCGCCCGTATATTTGAACAGGGGCAGCCTGACGTGGAAATTGTCGTCCGGCAGTTTGCCCACCCCCAGCGCAAGGTAGATTTTTTTGGGGTGGTCGTTACGGATGGCTTCGTGAAGTTTGACGAGCGCGCTGCGTTTCTTCGCCACCATCAACAAGCCGCTCGTATCCTTGTCCAAACGGTGAACCAACTCCAAATACTTCGCCTCCGGACGGGCGCGGCGCAACTGTTCGATAACGCCGAAACTCACGCCGCTGCCGCCGTGTACCGCCACGCCGGAAGGCTTATTGACCACCAGCAGCGCGTCGTCCTCATACACCGCCTCAAACGCACGCGCCGGTACGACGGCACGCCTTTCAGACGGCATTTCCTTCTCCGCCACGCGCACAGGCGGAATCCGTACCATATCCCCTTCCGCAATACGGCTGTCGGGTTTGCAGCGTTTCTTGTTCAACCGTACCTCGCCGGCGCGGATAATGCGGTGGATATGGCTCTTGGGAACACCCTTGAGGATTTTTATCAGATAGTTATCAAGGCGTTGACCCGCCTCATGTTCGGCAACCCCTATCAAGCTGACCGAATCTTTGCTTATTTCGTGCGTTTTCATCTATAATCCGAACGTCCGTTTCAGCAGAAAGCGCGCCCGCCGCGCCCCTGAAACGGTTTACTTTAAAACGGAATTTTATATTAAAAACGCACTCCGCAAAGCATTTTCCCTGCGCCTGTTCCCAGCCGGCAGGCGCAGAACGTAGTCAAGTTTGAATTGATTTTGCCGTTTCGGCGCGGAAGTAAGACGGCAGCCGGGTCCAAGCCCCAAACGCAAACCGCCCGAAAACACAGGCATAACGATAACAAGAAGAAGCCGGCACCCACTTTTCCGACCGCAGCGTTCGGAACGCGGCAGACAGACCGCCGCATCGATCTTTATAGCCTTCTTTATCCGACCCTTCCGCACACGGTTCTCCGGAACGTGCATCCCTGCGGATTTTCAACTCAAAAACTGATTACCGGTTTTATCCGAAGACATCGGAAAACCCAGCCTTACGGAATGCCGAACCGGACCGGCGCGCCCGAATGCCGCCCGTCCACGAGGTGATCATGAAAAGAATGTTATTTAACGCAACGCAGGCCGAAGAGCTGCGCGTTGCCATCGTCGACGGACAAAACCTGCTGGATTTGGACATCGAAACGCTGGGCAAAGAACAGCGCAAAGGCAATATCTACAAAGGCATCATTACCCGCATCGAGCCGTCGCTGGAAGCGTGTTTCGTCGATTACGGAACCGACCGCCACGGCTTTTTGCCGTTTAAAGAAGTATCGCGTTCGTATTTCCTCGGCTACGAAGGCGGGCGCGCGCGCATCCAAGACGTGCTCAAAGAAGGTATGGAAGTCATCGTCCAAGTCGAAAAAGACGAGCGCGGCAACAAAGGCGCGGCGCTGACCACCTTCATCAGCCTCGCCGGACGCTATCTGGTATTGATGCCGAACAACCCGCGCGGCGGCGGCGTATCCCGCCGTATCGAAGGCGAAGAGCGTCAAGAGTTGAAAGCCGCCATGGCGGAACTCGACATTCCGAACGGCATGAGCATCATCGCCCGCACCGCAGGCATCGGCCGCAGTGCGGAAGAGTTGGAATGGGACTTGAACTACCTCAAACAACTCTGGCAAGCCATTGAAGAAGCAGGCAAAGCACACCATGACCCTTACCTGCTCTTTATGGAAAGCTCACTGCTGATCCGTGCGATTCGAGACTATTTCCGTCCCGATATCGGTGAGATTTTGGTGGACAATCAAGAAGTTTACGACCAAGTTGCCGAGTTCATGAGCTACGTCATGCCGAGCAATGTAGGCCGTCTGAAACTCTATCAAGACCACACGCCGCTGTTCTCCCGTTTCCAAATCGAACACCAAATTGAAAGCGCGTTCTCACGCAGCGTCAGTCTGCCTTCCGGCGGCGCGATTGTGATCGACCACACCGAAGCCCTGGTTTCCATCGACGTCAACTCTGCCCGCGCCACACGCGGCTCTGACATTGAAGACACCGCGTTCAAAACCAATATGGAAGCCGCCGAAGAGGTTGCCCGTCAAATGCGCCTGCGCGACTTGGGTGGTTTGGTCGTCATCGACTTCATCGACATGGAAAATCCGAAACATCAGCGCGATGTTGAAAACGTCCTGCGCGATGCGCTCAAAAAAGACCGCGCCCGCGTGCAAATGGGCAAACTTTCGCGTTTCGGCCTTTTGGAATTGAGCCGCCAACGTTTGAAACCGGCTTTGGGCGAAAGCAGCCATGTTGCGTGTCCGCGCTGTGCCGGTACCGGTGTCATCCGCGGTATCGAATCGACCGCCCTGCACGTTTTGCGCATCATTCAAGAAGAAGCAATGAAAGACAACACCGGCGAAGTACACGCCCAAGTGCCCGTCGATGTCGCCACCTTCCTGCTGAACGAAAAACGCGCCGAGCTGTTTGCGATGGAAGAGCGTTTGGATGTGAACGTCGTCCTGATTCCGAACATCCACCTCGAAAATCCGCACTACGAAATCAACCGCATCCGCACCGACGACGTAGAAGAAGACGGCGAACCGAGCTACAAGCGCGTTGCCGAGCCTGAAGAAGACGAATCCGCCAAACCGTTCGGCGGCGAAAAAGCCAAAGCCGCCCGTCCCGAACCCGCCGTCAAAGGCGTGCGCCACACCAGCCCCGCCCCGACTGCCACCCCCAGGAAAAAAACCTCCTGGTGGGACAGCTTCAAAGCATGGCTCAAACGCATTTTCGGCGGCAGCGAAACCCAAGCCGCACCCGCTGCCGAAACCTCCGAAAAACGCAGCACGGCAAACCGCAGCGGCAGCCGCGCCAACAACCGCCGCCAAAACCCGCGCCGCAGCAAACGCGAAGGCAGCAAAGTAGAAGTCCGCGAAGTGGCAGGCAAAACTGCCGGACAGGAAGCGCGTGCCGACAAAGCCGAAACGCGCAACAACGGCAACCGCCGCCGCAGCGAACGCGGCGACCATGCCGCCGAACGTGCCAACGAAGCGGAAATTCAAGGCCGCAACGTACAGCCTGCCGCAACCGTTGCAGATGCCGCACCGTCCGAAACCGAAGTGCAAACCGGCAAACGCCGCCGCAACGGCAGCCGTAACGAACGCAGCCAAACCGCGCCGGAAACCGCCGCCGTTGCCGAAACAGCCGTTCAGACAGCGGAAAACACGCCATCCGAACCGCATACCGCAGAAGACAAAGGCAGCAAGCCCAAATCCGAACGCAACCGCCGCGAACGCGACAGCCGAGACGCCAAAGAACGCCGCGAGCGCAACAATCAGCGCGACCGCCGTCAAAACGGCAAAAAACGCAATATTCCGTCTGCCGCCAAAATCGAGCAGTACCTGAATATTCACGACACCGCCGACAAAGTCCGTTCCGCTGTCGCCCATGTTTTCGGGGAAAACGATGCAAATGCTCCGATTACCGTCAGCATTGCCGAACCGGTTGCAGAAAGGGACGTTCCGACAGCATCTCCCACCGTTTCAAACAACGACGCACTGGTTTATGATGCGGCGGAAAAAATCCGTCAGGCGGTTGCCGCCATCCTTCCCGAAGGCGTAGCACCGAAAGCCGAAGCACAGGAAATGCCGTCTGAAACCGCAACCTTTACGGCTGCGGCGGAACAGGCACGGGAAACCGCACAAACCGGCGGACTCGTCCTGATTGAAACCGACCCTGTCGCATTGAAGGCATGGGCGGCACAACCCGAAGTTCAAACCGAACGAGGTTTGCGCCGTTCCGAACAGCCCAAGCCGGAAGAAGCCGCAACCGTCCCTGCCGAAGAAATGATCCAAGTCGAAACCCGGCAAGGCTGAACCGACGGCGGCAAAAAGAGGTTCTGTTTCGCAGAACCTCTTTTTTACATGGGTTCGGATACCTGCAATACCGTCTGAAACAATTTCAGACGGCTTTTTTTACGGCATACGCGAATGACGGGGCTTTTATCATCTTTAAATATTGCCGCCGCCCGAAGGTCTGGATTCCCACCACCTTTCGCCATTCCCGTGAAAACGGGAATCTAGAACCTCTAAACTTTCGGATAACCTTTGAATATTGCCGCCGCCCGAAGGTCCGGATTCCCGCAACATTCCGTCATTCCCGTGAAAACGGGAATCTAGAACCTCAAACTTTCAGATAATCTTTGAATATTGCCGCTATCCCAAGGTCTGGATTCCCGCCTACGCGGGAATGACGGCGGCGGGTGGACGATGCCGCCTGCGCGGGAATGACGGGTCTTTTATCATCTTTAAAGGCTGCCGCGCGCCATCTCGACGGCGGTCTCCACGGCAGTTATCAGGCTGCCGGAATCTGCCCTGCCGGTTGCCGCCAAATCGAGCGCGGTGCCGTGATCGACGGAGGTGCGGATAAAGGGCAGCCCCAGCGTGATGTTCACGCCCTGTCCGAAGCTGTGGTATTTCAACACGGGCAGCCCTTGGTCGTGGTACATCGCCAATACGGCATCCGCGCCTTCGAGCATAAACGGTTGGAACAGCGTATCTGCCGGATACGGGCCGGCGAGGTTTATCCCTTCGCCGCGCAGGTTTTCGAGCGCGGGGATAATGGTGTCGGTTTCTTCGTGTCCGAGGTGTCCGCCTTCGCCGGCGTGGGGGTTGAGTCCGGCGACTAGGATTTTGGGATTTTTGATGCCGAATTTGTGTTTTAAGTCGTGATGCAGAATGCGTGCGACGCTTTCAATCAACGGTTGCGTGATGGCGGCGGCAACGTCTTTCAGCGGCAGGTGGGTCGTTACGAGGGCGACGCGCAGGCCTTTGCCGGCAAGCATCATCACGACCTGCCCCGTGCCGCTTTTTTCCGCCAGATATTCGGTGTGTCCGCTGAAAAAACCTGTGCTTGCGCGCGCGTCGTTGATGATGCCTTTGTGCAGCGGCGCGGTAACGATGCCGTCGAAAATGCCGTCTGAAATGCCTGCGAACGCGGTGTCTAGAAGTTGCAGCACATAGGCGGCGTTGGCGGGATTGAGCCGCCCGGCCTCAACCGCTTTGGCGGTCGGAATGTGCAGCACTTCCAGCTCGCCGTATGCCGCACCGCCTGATTCCGGATTGAAGTCGCGCAAGACGACGCTTTTGCCCAAGGCTTCGGCGCGCGCGCGCAACAGGTTTTTGTCGCCCAATACCGCGCAGCGGCAGGGCAGGCGTGCAAATGCCAAGTCCAAACAAATATCGGGGCCGATGCCGGCAGGCTCGCCGGAAGTAACGGCAAAAACAGGCTGTTTCATCGTGTTTGCTCCAAACAAAATGCGATTCTAACGCCACAGCCGCGCAGCGATGTAAATTTTTCTGATTTTGTTGACAATCTGCTAGAATAGAAGTTTACAAAATTTAAACCCTGCTTACATACCGCCATATGTGCGGGTTTCAACTTTAAGGAAGCGATATGAACGAGAACTTTACCGAATGGCTGCACGGCTGGGTCGGCGCCATCAACGATCCGATGTGGTCGTACTTGGTTTATATGCTTTTGGGTACGGGGCTTTTCTTCACCGTAACCACGGGCTTTGTCCAATTCCGCCTGTTCGGGCGCAGCATCAAAGAAATGCTCGGCGGCCGCAAACAGGGGGACGACCCTCACGGCATCACGCCGTTTCAGGCATTTGTAACCGGCCTTGCCAGCCGCGTGGGCGTGGGCAATATCGCGGGCGTGGCAATCGCCATCAAAGTCGGCGGGCCGGGCGCGGTGTTTTGGATGTGGGTAACCGCCTTAATCGGTATGAGTTCGGCGTTTGTCGAATCTTCGCTGGCGCAGCTCTTTAAAGTCCGCGACTACGACAACCACCATTTCCGGGGCGGCCCCGCCTACTACATCACTCAAGGGCTGGGGCAGAAATGGCTGGGCGTGTTGTTCGCCCTGAGTCTGATTTTCTGTTTCGGCTTTGTGTTTGAAGCGGTTCAGACCAATACCATCGCCGATACCGTCAAAGCGGCGTGGGGCTGGGAGCCTCATTATGTCGGCGTCGCCCTGGTGATTTTAACCGCGCCGATTATCTTCGGCGGCATCAGGCGCGTATCTAAAGCGGCGGAAATCGTCGTGCCCCTGATGGCGGTTTTGTACCTCTTTATCGCGCTTTTCATCATTTTGACCAATATTCCGATGATTCCGGACGTGTTCGGTCAGATTTTTTCGGGCGCGTTCAAATTCGACGCGGCAGCAGGCGGCTTCCTCGGCGGTCTGATTTCGCAAACGATGATGATGGGCATCAAACGCGGCCTGTATTCCAACGAGGCGGGTATGGGTTCCGCGCCGAACGCCGCCGCCGCCGCCGAAGTGAAACACCCTGTTTCGCAAGGTATGATTCAAATGCTGGGCGTGTTTGTCGATACCATCATCGTTTGCTCTTGCACCGCCTTCATCATCTTGATTTACCAACAGCCTTATGGCGATTTGAGCGGTGCGGCGCTGACGCAGGCGGCGATTGTCAGCCAAGTGGGGCAATGGGGCGCGGGCTTCCTCGCCGTCATCCTGTTTATGTTTGCCTTTTCCACCGTTATCGGCAACTATGCCTATGCCGAGTCCAACGTCCAATTCATCAAAAGCCATTGGCTGATTACCGCCGTTTTCCGTATGCTGGTTTTGGCGTGGGTCTATTTCGGCGCGGTTGCCAATGTGCCTTTGGTCTGGGATATGGCGGATATGGCGATGGGCATTATGGCGTGGATCAACCTTGTCGCCATCCTGCTGCTCTCGCCACTGGCGTTTATGCTGCTGCGCGATTACACCGCCAAGCTGAAAATGGGCAAAGACCCCGAGTTCAAACTTTCCGAACATCCGGGCCTGAAACGCCGCATCAAATCCGACGTTTGGTAAATCCCGCCCTTACCGGAGCCGCTTCCCCGCGAAGCGGCTTTTCCCTTTCCGCGCACTGTATAGTAGATTAAATTTAAATCAGGACAAGGCGACGAAGCCGCAGACAGTACAAAAATAGTACGGCAAGGCGAGGCAACGCTGTACTGGTTTAAATTTAATCCACTATAAAAACAGGGCGAACAAGCGTACAATCCCAACCCTTTACTTTTGAATCCATTTCGTTTTTCAGACGGCATCCTGCTTGGAATGCCGTCTGAAAAACCGATAGGCAATACACACATGACCCACATGATTTACCCCAAAACCTACGACGTGATTGTCGTCGGCGGCGGACACGCAGGCACGGAAGCCGCGCTTGCCGCCGCCCGTATGGGCGCACAGACGCTTTTGCTCACACACAATATCGAAACGCTCGGACAAATGTCGTGCAACCCCTCCATCGGCGGCATCGGCAAAGGCCATCTTGTGCGCGAACTCGACGCGCTCGGCGGCGCAATGGCGTTGGCGACCGACAAATCAGGCATCCAGTTCCGCCGCTTGAACGCCAGCAAAGGCGCGGCAGTACGAGCCACGCGTGCGCAGGCAGACCGTATCCTATATAAAGCCGCCATCCGCGAAATGCTGGAAAACCAAGAAAATCTGGAGCTTTTCCAACAGGCCGTCGAAGACGTAACACTCGACGGCGAACGCATCAGCGGCGTGGTTACCGCGATGGGCGTGGAATTTAAAGCACGCGCCGTGGTGCTGACCGCCGGCACGTTTTTGTCCGGCAAAATCCACATCGGTTTGGAAAACTACGAAGGCGGCCGCGCCGGTGATCCTGCCGCCAAATCGCTGGGCGGACGTTTGCGCGAATTGAAGCTGCCGCAAGGCCGTCTGAAAACCGGCACGCCGCCGCGTATTGACGGACGCACGATTGACTTCTCCCAACTCACCGAACAGCCCGGCGACACGCCCGTTCCCATCATGTCCGTGCGCGGCAACGCCGATATGCACCCGCGCCAAGTGTCCTGCTGGATTACGCATACCAATTTGAAAACCCACGACATCATCCGTTCGGGCTTCGACCGCAGCCCGATGTTTACCGGCAAAATCGAAGGCGTGGGCCCGCGTTATTGTCCGTCTATCGAAGACAAAATCAACCGCTTCGCCGATAAAGACAGCCACCAGATTTTCCTCGAACCCGAAGGCCTGACCACGCACGAATACTATCCAAACGGTATCTCCACCAGCCTGCCGTTCGACATTCAAATCGCGCTCGTCCGCAGTATGAAAGGTTTGGAAAACGCCCATATCCTGCGCCCCGGTTACGCCATCGAATACGACTACTTCGATCCGCGCAACCTCAAAGCCAGCCTCGAAACCAAAACCATTGAGGGACTGTTTTTCGCCGGGCAAATCAACGGCACGACCGGCTACGAAGAAGCCGCCGCGCAAGGTTTATTGGCAGGCGCGAACGCCGTGCAATACGTCCGCGGACAAGACCCGCTCCTGCTGCGCCGCGAACAAGCCTACCTCGGCGTATTGGTGGACGACCTCATCACCAAAGGCGTGAACGAGCCTTACCGGATGTTCACCAGCCGCGCCGAATACCGCCTGCAACTCAGGGAAGACAACGCCGACATGCGCCTGACCGAAGACGGCTACAAAATCGGCTTGGTGTCCGAAGCGCAATGGCGCATGTTCAACGAAAAACGCGAAGCCATCGAACGCGAAATCCAACGCTTGAAAACAACGTGGTACACGCCGCAAAAACTCGCCGAAGAAGAGCAGCTGCGCGTATTCGGCCAAAAACTCAGCCGCGAAGCCAACCTGCACGACCTACTGCGCCGCCCCAACCTTGACTACGCCGTGCTGATGACGCTCGAAGGCGCGATGCCGTCTGAAAACCTCTCCGCCGAAGTGGTCGAACAAGTCGAAATCCAAGTCAAATACCAAGGCTATATCGACCGCCAAAACGAAGAAATCGGCAGCCGCCGCGACATCGAAACCTTAAAACTGCCCGACGGCATCGATTACGGCAAAGTCAAAGGCTTGTCGGCAGAAGTGCAGCAAAAGCTCAACCAGCACAAACCCGAAACCGTCGGGCAGGCAAGCCGCATTTCCGGCGTAACGCCTGCGGCAGTGGCACTGCTGATGGTGCATTTGAAGCGCGGGTTTAAAGACGCGAAATAAACACATCGGTGCGATGCCGTCTGAAACCCTTTTCAGACGGCATTCCCACCATCCCGACAGGAAACATCATGCACATACTGACCGCCGGCGTGGACGAGGCAGGACGCGGGCCTTTAGTCGGCAGCGTGTTTGCCGCCGCCGTCATCCTTCCGGAAACATTCGACCTGCCCGGACTGACCGACTCCAAAAAACTCAGCGAGAAAAAACGCGACGCACTTGCCAAAATGATTAAAGAACAGGCGGCCGCGTGGCACGTCGCCGCCGCCTCGCCCGAAGAAATCGCCAGCCTCAACATCCTGCACGCCACCATGCTCGCGATGAAACGCGCCGTTGACGGCTTGGCTGTGCATCCCGAAAAAATATTCATCGACGGCAACCGCATTCCAGAACATTTAGGCATCCCTGCCGAAGCCGTCGTCAAAGGCGACAGCAAAATCATCGAAATCTCCGCCGCATCCGTTTTGGCAAAGACCGCCCGCGATGCAGAAATGTACGCACTGGCGCAACGCCATCCCCAATACGGTTTCGACAAACACAAAGGTTACGGCACGAAGCAGCATTTGGAAGCCCTCAAACAATACGGCGTGCTGCCCGAACACCGCCGCGACTTCGCCCCCGTCAGAAACCTGCTCGCGCAGCAGACGCTGTTTTAAACCGGCACAAAAATGCCGTCTGAACTTCAGACGGCATTTCCAGCATCGCAACTTCAAAGAGAAAGAACCCAAACCGTCATTCCCGCGCAGGCGGTAATTTATAGTGGATTAACAAAAATCAGGACAAGGCGACGAAGCCGCAGACAGTACAAACAGTACGGAACCGATTCACTTGGTGCTTCAGCACCTTAGAGAATCGTTCTCTTTGAGCTGAGGCGAGGCAACGCTGTACTGGTTTTTGTTAATCCACTATAGTTTTTTGGGTTTCAGTTGTTTTTAAGTTTCGGGAAACTTCCCAACCGTCATTCCCGCGAAAAACAGAAAATCAAAAAAGAAACCTAAAAGCCATCATTCCCAAGCAGACGGGAATCCAATCCGTCCGGTTTCCGTTTTTTTTTTTTTGAATTTCAGGTAACTTCCAAACCGTCATTCCCGCAAAAGCGGGAATCTAGTTCGTTGAGTTTCAGTTATTTAGAATAAATTTTGAAACTTTAATCCCGTCATTCCCGCGAAAGCGGGAATCCGGAACGTAAAATCTAAAGAAACCGTTTTCCCGATAAGTTTCCGTACCGACAGACCTAGATTCCCGCCTGCGCGGGAATGACGATATTTCAGTTTTCTGTTTTTGATTTTTTTTGTTTTTGCGGGAATGACGATATAGTGGATTAACAAAAATCAGGACAAGGCAACGAAGCCGCAGACAGTATAAATAGTACGGAACCGATTCACTTGGTGCTTGAGCACCTTAGAGAATCGTTCTCTTTGAGCTAAGGCGAGGCAACGCCGTACTGGTTTTTGTTAATCCACTATAAATGACGATATAAGTATTTTTATTTTAATCCGCCATATTAACGCACCCGGCCAAACAGCATAAAGGCACGTGCAGCCCGATTTGGATTGACCTATTTCCCCGACACCCTCGCCGCCAGCTCGTCCGCCAAGGCAAGATACGCCTTGGTACCCTTTGCCTGCGCGTCGTAAGCCATCACCGGCATACCGTGGCTCGGTGCTTCCGCAAGGCGGATATTGCGCGGGATGACGGTTTCAAACAGCAAATCCCCGAAATGGCTGCGCAACTGTTCGCTGACTTCGGCAACCAGCCTGCTGCGGCTGTCGTACATCGTGCGCACGATGCCCGTGATGTCCAAATCGGGATTGATTGCCTGACGGATTTTTCGGACGGTTGCAATCAGGTCGGAAATCCCTTCCAGCGCGTAATATTCGCACAACATTGGCACAATCACGCCGCCCGCCGCCACCAAGCCGTTAAGTGTCAACAGCGTCAGCGAAGGCGGACAGTCGATCAGGATAAAGTCGTAATCTTCCGCCACTGCCTTGAGCGCGTTTTTCAAACGTACTTCCCGGGCGATTTCCTGCACCAGCTCGATTTCCGCACCGGCAAGCGCGCGGTTCGCGCCCAACACAGCGTATCCGCCCTCTTTGCTGCGTACCGCCGCCGATTTCACGTCCGCATCGCCCAATAAGACCTGATAAACGCCGGACTGCAAACTCGCCTTGTCGATACCGCTGCCCGTCGTCGCATTGCCCTGCGGATCCAAATCGACCACCAGCACGCGTTTGCCGCGCGATGCCAGCGAAGCCGCCAAATTTACCGTCGTCGTCGTTTTGCCCACACCGCCCTTCTGATTGGCGATGGCAAGGATGTTCGCACTCATGTCCCGCCCGTGTCCCGTCTGATGTTGAAAAAAGAAAAACAGTGCGGAATTTTACCTTTATCCGCACAAAAAAGGTATTCATGCCGTCTGAAGCGCGCTCAACGCTTGCTCAGGATGACGATATGGCGTTCCGCATCCAAGCCCGGCACATCGAGCCTTTGGACTTTTTCGACGCACACATCCTGCGGCAGGCGGCCGATTTCTTCCTGCGGATATACGCCCTTCATCGCCGCCCAGTATCCGCCGTCTTTCAACAGATGCCCCGTCCAAGACACAAAATCCGCCAGTTCTGCAAACGCACGGCTGGTAATCACGTCGGCACGTACGTCCAAAACCGCCTCCACGCGTCCGGATACCACGCGCACATTGTCCAATCCCAACTCGATAACCGCCTGCCGCAAAAAAGCCGTTTTCTTCGTATTCGCATCCAACAGCGTAATCTGCAAATCGGGACGGCACACCGCCGCCGGAATGCCGGGCTGGCCGCCGCCCGAACCGACATCCAGCATCGTCTGTGCGCCTTCGATATGGGGCAGCAGCGTCAGGCTGTCCAAAAGATGATGGACAACCATTTTTTCCTCGTCGCGCAGGGCGGTCAGATTGTAGGTTTTGTTCCACTTTTTCAACAAATCCACATAGGCCAAAAGCCTGTCCTGCGCCGTTTCCGAAATATCCAGCCCCATCGCGGCAATGCCTGCACGCAGGCGTTCTTTACGTTCCATATATGCTTCCTGTCCATATTCAGGCGTAATGTTAGCGGAAAAACATACCGTCTGAAACCGCGTATCGGGTTTCAGACGGCATTCCCGTTCCAACCTATTTTTTCCTGTGAAACACCACCGGCTGCACCGGCGCGCGCGTCAGGCGTTTGGGCAGCGTCAGCATAGACACCAGCCACACGGCAAACGCATATTCCGACACCGCCTCCCCGCGCAGCCCGCCCAAAGCGGCACTGCCCAACAACAGCTCGAGAATCCAAGCCACCGCCGCCGCCGCGCAAGCCGCCACGCCCGACAGAAACAGCGCGTAACGCGAATGCCGCCGCATCATCTTTTTGTACGCCAGCTTCGTCAGACCCGCTGATACAACCACATTCAAAAACGCAAACACGCCATACACAAACCACACCACGCCGTCCCAACCGCCACGCCAACCGAATCCGCCGTCCGACACCGACACCGTCAGCCCCGCCCGTCCGAACGCAAGCGCAAAGGCATCATGCACCGCCAACGCAAACGGCAGCGTCAAAAACACCAGCCCCGCAAACAGAGCCGTATAGGGATATTTCTCGTTCACATACATCGCCGACCCTCCTCACGAAGCAAACCGCATTATACCGTGCAAAACCCGTGCAGCCGCCCGAAAAGTTGCACAAACAACCGTTCATATATATCATAACGAAAAAAGCCGGTGTAGCTCAGTCGGTAGAGCAGCGCATTCGTAACGCGAAGGTCGGGGGTTCGATTCCCTTCTCCGGCACCAATACCAAGCACAGACCCTCCCTACCCCGGGAAGCCTGTGCTTTTTCACATTTCCGCTTCAGACGGCAACCGATATGAACACCTCGCAACGCAACCGCCTCGTCAGCCGCTGGCTCAACTCCTACGAACGCTACCGCCACCGCCGCCTCATCCACGCCGTGCGGCTCGGCGGGGCCGTCCTGTTCGCCACCGCACTCGCCCGGCTGCTCCATCTCCAACACGGCGAATGGATAGGCATGACCGTCTTCGTCGTCCTCGGCATGCTCCAGTTCCAAGGCGCGATTTACTCCAAGGCGGTGGAACGTATGCTCGGCACGGTCATTGGACTGGGTGCGGGTTTGGGCGTCTTATGGCTGAACCAGCATTATTTCCACGACAATCTCCTCTTCTACCTTACCGTCGGCACGGCAAGCGCACTGGCCGGTTGGGCGGCGGTCGGCAAAAACGGTTACGTCCCTATGCTGGCGGGGCTGACGATGTGCATGCTCATCGGCGACAACGGCAGCGAATGGCTCGACAGCGGCCTCATGCGCGCCATGAACGTCCTCATCGGCGCGGCCATCGCCATTGCCGCCGCCAAACTGCTGCCGCTGAAATCCACACTGATGTGGCGTTTCATGCTTGCCGACAACCTGACCGACTGCAGCAAAATGATTGCCGAAATCAGCAACGGCAGGCGTATGACGCGCGAACGCCTCGAGGAGAACATGGCGAAAATGCGCCAAATCAACGCACGCATGGTCAAAAGCCGCAGCCACCTCGCCGCCACATCGGGCGAAAGCCGCATCAGCCCCGCTATGATGGAAGCCATGCAGCATGCCCACCGTAAAATCGTCAACACCACCGAGCTGCTCCTGACCACCGCCGCCAAGCTGCAATCTCCCAAACTCAACGGCAGCGAAATCCGGCTGCTCGACCGCCACTTCACCCTGCTCCAAACCGACCTGCAACAAACCGTCGCCCTCATCAACGGCAGACACGCCCGCCGTATCCGCATCGATACCGCCATCAACCCCGAACTGGAAGCCCTCGCCGAACACCTCCACTACCAATGGCAGGGCTTCCTCTGGCTCAGCACCAATATGCGTCAGGAAATTTCCGCCCTCGTCATCCTGCTGCAACGCACCCGCCGCAAATGGCTGGATGCCCACGAACGCCAACACCTGCGCCAAAGCCTGCTTGAAACACGGGAACACAGTTGACGGTCAAACACGATGCCGTCTGAAACGCCTGCCGCTTCAGACGGCATCCCCAATCCGCCTACCTTGTCGTCATGCCCGAATAACGGTACTATTCGCAGTTAACAGTTTTCATGCCGTCTGAAAGGTTTGAAGCACGTTTCAGACGGCTGCCCGCTTACCTTATCTTACCGAAAGAACAATATGATCAACGATATTCAAAAAACAGCCGAAGGCAAGATGCAGCGTTCGGTCGAAGTACTGAAAGAAAATCTGGCGAAAGTGCGTACCGGCCGCGCGCATACCGGCCTGCTCGACCAAGTGGAAGTCGAATACTGGGGCAGCATGGTCCCCGTCAGCCAGGTTGCCAACGTAACGCTTCTGGACGCGCGCACCATCGGCGTGAAACCGTTTGAAAGCAATATGGCGGCCAAAGTCGAGAAAGCCATCCGCGATTCAAACTTGGGACTGAACCCGGCAGCGGTCGGCGACCTGATTCGCGTGCCGATGCCCATGCTGACCGAGGAACGCCGCAAAGACCTGATTAAAGTCGTACGCGGCGAAGCGGAAGAAGGCCGCGTCTCTATCCGCAACGTGCGCCGCGATGCCAACGACCACATCAAAAAACTCCTCAAAGACAAAGAAATTTCCGAAGACGAGGCACGTCGCGGCGAAGAAGCGGTTCAAAAACTGACCGACAAATACATTACCGAAGCCGACAAACTCCTGACTGCCAAAGAAGAAGATTTGATGGCAATTTAACCTGCACGGTTCGGCGTTCAGACGGCATTTGAACGCCGAACCGCGAAAGGCAGACATGAAAAGCAGCACGCAGGCCGTTTTAGAACACACCGCCATTCCCAAGCATATCGCCGTAATTATGGACGGCAACGGCCGTTGGGCGAAAAAGCGTTTCCTCCCGCGCATAATGGGACACAAACGCGGTTTGGACGCATTGGAAAATATGGTGAAGCATTGCGCCAAACTGGGTGTGCAATATCTGACCGTGTTTGCCTTTTCAACCGAAAACTGGCGCCGCCCCGAAGACGAAGTTTCGTTCCTGATGGGGCTGTTTTTACAGGCTTTGCAAAAACAGGTACGCCGTCTGCACGAAAACAATATGCGCCTGAAAATACTGGGCAGCCGCGAACGCTTTAATCGGCAGATTCTGCAAGGCATCAAAGAGGCGGAAGCCTTGACGGCAAACAATACCGGTCTGACCCTGAGCATTGCCGCCGATTACGGCGGACGTTGGGACATTTTGCAGGCGGCAAACAAGCTGATTGCCGAAGGCGTATCCGAGATTACGGAAGACACGCTGGCCAAACACTTGATGCTGGGCGATGCACCGGAACCGGATTTGTTCATCCGCACCGGCGGCGAAACGCGCATCAGCAATTTCCTGCTCTGGCAAATGGCTTATGCCGAACTGTATTTCACCGATATTTTGTGGCCCGATTTTGACGGCAAGGCTTTGGACGATGCCGTCGCTTCGTTCCAAAAACGCGAACGGCGGTTCGGACGCACCTCCGAGCAACTGCCTATCGAACAGCAAAGGAACTGAATATGCTGAAACAACGGGTAATAACCGCTATGTGGCTGCTGCCGCTGATGCTGGGCATGCTGTTTTACGCGCCGCAATGGTTGTGGGCTGCATTTTGCGGGCTGATTGCCCTGATTGCCTTGTGGGAATATGCCCGTATGGGCGGTTTGTGCAAAATCAAAACCAACCATTACCTCGCCGCAACCTTGGTTTTCGGCGTGGTTGCCTATGCGGGCGGCTGGATGCTGCCTAATTTGGTTTGGTATGTTGTTTTGGCATTTTGGCTCGCCATCATGCCTTTATGGTTGAGATTCAAATGGAGGCTCAACGGCGGTTGGCAGGTTTATGCCGTCGGCTGGCTTCTGGTCATGCCGTTTTGGTTCGCGCTCCTATCCCTGCGCCCGAATCCCGATGATGCCCTTCCGCTGCTCGCCGTCATGGGTCTGGTCTGGGTTGCCGACGTTTGCGCGTATTTCAGCGGCAAGGCGTTCGGTAAACACAAAATCGCACCGGCAATCAGCCCCGGCAAAAGCTGGGAAGGCGCAATCGGCGGCGCGGTTTGCGTGGCCGTGTACATGACTGCCGTACGAAGTGCCAGCTGGCTGGCATTCGATACAGGCTGGTTCGATACCGTGTTAATCGGTTTGGTGCTGACCGTTGTCAGCGTATGCGGTGATCTGTTGGAAAGCTGGCTCAAACGTGCGGCGGGCATCAAAGACAGCAGCAAGCTGCTGCCCGGACACGGCGGCGTGTTTGACCGCACCGACAGCCTGATTGCCGTTATCAGCGTCTATGCGGCGATGATGTCGGTTTTAAATTGATTCTATGCCGTCTGAAAACGCTTCAGACGGCATCTGGTATAAAGTTATCCTCATTATGACACCACAAGTCCTGACCATATTAGGCAGTACCGGCAGCATAGGCGAAAGCACGCTGGACGTTGTCTCCCGCCACCCCGAAAAATTCCGCGTATTCGCGCTGGCAGGGCATAAGCAGGTCGAGAAACTGGCGGCTCAATGTCAAACGTTCCGCCCCGAATATGCCGTCGTTGCCGATGCGGAACACACCGCCCGGCTTGAAGCCCTGTTGAAACGCGACGGCACGGCGACGCAGGTTTTACACGGCGCGCAGGCATTGATCGATGTTGCCTCTGCCGGCGAAGTCAGCGGTGTCATGTGCGCCATCGTCGGGGCGGCGGGGCTGCCTTCCGCGCTCGCAGCGGCGCAAAAAGGCAAAACCATTTATCTGGCGAACAAAGAGACGCTGGTGGTTTCCGGCGCGTTGTTTATGGAAACCGCCCGTGCAAACGGTGCGGCAGTGTTGCCTATCGACAGCGAACACAACGCCATTTTCCAAGTTTTGCCGCGTGATTACACAGGCCGTCTGAACGAACACGGCATCCGCTCGATTATCCTGACCGCTTCCGGCGGCCCGTTTCTGACGGCCGATTTAGGCACGTTCGACAGCATTACGCCCGCGCAAGCGGTCAAACACCCCAATTGGAGTATGGGGCGCAAAATCTCCGTCGATTCCGCCACCATGATGAACAAAGGTTTGGAGCTGATTGAAGCGCATTGGCTGTTCAACTGCCCGCCTGATAAACTCGAAGTCGTCATCCATCCGCAATCCGTGATACACAGCATGGTGCGCTACCGCGACGGCTCCGTGTTGGCGCAACTGGGCAATCCCGATATGCGTACGCCCATCGCGTATTGTTTGGGTTTGCCCGAGCGCATCGATTCGGGTGTCAGCGACCTTGATTTCGACGCATTGTCCGCGCTGACCTTCCAAAAGCCCGACTTTGACCGCTTCCCCTGCCTGAAGCTCGCCTATGAAGCCATGAACGCAGGCGGAGCCGCGCCCTGCGTATTGAACGCCGCCAACGAAGCCGCCGTCGCCGCCTTTTTGGACGGGCAGATTAAGTTTACCGACATTGCCAAAACCGTCGCCCACTGCCTCGCACAAGACTTTTCAGACGGCATAGGCGATATAGGGGAGCTCTTGGCGCAAGATGCCCGGACACGCGCACAGGCGCGGGCATTTATCGGCACACTGCGCTGATGCCGTCTGAACACCGTTATCAAAGGAAAATCATTTGCAAACCCTGATCGCCTTTATCGCCGCCATCCTGATTTTGGTCAGCCTGCACGAATTCGGACACTACATCGTCGCCAGATTGTGCGGCGTCAAGGTTGTGCGCTTTTCCGTCGGCTTCGGCAAACCATTTTTCACCCGAAAGCGCGGCGACACCGAATGGTGCCTCGCCCCGATTCCGTTGGGCGGTTACGTCAAAATGGTCGATACGCGCGAAGGCGAAGTATCAGAAGCCGATTTACCCTACGCTTTTGACAAACAACACCCCGCCAAACGCATCGCCATCGTCGCCGCAGGCCCGCTGACCAACCTCGCACTGGCGGTTTTGCTTTACGGCTTAAGTTTTTCCTTCGGCGTTACCGAAATCCGCCCCTATGTCGGCACAGTCGAACCCGACACCATTGCCGCCCGCGCCGGCTTCCAAAGCGGCGATAAAATACAATCCGTCAACGGCACACCCGTTGCAGATTGGGGCAGCGCGCAAACCGAAATCGTCCTCAACCTCGAAGCCGGCAAAGTCGCCGTCGCCGTTCAGACGGCATCGGGCGCGCAAACCGTCCGCACCATCGATGCCGCAGGCACGCCGGAAGCCGGCAAAATCGCAAAAAACCAAGGCTACATCGGGCTGATGCCCTTTAAAATCACAACCGTTGCCGGCGGCGTGGAAAAAGGCAGCCCCGCCGAAAAAGCAGGTCTGAAACCGGGCGACAGGCTGACTGCCGCCGACGGCAAACCCATCGCCTCATGGCAGGAATGGGCAAACCTGACCCGCCAAAGCCCCGGCAAAAAAATCACCCTGACCTACGAACGCGCCGGACAAACCCACACCGCCGACATCCGCCCCGATACTGTCGAACAGCCCGACCACACCCTGATCGGGCGCGTCGGCCTCCGTCCGCAGCCGGACAGGGCGTGGGACGCGCAGATCCGCCGCAGCTACCGTCCGTCTGTTGTCCGCGCATTCGGCATGGGCTGGGAAAAAACCGTTTCCCACTCATGGACAACCCTCAAATTTTTCGGCAAACTGATTAGCGGCAACGCCTCCGTCAGCCATATTTCCGGGCCACTGACCATTGCCGATATTGCCGGACAGTCCGCCGAACTCGGCTTGCAAAGTTATTTGGAATTTTTAGCGTTGGTCAGCATCAGCCTCGGCGTGCTGAACCTGCTGCCCGTCCCCGTTTTGGACGGCGGGCACCTCGTGTTTTATACTGCCGAATGGATACGCGGCAAACCTTTGGGCGAACGCGTCCAAAACATCGGTTTGCGCTTCGGGCTCGCCCTCATGATGCTGATGATGGCGGTCGCCTTCTTCAACGACGTTACCCGGCTGCTCGGTTAGATTTTACGTTTCGGAATGCCGTCTGAAACCGCATTCCGCACCACAAGGAACTTACGATGAAACTGAAACAGATTGCTTCCGCACTGATGATGTTGGGCATATCGCCTTTGGCATTTGCCGACTTCACCATCCAAGACATCCGCGTCGAAGGCTTGCAGCGTACCGAGCCGAGCACCGTATTCAACTACCTGCCCGTCAAAGTCGGCGATACCTACAACGACGATCGCGGCGGGGAAATCATCAAAAGCCTGTACGCCACCGGCTTTTTCGACGACGTGCGCGTCGAAACTGCGGACGGGCAGCTCCTGCTGACCGTCATCGAACGCCCCACCATCGGCTCGCTCAACATCACCGGCGCAAAAATGCTGCAAAACGACGCCATCAAGAAAAACCTCGAATCGTTCGGGCTGGCGCAGTCGCAATACTTTAATCAGGCGACACTCAATCAGGCAGTCGCCGGACTGAAAGAAGAATACCTCGGACGCGGCAAACTCAATATCCAAATCACGCCCAAAGTAACCAAACTCGCCCGCAACCGCGTCGACATCGACATCACGATTGACGAGGGCAAATCCGCCAAAATTACCGACATCGAATTTGAAGGCAACCAAGTCTATTCCGACCGCAAACTGATGCGGCAGATGTCCCTGACCGAAGGCGGCATTTGGACCTGGCTGACACGAAGCAACCAATTCAACGAGCAGAAATTTGCCCAAGACATGGAAAAAGTAACCGACTTCTACCAAAACAACGGCTACTTCGATTTCCGTATCCTCGATACCGACATCCAAACCAACGAAGACAAAACCAAGCAGACCATCAAAATCACCGTCCACGAAGGCGGACGTTTCCGCTGGGGCAAAGTGTCGATTGAAGGCGACACCAACGAAGTCCCCAAGGCCGAACTGGAAAAACTGCTGACCATGAAGCCCGGCAAATGGTACGAACGTCAGCAGATGACCGCCGTTTTAGGTGAGATTCAGAACCGCATGGGCTCGGCAGGCTACGCATACAGCGAAATCAGCGTACAGCCGCTGCCGAACGCCGAAACCAAAACCGTCGATTTCGTCCTGCACATCGAACCGGGCCGGAAAATCTACGTCAACGAAATCCACATCACCGGCAACAACAAAACCCGCGACGAAGTCGTCCGCCGCGAATTGCGCCAAATGGAATCTGCGCCTTACGACACCTCCAAGCTGCAACGTTCCAAAGAGCGCGTCGAGCTGTTGGGCTACTTCGACAACGTACAGTTTGATGCCGTCCCGCTTGCCGGCACGCCCGACAAAGTCGATTTGAACATGAGCCTGGCCGAACGCTCCACCGGCTCGCTCGACTTGAGCGCGGGCTGGGTGCAGGATACCGGTTTGGTGATGTCTGCCGGCGTATCGCAGGACAACCTCTTCGGCACGGGCAAATCCGCATCCGTGCGCGCCTCACGAAGCAAAACCACGCTCAACGGCTCGCTGTCGTTTACCGACCCGTACTTCACGGCAGACGGGGTCAGCCTGGGCTACGATATTTACGGAAAAGCCTTCGACCCGCGCAAAGCATCGACCAGTGTCAAACAATATAAAACCACCACCGTCGGCGGCGGCGTAAGGATGGGTATCCCCGTTACCGAATACGACCGCGTGAATTTCGGTCTGGCGGCGGAACACCTGACCGTCAACACCTACAACAAAGCACCCAAACGCTATGCCGACTTTATCAAACAATACGGCAAAACCAACGGCACAGACGGCAGCTTCAAAGGCTGGCTGTACAAAGGTACCGTCGGCTGGGGGCGCAACAAAACCGACAATGCCCTGTGGCCGACGCGCGGCTACCTGACCGGCGTGAATGCCGAAATCGCCCTGCCCGGCAGCAAACTGCAATACTACTCCGCCACCCACAACCAAACCTGGTTCTTCCCCCTGAGCAAAACCTTCACGCTGATGCTCGGCGGCGAAGCCGGCTATGCCAACGGCTACAGCAAAACCAAAGAAATCCCCTTCTTTGAAAACTTCTACGGCGGCGGTCTGGGTTCGGTGCGCGGCTACGAAAGCGGCACGCTCGGTCCGAAAGTGTATGACGAATACGGCGACAAAATCAGCTACGGCGGCAACAAAAAAGCCAACGTTTCCGCCGAGCTGCTCTTCCCGATGCCCGGTGCGAAAGACGCGCGCACCGTCCGCCTGAGCCTGTTTGCCGACGCAGGCAGCGTATGGGACGGCAAAACCTATACCGCCGCCGAAAGCGGCAACAACAAATCGGTTTACCCGGAAAACGCGCACAAATCCACCTTTACCAACGAATTGCGCTATTCCGCCGGCGGCGCGGTTACCTGGCTCTCGCCTTTGGGCCCGATGAAATTCAGCTACGCCTACCCGCTGAAGAAAAAACCGGAAGACGAAATCCAACGCTTCCAATTCCAACTCGGCACGACGTTCTAATCCCGCAAATGCCGTCTGAAGCCCTTCAGACGGCATTTCGCGGCAACATCCGAAGGAGTTTTACCATGACCCGTTTGACCCGCGCGTTTGCCGCCGCCCTGATCGGTTTGTGCTGCACCGCAGGCGCGCACGCCGACACCTTCCAAAAAATCGGCTTTATCAACACCGAGCGCATCTACCTCGAATCCAAGCAGGCGCGCGAGATTCAAAAAACGCTGGACGGCGAATTTTCCGCCCGCCAGGACGAATTGCAAAAACTGCAACGCGAAGGTTTGGATTTGGAAAGGCAGCTTGCCGAAGGCAAACTCAAAGACGCAAAAAAGGCGCAAGCCGAAGAAAAATGGCGCGAACTGGTCGCGTCGTTCCGCAAAAAACAGGCGCAGTTTGAAGAAGACTACAACCTCCGCCGCAACGAAGAGTTTGCCTCCCTCCAGCAAAACGCCAACCGCGTCATCGTCAAAATCGCCAAACAGGAAGGTTACGATGTCATTTTGCAGGACGTGATTTACGTCAACACCCAATACGACGTTACCGACAGCGTCATTAAAGAAATGAACGCCCGCTGACCCTTTCAGACGGCATACCGAACAGGAAAACCATGATTCCGGCCACCTACACCCTGTCCCAAATCACCGCGCGGCTCGGCGGCGAATGGCGCGGCGAGGACATTTCCGTTACTGCCGTGCGCCCGCTCGCAGACGCGCAGGCGGAACACATCAGCTTCCTCGCCAACCCGAAATACAAAGCCGAAGTCCACGACAGCAGCGCGGGCGCGGTCATCGTTTCCGCCAAAGCGGCAGACGGATTTGAAGGGCGCAACCTGATTGTCGCCGACGACCCCTATCTCTATTTCGCCAAAGTCGCGCGCCTGTTTTCACCCGTCGTCAAAGCGCGCGGCGGCATCCATCCGACCGCCGTCGTCGAACCGGGCGCAACCGTTCCCGCAAGCTGCGAAATCGGCGCGAACGCCTACATCGGCGCGAACACCGTACTCGGCGAAGGCTGCCGCATCTTGGCAAACGCCGTCGTCCAACACGATTGCCGTTTAGGTGATGAAGTTGTTTTACATCCCAACGCCGTCGTTTATTACGGTTGCACACTCGGCAACCGCGTCGAAATCCACAGCGGCGCGGTCATCGGCGCAGACGGCTTCGGACTCGCCTTCGCCGGCGACTCGTGGTTTAAAATCCCGCAAACCGGCGCGGTAACGCTGGGCGACGACGTAGAAATCGGTTCAAACACCAACATCGACCGGGGCGCGATGAGCGACACCACCGTCGGCAACGGCACCAAAATCGACAACCAAGTCCAAATCGGACACAACTGCAAAATCGGTTCGCACACCGTCATCGCCGCCAAAACCGGCATCTCAGGCAGCGTAACCATAGGCAGCTACTGCATCATCGGCGGCGGCGTCGGCACGGTCGGACACATCGAAATCGCCGACAAAACCACCATCGGCGGCGGCACGTCCGTCACCCACAGCATTACCGAAAGCGGCAAACACCTCGCCGGCATCTTCCCGATGTCCGAGCATAAAGAATGGGCGCGCAACGCCGTTTACATCCACCGCTTAAGCGAAATGAACAAACGCCTCAAAACGCTGGAACAGCAGCTTTCAGACGGCAAAGACACGCAATAAATCCAAACCGATTTTTCCAAGGAACACAAAAACATGGACGTACAACTCCCTATCGAAGCCAAAGACATCCAAAAACTCATCCCCCACCGCTACCCGTTTCTCCAGCTCGACCGCATCACCGCTTTCGAGCCGATGAAAACCCTGACCGCCATCAAAAACGTAACCATAAACGAACCGCAGTTCCAAGGCCACTTTCCCGACCTGCCCGTGATGCCCGGCGTACTCATCATCGAAGCGATGGCGCAAGCCTGCGGCACACTCGCCATCCTCAGCGAAGGCGGCCGCAAGGAAAACGAATTCTTCTTCTTCGCCGGTATAGACGAAGCCCGTTTCAAACGCCAAGTCATCCCCGGCGACCAACTCGTCTTTGAAGTCGAGCTGCTGACCAGCCGGCGCGGCATCGGCAAATTCAACGCCGTTGCCAAAGTAGATGGGCAAGTCGCCGTTGAAGCCGTGATTATGTGCGCCAAACGCGTGGTTTGATGCACATGATGCCGTCTGAACATCCTCACAGGCCTTCAGACGGCATACCCATCCGAAGGAACAAAATATGCCCCTCATCCACCCGACCGCCGTCATCGACCCCAAAGCCGAACTCGACTCCAGCGTCAAAGTCGGCGCGTACACCGTTATCGGCCCCAACGTCCAAATCGGTGCGAATACAGAAATCGGTCCGCACGCCGTCATCAACGGCCACACCACCATCGGCGAAAACAACCGCATTTTCCAATTTGCCAGCCTCGGCGAAATTCCGCAGGACAAAAAATACCGCGACGAGCCGACCCGGCTGATTATCGGCAACGGCAACACCATCCGCGAATTTACAACGTTCAACCTCGGAACAGTTACCGGCATCGGCGAAACCCGTATCGGCGACGACAACTGGATTATGGCGTACTGCCACCTCGCGCACGACTGCGTGGTCGGCAACCACACCATCTTCGCCAACAACGCCTCGCTTGCCGGACACGTTACCATCGGCGACTACGTCGTTTTGGGCGGCTACACGCTGGTTTTCCAATTCTGCCGCATCGGCGACTACGCCATGACCGCCTTCGCCGCAGGCGTACACAAAGACGTACCGCCCTACTTTATGGCATCGGGCTACCGCGCCGAACCGGCGGGGCTCAACAGCGAAGGCATGCGCCGCAACGGTTTTACCGCAGAGCAGATTTCCGCCGTCAAAGACGTGTACAAAACCCTCTACCATCGCGGCATTCCGTTTGAAGAGGCCAAGGCAGACATTCTCCGCCGCGCCGAAACCCAAGCCGAACTTGCCGTATTCCGAGACTTTTTCGCACAATCGACGCGCGGCATCATCCGCTGACCGTATCCTTTTGATGCCGTCTGAAACCTCCAAAAGCGTTTCAGACGGCATTTGCGCTATAATTCAAACCATCAAATCATCTTATTTCTCAGGGCTTCATATGTTAGACAAATACTCCCCCGCCGAAATCGAATCCAAACACTATCAAAACTGGGAAAGCCAAGGCTATTTCCAGCCCGATATGGATTTGACGAAACCGTCTTTCTCCATCCAGCTACCGCCGCCCAATGTAACTGGCACGCTGCACATGGGCCATGCCTTCAACCAAACCATCATGGACGGCCTGACCCGCTACTACCGCATGAAAGGCTGCAATACCGCCTGGATTCCCGGCACCGACCACGCGGGCATCGCCACGCAAATCGTGGTCGAGCGTCAGCTTGCCGCGCAAAACGTGTCCCGTCATGACTTGGGCCGTGAAAAATTCTTGGAAAAAGTGTGGGAATGGAAAGAAGTTTCCGGCGGTACGATTACCCAACAAATGCGCCGCGTGGGCTGTTCTGCCGACTGGACGCGCGAGTATTTCACGATGGACGACGTGCGCGCTGAAACCGTAACCGAAGTGTTCGTGCGCCTGTATGAACAGGGTTTGATTTACCGTGGCAAACGCTTGGTGAACTGGGATCCGGTTTTGGGTACGGCAGTATCGGATTTGGAAGTGGAAAGCGTGGAAGAACAAGGCTCTATGTGGCACATCCGCTATCCGCTGGCGGACAATCCCGCCGAAGCCGTGATTGTTGCGACCACCCGCCCCGAAACGCTGCTGGGCGACGTTGCCGTTGCCGTCAATCCCGAAGACGAACGTTACATCCACTTAATCGGCAAGGAATTAATCCTGCCGCTGACCGGCCGCACCATTCCCGTGATTGCCGACGAATACGTTGAAAAAGACTTTGGCACAGGCTGCGTGAAAATCACGCCTGCGCACGACTTCAACGACTACGAAGTCGGCAAACGCCACGACACGCGCCTGATTAATGTGTTTGATTTGGAAGCCAAAGTATTGGCAAACGCCGAAGTGTTCAACTTCAAAGGCGAGGCGCAACAAGGCTTTGCCCTGCCTGAAAAATACGCAGGCTTGGACCGCTTTGCCGCGCGCAAACAAATGGTTGCCGATTTGCAGGAACAAGGCTTGTTGGTCGAAATCAAAGCGCACACGCTGATGACGCCGAAAGGCGACCGTACAGGCTCAGTGATTGAGCCAATGCTGACCAGCCAATGGTTTGTCGCCATGTCCGCCACGCCAAACGGCGGCGAGCCGGACAGCGAATTCAAAGGCTTAAGCCTCGCCGACAAAGCCAAAAAAGCCGTCGACAGCGGCGCGGTACGCTTCATCCCCGAAAACTGGGTCAACACCTACAACCAATGGATGAACAATATCCAAGACTGGTGTATCTCGCGCCAACTGTGGTGGGGTCATCAAATCCCCGCGTGGTACGACGAAGCAGGCAATGTGTACGTTGCCCGCAATCAGGCGGAAGCCGAAAAACAGGCCGGCAAAACCGGTTTGACCCGCGAAGAAGACGTATTGGACACATGGTTCTCCTCCGCACTCGTGCCGTTCTCTACGCTCGGCTGGCCGTCTGAAACCGACGAACTCAAAGCCTTCCTGCCGTCCAACGTCTTGGTTACCGGCTACGAAATCATCTTCTTCTGGGTGGCACGCATGATTATGATGACCACCCACTTTACCGGCAAAGTACCGTTTAAAGACGTGTACATCCACGGCATCGTGCGCGACCACGAAGGCAAAAAAATGTCCAAATCCGAAGGCAACGTCATCGACCCTGTGGATTTGATCGACGGCATCGACTTGGAAAAACTGCTGGTGAAACGCACCACCGGCCTGCGCAAACCCGAAACCGCGCCGAAAGTGGAAGAAGCAACCAAAAAACTCTTCCCCGAAGGTATCCCCAGCATGGGCGCGGACGCATTGCGCTTCACCATGGCGAGCTACGCCAGCTTGGGGCGCAGCGTGAACTTCGACTTCAAACGCGCCGAAGGCTACCGCAACTTCTGCAACAAAATCTGGAACGCCACCAACTTCGTCTTGATGAACACTGAAAACCAAGACTGCGGCTACGGCGCAACCGCCACCGAACCACGCGGCTATTCCTTCCCCGATATGTGGATTGTAGGCCGTCTGAATCAGACCATCGAGCAGGTTACGCAAGCCTACGAAACCTACCGCTTTGATTTGGCGGCGGAAACCCTGTACAGCTTCGTGTGGAACGACTATTGCGACTGGTATTTGGAACTCGCCAAAGTGCAGCTTCAAACCGGTTGCGCCAGCCGCCAGCGCGCCACACGCCATACCTTGTTGCGCGTACTCGAAGCCGCCCTGCGCCTGCTGCATCCGATTATCCCCTTCATCACCGAAGAACTGTGGCAAACCGTCGCTCCTATGTGCGACGCGAAAACCGCCGACAGCATCATGCTCGCCCGCTTCCCCGAAGCCGACGGCGGCGATATTGTTCAGACGGCATTCGGGCAAATGACCGTGTTGCAGGATTTGATCGGCACCGTCCGCAACCTGCGCGGTGAAATGGGTATCCAGCCCAACGTGAAAGCCCCGCTGTTTGTCGAAAGCGCGGACGACTTGGCAGACTACCTCAAATACCTGCCGATGATGACCCGCCTGACCGAAGCACAGCAAGTCGCCGCCCTGCCCGAAGCGGAAGATGCACCTGTCGCCGTCTGCAACGGCGCGCGCCTGATGCTGAAAGTCGAAATCGATAAAGCCGCCGAAACCGCCCGTTTGAGCAAAGAGGCCGAGAAGCTGCAAAAAGCCTTGGACAAACTCAACGCCAAACTCTCCAAACCCGGCTACACCGAAAAAGCCCCGGTGCATTTGGTGGAAAAAGACAAAGCCGATTTGGCGGAGTTGGAAGACAAAATGGCGAAAGTGCAAAATCAGTTGGCGAAGTTGAAAGACTGATTTGATTGAATAAACAAGGCCGTCTGAAAAATATTTTTCAGACGACCTCATCAAAAGGGAATCAAATGATGGACTTCATCGTGCCTACATTGCTCGTCGTCGCCATCGTCGTACTTCATATTCATACCTGCTTTACCGAAGCCGTCCACCTCAACAAATGGCGGCCATGGCTGATTATTCTACTGTTGATTTTGACCGGCACTTGGTTTATCTACTTCGTCAGCCGTACCGCACTGATGAAGCTGGGTGTCCAACTGGTGCTGATTGCCGGCCTCGTGATTTATATTTCTTGAACGTCCGCCTACAGTAAAATACCCGCAAAGGCCGTCTGAAAAATGTTTTTCAGACGGCCTCTTTTCAAAAAGGAAATAGATGAAACGCTTTATTCTGCCGATGCTTTTATCCGCAACAACCGCCACGGCTTCTCCGATTGTCGGTATGTGGCATTGCATCGGCACTGATGAAAACATCCGCAGTGATACAAAAGTCGAATATCTTCAGGACGGCAGCTTCCGTGGCGATGCCATACTCAAAGTGGATGATGACGGCAATGTCTTGACATACCATATTGTCGGCGGAGGCAAATGGCATTTTGAGAACAATGCCTTAACGCAAAGCCAAATCAAGTACAGCAAAGTTTCACGACTCCACAGCCCTGAAACATTGGCATGGTTGGAAGAATCAGAAGACGGCCAATTCTTGGAAAGTATGATATACACCGGATTGGTCGCGCAGATGGACAAACCCGGAAAAGATGAAGTGTATCAACTGGATAAAACAGGAAAATTAGTGTCTGAAGACGGAACTTCCCGTGAGGTATGTACGAAAGTGAAATAAAAAACGATTGCAGGTCAAATCGGTTTGCCTGATTGACGGCAGAGATAACAAATGCCGTCTGAAACCCGTTTCGTTTCAGACGGCATTGCCCGCGCCTAGTCGTGGATAAAACTTACCCCGTGAAGCTGCGACTGCATAATCGCCGCCTTCATCGCCGACAACGCCTTCGGACGGACAAAATTGCGGCGGTACGCCAATACGACCCGCCGGCTTGGCGGCGTACCCTCAAACGGAATAATGCTGAACAGCATATGATCGTTTTCGGTCAGCGCGGTTGCCGGCAACACGCTGATTGCCAAACCGCTGGCGACCATATGGCGGATTGTATTGATCGAGCTGCCCTGCAATGTATTGGTCAGCCCCTGTATGCGTTGTTTCGCCGCCAATTCGGAACAGCTTGAGAGCACCTGATCCCGCATACAGTTACCTTCCGTCAGCAGCAAAACCTGCTCCTCACCCAGCATCCGGGGCGAAACGGCATCCAGTTCCTCAAATGAATGCCCTTTCGGGACAATCACGAAAAACGGTTCGTCATACAAGGGTTCGGTAACAATGCCCGGCTCTTGAAACGGTTCGGCAACGATAATCGCGTCAACGTCCCCGCGTTTGAGCGACTCGGTCAAAGTATGCGTGTAATTCTCTTCCAACATCAAAGGCATTTTCGGTGCAGTACGGCGCAACGAAACAATCAATTTCGGCAACAGGTACGGCGCAACCGTAAAAATCAGCCCGAGTTTGAACGCACCCTCCAGCTCGTTTTGTTCTTCATTTGCCAAATGCCTGATAAGCTCCGCCTCTTCCAATACCTTACGCGCCTGTGCAACGATACGTTCCCCCGCCTCAGTCGTAATAATATCGTTGCTGCTACGGTCAAACAAAGAGACGGCAAGCTCTTCTTCCAATTTCTTAATGGCAATAGACAAAGTGGGCTGGCTGACAAAACAACGCCGCGCCGCCCGACCGAAATGACGTTCTTGGGCGACTGCGACGATGTACCGCAATTCGGTTAAGGTCATGTCCTATACCTTTTTCTGTTCCGGCAAAGTAATGTTCAACTCAAGCACATCCATACCATCCTGCTTTTCTTGGGAAATACGGATATTGTCTAATGAAACATTCACATATTTGGACAGGACTTCCATCAACTCTTTACGTAAAGTCGGCAGGTAATCCGGAGCCTGACCTTCTTGGGCGCGCTCTTGGGCAATGATGATTTGAAGGCGGTCGCGGGCAACGGTTGCCGTTTTCTGCTTTCTACCGAATAAAAGTTCGATCAATGACATACCTTATCCTCCGAACAGACGTTTGAAGAAGCTTTTTTTCTCAGCTTCCAAGAAACGCATTTCACGGTTCTCGCCCAAAAGACGGGCAATAACGTCCTTATATGCCTCAGAAGCCGCTACGCTGTCCTGATGGATGACCGGTTCTCCGGAATTGGATGCCTGCAAGACGTTTTGGGATTCGGGAATCACACCCAGCAAAGGAATACGCAGAATATCGCAAATATCCTGTACAGACAGCATTTCGCCTTTTGCCACACGTTCGGGAGAATAACGCGTAATCAACAGATGTTCTTTAACCGAACCGCCTTGCTCCGCCTTACGGGATTTGCTTTGCAAAATTCCCAAAATCCTGTCGGAGTCACGCACACTGGAAACCTCAGGATTGGTCGTTACAATGGCTTCATCAGCAAAATACAACGCCATCAATGCACCCTGCTCAATACCGGCGGGAGAGTCGCAAATAATATACTCAAAGCCCATTTTCTTGCCGGACAGCTCCTGCATCACTTTTTCTACGCCCTCGCGTGTCAAAGCATCTTTATCCCGAGTCTGGGAAGCCGGCAAAATAAACAGGTTTTCACAATTTTTATCTTTAATCAAAGCCTGGTTGAGCGTCGCCTCACCCTGAATGACATTGATCAGGTCATAAACGACACGACGCTCGCAACCCATAATGAGGTCGAGATTACGCAAACCCACATCAAAATCAATTACCGCAGTTTTATATCCGCGTAATGCCAAACCTGTTGCAATACTTGCGCTGGTAGTCGTTTTACCGACACCGCCCTTACCTGAAGTTACTACAATAATTTTTGCCACAATATTTCCTTTTTAAAATATCAAACAATTACTCTGAGCCAATTGCACTGATAACCAATCGGTTATCCTGCAACAATATCTGTACCGGCTGCTTGTGCAGATGATCCGGCAAATCCTGTTCAAAATTACGGTAAATACCCGCCACAGAAACCAGTTCTGCCTGCATGGAGTGGATAAATATGCGGGCAGAAGTATCACCCTTGGCACCGGCCAAAGCACGCCCCCTCATCGGCGCATAAATATGTATATTGCCATCCGCAATCAATTCCGCCCCCTGACTGACCGCCCCTGTAACAATCAAATCGCCATCTTCGGCATAAACCTGCTGACCGGTACGGACAGGGGATGTAATCAATACTGTTTTCCTTGCTTTCTGACCATCCTCCGTTTTCTGCACCTCAACCTGACCCAGTTCTTTGACATTTTCCGAATGAGACAGACAAAACAGCAAATGATACTTCATAGCCACAGCAGCCCATCGTTCATCAGAATGCTTCAGACCCAAAATTTGCATACCATGCCTTGAAAACAACGAAACCAATGCAGCAAGATCCAAAGACTCGGGATAATCAAACTCTTGAACATCCAGAACAAATGGAACAACACCAGACTCTTGAAACTTCTTGCCCAATTTGACCAGCACATCTTCCAAATCAAACAAGTCTGATGTATGCAAAGATATAGACAATACGTCCATCTTTGTCGACTTTATATCGAAGGCATTCATCATATAGACCATCATAGAATTTTTTAATGATATAAGTTTACCGCGCAAACCTTAGCTATTCAATTAATATTTTAAACATGATAGCCAATACCCTATTACCTATCAGATATTGCAAAAATAACGCCACCTGCTTTTCGGCAGATGGCGTTATATGACTAAAATTACTCAGCAACCGGTTTGTCAACCAATTCAACCAGTGCCAGAGGTGCATTATCACCTTTACGGAATCCGTATTTCAACACTCGAACATAACCACCGTTACGAGCAGTAAAACGAGGCCCCAAATCGCCAAACAGTTTTACTACAACATCACGGTCGCGAGTACGGTCAAATGCCAAACGGCGGTTTGCCAATGACGGCTTTTTACCCAATGTAATCAACGGCTCTACTACACGGCGCAATTCCTTGGCCTTAGGCAGAGTTGTTACAATAGTTTCGTGAGTCAATAATGAATTCGCCATATTACGCAGCATTGCAGCACGATGACTGCTGGTACGGTTTAATTTGCGATTGCCATTACGATGACGCATATCAATTATCCTTTAATTCTTCATTAAGGCTTTTCCAAGCCTACAGGTGGCCATGCTTCCAACTTAGAACCCAGTGTCAAACCTTTAGATGCCAATACTTCCTTAATCTCATTCAAAGATTTACGTCCCAAATTCGGCGTTTTAAGAAGCTCGGTTTCAGTGCGTTGAATCAAATCGCCAATATAATAAATATCCTCAGCTTTCAAACAATTAGCTGAACGTACTGTCAATTCCAGATCATCCACCGGACGCAAAAGAACAGGGTCGATAGGAGGTGCCTTTTCTTCAACCTCCTCCACAGGCGTACCCTGCAAATCAGCAAAAATAGACATCTGATCAATCAAAATACGTGCTGCACTGCGTACAGCTTCCTCAGGATCAATAGAACCGTCGGTTTCGATATCCAAAACCAACTTATCAAGATCCGTCCGCTGCTCTACACGTGCAGGTTCAACCTCAAAGCTAACACGGCTGATGGGCGAAAAGCTCGCATCCAACTGGATTGCACCAATCTGACGGTTCTCATCACGAACTACCTGACGACCTGAAACAGATTGATAACCACGACCTTGCTCTACTTTAATTTCCATCTCAATTTGACCGTTATCAGCCAAATGACAAATGACATGACCAGGATTCAGAATTTCTACATCATGCGGCAACTCAATATCACCGGCAGATACGACACCTGAACCTGATTTCTTCAACACAAGTTGAACTTGGCTACGACCATGGAGTTTAAACACAATACCTTTAATATTCAGCAAAATGTCAACAACATCTTCCTGAACACCATCAACAGTAGAATATTCGTGTAATACACCGGTAATAGCCACTTCAGTAGGAGCAAAACCATTCATGGATGACAGTAAGATACGGCGCAAAGCATTACCTAAGGTATGACCGAAACCACGTTCAAATGGCTGCATAGATACTTTTGCACGAGTTGCAGAAAAAGTATTTACATCAATTTGACGAGGTTTCAAAAATTCGGTTGTGCCATTCTGCATTTAACTGTCCCTCACTGAGCTAGCATTATTTAGAGTAGAACTCTACCACCAGCTGTTCATTAATATCACCGGTCAATTCCGAGCGATCCGGTATGTTTTTGAACACACCCTCAAGTTTATCTGCATCTACAGAAACCCAACCCGGCAAGCCGATTTGAGTTGCCAAACCCAATGCTTCTTGAATACGTGCCTGTTTTTTGGCTTTCTCACGAACCGAGACAACATCACCAGCTTTCACTTGGAAAGAAGGAATATTGACGACTTGTCCATTTACAGCTATCGCCTTATGAGAAACAAGCTGTCTTGCTTCAGCTCGGGTAGAACCAAAACCCATACGATAAACGACATTATCCAAACGAGATTCCAGCAATTGCAACAGCAACTCGCCAGTAGAACCTTTACGACGATCAGCTTCTGCGAAATAACGACGGAACTGACGTTCTAATACGCCATAAATACGGCGGATTTTTTGTTTTTCACGCAACTGCAAACCATAGTCTGACAAACGCGGTTTTTTTGCACCATGCTGACCGGGAGCGGAATCAATTTTACATTTAGAATCCAAAGAGCGGCGCGCACTCTTCAAAAACAAATCCGTACCTTCGCGACGTGCCAACTTACATTTAGGGCCAATATAACGTGCCATGTTTCAAATCACTCCAATATTAAATACGACGTTTTTTAGGCGGACGGCAACCGTTATGAGGCAACGGGGTAACGTCAGTAATGCTGGTAATCTTGAAACCAAGAGCATTCAAAGCACGTACAGAGGATTCGCGACCAGGACCTGGACCTTTAATACGAACCTCTAAATTTTTAACGCCATACTCTTGGGCAACTTTACCAGCTGCTTCTGCTGCAACTTGTGCTGCAAATGGTGTACTTTTACGAGAACCTTTAAAACCAGCGCCGCCAGAGGTAGCCCAAGACAACGCATTGCCTTGACGGTCAGTGATTGTAATGATGGTATTGTTGAAAGATGCATGAACGTGCACAATACCCTCACTCACGGTTTTACGTACTTTTTTACGTACACGTGAAGCTGTGTTTGCTTTAGCCATTAATAAAATTCCTTAAAATTTATTTCTTACCAGCAATCGCTTTACGCGGACCTTTGCGAGTACGCGCATTTGTACGAGTGCGTTGACCGCGGCATGGTAAGCCGCGACGATGACGGAAGCCACGATAGCAGCCCATGTCCATCAATCGCTTGATACTCATAGTTACTTCACGACGCAAATCACCTTCTACTTCATACTTGGCAACTTGGTCACGCAAAGCATCTAATTGAGTCTCGTCCAAATCTTTTGCTTTAGTATCAGGCGCAATATTTGCAGCCTCACAAATCAATTTAGCACGAGTAGCACCAATACCGTAAATAGCCTGAAGACCAATTACGATGTGTGCGTTATTAGGGATATTTACCCCTGCAATACGAGCCATATTTTTTCCTTTTTAGGGCAAAGTGTGTCACTATATCACAGAATCACATTAAAAGAAATATTCTATTAACCTTGACGCTGTTTGTGACGGGGATCAGTACAAATTACACGAACTACACGATTTCGACGAATAATCTTGCAATTTCGGCAAATTTTCTTAACAGATGGTTGTACACGCATTTTATTTTCCTTTTATTGGTTTATCTTGCTCTGAAAACGATTCGAGCCCTAGTTAAATCATAAGGTGTCAGCTCTACTGTGACCTTATCTCCCGGAGAAATACGAATGTAATGCATCCGCATCTTCCCAGAAATATGACCCAATACAATATGGTCATTCTCAAGTTTTACTTTAAATGTTGCATTAGGTAAAGTTTCAAGAATTTCACCTTGCATTTGAATAGTATCTTCTTTCGCCATAATTCTATTTCCGAGAAAATGATTTCATTTTGAACGAGTCATTAACTTATCATACTGTTGAGTAAGCCTATACGAATTTATTTGTGTACTAAAATCCATCGTTACAACAACTAGAATCAACAAAGACGTACCACCCAAATAAAAAGGTACATTTAAAACCGTAGTTAAGAACTCTGGAATTAAACAAATAGTTGTAATATAAAGAGCTCCAAACAATGTCAAACGTAATACAACTTTTTCTAAATACCTAGAGGTCTGCTCACCAGGTCTAATCCCAGGAACAAAAGCACCACTCTTTTTTAAATTCTCTGCCATTTCTTTAGGGCTAAAAAACAAAGCCGTATAAAAATAACAAAAGAAAATAACTGTCGCTGCAAATAAAGCCATATACAGCAATTGACCGTGTTGTAACAATCCAGCTATTTTATGCAAAACACTATTTGTGTCAGCCGAACCAAACCAACCTAAAAGAGTAGATGGAAATAGAATAATACTGGAAGCAAAAATTGGGGGAATAACACCAGCCATATTCAACTTGAAAGGCATATGCGTATTTTGACTCCCCACCCTACCATTAAACTGGCGTTTTGCATAATGAATAGGAATCTTCCGCTGTGCACTTTCAAAGTATACAACCAAATAAATTAATAATAAGGCACCAAATACAATAAGCAACGCCGTAAGCATGCTCATAGAACCTTGGTTCGTCAGTGTAACCAGCTTTGCAATACCCGAAGGAATACCTGAAGCAATACCTGCCGTAATAATTAAAGAAATACCGTTCCCGATACCCCTTTCAGTAATTTGCTCCCCAAGCCACATAAGAAACATGGTTCCCGTTACCAAAGAAACTACCGTGGAAACATGAAACTCAAATGAACTTGTTACAACAACTCCTTGCTGAAATACGAAAGATGCAACACCTAGACTTTGAAGAATTGCTAACAAAACAGTACCATACCTAGTATATTTCGTAATTACCTTTCTACCAGCCTCCCCTTCTTTTTTTAAAGCCTTCAATGATGGCAAAATTTCAGAAGCGAGCTGTACAATAATAGAAGCTGAAATATATGGCATGATTCCTATTGCAAATATACTAAAGCGCTCTAACGACCCACCGGAAAACATATTCAACATTCCCAGGATGCCGTTTCCAGCGCTTTCGTATAATTTAGCTAAAGCAACAGCATCAACTCCAGGTACGGGTATATGGGCACCAATTCGAAAAACAATCAATGCTCCAAATAGAAACAAAAGACGTTTCTTAAGATCTCCAAACTTGGATAAACCTGATGACGTTTGTTGATTAGCCACAATATTAAACCTTACATTTCAATCTTACCACCAGCAGCCTCGATAGCAGCTCTCGCACCTTTGGTAACTTTAATACCCCTCAAAGCAACTGCCTTAGAAATTTCACCAGAAGCAATAACTTTAACATTAGAGACTGTAGATGCAATCAGACCTGCTTGCTTTAAGACCAAAATATCAATCTCATTAACAGCAATTGATTCCAGTTCACTTAAACGAAGCTGTGCATTAGCTGATGCTGTTAAAGATTTAAAACCTCTTTTAGGGAGGCGTCGTTGCAAGGGCATTTGACCACCCTCGAAACCCACCTTATGAAACCCACCAGACCGGCTCTTTTGACCTTTATGACCACGACCACCTGTTTTACCAAGACCACTACCAATACCGCGTCCAACACGACGACCAGCATGCGTAGCACCAACAGCAGGTTGAATTGTATTCAAAAACATATCAAGACTCCACTTTCAACAAGTAGCTGATTTTATTAATCATACCACGGTTTTCAGGGGTATCTAAAACCTCTACCGTATGCTCGCGACGACGCAAACCTAAACCGCGTGCACATGCACGATGAGATTCAATTGTACCAATCAGGCTTTTAACCAATGTAACCCTAATCTTTTTTTGCTCAGCCATGGTTAACTCCCAAAATGTCTTCCACTGTCAAGCCACGTTTGGCTGCGATATCAGCAGGAGTATACAACTTAGATAAACCATCTAATGTTGCACGTACGATATTATATGGGTTAGTAGATCCGTGTACTTTGGCGGAGATATTATGAATGCCCATGGCATCAAAAACCAAACGCATAGGTCCACCGGCTTTTACGCCACTACCCTCTTTAGCAGGCTGCATAAATACTTTAGTAGCACCATGTTGACCAATAACCTCATGATGAATCGTACCATTTTTTAATGGAACCTTAATCATAGAGCGTCGTGCTTGATCCATCGCCTTTTGGACTGCAACAGGCACTTCTTTTGACTTACCTTTACCCATACCAATACGACCATCTCCATCACCAACAACAGTCAGTGCAGAGAAAGCCATAATACGGCCACCTTTAACTACTTTAGTCACGCGATTAACTGCAACCATCTTTTCAATCAGGCCGTCACCGCGTTCTTCAATTTCATGTTTTGCCATCTGAAAGTCTCCAAATATTAGAAGCTTAAACCATTTTCACGTGCAGCTTCAGCCAAAGCTTTCACACGACCGTGATATTGGAAACCTGAACGGTCAAAAGCAACTTTTTCAACACCTACTGCTTTAGCTTTTTCAGCAATACGCTTACCAACTACAGCTGCTGCTTCAACGTTGCTACCTGATTTCAGGCTACTACGTACTTCAGCTTCCAATGTAGAGGCTTGAGCCAATACTTTATCACCTTCAGCACTAATTACTTGAGCATAAATATGATTATTGCTGCGGAACACACATAATCTTACCATTTTCAAGTCCGCAATACGCGCACGGGTTTTGCGTGCACGACGGAGTCGGGTTGTATGTTTATCCATTAGTGAACCTCAATTATTTTTTCTTGGCTTCTTTCATCACTACTACTTCACCTACATAACGAACACCTTTGCCTTTATAAGGCTCAGGAGAACGGAATGCACGAATTTCAGCAGCGACTTGGCCAACCACTTGTTTATCTGCACCAGTCAAAACGATTTCTGTTTGGCTAGGAGTTTGAACAGAAACACCTTCAGGCATTTCATATACGATTGGATGAGAGAAACCCAAAGATAAGTTCAAAACTTTGCCTTGCGCTTGGGCACGATAACCTACACCAATCAATTGAAGTTTTTTCTCAAAACCTTCAGAAACACCCTTAACCATGTTATTAACCAATGCACGAGCAGTACCAGACATAGCATTAGCCTGCTTACTGTCATTTTTTGCAGCAAAAGTCAATTTACCATCGTTTAGTTCAATAGCAACATCGGAATGCAAAGGAAAGGACAGTTCGCCATGTTTACCTTTGATTACCAATGCATCTGTTCCGAATTTTACTTCTACACCAGCAGGAACAGTCACTGGGTTTTTTGCGACGCGTGACATTTACATTTCTCCACTAGGCTACGATGCACAACAACTCACCACCAACACCCTCAGAACGGGCTTTGCGATCAGTCATCACACCTTTAGAAGTACTAACAATAGCGACACCCAAGCCATTCATTACGCTAGGGATCTCGCTTGATGCTTTGTAAATACGCAAACCAGGACGTGAAACACGTTTAATTTGCTCAATCACAGGGCGACCTGCATAGTATTTCAATTGAATTTCCAATACCGGTTTTGCATCAGCAGAAACCGTAAAATCCTCGATATAGCCTTCATCTTTCAGAACTTTTGCAATTGCACATTTCAATTTTGAAGAAGGCATGGCAACAGTTGCTTTATTAGCACGTTGCGCATTGCGAATACGAGTCAACATATCGGAAATAGGATCATGCATACTCATTATTTATACTCCTATTACCAGCTAGCTTTAACAACACCAGGAATCTCGCCACGCATAGCGATTTCACGGATTTTAATACGACCCAAACCAAATTTACGGAAAGTACCACGAGGACGACCTGTCAAAGCACAACGACGACGTTGACGTACAGGTGCTGCATTACGAGGAATGGATTGAAATTTCAAACGTGCTTCAAAGCGTTCTTCTTCAGTCGCATTAGCATCATTAATAACAGCGAAAATTGCCTCACGTTTAGCAGCAAACTTTTTCGCTAATGCTTGACGTTTCAGCTCACGATTAATAAGTGCTTTCTTAGCCATGATTATCCTTTAAACGGAAACTTGAACAGTGACAACAAAGCTTTCGCTTCTTCATCAGTTTTTGCAGTAGTTGTAATAGTAATATTCAAACCACGCAAAGCATCAATTTTATCGTATTCAATTTCCGGGAAAATAATTTGCTCACGAACACCCATATTGTAATTGCCACGACCATCAAATGATTTACCGCTTACACCGCGGAAGTCACGTACGCGAGGCAATGCAATAGTAATCAAACGATCTAAGAATTCAAACATTTGATCACGACGCAATGTTACTTTGCAACCAACTGGATAGTTATCACGGATTTTGAAACCTGCGATAGATTTACGAGCAACAGTAACAACTGGTTTTTGACCAGCAATTTTCTCTAAATCAGAAACAGCGTGCTCCATAACTTTTTTATCAGCAACAGCTTCACCCACACCCATATTCAAGGTGATTTTCTCAATACGTGGAACTTCCATTACTGATTTGTAGCCAAATTGTTTAACCAATTCAGGAACAACTGTATCTTTATAAAACTCTCTCAAACGAGCCATGTTATCTCCTTATGCTCCAATGATAGAGCCATTTGATTTGAAGAAACGAACGCGTTTAACTTTGCCTTCATTTTCAATCAGCTTAATACCAACACGGTCTGCTTTATTAGTTTCCGGATTCAGGATTGCAATATTAGAAATATCCAAAGGCATTTCTTTTACAATAACACCACCCTCAACTCCGCGCATTGGATTCGGCTTCTGATGACGCTTAACAACATTTACACCAGAAACAATTACCTTACCACCAAGTACACGGATGATCTGACCCCGCTTACCCTTGTCTTTACCTGCGATAACAACAACTTGATCGCCTTTAACAATCTTATTCATTCCACCACCCCTTACAATACTTCAGGAGCCAATGAAACGATTTTCATAAATCGCTCAGTACGCAGCTCACGAGTTACAGGACCAAAAATACGAGTACCCAGAGGTTCGAGCTTATTATTCAACAACACAGCAGCATTGTTATCAAACTTAATCAAAGCCCCATCAGGACGACGAACACCTTTTGCAGTACGAACAACAACAGCATTGTAAACATCGCCCTTCTTGACACGACCACGCGGAGCCGCATCTTTAATTGCAACTTTAATAATATCGCCAACCGAAGCATAGCGACGCTTAGACCCACCCAATACCTTGATACACATTACTCTACGCGCACCAGAGTTATCAGCCACATCTAAGATGGTCTGCATTTGAATCATGTTATTACCTTTAAATTAACCAACTTAATTTACCACTTTCAGATAACTTACAGCAAAGCCGCTGCTTATTAAATGAAACCTTACGGTTCAAGTAAACCAGTCTTGGACCCCGAGAGGGAAGAAACTTCCAGAAGAAACTGAAAGACAGGAAACGAAGTTTACACGCAAATTAAATTTGCTGCAATACTTCGTTTCCCATTTCAAGCACGTTGCTTTAATTCTTAAACAGAACGTGCTTTCTCAACCAGCTCACTGACAATCCAAGATTTAGTTTTTGATAATGGACGGGATTCCGATATAACAACTACATCACCAATTCCATATTGATTATTTTCATCATGGGCATGGATTTTAGTAGATAATCGAATAATCTTACCATACAGCGGATGTTTTACTTTACGCTCAACCAATACTGTTACGGTTTTATCCATTTTGTCGCTTACTACTTTGCCTTGCAAAGTACGAACATTTTTAGTTTCGCTCATTACTTAGCACCTTTTTCAGTTAAAACGGTTTTAATACGAGCAATATCGCGACGTACACGTTTCAATTCACTTGGTTTGCCTAATTGACCAGTAGCGTTTTGCATACGTAAGCCAAACTGAGCTTTCAACAAGTCCAACAAATCTGCATTCAACTGCTCAACGGATTTGTCTTTCAATTCATTTGCTTTCATTATTGACCCACCTGTCTTACTACAAAGGTTGTAGGAATAGGCAATTTGGCAGCAGCCAACTCGAATGCTTCACGAGCCAGTTCCTCTGGAACGCCATCCATTTCATACAACACTTTACCTGGTTTAATTTCGGCAATGTAATATTCCACGTTACCTTTACCGCCACCCATACGAACTTGAATAGGCTTTTCAGTAATCGGTTTATCAGGGAATACACGAATCCAAATACGACCACCACGTTTGATGTGACGGGTCATTGTACGACGAGCAGCTTCGATTTGACGGGCAGTCAAACGACCACGACCTACGGCTTTCAAGCCGAACTCACCGAAACTTACCTTATTACCGCGAGTAGCGATGCCGGTATTACGACCCTTTTGTTGCTTACGGTATTTCAGTCTAGTTGGCTGCAGCATTACGTCTACCTGCCTTTCTTTGTTTACTCTCATGTTCAGGTTTGGAAGATTTAATATTGCCTTCCGTATAAACCCAAACTTTCAGACCCAATACACCATATGTGGTGTGCGCTTCGCTGGTTGCATAATCTACATTTGCACGTAAAGTATGCAGTGGCACGCGACCTTCACGATACCATTCGCTACGGGCAATATCCGCACCATTCAGACGGCCTGAAGTCATAATCTTAATGCCTTTAGCACCAGAACGCATTGCATTTTGCATTGCTCGTTTCATAGCACGACGGAATTGAACGCGTTTTTCCAACTGCTGGGCAATTCCGTCAGCAATAATTTGAGCATCCAACTCAGGACGGCGGATCTCTTCAATATTTACATGAACAGGCACACCCATCAAGGCTTGCAAGTCACGTTTCAAAACTTCGATATCCTCACCTTTTTTACCGATAACCACACCCGGACGAGCGGAGTGAATGGTAATGCGTGCAGATTTAGCAGGACGCTCGATCACTACGCGACCAACTGAAGCATTAGCCAATTTTTGACACAAATAATTGCGAACATCGATATCCTGCTTCAAAACAGTAGAAAAGTCGGTGCTTTTAGCAAACCATTTTGAAGCCCAGTCTTTAGTTACCGCCAGGCGAAAGCCTGTAGGGTTAATCTTTTGTCCCATAGCTTTTCCTTAGTTACCCACTGTCACATTGATATGACAAGTTTGTTTTTCGATACGGTTACCGCGACCCTTGGCGCGAGCTTGAAAACGTTTCAAGCTTGGACCTTTGTCAACAAAGATAGTTACCACTTTCAGTTCATCAATGTCCGCACCGTTATTATGCTCGGCATTAGCAATAGCTGACTCCAATACTTTTTTGATCAGCTCGGCACCTTTTTTAGGACTGAAAGCCAAAATATTCAAAGCTTGGGCAACGTCTTTACCACGAATCAAATCAGCTACCAAACGAACCTTTTGAGCAGAGATACGGGCATTTTTATGTTGTGCATTTACTCTCATGATTCACCTTATTTCTTTTTAGCCTTTTTATCGGCCAGGTGGCCTTTAAAGGTACGGGTCAATGAGAATTCGCCTAATTTATGACCAACCATATTGTCGCTGATAAACACAGGCACATGGGTGCGACCGTTGTGCACGGCAATGGTCAGACCGATAAAATCAGGCAGAATGGTAGAACGACGAGACCAAGTTTTAATCGGGCGTTTGTCGTTGCTTGCGCGAGCAGCATCTACTTTTTTCAGCAAATGCAGGTCTACATATGGGCCTTTTTTCAATGAACGAGCCATACTAATTAACCTTTATTTGAGTAACGGCGACGAACAATCATGTTATCCGTGCGTTTGTTATTACGAGTGCGGTAGCCTTTAGCAGGAGTACCCCATGGGCTAACCGGTTCGCGAGCTTCACCGGTACGACCTTCACCACCACCATGCGGGTGATCGACAGGGTTCATGACAACACCACGAACGGTCGGACGAATACCGCGCCAACGATTGGCACCGGCTTTACCGATTTTCTTCAGGCTTTGCTCTTCGTTACCGACTTCACCGATGGTTGCACGGCAATCTACGTTGATTTTACGAACTTCGCCAGAACGCAGACGGACTTGAGCGTATGCGCCTTCTTTAGCCAGCAATACCGCAGAAGCACCGGCAGAACGTGCAATTTGCGCACCTTTGCCAGGTTTCATTTCGATACAGTGGATAGTGGTACCAACGGGAATGTTGCGGATCGGCAGGGTGTTACCTACTTTGATGGCAGCTTCAGCACCGGAAACCAATACAGCACCGGCTTGAATACCGCGAGGAGCGATAATGTAGCGACGCTCACCGTCTGCATAGCACAACAGTGCAATGAAGGCAGTACGGTTAGGATCGTATTCGATACGCTCTACTTTTGCAGGGATACCGTCTTTGTTACGTTTAAAGTCTACAACACGGTAATGGTGTTTATGACCGCCGCCTTTATGACGGGTGGTGATATGACCATTATGGTTACGACCGGCAGTAGAATTTTTCTTTTCGAGCAAAGGTGCATAAGGCGCACCTTTGTGCAAACCTTCTGTTACCACGCGAACCATGCCGCGACGGCCTGCAGAAGTTGGCTTCATTTTAACAATTGCCATTTTGTTTATTCCTTATCTGCAGCTGCAGCAGCGGCTTCCAAATCCAACTCTTGACCGGCAGCCAAGCTTACATAAGCTTTTTTAACATCGCTGCGGCGGCCCAAAGTACGACCAAAACGCTTAGTTTTGCCTTTAGTTGTAACTGTAGTTACAGAAGCAACTTGAACACCGAACAGCAGCTCAACAGCAGCTTTGATTTCAGGTTTGGTTGCATTTGCCAAGACTTTAAACGTCATTTGGTTGCGTTTTTCAGCCAATACGTTGCTTTTTTCAGAAACGATAGGTGCCAAAATCACTTGAGTCAAACGTTGTTGATTCATACCCATTGCTCCTCTAATTGTGCAACTGCATCTTTAGTGATGATTACTTTTTTGTAACGTAGCAAGCTGTAAGGATCAACTTGTTGAGCTTCCAAAACCAACACGTTTGGCAAGTTGCGTGAAGCCAAGTAAACATTCTCGTCGAGCTGTTTGGTTACAAACAGCACTTGCTCCAAACCCAAGTTTTTCACTTGTTCGGCAAAAACTTTGGTTTTAGGAGTTTCGGCAGCCAACGCCTCAATCGCAAACAAACGCTCGTCACGCGCCAATTGGGACAGGATAGTCGCCATACCGGCACGGTACATTTTACGGTTTACTTTTTGAGTGAAGTTTTCGTCGGGCTTGTTCGGGAACGCGCGACCGCCTTTACGCCACAGCGGAGAAGAAGTCATACCGGAACGGGCACGGCCGGTACCTTTTTGACGCCATGGTTTTTTGGTTGAGTGTTTTACTTCGGCACGGGTTTTTTGAGCGCGGTTACCGGAGCGGGCGTTTGCCAAGTAGGCATTCACCAGCTGATGAACCAACGCTTCATTGTATTCGCGGGCGAACAAAGCATCAGAAACAGACAGGCTGCCTGAAACTTGTCCTTTAGCGTCAATTACTTTCAATTCCATTACGCACCTACTTTCACGCTGGGACGAACTACAACATCGCTGTTGACCGCACCCGGAACAGCACCCTTAACCAACAGCAGTTGGCGTTCTGCGTCAACACGGACAACTTCCAATTTTTGAACAGTTGCTTTGGTGTTGCCGTATTGGCCGGCCATGCGTTTACCGGGGAACACGCGGCCCGGGTCTTGCGCCATACCGATAGAACCCGGAACGCGGTGAGAACGGGAGTTACCGTGGGAAGTACGTTGGGCACCGAAGTTATGACGTTTGATCGTACCGGAGAAACCTTTACCTTTAGAGGTGCCGGTTACATCGACCAGTTGACCGACTTCAAACATAGAAACGGTGATTTCGTCACCGGCTTTCAATTCAGCCAGTTTTTCTTCAGTCAAAGCAAATTCGACCAAACCGCGACCGGCTTCGACACCTGCTTTTGCAAAGTGTCCGGCTTCGGCTTTGTTGACACGATTGGCTTTTTTCTGACCAAAGGTAACTTGAACGGCGGTATAACCGTCAGTATCTTTGGATTTTACTTGTGTAACGCGGTTGGCAGACATATCCAAAACGGTAACCGGAACAGAAACACCCTGTTCGTCAAACACGCGGGTCATACCAACTTTGCGTCCAACCAGACCTAAAGTCATGATTATTTTCCTTTTAAAGTAAAGGGACAGGCTACGATTGGCCTGTCTTTCAGACAAAGTTAAACTTGGCACAAATGTACCAAGCTCGGCATTATATCCGACAAGTCAAAGAAATATCAACAGAAATATCAGAAATATCTTCAATATGCCGTCTGAAGCGTTTTGAATCTTCAGACGGCATAGGGTCGGACTCTTTTAAAGGGTCGGTATCCGACCATCACGGCGTATGCATCTTTCTCCGACAAACCGGAATATGGTTGATGACTGCATCCATTATTTCTTTGAGATGGTAGCTTTCGTATGCCGAATAGTAAACGGGTTTGGAAATCTGCAAACCTGTCGCTTCCAGAATCCTTTTTTGTACCGATTCGGCCTTCTCGTCTAGAAATTGTTGCAAAGCCGACTGCGGCTGATGCAGCACCTTATCCCAATAACGTCCTTTCATCGCCATATCCGCCTGATTAATCGCAACAATAACCCTATCCGGATCAATCATTTTAAGAATAACGTCCCTCAACAAATCATAGGCCGTACCCAAATCGCGAGAACTGCCGTCAAGGATAACGAACACCAAATCTATCCAGCCCCACTGCCCATCCGAATGAGTGTAGGTTTTAGACAGGACATCAATCAGTTTTTTCTGATGGGCGCGGTCAGCCTCCTTCCCGTCGCCCAAGCCTGCGCTGTCCCAAAACCGCAACACATCGTTCAGCATATAGCTTTCGACCAATTGCGTTTCGGGATCCACGCCTGTGCCTACCTTGGCTTTTTGTTCGCCAAACAAGGCATTTAAGGTTGAGGACTTGCCGACACCTGTCGCACCGACAAGCAAGACATCCAAAGGACGGAAACCGGCTGCTGCGACTTTTTGCCCGATTTCAGAAATACGGTAACGATGCATATGCGCTCCTACCAGCCAAACCAAGAGGCAATCGTGCTAATCCCCCTTCCAATCGTTTCTCCAATCGCTTTTGCAGCGCCGCCGATCAGCGTCCCGACACTGCTCGCTATCGTTGAAACAACATCTTTAACCACGCCTCCCGCAGCCCCCAATATTTTCTCCAGCGCACTGCCGATACTGCTGTCGATTTCTTGCCGCTCCTCCTGTTTGCGGCGGCTGGTATCTCGCTCGATTTCTTCCACATTAATCTTCTCTGCCACAATCACCCGTTTTTCAGACGGCATAGCCGTAATGATATAACGCAACAGGCGGGTTATGTTATAGGGACGTTGCTCCTCATCTTCACTCTTAAAGCCCGCTGAAAAATAAATCGGATTGACCGTAACGCCGGTAGCTTCCTGAATGCGCTTGCGTGTCGAACACACTTTCTCTTCCAAAAAGTTTTCCAAGTCAGCGTTCGGACGGCCGGCTTCCGCATCCCAATTCCGCCCCTTCATCGCCATATCACACTGATTAATCGCAACCAGCAACCGGTCTGTACGGCCTTCCCCGCTCTTCTTCAATGTATTGATAATTACATTGTTAATCAGTTCGTATGATGTCCCCAAGTCCCTGGAACCGCCGTCGAGCAGTACCAAAACCAAGTCGATGACGGCATTGCCGTTACTGTCTTTCTCCAGCAGCTTATTGATGATATTGCGCCGGTGCTGTTGGTCTGCCTTCTCTCCATCGCCCAAACCCGGACTATCCCAAATCGTCATATTCTCCAATTCATATTTGGCAATATCCATAGTTTCAGGATCTACACCCACGCCTACTTTTGCGACTTCCTTTACCGGCCCATCGCTCTTTCCCGTTGCCTGATCTATGCTGAACAAGGCATTGATGGTGGATGATTTTCCGCAACCGGTGGCTCCGGTAATCAAAATATTGACGTGCGTATCCTGCAAGATCTTAACAGCCCGCTCCAAATCATGCCGTTCTTCCGAATTCAATTCTTTGTTGTTCAAAATATCTTTAAAGACATTAAGTAGGCTCATCATCTTTCCTTTATTTACTTGAGAATAAAACATCATCCATCCTTGGAATCAGATGGATGATTCTGCCCAAACCAAGCCCGATTCTACCTTTTTTCGGGGGGGGGGGGG
>NZ_CAUIYF010000006.1 GCF_962719845.1 Neisseria uirgultaei | reverse complement strand
ACACTTATCGGTAATCTGTTTTGTTAAAGAGCGTTTGAACTGCTTCATCACCGCCGTTTCGTCAGCAGCGAAGACGCGAACTATACGCTTGAAGAGATTTGCGGTCAATACTTTCAGCGGAATTTTTTTGGGGAAATTCGTCATATCTCTGTCGGATAAGGTTTTTTATTTTTGCCAAACGCTGCGCATCCTCCAATAATCCCTTCCTCCCCCTCCTCTGACTGGTGCGCCTTTGTGAATATGCCGTCTGAAACTTGGGGCTTCAGACGGCATCTGTTGGCTCTTCTTATCTTTTCAGAATGATTTCCAATACGAACTTGCTGCCCATATAGGCAATCATAAGGCTGACAAATCCGATGATGGTCCACACGGCGGCTTTTTTGCCGCGCCATGCGGTCATGCTGTGCTTGAGCAGCAGTCCGCCGTAAATCAGCCATGACAATATGCCGAATACGGTTTTATGGGTAAAGGTCATGGGTTTGCCGAATACGGCTTCGGCAAAAAATGTTCCGCTGACGACGGAATAGGTCAGCAGGATAAAACCTGCCCACATAGCCTGGAACATAAGTTTTTCCAAACTGAGCAGCGACGGCAGGAATCCTGCGAGCTTGGAGAAGTTCCTGCGGTGCAGGCTCCGATTCAGCAGCAGGGTCAAAACGGACAATAATGTTGCGATACCGAACAGCCCGTATGCGAGCAGCGAAGTTCCGATATGCAGCATAAAGGGAAGGTCGGTAATTTCATATCCCGAGAATTTTCCAGGAAAAACCAAACCTGACAGCAGCATCAGTGCGGCGCAAGGATACAGCAGCAACTGCACTCCGCGCAGCGGATAAAAGAAGCTGCCGGCAAAATAAATAAACAGCATCATCCAAACAATCAGGCTGCCGGAATACCCGAAGCCCATAATGATGATTTTGTCTTGAATGACCGGCATAAGCAGTGCCACGCCGTGGACGGTCAATGCCGCGCCCAAAACCGGCAATTCCGTCTTCCACGGGTAATCCTGACCGCGCCCCTGCTGTTGGCAGTGCCATGCAAATGCACCCAATCCTGCGTAAACCGCCGTCAAAAAGATGAAAACTGTCGGCATGGTGGACTTTCTCTATCTATACTGTTGTGCCGTATGCGGCCGCTTATGAAATATTGGAACTTTTAACGTTGGAATTGTAAAATCCCCGTTTCGGGCAAGCCTTGACGGATTTGCCGATATGCTGTCCGGCACACAAGCCGCATCAAATTATTTTGATTTTATTTTAACAAAGAATGCCCCTGATGGGGCAAGCTATTCTTATTCAGACCAAGGACCAGTATGTTAGACAATTTAACCAGCCGCTTCAGCAATGTCCTCAAAAACATCCGCGGGCAAGCCAAACTGACCGAAGACAACATTAAAGAAGCCTTGCGCGAAGTCCGACTCGCCCTGCTTGAGGCGGATGTTGCCCTGCCTGTCGTCAAAGAGTTCGTCAACAACGTCAAAGAAAAGGCCCTCGGTCAGGAAGTGGCGGGCAGCCTGACGCCGGATCAGGCATTTATCGGCGTGGTCAACAAAGCCCTGACCGAACTGATGGGCAGGGAAAACAAAACGCTGGATTTGTCGGTTGCGCCGCCCGCCGTCGTTTTGATGGCTGGTTTGCAAGGTGCTGGTAAGACAACAACCGTCGGCAAGCTCGCCCGCCTGCTGAAAAACGATCAGAAGAAAAAAGTCTTGGTGGTATCCGCCGACGTTTACCGCCCTGCCGCGATTGAACAGCTGCGTCTGTTGGCCGAACAGGTCGGCGTGGACTTTTTCCCGTCCGATACCAACCAAAAACCGGTTGAGATTGCGACTGCCGCCGTCGATTACGCCAAAAAACATTTTTACGATGTCTTGATGGTCGATACCGCCGGTCGTTTGGCAATCGATGAAGAGATGATGAACGAAATCAAAGCCCTTCACGCAGCGGTTAACCCGGTGGAAACTTTGTTCGTCATCGATGCGATGCTGGGTCAGGATGCTGTGAATACTGCCCAAGCATTTAATGAAGCCCTGCCGCTGACCGGTGTCGTATTGACCAAGATGGACGGCGACTCGCGCGGCGGTGCGGCATTGTCCGTGCGCCAAGTAACCGGCAAGCCGATTAAATTTATCGGTGTCGGCGAAAAAATCAACGGCCTCGAACCTTTCCACCCCGACCGTCTTGCCAGCCGTATCCTCGGTATGGGCGACGTATTGACCCTGATTGAAGACGTTCAAAAAGGTATTGATGAAGAAGCCGCCGCCAAAATGGCGAAAAAGCTGCAAAAAGGCAGAGGCTTCGACCTCAATGATTTTAAAGAACAAATCCAGCAAATGCGCAATATGGGCGGCTTGGAAAACCTGATGTCGAAAATGCCGGGCGAACTGGGTCAAATATCGAAACAAATCCCCGAAGGTACGGCTGAAAAAGCGATGGGCAAAGTCGAAGCCATCATCAACTCGATGACCCCCAAAGAACGCGCCAACCCCGCCCTACTCAAAGCCAGCCGCAAACGCCGTATTGCGATGGGTGCGGGCACGACGGTACAGGAAGTGAACAAATTGCTCAAACAGTTTGAACAAATGCAGCAGATGATGAAGATGTTCAGTGGGAAAGGCTTAGGCAACCTGATGCGTATGGCGAAGGGGATGAGGGGGATGAAAGGAATGTTCCCGGGTTTGTAAGGTTTGAAAATGGATGCCGTCTGAACCGATTTTCAGACGGCATCTTGTCTGCTACCATATCCACGCGCCATCTTGCATCATTTTGAAACAGGGCGGCGCGCCTTTTCTTAACTTTCCGAATAGCCGAACTGCCTGCCCGTGCGACAATCCCGCACCGGCAAAATCAGCCGGTTGTTCAAAAAAAGCCCCACGGTCGGGGCAGTATGCGGGGAAGTGCCTTGTGCCTGCCCCACTTTCTTAAACCATAAAGGAAACATTATGAACCGTCGTCAATTTTTGGGCAGCGCCGCTGCCGTCTCTCTGGCTTCCGCCGCCTCTTTCGCGCGTGCGCACGGACACGCCGACCACCATCATCATCATCACGATATGCAGCCTGCCGCCGCATCCGCCTACACCGCCGTCCGCCAAACTGCCGCACACTGTCTGGATGCCGGACAGGTTTGCCTGACCCACTGCCTGTCCCTGCTCACTCAGGGCGACACGTCTATGTCCGACTGCGCGGTTGCCGTGCGCCAGATGCTTGCCTTATGCGGCGCGGTGCACGACCTTGCCGCACAAAATTCCCCTCTGACACGCGACGCGGCAAAAGTGTGCCTCGAAGCGTGCAAACAATGTTCCAAAGCCTGTAAAGAACATGCCGCCCACCATGCGGAATGCAAAGCATGTTACGAGTCCTGCCTCGACTGTATCAAAGAATGCGAAAAACTCGTTGCCTGATACTGAAAAATGCCGTCTGAACCCTGTTCAGACGGCATTTTTTTGACTGCTAAATTATGCGCCGAACACTTTCAAACGTTCTGCAACGGGTTCAAAGGTCTTTTCACCTGCCGCCCCTTCAATACCGCCGATAACCATTTGCGCGCGCAACAGCCAGTTTTCGGGGATATTCCACGCTTTGGCAATCGCCGCATCGGGCAAGGGGTTGTAATGTTGCAGGTTTGCACCTACGCCGACCGCGGCAAGCGTCGTCCAGACGGCATACTGTACCATAGCGTTCGCCTGATCCGCCCAAACGGGAAAGTTGGCGGCATAAGCAGGGAACTGCTCCTGCAAACCTTTGACGACATTTTGATCTTCATAAAACAAAATAGTTGCCGCACCCGCCTTAAACAGGTTCAATTTTTGCGCGGTCGGTTCAAACCTGTCGGCAGGCACGGCGGCACGCAGCGCGTCTTCAACAAATTGCCACACCTTATCATGCTCTTCGCCAAACAGCACGACCACGCGGGCAGATTGGGAATTGAACGAAGAAGGCGTGTGCAAAACGGCGTGTTCGACGATTTGAACGATTTCATCTTTGCCGACGGGCAGATTTTTATTTAACGAATAAACGGAACGGCGGCTTTCCGCAGCCTGTTGCAGAGATTGACGGGTCATTTCTTTTCCTCAAAAACATTCAACAAAATACACTTTAGGTAGTCCGGTTCAGGCTTTACGCTTGAAAAACAGCCTGTCCAGCGACCATGCTCCGCCGCCCGCTGCCGCGATATAGAGGAATACGAAGCAGAACAGCACTGCGGACTCGCCGCCGTTGGCAATCGGGAACAAAGCATTGCCGGAAGCATGCGCCATAAAATAGGCAACCGCCATCTGGCCGGACAAAACAAACGCGGCAGGGCGCGCAAACAGGCCCAACACCAGCAAAATGCCGCCGACAATTTCTAAAATACCGGCAAGCAGCAACAGCCCGCCGGGCGAACCGCTGCCCATTTCAATGGGGAAGGCGAAGAATTTTGACGTACCGTGCAACAAAAACAGGTAGGCGGTTACGATACGCAAAACAGAAAGCAGAACAGGTTGGATACGGTTGCAGCAATTGGACATAAAAGCTCCTTCGGTATTTATCTTCATTTCAGGCGGCAGAGTATAGATGTTTCCCCTTTTCAAATATATACTGCTTTTATTGATACAACTTTTCCACACAAGAAAATATGGACACCCTGTTCAGCCTCAAAGTTTTCCGCCAAGTCGTCCAAAGCGGCGGCTTCACCCGCGCCGCCGACGCGCTCGGCATCTCCACCGCAATGGCAAGCAAACACGTCAGCCACTTGGAAAACACCGTCCAAGCCAAACTCCTGCACCGCAACAGCCGCAACCTCAGCCTGACCGAAGCCGGGGAAGAATACTACCGGCAATGCAGTTACGCGCTCGACACGCTCGACGATGCCGCCCAAAAAGCCGCCGGGGGGACGGAAAAACCGCAGGGGCTGCTGCGCGTAACGATGCCGCTGTGGTTTGCCGGCAGCCTGATATGCAACTGGCTGGCGGAATACCGCGAACGTTATCCCGAAGTAACATTAGAACTGATTTTGGACAACCGCCACGTCGATTTGATTGCCGAAGGCGTGGATTTGGCGTTGCGCGTTTCCCAAACCCTGTCCCCTTCGCTAATCGCGCGCCCGCTGGCGGAAATCGAATTTGCCCTGCTCGCCTCGCCCGACTTCCTGAGGCGCAACAGCGTGCCGGAAACGCCGGAAGAAGTGGTGGGGCTGCCCGCCGTCCTGCCGACCTACACCAACCAGCAGAAACTCGACCTCACCCGCAAATCGGACGGCAAAAAATACCGGCTTGAACTGACCCCCGTCATCCGTACCGACAACACGCTGATGATGCGCGAAATGATTAAGGCAGGCGCGTGCATCGGTTATCAGCCGCTTTGGGCGGCGGAACACGATTTGCGCTGCGGCACGCTGGTGAGGCTGCTGCCCGGATACGCCGTCCCGACCGACCGGCTGAACGCCGTTTATGCGGACAGGGCATTCTTAAGCGCGAAAGTCCGCAGCTTCATCGATTTTCTGAACGAAAAAATCGCCAGCAGGAAAGGCTGCCGAAATGCCGTCTGAAACCGCTCGCCCCCTTTATGCGGACACGCGCGCCGCGCACACGCTCGTTTGGTTCCGCCAAAACCTCCGCATCCGCGACAACGCCGCCTTATGCGCCGCCGTTGCCGAAGGTTTGCCCATTATCGGTATTTGGATTGACGATGCCGAAACAGACAACCCTCGCCGCGCCGCGTTCTACCGCCAATCCGCCGCCGAACTCGCCCAAGGGCTTGCCGGGCGCGGCATTCCGTTCTACACGGCGGCATCGCCTGCCGGGCTCGTCCGGCTCGCCGTCCGCCTCAATATCCGCACCGTCATCGCCGACGAATCCCATACTTTTGCCGACAAACTCGCCGACAACGCCCTTTGGCACGAATTGGACAAACACGGCATCGCGTTAACCTTCGTCAACGACCGCGCCGTTTTCGGCAAAACCGACCTGATACCCGACGGCGGCACGGCATATGCCGATTTCGACCGCTACCGCGAAGTATGGCTCGACCGCTTTTCCAAGCAGCCCCCCGCCGGTCCGGACCCATTCGCGGCATACCGCCAACCCTTCCCCGAAAACCTTTCCGCCCCGCAACCTGCCGTTCTTTCAGACGGCATCTTCCTGCCGCAAAACGGCGGTGAAACGGCGGCTTGGCGGCAGTGGCGGCGGTTTCTCGAACAGGCGGCTTCCTACTCCGTTTTAAAGGATTTCCCCTCGCGCAAAAACACTTCGCTGATGGGTGCGTATTTGAGTGCCGGCTGCATCTCGCCGCGCCTGCTCGCGCGGGAAAGCCTCGAACTCCGTCTAAACGCGTGGGCGGACAACATCATCCGCCGCGATTTTTTCCTTCAACTTGCCTTGCAGCACGCGGATGACGACCCTTCAGACGGCAATCCGGAACACACCCTGCGCCTGACGCTTTGGCAGCAGGGCCGGACCGGCATTCCGATTATCGATGCCTCTATGCGCTGTTTGCACAAGACCGGCAGCCTCCACCCCACCCTGAGACGCTTGAGCGCGGACTTTTTCTGCCACGTTTTAAACCTCCCCCGCCGCGAAGGCGAGATATGGTTTGCCCGACAGCTGACCGATTTCGATGCAGCAATCAACCAAAGCAACTGGCGGCTTACCGCCTCACGGCACACCTGCCCCGACATTGCCGCCGCCGCACACAAGACCGACCCCGACGGCACCTTTGTCAGACGGCATATCCCCGAGCTTGCCCACCTACCGGCGGCAGTCATCCATACCCCGTGGCGCGCCGCCGGCAGCATCGACACCCACGGCTATCCCGCCCATCCTGTCGCCGGTATTCCCTAAGCGGCACGGCAACCTAAAACAAATGCCGTCTGAACTTCCGTTTCAGACGGCATTGTGTCCGAATGACTCAATATCTTCCGTTTTTTTCACTTTCAATAATCAGATATGCCCAAATCACCGCCACCCAAGCCGACACCGTTCCCATCGCCAGCAAAAAATGCTGCCAATCCGTCATCGGCGGTACAGGGCAACGGCCGCATTCGATTTCCGCGCCGCCCAACAACCGGTACAGCAGCATATCCGCAATCCAAAGCAACAACGGGTATTTCAAACGCCGCAACCAAAAAACCAACCACGTCCGCACGATTCACCTCACCCCCTTTCCGACAACGATATTGTACCGCTTCCGTGCGATGTTAAAATAAGCCCACTTCTACCGCCGTACAAAACGCCATGCTCACCGATTTAGAAAAAAACGCCATCCGCGACCATTACCAAAATATCGGCAAAAACCTGCCAGGTTTCCGTCCCCGCGCTTCGCAGCGGGAAATGATTGCGGCGGTTGCCAACGCTTTTTCACAGACGCTGACGCGCGAAGAGGGCGGCGAGCCGCCCAAGCGCGAGGGCGAGAGCATTGCCGTAATCGAAGGCCCGACCGGCGTGGGCAAATCGCTTGCCTACCTGCTTGCAGGCGGCATCATGGCGCAAACGCGCGGCAAACGGCTGATTGTCAGCAGCGCGACGGTTGCCTTGCAGGAGCAGTTGGTTGACCGCGATTTGCCGTTTCTGGTCGAAAAAAGCGGTTTGGAACTGACCTTTGCGCTTGCCAAAGGGCGCGGCCGCTATCTCTGCCCCTACAAACTCTATCAACTGACGCAAAGCAACGCCCAGCAAAACCTGCTCGGCTTTGAAGCCCCCGCTGTCTTGTGGGACAGCAAACCCAAGCCGGAAGAATTGAAGCTGCTGCGCGACATCGCCGACGAATTTTCCGCCCGACGGTTCAACGGCGACCGCGACACTTGGCCGGAAAAAATCGATGACGCGATTTGGCTCAAAGTGACCAACGACCGCCACGGCTGCCTGAAAGCCGCCTGTCCCAACCGTCCGGAATGCCCTTTTTACCTGGCACGCGATATGTTGGAAACCGTCGATGTCGTCGTTGCCAACCATGACCTTCTGCTTGCCGACATCAGCATGGGCGGCGGTGTGATTCTGCCTGAGCCAGAAAACAGTTTCTATTGCATCGACGAAGCGCACCATCTGCCCAAAAAAGCCCTCAGCCGTTTTGCCGCCGAACATTCATGGAATATTGCCGTTTGGACGCTGGAAAAACTGCCGCAGCTTACCGGCAAAATTGCCGCGCTTACCGATAAAGCCGAACTTGCCAACCTGGCCGACGAAGCCGCCGCATCCTTGCTCGACAGCCTGCACGAATGGCAATTCCATTTGGCGGAAGAGCCGTCTTTAAGTCTGGGGGTGTCTGAAAACGACAGACGAACCAACAGCGAACCGACTTGGCTGTGGGAAGACGGCAAAATCCCCGAAGGCCTCGAAACCACCGTTTCCAATACGGCCATTGCTGCGCGCAGCCTGCTCAAACACGTTATCGGGCTGAACGATGCGCTTTCTGCCGCACGCCGCGAAAAAGAACAAGACGGCGCGCTCCTCGACCGCCTGACCAGCGAGTTCGGCCTTTTTATCGCCCGTATCGAACAAATCAGCGCGGTTTGGGATTTGCTCTCCACCGTCCCCCTCGAAGGCGAAGAGCCGCTGGCAAAATGGATAACCCGCCGTGCCGACGACAAAAACGACTACATTTTCAACGCCAGCCCCATCAGCAGCGCGTCCCACCTTGCCAACAGCCTGTGGCGGCGCGCGGCAGGCGCGGTATTGACCTCCGCCACCCTGCAATCCTTGGGCAACTTTAACCTAATGCTGCGCCAAACCGGGCTGCAATGGTTGCCCGAAACCACCACCCTCGCCCTCAAAAGCCCCTTTGACTTTGAAAAACAGGGCGAACTCTACATCCCCCCCATATACGCCAGCCCCAAAGACCCCGAAGCCCACACCGCCGCCATCATCGAATGGCTGCCCAAGCTTATTTCGCCCACCGAAGCCATCGGCACACTCGTCCTGTTTTCCTCGCGCAAACAAATGCAGGATGTCGCCCTGCGCCTGCCTGACGAATACTTGCCGCTTCTGCTTGTGCAGGGCGAGTTGCCCAAGGCCGTTCTTTTACAAAGGCATCATCAAGCCATTGCCGAAGGCAAAGCCAGCATTATTTTTGGCCTCGACAGTTTTGCCGAAGGCCTCGACCTGCCCGGCACCGCCTGCGTGCAAGTTATCATTGCCAAGCTGCCGTTTGCGATGCCGGACAACCCCATCGAAAAAACCCAAAACCGCTGGATAGAACAGCGCGGCGGCAACCCTTTTATTGAAATCACCGTCCCCGAAGCCGGCATCAAACTCATCCAGGCTGTCGGCCGCCTCATCCGCACCGAACAAGACTACGGCCGCGTAACCATCCTCGACAACCGCATCAAAACACAGCGGTACGGTCAACAATTACTAGCCGGCCTGCCACCGTTTAAAAGGATAGGGTAAACATACCGCCCTTCCCGCAACAGAAAGGAAAAATCATGAACTTCACCCGGCTGCTCAACCAAGTCTTAAGCACGGTTCAAAAAAAAGGCACCACATTCTCCGACAGCCCGCTCAATTCATTTGGCGGAGGCGCGCTGGTTGCCGGTGTCGCCTCCATGCTGCTGAACGGTAAAAACCGCAAAACCATTACCAAAATCGGTTCAACCGCCGCTTTGGGCTACCTCGCCTACCGAGGCTATCAGATGTGGCAGCAAAACAAAGGGCGGGCAACCGTAACACAAAGCGATTTCCAACCTGCCGGAGAAACTGAAGAAACATACAACCGCACCGTATTGCGCGCAATGATAGCCGCCGCTGCTTCAGACGGCATGATAGACGAAGCCGAACGCCGGACTATCGAACAGGAAAGCGGCACAGACCCCGAAACTGCCGCATGGCTCGCCGCCGAATACCGCCTGCCCGCAAGCATCGAAGACATCGCCGCCTCCGTCGGCAACGATGAGGCGTTGGCAGCGGAGGCCTATCTGGCGGCAAGACTGGTATGTGCCGATTTGTCGCGGAAAGAAACCGTCTTCCTCGCCCGTCTGTCGCAGGCTTTGAAACTGGATGACAATCTGGTGGAGAGTTTGGAAAGGCAATTGGGAATTTAATGACACAGCCAGGGAGGGAAAGTCATCAAAAAACGGTTATTCCCGACCCCGGCCTCAAAACGGCAAAATATAGTGGATTAAATTTAAACCAGTACAGCGTTGCCTCGCCTTGCCGTACTATTTGTACTGTCTGCGGCTTCGTCGCCTTGTCCTGATTTTTGTTAATCCACTATAAAAGCCGCCGCCCCGAAGGGCAAACCCGCCAAAGGCGATATCCGACAAGAAGGCAGGCTACTGCAATGCGCCTCCGTGTGAATGCTTGAGCAAGCTTTCGTGTTTGTGAAATTCCCGCCCCATATAATAAGAACCGAAATAGGTCAGGTGGTCTTGGTCGCCGTAAAGATAGCGGCCGTGTATTTCGACCGTGTTTTTGGGCAGGTATTTCTGTGCGTCCACCCAATGCACATTGGGAATATCTTTAATCAAATCAAAAACCGCCTGATTGCTCTTGCCGATGTCGCCCATAGCCTGAATGGGGCGGAGGTATTGGTTTGCGGCAAATCTTTTCAATTTTTCCTCCCTCAAGGGCGAACGGCTGATTGATGCATTATTCGCAAAAACATATACGGGTTTGACGGCGGCAATCCTCTTGACGGTTTCCCTGAATCGGGCTTGGAACCCGGGTATCAGGAAAGATTGCGCTTCAAATCTCGGCACGGGCTGTCCGCCCATCCTCAAATCATAGAATTGGGCAATGAAAACGGCTTCGGCTTTTTCAACTTCATCCCAGTATTTTCGACATAGCTGGTTGTCTGCCAATTTCGTATCCACCCAAACCAAACACTCCGAATCGAGGGACAGGATTTTGGCTTTCCACCCTTCCCTGCCGCCGACATAATCCAGAAACCCACGCAGGTGTCCGGCGTGCGAGTCGCCGAGGGTCAGGACGGTTTCCGGGAAATGATTTTCCGCAGCAAGGGGCGCGCCGGGCAACGGGCGGAGGTGTTCCTGTTTCAATATCCCCCTCGCGTACAGGTTATAGCCGACCAGTATCAGGGACGGGACAAGATAGAGGCAGAAAAATGCCTTTTTGAAGGTCATCTTCCGTTTTCTAAGCGGCTGTTCAATCAAATAATAGCTCAACAGGGAAAATCCGACCGTCAATGCGGCAACCGCCGATACGGCAGGCAGTCCGAGCTGTTTGTCGCCTGTAATGTAATGGGCGAAGGCAATAAAAATCCAATGGTACAGGTATAGGGAATAAGAGATTTTGCCGACAAATACGATGGGGCTTGCCGACAGGATGCGGGTCGGAAGCGTTCCGTATTGCATACTCCGGATAAGCAACGCCGTCAGCAGGCAGGGAAGAAGCAAGGTAATTCCCGGGATAAACGGATTATGTTTGTCAATCACGAACAGGCAGGCAAGCAATGCGCCGAAGCAGAGTAATGAAAGCAACTGCCGTTTTCCGCTTACTGTTTGCCGTCTGCCGTTTCCCGTTTGCCCATAAACCGCCAACAGGGAACCTGCCAACAGCTCGGGAAATCTCAGTGTCGAAAGGTAATAAGTATTGGGTTGGTTGAGGATGTCGGTATAAAACGCAGCCGGCAAAAACGATGAGGCAGTCAAAATCAGGAACAGGATGATGCTGATGTTACGCAGCACCCGTAGCGATTTGGTTTTTTTGCAGCAAAATATCAGCAAAAGGGGATACAGGAGGTAATACTGTTCCTCTACTGCCAAAGACCAGATATGCAGTACGGGGTTCTCGTCGGCACTCAAATCGAAATATCCCTGCTGAAACCCCAGATAAATATTGGACAAGAAAACCGCAGAAAGCTCCACGGTTTTCCGCATTTGGTTGAAATCTTCGTAAAGGAAGATTTGAGAGGCAATCACCGAAGCCAGGGACACGGCCGCAATAAAAGCAGGATAAATCCGCTTAATCCTTCGGGTATAAAAATCCCGGAAAGAAAAAGAACCGTCCCGTATTTCGGCAAGAATGATGCCGGTAATGAGGAATCCCGAGATGACAAAGAAAATGTCCACACCCAGAAACCCTCCGGGAAGCCAGCGGTTATCCAGGTGGAAAATAATGACGGATAGCACGGCGACGGCCCGTAATCCGTCAATTTCTGGCCTGTATCGGACAGCTTGCATAAATATCGCCCCCGTATGTCCCGTTATCTTAAAAATGCCGTCTGAACGCGCGTTCAGACGGCATCGGTTTCAGTAAATGCTCAAATCCGTTTCGCCAACGCTTCAGCCTTGCCCACATACAGCGCGGGGGTCAGCTCAAGCAATTTGGCTTTGGCTTCGGCAGGGATTTCCAGCGATCCGATAAAGCCTTTCAGCACTTCGGGCGTGATGCCGCCTTTGCCGCGCGTCAGGTCTTTCAGTTTTTCGTAAGGATTGGCGACACCGTAACGGCGCATCACGGTTTGAATCGGCTCGGCGAGCAGCTCCCAAGTGGCATCCAAATCGGCGGCAAGCGCGGCAGGGTTGGGTTCGAGCTTGTTCAGGCCGCGCAGGTGGGCGGCGAAACCCAACACGGCATAGCCCACGCCCACGCCCATATTGCGCAGGACGGTGCTGTCGGTCAGGTCGCGCTGCCAGCGGGAAATCGGCAGTTTTTCCGCCAAAAAGCCCAATACGGCGTTGGCCATACCGAGGTTGCCTTCGGAGTTTTCAAAGTCGATGGGGTTGACTTTGTGCGGCATCGTGGAAGAGCCGACTTCGCCCGCTTTGACTTTTTGTTTGAAGTAACCCAATGAAATATAACCCCAAACATCGCGGTTGAAGTCGATGAGAATCGTGTTGATGCGGCTGAGGGTTTGGAAAAACTCCGCCATATAGTCATGCGGCTCGATTTGGATGGTGTAGGGGTTGAAGGTCAGACCGAGACTGATTTCGACGAAGTTGCGGCAGTGTGCTTCCCAATCCACATCGGGATAGGCGACCATGTGGGCGTTGTAGTTGCCGACCGCGCCGTTGATTTTGCCGAGGAATTCTTGCGCCTGAAGGCTTTTGAACTGGCGTTGCAGGCGGTACACGACATTGGCGATTTCTTTGCCCAAAGTGGTCGGCGTGGCGGGCTGGCCATGCGTGCGGCTCATCATCGGGACGGCGGCAAGATCGTGCGCCATAGCGGTGAGTTTGCCGATAATTTCGGCAAGTTTGGGCAGGATGACGGTTTCGCGCGCCTCTTGCAGCATCAGGGCGTGGGACAGGTTGTTGATATCTTCACTGGTGCAGGCAAAGTGGATGAACTCGCTGGCAGCGGCGACTTCCGGCACTTCGGCAAAACGTTTTTTCAGCCAATATTCGATGGCTTTGACATCATGATTGGTCGTGGCTTCGATGGCTTTGACGGCGGCCGCGTCTTCCAATGAAAAGTTTTCAATCACCGTGTCGATTTCGGCAAGCGTAAAATCGCTGAAAGCAGGAACTTCTGCAATCTTAGGCTCGGCGGCAAGGGCTTTGAGCCAGTTTAATTCGACTTTGACGCGCGCCTTCATCAGGCCGTACTCTGAAAAAATCGGGCGCAATGCTTCAACGGATTGGACATAACGGCCGTCTAAAGGGGAAAGCGAGGCGATGGGGTTGATCATATCGGCATCCTGTTCGGAAAAGACATCAAAAATTGTTAAATTGTTTGCAATTATACATCACTCTCGGGACGCTATGCCGTCTGAAGCCCGTGTTCCGACAGATACGCAACGATTTCTTCTTCATCGTCCGATATGGCGAACAAAGAGGCTGCCCCTTCAGAAATCAGACCGCGCGCCAAAAGCTGCGCGTTTATCCACTCCGCCAAACCCGACCAAAATGCCTTTCCGACCAAAACAATCGGACGCGGCGGCACTTTGCCCGTCTGCACCAAGGTTAGGATTTCAAACAATTCGTCCAGCGTCCCGAAGCCGCCCGGCATCACGACATATGCTTGGGAATAGCGGAAAAACACCGCCTTGCGTTCGGCAAAACGGGAAAACCGCAAGGCGATGTCCTGATACGGATTCGGCTTCTGCTCGTGCGGCAGGGCAATGTTCAGCCCCACCGAAACCGACTTCCCTGCAAACGCGCCCTTGTTTGCCGCCTCCATAATCCCCGGCCCGCCGCCCGAAATGACGGCAATGCCCGAATCCGACAGCCGCCGCGCCAGACGGCAGGCAAACGCATAATCCGCATGATTCTGCGGCGTGCGCGCGCTGCCGAAAATACTGACTGCCGGAAACACGCCCGCCAATGCTTCGTCTGCCTGCCTGCGTTCGGCATCATAATGTGCCTGCTCCGTCACACGGTTTGTATTCCCCATTCCGTCCTCCGTTCAAAAACGGCGATTGTACCCCGTCAAAAACGCAACGCAAGCACCGCAAAGCCGCACCCGCCTTCCCCCAAACCTTTTTTCAGACGGCATTTTCGGTAATCTGCTAAAATCACCCGCTTGAGTTTCCACAGAAAAATCCGAAAAATGAATATTTTTTACGAAGAGTCCGGCCAATTCAAAGTCGCCGCCATCGTCCAAAAAAACGACGCCACCTACCAAGTCGATACCCAACACGGCAAACGCACCAAAGTGAAGGCAAACAATGTCTTTGTCGAGTTTGACGGCGATATGGCGGCATTTTTGGAGAACGCGCAGGCACAGGCGGCGGACATCGACACCGATTTATTGTGGGAAGTATGCGGCGAAGAGGAATTTACCGCCGAAGCCATCGCCGAAGAATATTACGGACACGCGCCGACCAAAACCGAGCTGGCGGCAACTTTGATTGCGCTTTACGCCGCGCCGATGTATTTCTACAAAAAAGCCAAAGGCGTGTTCAAAGCCGCGCCAGAAGAAACCTTAAAACAGGCGCTTGCCGCCATCGAACGCAAAAAACAGCAAGACGCGCAAATCGACGCTTGGGCGGAAGCCTTGAAACGCGGCGAGATGCCGTCTGAAATCGCGGCGGATTTGAAAACTATCTTACACGCGCCCGACAAGCAATCATTGACCTACAAAGCCTTTACCAAAGCCGCCGACGCATTGAAAACCTCCGCCTACGAATTGGCGAAAAAAACGGGCGGCATTACGTCCATTCCCCAATACCTGCAAGACGGGTTTGAAATCAAATACTTCCCCAAAGGAACGGGTTTCCCCGATCTTGCGCTTCCTGAAATGCCCGACTTGCCCCGCGCCGATGTTGCCGCCTTTTCCATTGACGACGAATCGACCACCGAAGTGGACGATGCCTTGAGCCTGACCGACTTGTGCAACGGCATGAAACGCGTCGGCATCCACATTGCCGCGCCGTCGCTTGCCATTAAGCAAGGCGACAAAATGGAAAAAAACATCATGGAACGCTTAAGCACGGTTTATTTCCCCGGCGGCAAAATCACCATGCTGCCCGAAAACTGGATTACCGCGTTCAGCCTTGATGCAGGCGCATACCGCCCTGCCGTCAGCATTTATTTTGATGTGGACAGCGAGTTCAACGTCGGCGCACCAACCTGCAAAATCGAAGCAGTCAACATCGCCGAAAACCTGCGCATTCAAGCCATCGAGCCGCATTTCAACGCCGAAACCGGCTTGGACGAAGCAGGCGAAATGATGTTTGCCCACCATCAAGACCTGATTTGGTTCTATCAATTCGCCATCGCCCTGCAAAAAGCGCGTGGCAAATACGAACCCGACCGCGCGCCGCAATACGATTACAGCATCGAATTGGATGAGAAAGGCAACGTATCCGTCGTCCGCCGCGAACGCGGTTCGCCCATCGATACGCTGGTCAGCGAGATGATGATTCTTGCCAACAGCACTTGGGCGCAAATGCTGGACGAAAACGAGCTGCCCGGCCTTTTTCGCGTCCAACCGGCAGGCAAAGTGCGCATGAGCACCAAATCCGAGCCGCATATCGGCATGGGCGTGCAGCATTACGGCTGGTTCACTTCGCCGCTGCGCCGCGCCGCCGACTACATCAACCAAAAACAACTCCTCAGCCTGATAGACGACACCGCCGAGCCGCTGTATCAGAACAGCGATGCCGAGCTTTTCGCCGCGCTGCGCGACTTCGATGCCGCCTATACAGCCTACGCCGACTTCCAACGCCAAATGGAAGCCTACTGGAGCCTGGTTTACCTGCAACAGCAAGGCACAAGCGAGCTGACGGCCATCATCCTCAAAGAAGACCTCGTCCGCATTGAAGGTCTGCCGCTAGTAACACGCGCGACCGGTATTCCATTTGACGCGCTGCCCAAATCGCAGGCATTGTTCAAAATCACTGAATTAGATGCCGAGAAGCAGTTTGTCTCGCTCAACTACATCAAGGCAGCCGCACCCGCGGGTACAACGGCAGGCAATGCCGTCTGAAGCCGTGATGCGGCAAATTCCCGCAAAAACAGAAACCTGAAATCCCGTCCTTCACGCGCAGGCGGGAGTCTAGGTCTGTCCGCACGGAAACCGATATGCCGTCATTCCTGCGCAGGCGGGAATCCAGATTCTTCGGCTTCAGTTTTTTGAGTTTCGGGCAACTTCTGAATCGTCATTCCCACGCAGGTGGGAATCTAGGTCTGTCCGCATGGAAACTTATGCGCCGTCATTCCCGCGAAAGCGGGAATCCAGATTCTTCGGTACAGAAACTTATCGGATAAAACGGTTTCTTTAGATTCTACGTCCTAGATTCCCGCTTGAGCGGGAATGACGGCATAGGGGTTTCTGTTTTCCCGATAAATTACCACAACCCAAAATCCCGTCATTCTCGTAAAAGCGGGAATCCGATTCGTTTGGTTTCGTTTTTTTTTTTGAGTTTCGTGTAACTTCTGAATCGTCATTCCCGCGAAAGCGGAAATCCGGCTCGTTCGGTTTCAGTTTTTTGGGTTTCGGGCAACTTCTGAATCGTCATTCCCACGCAGGTGGGAATCTAGGTCTGTCCGCACGGGAACTTATGCGCCGTCATTCCCGCACAGGCGGGAATCCAGACCCTTCGGCTTCAGTTTTTTGGGTTTCGGGCAACTTCTGAATCGTCATTCCTACGCAGATGGGAATCCAGGTTTGTCCGCACAGAAACTGATATGCCGTCATTCCCGCGACGGCGGGAATCCAGACCTTTAAACTCCAGCCATTCCCGATAAATTCCTGTTACTTTTCGTTGCTAGATTCCCGCCTGCGCGGAAATAACGGCGGAGAGATGATTGTGATTTCGGATAACGCCGTGATTTTGAAATTTTGAAATGACAAGATAGGTATTTTCCATTTCCGTCATATTTGCCGATTTCGTGCGTCAAAATGCCGTCTGAAGCCTGTTCCAGGTTTCAGACGGCATTGCCTGCACGCTTACCGTTTAATAAGCGTATGTTTTACCGCTAAATATTTAGAGGCACTTACCATTCGAAATTGACACCAGCGTGATAAGCCACACCGCCGCTGGGTGCAAAGGCAAATCCTGCTTTTGTTGCAAATTTTTCGTTGTAACGGTAACCGACACCGACGGCAAATGCGGATTGCGACTGATAGCCGCCTACAGCGGCGGTAACGTTTGCCTTGCCGACAGAGTAGGGTTGGAATAAACCGCTTAACGCGGCTTGTGCCGCCAAACCGCGTTTCAGTTTTTTGTTTTCAGCATCTGCCGTTTTTCCGTCATTTGTTGCAACAACCGAAGTCTCATTAGAATTTGTTGCAACAACCGTAGTCTCATTAGAATTCGTCGCTGCAAGCGAGTAATTAGAAATTACCCCCCCCCGCGATTACCAGCAGGGAAAGCACTGATGGTGCCAATAATTTTTTCATCATTAAAATTCCTATGTTTAATATAATACAAAGCGTGAAATTACGATTAATCCGCCATTTTCCGGCTTATGCGGAAAATATGCTGCCCAACCGTAAGCCTGCATTGTAAAACAATAACATTCAATTACTGAATAATTTTCGCAGATTCAAGGAAAAAATCCTGATTCCTTACTTCTGCCTTCTTTGTTTCATCATTCCCCGGCAGGCGCGGATTTGGTTTTTGCGTTTCAGTTGCTTTTAGGTTTCAGGCAACTTTTAAATCGTCATTCCTGATAAATACCCGCAATCTAAAATCCTGTCATTCCCGCGCAGATGGGAATCTAGGTTTGTCCGCACGGGAACTTATGCGCCGTCATTCCCGCGAAAGCGGGAATCCAGACCTTTAAACTCCAGCCATTCCCGATAAATTCCTGTTACTTTTCGTTTCTAGATTCCCGCTTTCGCGGGAATGACGATGGAAAGATTGTTGTTGCTTCGGATAAATCTCTGCGGTTTTAAATAACCGGATTCCCGCCTGCGCGGGAATCCAGACCTTTAAACTCCAGCCATTCCCGATAAATTCCTGTTGCTTTTCGTTTCTAGATTCCCGCCTGCGCGGGAATGACGAATGACGGTGTAAAAGTAACTCGAAATTCAAAAAAGCCATACCGCCCGGATTTTTGCCGATCGGTATGGCTTTTTGATTCAAACCGCCTTAGCGGATGTCGACGTAGGCACCGGAATGCAGGTCGCGCAACAGGTCGGCGGTCGCACGCTCCGCCTTCTGTTGGAAAATATACTGGCGCACGGCGTTGCGGACGCGTTCCTGAGGCGTGCCGGCCTCGCGTACTTCGTTCAGCTTGATGATGTGCCAGCCGAACTGGGTGCGTACGGGCGCGCTGACTTGGCCGGGTTTGAGGCTGCGGACAGCCTCTTCAAAGGCGGGAACCATTACGCCGTCGGCAAACCAGCCCAAGTCGCCGCCGTTGCCCGCGCTCGCGTCTTGCGAATATTGGCGCGCCAGGCTGGAAAAGTCTGCACCGCTGCGTGCCTCTCCGTAGATTTTGCGGATGGTGCTTTCTGCGCCGACGGCAGCATTTTCGCTGTCGGCCTTAATCAGGATGTGTTGGGCACGGTATTGGCGCATCGGCTCGCCTTCGGGCAGGGTAACGCCCTGTTTCTGCGCCTGTTCGATAAAGCGGTCGACCTCTGCCTCGCTTACCCGGCTGTTCTGCATCACTGCCTGCTGGCGGACTTTTTCGGCAATAATGCTGTCGGCAAGTTCGCGGCGTTGTTCGGCAGACAGGTTCTTAAGCGAGGGATTTTGCGCGGCGACGGCGGCAATTTCTGCCTCACTCGCCTGAATGTTGCGGCGTTTGCCCGCCTGTACGATCAGGGATTGGTTGACCAGCTGCATCAGTACTTGTTCGGTCAATGCCGTATCGCTGATTTGTACGCCTTTGGGCAGGTTTGCCTTGGCATCGGCAACAGCCTGTGCCAGCCTGCGGCGTGTGATGACTTCGTTGTCGGCAACGGCGGCGATGCCGTCTGAAAAGTGTATGCCGCCCTGCTGTTGTGCGGGTGCGGCTTCTTTTTGCGCCATGGCGGCAGCTTTGACCGCTTTGGCGGGTGCGGTTTTTGCCTTTTGCGGTGCGGCGTGGACATCGGCTGCTGCCAGCAATGCGGCGGCAATCATCAGGGCTTTGATTTTCATCATTCTTTCCTTATCTTTTGAATCCTGCCTTTGATGGCGGGTTTGGGGTTGTCGGTGGAATGCCGTCTTGTGCAGAAACGGTGCTCCTGCCGGGTTTCCGACGGTCAGGGCCGTTTGTTGCGTCCGGCGGAAAGAGAGTGGGCGGGGATGTAGCCGGGAACGGCGACATCCATCCTGTCTGCGGGGTTTTTGCCGACATTGCTCAAGTCTTTCAGGTGCAGGGTGAGGAAGACGGCGTTTTTGTAGGTGTTTTCGCCGGTAACGTAACGTTGGGCGTACACGCCCGCGCCCCAGCAGCCACAACTGCTTTTGTATTCTGCACCGGCAAGCATTTCTATCGGTTTTTTGGCTTCAAAACCGTAGTTGTAGCGGACGACGGCAGACAGGTTGCGCGTCAGCGGCCATTGTGCGGACAGGTCGAGCTGGCTGAGTTTGTCGTAAAAATAGGAACCGTCGGACTTCAGGTAGATTTTTTCGTTGCGCCCGTATTTGTAACGGGCGTTCAGCACTTTGCCCTGTGCGGGACGGTAGCTTGCGCCGACGGCGTAGTTCTCGGCGCGTTTGTCGTTTTGGTTGTAGTGGATGCTGCTGTCGAGGATGAAGCGGCTGCCGATGCCGCCGGAGGCAAATGCCACCCAGTCGGAACGGCTGCGCGGGTTTTTGCCGACGCTGCCGTCAAGCATCACCGCATCATCCTTGAAATAGAATTTCTGACCGATGCCGGCGCGGAAACGCTCCTCCCCCGTCGCGCCGTCCAAAATACGGCTCTGCACGGCGGCGGAAAGGCTGTTGGCGGCGTTGATGCGGTCGTTGCCGTAATAGAGGTTTTCGCGGAAGAGCTGCCCGTAGCCGAAACTGCTTTCCGACGAATCGAAATTAGGCAGGTCGTTTTGGGATTTGGCAGGAATGTAGTTGTAGAACAGGCGCGGCTCGAGGGTTTGCAGGACTCCGCCGCCGAACATCCGCGTATTGCGTTCGAAGGTCATGCCGCTGTCGATATTGACGATGGGCAGAGTGCGGCTGACGCGTCGGGCTTCTTGGCTGCCGAAGCGGTTGAGGCTGTAATAGGTGGCGTGCAGTCCGAGTTTGGGACGGACGTAGCCCCAGCTGTTGCTGAAATCCCATTTGATGTCGGGATAGACGACGAGGCGGCTGCCGTCTTGGCGGCTGTCGTGGCTGAAGCGGGTAAATTGTGCGGATACGCCGATTTGCGCCCTACCCGCGTTTTTATGCCAATCGGCGGAAAGGCGCGGCATCAGGGCATACGGTTTGTCTTTGTAGCCGTTTTGGTTTGCCAGCGTCTGATATTTTTGTGCCGACAATCCGACGTTCAAACTGCCGCCCGCCGCCCTGCCGCTGAAAGACAGCCATGCCTGGCGGTTGAGGTTGACGTTGCCGGCGATTTCTTCGCTGCCGTAAAAGTCGCGGTAGTAGCCGCTGTCGGAGACTTGGTTGAAATCGACACCCGCCTGAAGTGTGTCGGAAATATCGTGCCGGTGCTGCCATTTCGCCTGATAACGGTTGTTCCTGCCGTTTTTCTTATCGTGCGGCAGCCAGGTCAGGTCGGTCTGTCCGCTGTAATCGGGACGCAGGTAGCGGACCTGTCCGTCAAAAACCGCGCCGCGTTCGCCGATAATGCCGGGGGCGAAGGTGGCATCGAAGTTGGGGGCAAGGTTGAAATAATAGGGAACGGAAAGGGAAATGCCGTCTGAACCGGTGGACAGGGAGGGAACGAGCAGACCGCTTTTGCGGTTGCCGTCAAGCGGGAAGTCCGCCCAAGGGGTGTAGAAAATAGGAACGCCGCCGAACACGAAGGCGGCGTGTTTGGCAACGCCTATGCCTTTTTCCCGATCGGCTTCGACAGAGGCTGCCTTGACATACCAGCCAGCATCGCCGGCGGAACAGGTGTTGAATTGGGTTTCCGTCAGTTTGTAATGCCCTTCGCCCAACATTTCGGCGGTGCGGCTGACGCTTTGCAGCCGCCGTCCGCCTTGTTCGGTTTCCATGCGGACGTTGTGCGCTTCGCCGGTCTGCTGCTCGAGATTGTAGGTCAGGGTTTCGCCCCGAATCAGCGTACCGTCCTGTTGGAGGGCGAAACGGTCGCCTACGGTAACGGTGTCGCCCGACTGGTCGTAATCCGCCCAATCGGCATTGAGGGTTGTCCGGTTGCGTTCGACGACAACGTTGCCTTCGGCACGCACCTGCACCTGCGACTGTCCTTCCATCCTGTCGGCGACAATGCGCGTATAGTCTTCGGGGATGGATGCTTCGCCGCTGCCTTGGACGGCGGCTTCGGTTCTCTCGGGGCTGCCGCTTTCGTTACTGCAAAACAGGCAGGTCGAACCGAGGCTCAGGCCGACAGGCTGCATGGGTTCGGACACGCTCCGAACGCTTCCTCCGGCGGTCGGATTGTCCGTTTCCTCCGCCGCAACGGCATCGGCGGCGGCGCAATGCGTGCCGAAGCAGAAGCCCAATGCCAGCACCAGTGGTTTGAGTGAAAATAAACGAGCCAAAATTGCCCCTCAGGTCGGTTTGCCAGTTAGAATAGCGTTTATTGTAACCTGAAATGCTTTAGTACTGTTATGCAACGACAAATCGAACTGAAAAATTGGCTTCAGACCGTCTATCCCGACCGCAGTTTCGAACTGGCCTTCGCGGCGGCGGATGCTGATTTCCGCCGCTATTTCCGTGCAACGTTTTCAGACGGCAGCAGTGTCGTCTGCATGGATGCGCCGCCCGACAAGATGAGTGTCGCACCTTATTTGAAAGTGCAGAAACTGTTTGACATGGTCAATGTGCCGCAGATATTGCACGCGGACGCGGATTTGGGGTTTGTAGTATTGAACGACTTGGGCAATACGACGTTTTTGACCGCGATGCTTCAGGAACAGGGCGAAACGGCACACAAAGCCCTGCTTTTGGAGTCCATCGGCGAGCTGGTCGAATTACAGAAGGCAAGCCGTGAAGGGGTTTTGCCCGAATATGACCGTGAAACGATGCTGCGCGAAATCAACCTGTTCCCGGAATGGTTTGTCGCAAAAGAATTGGGGCGCGAATTAACATTCAAACAACGCCAACTTTGGCAGCAAACCGTCGATACGCTGCTGCCGCCCCTGTTGGCGCAGCCCAAAGTCTATGTGCACCGCGACTTTATCGTCCGCAACCTGATGCTGACGCGCGGCAGGCCGGGTGTTTTAGACTTCCAAGACGCGCTTTACGGCCCGATTTCCTACGATTTGGTGTCGCTGTTGCGCGATGCCTTTATCGAATGGGAAGAAGAATTTGTCTTGGACTTGGTTATCCGCTACTGGGAAAAGGCGCGGGCTGCCGGCTTGCCCGTCCCCGAAGCGTTTGACGAGTTTTACCGCTGGTTCGAATGGATGGGCGTGCAGCGGCACTTGAAGGTTGCAGGCATCTTCGCACGCTTGTACTACCGCGACGGCAAAGACAAATACCGTCCGGAAATCCCGCGTTTCTTAAACTATCTGCGCCGCGTATCGCGCCGTTATGCCGAACTCGCCCCGCTCTACGCGCTCTTAGTCGAACTGGTCGGCGATGAAGAACTGGAAACGGGCTTTACGTTTTAAACCCAATCAAAATGCCGTCTGAAAACCAAGTTTCAGACGGCATTTTCCAAACGGGCTTACTGCGCGGCTTTTTGTTCTTCGCGCACTTTGTCCGCCAAAAGGTCGATGGTGTGCATACCGGACTCCCAGTCGGCAAATTCGACTTTATATTTGCCGCCGACGATAACCGTGGGCGTACCGTCGATTTGGAAGGTTTCGGTCAGCTCCTGCATTTTGTCGGCGCGCGCCTGGCTTTCGGGAGATTCGTAAGCGGCAAGGACTTTTTTGCCGTCAAAGGCGGTTTGTTCGCCCAGCCATTTTTTGAGGACTTCCGGCTCTTGCAGCTTAATTCTCTGATTAACCATCGCATCGAAAATATGGCTGTTCGCCACATCTTTGCTGTCGGCGGCAGCCATATCGACGGCGGCGGCAAGGCGGGCGAGCGGCAGCATCTCTTTTTGCCAGACGACATGCTCGGTACGCAGGTACATATCGTCTTTAAAAGACTTGGCGTGTTTGCTCAAAACAGGTTCGAGGTGGGCGCAGTGCGGGCAGAAATAGCCGAAAAACTCAAGGACTTCAACCTTGCCTGCCTGCTGTTGGGGAATCGGGTTGGAAAGGACGGTATAGTTTTGCCCTTCGACCAGCCCTGCCGGGGCGGCGGCTGCGGAAGCAGCAGGCGCGCTGTCGGCGGGGACGCTGGTTTGAACTTTGCTGTCACACGCGGCAAGGGCGAACAGGGCGGCAACGCCGAGGGCAAGGTGTCTGGATTTCATACGGCTCTCCGTGATGTTGGAAATAAATCGGATATTGGTATTTTATTGCATTTCCGCGTGTTGATACAGTTTGCCGCCGGAAAAGGAAGCTTTCGTTTCGGGAAACCGCTTCAGACGGCATCAAACCCGATGCCGTCTGAAGCGGTTTCTGTCGTACAATACGCGCCGTTGCCCCAAACGGGTACGACTGTTGAGGAACAATGATGAATATGCTGGGAGCTTTGGCAAAAGTCGGCAGCCTGACGATGGTGTCGCGCGTTTTGGGATTTGTGCGCGATACGGTCATTGCGCGCGCATTCGGCGCAGGCATGGCGACGGATGCGTTTTTTGTCGCGTTCAAACTGCCCAACCTGCTGCGCCGCGTGTTTGCGGAGGGGGCGTTTGCCCAAGCGTTTGTGCCGATTTTGGCGGAATATAAGGAAACGCGTTCTAAAGAGGCGACGGAGGCTTTTATCCGCCATGTGGCGGGGATGCTGTCGTTTGTACTGGTCATCGTTACCGCGCTAGGCATACTTGCCGCGCCTTGGGTGATTTATGTTTCCGCACCCGGTTTTGCCAAAGATGCCGACAAATTTCAGCTCTCCATCGATTTGCTGCGGATTACGTTTCCTTATATCTTATTGATTTCACTTTCCTCTTTTGTCGGCTCGGTACTCAATTCCTATCATAAGTTCGGCATTCCCGCGTTTACGCCCACGTTCCTGAACGTGTCGTTTATCGTATTCGCACTGTTTTTCGTGCCGTATTTCGATCCTCCCGTTACCGCACTGGCATGGGCGGTTTTTGTCGGCGGCATTTTGCAGCTTGGTTTCCAACTGCCCTGGCTGGCGAAACTGGGTTTTTTGAAACTGCCCAAACTGAATTTCAAAGATGCGGCGGTCAACCGCGTGATGAAACAGATGGCACCTGCGATTTTGGGCGTGAGCGTGGCGCAGATTTCTTTGGTGATTAACACGATTTTCGCGTCTTATCTGCAATCGGGCAGCGTTTCATGGATGTATTACGCCGACCGCATGATGGAGCTGCCCAGCGGCGTGCTGGGGGCGGCACTCGGTACGATTTTGCTGCCGACTTTGTCCAAACACTCGGCAAACCAAGATACGGAACAGTTTTCCGCCCTGCTCGACTGGGGTTTGCGCCTGTGCATGCTGCTGACGCTGCCGGCGGCGGTCGGACTGGCGGTGTTGTCGTTCCCGCTGGTGGCAACCTTGTTCATGTACCGAGAATTCACGCTGTTTGACGCGCAGATGACGCAACACGCGCTGATTGCCTATTCTTTCGGTTTAATCGGTTTGATCATGATTAAAGTGTTGGCACCCGGCTTCTATGCGCGGCAAAACATTAAAACGCCCGTCAAAATCGCCATCTTCACGCTCATCTGCACGCAGTTGATGAACCTTGCCTTTATCGGCCCACTGAAACACGTCGGACTTTCGCTTGCCATCGGTCTGGGTGCGTGTATCAATGCCGGATTGTTGTTCTTCCTGTTGCGTAAACACGGTATTTACCGACCCGGCAAGGGTTGGGCGGCGTTCTTGGCAAAAATGCTGCTCTCGCTCGCCGTGATGGGAGGCGGCCTGTATGCCGCCCAAATCTGGCTGCCGTTCGACTGGGCACACGCCGGCGGAATGCAAAAGGCCGCCCGGCTCTTCATCCTGATTGTCATCGGAGGCTGTCTGTATTTCGCATCTCTGGCGGCTTTGGGCTTCCGTCCGCGCCATTTCAAACGGGTGGAAAGCTGACCGATGCACCGCCTTTTGCCGGAAAACGCTTTTTCCGCGCCTATATTCGGGCGCGCATCCCCCGCGTCCGCACCGGCCGGACGGGCTGCCGCATCATCAATGCCGTCTGAAAACAGAAAAACCGATACCTTATGATTTTGACACCGCCGGACACACCGTTTTTCCTCCGCAACGGCAATGCCGATACGATTGCCGCCAAATTCCTGCAACGCCCCGCGCCCGCATACCGCCGAGAGCTGCTTCCCGACAGCACGGGTAAAACCAAAGTCGCCTACGACTTTTCAGACGGCATGTCGCCCGATGCGCCGCTGGTCGTGCTGTTTCACGGTTTGGAAGGAAGCAGCCGCAGCCATTACGCGGTCGAACTGATGCTTGCGGTACGCGATCGCGGTTGGCACGGCGTAGTCGTCCATTTCCGCAGCTGCGGCGGCATTGCGAACACCGCCCCGGTGTTCTACCACTTGGGCGATACCGCCGAAATCGCCTTTACTTTGGACACGCTCGCCGCGCGTTACCGTGAAATATACGCCGTCGGCGTATCGCTGGGCGGCAACGCGCTGGCAAAATATTTGGGCGAACAGGGCGAAAACGCGCTGCCGCAAGCCGCCGCCGTCATCTCCGCCCCCGTCGATGCAGAGGCGGCAGGCAGCCGCTTCGACAGCGGCATCACGCGGCTGCTCTACACGCGCTACTTCCTCCGCACCCTGATACCCAAAGCACGGTCGCTCCAAGGTTTTCAGACGGCATTTGCCGCAGGGTGCAAAACACTGGGCGAGTTTGACGACCGTTTCACCGCACCGCTGCACGGCTTTGCCGACCGGCACGACTACTACCGCCAAACTTCCTGCAAACCGCTGCTCAAACACGTTGCCAAACCGCTGCTGCTGCTCAATGCCGTCAACGACCCCTTCCTGCCGCCCGAAGCGCTGCCGACACCGGACGAAGTGTCCGAAGCCGTTACCCTGTTCCAACCTGCACACGGTGGTCATGTCGGCTTTGTCAGCAGCACCGGCGGCAGGCTGCACCTGCAATGGCTGCCGCAGACCGTCCTGTCCTATTTCGACAGCTTCCGCACAAACAGGCGTTAACGGTTTGATGCTAATATTCCCCCTTTCCCCAGACGAATACGGAACCCGACATGACCGACATCCTCAATAAAATCCTTGCCACCAAAGCACAGGAAGTTGCCGCCCAAAAAGCCGCCGTCAACGCCGAACACATCCGCACGCTTGCCGAAAACGCGCCGCCCGTCCGCAGCTTCATCGATTCGATACGCGGCAAACACCGCCTAAACCTGCCCGCCGTCATTGCCGAAATCAAAAAGGCAAGCCCGAGCAAAGGGTTAATCCGTCCGGACTTCCGACCGGCCGAGATTGCACGCGCCTATGAAAACGCCGGAGCGGCGTGTTTGTCCGTACTGACCGACGAACCCTATTTCCAAGGTTCGCCCGAATACCTCAAACAGGCGCGCGAAGCCGTATCGTTGCCCGTGCTGCGCAAAGACTTCATCATCGACGAATATCAGGTTTATCAGGCGCGCGCATGGGGGGCGGATGCCGTCCTGCTGATTGCCGCAGCACTGGAACAGGAACAATTGGAACGCTTTGAAGCGGTGGCGCACGAATTGGGCATGACCATCCTGCTCGAGCTGCACGATGAAGCCGAATTGGAAAAATGCCGCAACCTGACCACGCCGTTGTGGGGCGTAAACAACCGCAACCTGAGGACTTTTGAAGTCTCCCTCGACCAAACCCTGTCGCTGCTGCCCGCGCTGGAAGGCAAAACCGTCGTTACCGAAAGCGGCATTACGGGTAAGGCGGATGTGGAATTTATGCGGGCACGCGGCGTGCACACCTTCCTGATCGGCGAAACGTTCATGCGTGCCGACGATATTGAAGCAGAAGTGGGTAAACTCTTCTAAATCCCGATTTCAGACGGCATATTGCCGCCGACCGACCAACACCCTTACCAAGCACGGAACCATCATGCACCGACCCACCGCCAAACAGATTCTGCACGAAGTATTCGGTTATCCCGAATTTCGCGGCAAGCAGGAGGCTATCGTCAATGCTTTGGCAGGCGGCAGGAGTTTGATGGTGCTGATGCCGACGGGCGGGGGCAAGTCTTTGTGTTACCAGATTCCGGCTCTGATGCGCGAAGGCGTGGCGGTTGTCGTATCGCCGCTGATTGCGCTGATGAACGACCAAGTGGCCAGCCTGCATGTGGCCGGGATTGAAGCAGCGGCAGTCAACAGCGGCACATCGGCAGATGAGGCGCGCGAGATTGCCGACAAGCTTGCCCAAGGCCGTCTGAAACTGCTTTATGTCGCGCCGGAACGCTTGGTTACCGACCGCTTTTTGCGTTTTCTCGACCAACAAACCGTCAGCCTGTTTGCCATTGATGAGGCGCATTGCGTCAGTCAATGGGGACACGATTTCCGCCCCGAATACCAACAGCTCGGCATGCTTGCCGAACGCTATCCGAACGTCCCGCGCATCGCCCTGACCGCCACCGCCGATGCCGCCACGCGCGCCGACATCAAGCATTATCTGCACTTGGACAATGCGCCCGAATTTATTTCCAGCTTTGACCGCCCGAATATTTATTATCAGGTTATCGAAAAAAACAACGGCAAAAAACAATTGCTGGATTTCATCCGCAAAGAAATGACGGGGCAAAGCGGCATTGTGTATTGCTTAAGCCGCAAAAAGGTGGAAGATGTGGCGCAGTTTTTGCGTGAAAACGGATTAAACGCGATTCCGTATCATGCCGGTTTGAGCATGGACGTACGCGAGGAAAACCAACGCCGCTTTACGCATGAAGACAATATTATCGTGGTGGCGACCGTGGCGTTCGGCATGGGTATAGACAAACCCGACGTGCGCTTTGTCGCCCATCTCGATATGCCCCAGAGTGTCGAACATTTCTATCAGGAGTCGGGGCGCGCCGGCCGAGACGGGCTGCCTGCCGCGAGCTGGCTGTGTTACGGCCTGAACGATTGGGTGTTGCTGCGCGAACGCATCGCCGAAGGCAACAGCGACGAGGTGCAAAAGCAAATCGAAATGCAAAAACTCGATGCCATGCTTTCCGTCTGCGAAACCGCCGCCTGCCGCCGCGTACTGCTGCTCAAACATTTCGGCGAAGAATCCGAACCCTGCGGCCATTGCGACAACTGCCTGCATCCGCCCGTACGGTTTGACGGCACGGTGTTGGTGCAAAAATTACTCAGCTGCGTGTACCGCGCCGGACAACGTTTTGCCGCCGGTTACATCACCAACCTTTTGCGAGGTAAAAGCGACGATTGGATACGCGGCAACCGGCACGAACAACTGTCCACATTCGGCATCGGTACGGAGTTGTCCGACAAAGAATGGCGCAGCGTCATCCGCCAGTGTATCAGCCTCGGCTACCTCACCGTCAACATTACCCGATATCAGGCATTGCAACTGACCGAAGCCGCCAAAAAAGTCCTCAAAGGCGAAACCGGAGTGATGCTGCGTCCGCTCAAGCGCAATAAATCCGCCGTCCGCACCCTCAAAGACAACTGGCTGCGTACCGAACGCGAAGAACGCCTGTGGCAGGCATTGCGCGTTTGGCGTATGAAACAGGCAGAAGCCGAAGGCATCCCCGCCTATATGATTTTCGGTGACAAAACCCTGCGCGACCTTGTCGAAAAAATGCCGCAAAACCTCAACGGGCTGCACGACATCTACGGCTTGGGCGAGGCCAAAATCGACCGTTTCGGACACGGCATACTCAAAGTCTGCCAAAACGCTGCCGACTTTAACCACGATGCCGTCATCCGTCCGCAAACCGAACGCGAACAACAACTGCGTCAAAAACTCGAAGCCTGGCGGTATGAACAGGCAAGGGCGGAAAACTGCGCCCTGCATTCCGTCCTCTCCGACGAAAGCCTTGCCGATATGCTTGCCGATACGCCCGAAACCGAAACCGACCTCGAAGGCGTACACGGCTTGGGCAGCGTACGCGCCGCCAAATACGGACGGGACATCCTCGCCGTCTGCCGTCCGTTTTCAGACGGCATCGATGAAGCCGCCAAACGCAAACGCCGATTGATGCGCGCCCTGATCCAATGGTGCAACGAAACGGCAAAACACGAACAGTCCGAACCCTACCGCATTCTCAGCAAAGCCGCCCTGCGCGCCATTGCCGCCAAACAGCCGGAAGGTTTGGCGGAGCTTGCCGCCGTATATGGCGTAGGCGAAGAAAAAGCCACACGTTACGGTGCGGCGGTGTTGGCGGTGTTGGGACAAAATGCCGTCTGAAGCCCGTTACCAAGTTTCAGACGGCATTACCTCTGTTTAAAAATTCCTATTTTTATCAAATATTTCAAACAGTTTTTCCTTGTCAGCACAAGACCCCTCCGGTATCAGGTTCAATATCGTTTCCAACGCCTCGGCAATATCTTCCCGCTCTACCGTGTCGATAAAGAGTTTTTTGTCCATTTTGTTGAAACCTCCGGTATAGGCTTTGACCGCCTCTGCCAGCTCCTCTCCTATGTTTTCAGGTGGATTGCCGAGCAGTTTGACCACGCCGGCACGGGTTTTCCGGTACAGCTCCGCCGCTTTTTTGGCATGGCTTTTCGGGATATGCTCCGCGCCGTCCCAATCGCGGAAAGGGTTGTCGAAATTTTGCGCCAGCCATTCGGGTTTTCGGGCTTTTTCTATCCACAGGTCCAGCCCATCTTCCTTCCGTTTCTTATAAAGTTTCTTCACTGCCTTCGCCGCCTCTTCGGGCAGGCTGCTCATCCACAGCCTGTGCAGCTTCGGCAGCCGGTCGGGATGCGGGATGTCGTCCGCGCCGAAACCGAACAAATCTACGGTAGTGAACACTTCCAAATCCTCAAATCCCGATACGGCGGAAAAATTGGCGATATTGCCCGGTTTGCCCCACAGCCGTATGGTTTTGAGCTTGGGATACGTTTCCGACAGGTTTTGCATATCGAAATCGGCAATGCCCATGACGTTAACGGCGGTCAGGTTTTCCAAACCCCGCACTTTGGGAACGCTTTTGCCCACTTCCAAAATCAGACCCGCGCCCTTTTCGGCGGTACAGACCTTGCAGTTTTCCTTGATTTCGCCTTTTAGGTTCAGGCTGTCCAAGCCTTCGTTCAGATAAAGCGACTCCACGCCGGTCATATCGACAGAAAGGTTGGTTATGCGCGTATTGCTGAAATCCAGCACGGTCTGACCGTGGTTTTCCAGACACAATTGGGTGATAAACGGATATTTCTCCAGATATTCATATAGATTTTTATGCCATTTGGTCAGAAACAGCGAAGACAGGCAGGGAAACGCCTTCAGTTCCATCGCGTCTTCAAAATCGTCCCAAACATCGCTCAAATTCTGTTTGGATATGCCGTATTCCCGTCCGGAAAACATCACGGTCTTTTTGCTTTTGGCGGCTTTTTTGAATGCCTTTCTCTGTTTTTCGGGTATCTGCTGCCATCTCAACTGACGGTACACGTCGTAGCCGTCGCCCCAAAAAGAGGCATACTGCTGCGTGTCTTCGCCAACCAGCGGCGCGGTATTCCCAACCCGTACATATCCCGTCGGCACGACGGCACTTGCCTTATACATGTGCAGACCGCGTTCCCAATACATAAAGTCTTTGTAAAGCGGTTTCAAATCCGCCAGTTCCGCCGCCCCAAGCGGTTTGTTGCCCTGCCAGTCCAAAGCCAGCAGGGTCGCATGTGTTTTTTTGCCACCGTGTTCTTCAACTCGGGTAACCTGGCAGGCAGTGTACTGCTTCAGTCTGAAGTTATAGACGCAATATACGTCTCCGGCATCGGCATACATCGGCATTTCCTTTATTTCTGTCGGTTTTCACAGACAGATGCCGTCTGAAACCTGGAAACGGCTTCAGACGGCTTCAGACGGCATCTGCACATCATCTTATCTAGTACAGCCCCTAAATTTTTATTCATGGAGATTTTCATTTATTAAAAATTCGGGTAAGTTTTTAAACAAAAAAAATTCATCTCCCCAATTAATCATATTCAACACTGATTGGGAAAAAATTAGCCGAAACCCGATTTCATCATCATCAAGATATAGTTTTCTCATTTCCAATAGGTCTTCATCTTTAAGGAAACCAAAAAAATCAAAATCGGTTAAATCGAATATTTTAAGCTCTCCATAACTACCTAAAGATACGTTTTCAGCTTCCTTGTTGATTTCATAAGACAGATTCGGTTCGCTGCCATTACATTTAAATAAAACAGGGATCCCTTCCAAATCAAACTGTATTTCATCGGGACGTTGGACATCAATATCAAGATCCGTTTCGTCATATATGAAGAAAAGCCCCTTTACTGATAAAATCCTTCCATTTAACTCATTCATTTATTTACCCTTATCCCTTCTTTTACTGATGGATTAGTTAAGCCATTCTTCGGAAAAAACTGCACCACGTTCTCCCCTTGCGGCAGCATCAGTTTTTTAACGGCGTGTCCGTACACTGTTTCCAGCGTAATACTCAAACCGCCTTCCCGTTCAAATATCGCCCCGACACACGAACGTGCGGCGTTTTCATCATTCCACGACATCGCCCGCCAAACGCCCAGCGTGTCCATATCCGCCCAAAACGTTTCCGCCTTTTTGTAATCCAACACCAGCTTCGCCGTATCGGTAACGGGGTCGTAAAAGCCGTTTTCGGCGAGCATATCGCCCAAGTCGTGCATATCGGGAAACATCACGCTGCGGTTCTCAATACCGTTTTCTTTCAGACGGCATTTCAGTTCCGCCAAGGTATCGCGCCCGAAGCAGGTAAAAAAAAGCAGCCCGTCCGTCTTCAGCGCGCGCGCCCAATTTTGCAGCACGGGAAGGATTTGTTCCGCCGCCAACAGTCCGAGATTCGACCACAACATATCGGCACACGCTTCGGGCAGCGGCGCGGTCGGGGATTGGCAGTGTTGCACCACGCCCTTACCCGTAAACCTTTGCCAAAAACCGCCCTTGCGCGCGGCGGCCGCCGCCGCCAAAAAATCTGCACGGGAATCGTATTCTTCAAACACCGCCTGCGGATAGCGTTTCGCCAGCAGGCTGCGGCTGATGTCCGCATCCGCCCCGGCAAGCAGGATATGCTTGGGCGCATTGCGGACGAGTGTCAGCCGTTGGTCGGTATGTTCGGCAAGATGGCGGTGAACCTGCCAGCGTGCGTCCTGATGGTTCATCTCAAACCCCTTCGGCAAAATCGCGGTACAGCGCGGCAAACGCTTCCGCATGGCTCAAAAACGGCGCATGCGCCGCCTTTTCCATCACAACCAACCTGCTGCCCTTCAAACGTCGGTGCAGATATTCACCCATGCGCGTCGGCGTAATCGCGTCTTTGCCGCCGAACACCAGCAGTACCGGAACATCTATCTTGTCCAACAAATGCCGCGCATCCGCCCTTTCCGCCGCGTCCAAAGCTTCCTGCAGGGCGGAGGGCGTGCCGCACCGTGCCAAATCGGGCAGAATCCTGCCTATGATTCCGTCCGCATCATGCGTATGCAAAAGCTGCAATTGTAGAAACTGTTTGATATGTTTGGCATAATCCGAACGGAACGCACCGACCATTTTGCCCAATGCAGGCGCTGCAAGCCCTTCGGGATAGTCTTCGTCAGCCGTCAGCCGCGCGAAACTCGCCGTCAGGCAGAGCGAACGGACTTTGTCGGGATGGCGGGCCGCCAGATACAGCGCAACCAATCCGCCGAGCGACCAGCCGAGAATGTCGGCCGGCGTATCGATTTGTGCGGCAACAGCGTCGGCGGCTGCCTCAATATCGAAGGGTTGCACAAAGGGCGCGTCCCCGTGTCCGGGCAAATCGGGCGCGCACACCGCCCATTCCGCAGGCAGACGGGGCATCAGGTCGTCGAACACATGGCGGTTCGCCCCCCACCCGTGTATCAGGTAAACTTTTTTGGCAGCATCAGGCATGAATTTTCTCTCTTGTTGGCGGCGCATCGCAGACGCGGCCGCAGTCAGACACTGCGTATTATGCCACGATTCATCAGACGTTTCAGACGGCATCTGCGCCGGCTGCAATACCGATTTGGCAAGTTTCCGCACCGACGCGGCAAACAGTTGCCCCCTGTGTTTCAGACACATCCAAGGCGGCGCGGTATGCGGCGGCTGTCAGAAAAAACTGCCCTCATTCGACCGGATGTGGGCCTCGCTGCATTACGAACCGCCCGTCAGCAACATGATACGCGCGCTGAAGCACTTGGCTGATTTGGGCATGGTGCAGCCGCTGGCAGACCTGATGATGCAGAATCCGCCCGACCGGCTTTCAGACGAATGTTTCGATTTCGTCCTGCCCGTTCCGCTAAGCAGGGAGCGGCTGCTGCAACGCGGCTTCAACCAAAGTGAAAGCATCGTCGGGCTGCTGGCGCAACGCTACGGTTGGCGCACACTGCCCCGACACACCGTATTCCGACACCACCGTCCGCCGCAAAGCACGCTCAAAGGCAGCGACCGACTGAAAAACATCAAAAACGCCTTTGAAATCCGCGAACCGCTGCCGAAAGGCTGTAATATTTTGTTAATCGACGATGTCTTTACCACCGGCGCGACACTGAACGAACTGGCAAAAATGCTGAAAAAATCGGGTGCAAACCGAATCTGCTGCTGGACGCTGGCACGCACGCCAATGAAAAAATAACTAAATTTTTTGACACCTATGCCGCCTTGTGGCAAGGTTACGCGCCTATAAGTGATTGATATTTATGTTTACCATCGTTTTATACCAACCGGAAATCCCCCCGAACACGGGCAACATCATCCGCCTGTGCGCCAATACCGGCGCGGATTTGCACCTGATCAAGCCGCTCGGTTTCCCATTGGATTCCGCCAAAATGAAACGCGCCGGACTCGACTACCACGAGTTCGCCAGCCTGACGGTGCACGAAAACTTCGACGACTGCCTCAAGGCACTCGCAGGCAGGCGCATTTTCGCCCTGACCACCAAAGGCACGGCGCGCCCCGATGAAACCGCGTTTCAAAAAGGCGATGTTTTACTGTTCGGGCCGGAAACGCGCGGGCTGCCTGCCGACATTCTCGACAGCCTGCCCGCCGCGCAAAAAATCCGCCTGCCGATGCAGCCCGGCAGCCGGAGTATGAACCTTTCCAACACCGTCGCCGTGATTCTCTTTGAAGCGTGGCGGCAACACGGTTACGCAGGCGGCGTTTGACGGCGGCCTTGCCGTCTGAAAAACCGTCCGGATACGATGCCCATTCGTCTTCAACTCAAGAACGGAACACGTTTTGACTTTAACCCGAAAAACCCTTTTCCTCCTCACCGCCGCATTCGGCATACATTCCTTTCAGACGGCATCCGCCGACGCAGTGGTCAGGGCAGAAAAACTGCACGCCTCCGCCAACCGCAGCTACAAAGTCGCCGGAAAACGCTACACGCCGATAAACCAAGTTGCCGAGTTCACGCAAACCGGCAACGCCTCATGGTATGGCGGCAGGTTTCACGGGCGCAAAACTTCCGGCGGGGACCGCTACGATATGAACGCCTTTACCGCCGCCCACAAAACCCTGCCCATCCCCAGCTATGTGCGCGTAACCAATACCAAAAACGGCAAAAGCGTTGTCGTCCGCATCAACGACCGCGGTCCCTTCCACAGCAACCGCATCATCGACGTATCCAAAGCGGCGGCCCAACAATTGGGCTTTGTCAGCCAAGGTACGGCACATGTCAAAATCGAACAAATCGTCCCGGGCAAATCCGCACCGGTTGCCGAAAACAAAGACATCTTTATCGACTTGAAATCTTTCGGTACGGAACACGAAGCACAAGCCTATCTGAACCAAGCCGCCCAAAACCTGGCTTCATCGGCATCAAACCCGAACCTATCGGTTGAAAAACGCCGTTACGAATATGTCGTCAAAATGGGGCCGTTTGCCTCGCAGGAACGTGCCGCCGAAGCCGAAGCTCAGGCGCGCGGTATGATTCAGACGGCATTGACTGCCGGTTGATGTCCCGCCTTTACGTCCTTCAAACACCACCAGATACTTCGCAGGAGCAAAACATGAACTTCAAACGCCTTCTCTTGACCGCCGCCGCAACCGCACTGCTGGGCATTTCCGCCCCCGCACTCGCCCACCACGACGGACACGGCGATGACGACCATGGACACGCCGCACACCAACACAACAAACAAGACAAAATCATCAGCCGCGCCCAAGCCGAAAAAGCAGCGTTGGCACGCGTCGGCGGACGTGTTACCGACATCGATCTCGAACATGACGACGGCCGTCCGCACTATGATGTCGAAATCGTCAAAAACGGACAGGAATACAAAGTCGTTGTCGATGCCCGCACCGGCCGCGTGATTTCCTCCCGCCGCGACGACTGAATTTGATACAATCCGTGCCGTCTGAAGCCCGAACCGGTTTCAGACGGCATTTTGCACCCGACATTCAGGATTCGGCACACATGATCAGCAGACTGACCGGCAAACTGGTTGAAAAAAAACCTCCGCAAATCGTCATCGATGTCAACGGCGTAGGCTACGAAGCCGACGTATCCATGCAGACCTTCTACAACCTGCCACCATTGGGCGAAACCGTACAGGTTTTCACCCAACTCGTCGTCCGTGAGGACGCACACCTGCTCTTCGGTTTTGCCACTGCGGAAGAGCGCAAAACATTCCGCCAACTAATCAAGGTCAGCGGCATCGGGGCAAAAACCGCTTTGGGCATTTTGTCGGCGATGACGGCAGACGAGCTGGCGCGGGCGGTTGCAGAAGAAGATGTCAAACGCCTCTCCTCCGCTCCAGGAATCGGCAAAAAAACCGCCGAACGCATGGTCTTGGAACTGCGCGGCAAGCTGGTCGCGCATACGGTAACGGACGGGCTGTTTGCCGCCGCACCTGCCACCGACGAAACGGAAGACATCGTCAGCACGCTGCTTGCGCTGGGTTACAGCGAACGCGAAGCAAAAGCGGCGGTCAAAGGCGTTCCGAAGGGGACGGACGTGGGCGAAGGCGTGCGCCTTGCTTTGAAAAACCTGCTGAAATAATGCCGTCTGAAAGCGGCGCGGCGTTTGCCCTGCCGAAACCCTGCGTTTCCGCCCCGCGCTGTCTTCCCGACGGCTTTTCCCGTAAAATGGCGTTATTGTCCTTCCTTTCAGACGGCATTGTGTTTGATGCCGTCTGAAACTGTTTTACCGAAATCGAAAACAATGTTGAACAAAATATTTTCTTGGTTCGAATCCCGAATCGATCCCTATCCCGAAGCCGCCCCGAAAACGCCTGAAAAAGGACTGTGGCGGTTTATCTGGAGCAACATCAGGGGTTTGCGCAAATGGATTGCTGTTTTGGCGGCATTTACCGCAGGCATCGGCATCATGGAAGCCCTACTGTTTCAATTTATGGGCAAAGTCGTGGACTGGCTCGGCAAATACACGCCCGCGACCCTGTTTGCCGAAAAAGGCTGGGCGTTGACGGCGATGGCGGCGATGATGGTGTTTTTCGCCCTCTGGACCTTCCTCGCGTCCAACGTGCGCCTGCAAACCCTGCAAGGCGTGTTCCCCATGCGCCTGCGCTGGAATTTCCACCGCCTGATGCTGGGACAGAGCCTCGGCTTCTATCAGGACGAATTTGCAGGACGCGTGTCCGCCAAAGTCATGCAGACCGCGCTGGCGTTGCGCGACGTGGTGATGACGGTTGCCGACATGGTCGTGTATGTGCTGGTGTATTTCATTACTTCCGGCGTGATTCTGATTTCGTTCGACGGCTGGCTGCTGCTGCCCTTTATCGGCTGGATGATTGGATTCGCCCTGATTATGCGTTTCCTGATTCCCAAGCTCGGCAAAACCGCAGCGCGTCAGGCGGATGCGCGTTCGCTGATGACCGGCCGCATTACCGACGCCTACTCCAATATCGCCACCGTCAAACTTTTCTCCCACGGCGCACGCGAGGCCGCTTATGCCAAGCAGTCGATGGAAGAGTTTATGGTGACCGTCCATGCCCAAATGCGGTTGGCTACGCTGCTGCACACCTGCAGCTTTATCGTCAACAGCTCGCTGACCGTCGGTACGACCGCCTTGGGCATTTGGCTTTGGTATCACGGCCAAGTCGGCGTAGGCGCGGTAGCTACGGCCACGGCCATGGCATTGCGTGTGAACGGTTTGTCGCAATACATCATGTGGGAGTCTGCCCGATTGTTTGAAAACATCGGTACCGTCAACGACGGCATGGCGACCCTGTCCAAACCCCACACCATCCTCGACAAACCGCACGCCCTGCCGCTGAAAGTTACCCGAGGCGAAATCAAGTTTGATCACGTCGATTTTTCCTACGAAGCAGGCAAACCGCTCCTCAACGGCTTTAATCTGAACATCAAGCCCGGCGAAAAAGTCGGCTTGATCGGCCGCAGCGGCGCGGGCAAATCCACCATTGTCAACCTGCTCCTGCGCTTTTACGAACCGCAAAGCGGCACGATTTCGATCGACGGACAAACCGTGGACAGCGTTACCCAAGAAAGCCTGCGTGCCCAAATCGGTTTGGTAACGCAAGATACTTCCCTGCTGCACCGCTCCGTCCGTGACAACATTATCTACGGCCGTCCTGATGCGACCGAAGCCGAGATGATTTCCGCTGCGGAACGTGCCGAGGCCGCCGGTTTTATTCCTAACTTGAGCGATGCCAAAGGCCGACGCGGCTATGATGCGCACGTCGGCGAACGCGGCGTGAAACTTTCCGGCGGCCAACGCCAACGCATCGCCATCGCCCGCGTTATGCTTAAAGACGCGCCGATTCTGTTGCTTGACGAAGCCACCAGTGCGCTCGACTCCGAAGTCGAAGCCGCCATCCAAGAAAGCCTCGACAAAATGATGGAAGGCAAAACCGTGATTGCCATCGCACACCGCCTCTCCACCATTGCCGCGATGGACCGCCTCATCGTCTTGGACAAAGGCCGCATCATCGAAGAAGGCAGCCACACCGAGTTGCTCGAGAAACAAGGCCTGTACGCCAAACTTTGGGCGCACCAAAGTGGCGGCTTCTTGAGTGAACATGTCGAGTGGGAAAACAATTAAACGCTTGGAAAGAAGATAAAAGGCCGTCTGAAAAAAACAATAATTTAGATCGTGCTTAATTTGATGTCATGAATTAAAATGGTTATGTAATTCAACGATAATTTACGCTAACTTTAGAAAGACAATATGAAACGATCTATCAAATATTTGAGTATGGCTGTATTTGCACTTGCAGCAAATGCATGGGCAGGAAGTGCGGAAGAAGAGTTGCTGAATGCATTTGTAAAATGTGATGCATCTATGTTTGATATCTTGAAAAACAAGCAGGAGCAATTGAGTAAATATGCTCCGATTGAGAAAGTAGGAAAGACTGCACGTTTTCAGTTAGGTAGTGCCGATGAAGATGGGAAAAGACAGGTTATCTTCAATAAACCGATAATAGTAAACGGCATACATTTTAGTAGTTTTTCGGCAGCATATTCGGAACTGCCGGTTAATGAGACGGGTAAAAATCCTGTCTTTTATTTCTGGGGGTTCGAGCTTAAAAAAGCTCAGGCTGCTGATGTGGTAGCAAAGTTCCCTCAATGGGGATTGAAACCGATGGGAGAGGATTTTGTGACTTCTCCGCAAATTATTATTAATAGTCATAAGTCTTTGCGTTGGCAGCCAAATATGCAAGCAACGTCTGGTTCGATACCTGCAAAAAATACAGTAGAAAAATCGCTGATATTGGAAGAGAGTGACGGTAAAACTTCTCTCATCTGTACTATTCAGGGTTATCCGAATGATAAACTGATTCGTCGTGAACGACTTGATCTGATCGGAGGAAAGTAAAATGAAAAAGTTAGCTGTTTTTTTGATGACGATTTGTTTGCCAATCTCAGTATTTGCTGATAAGCCAAGATTTTTGCCAATGCTGGATGGTGCTCAGAGTCGTGTTTATGCAGATATGGAAAGTATCAAGAATCATCCTCACAACCCAAATTTGTTAGTATATGATGTGATAACTAATTTTGATGATACGAATAAAAATTTGGCAGGTACTTCCATGATAGAGAAGCACTATCTGGATTGTCTGAACAGGATTGATATTATGAATCCGGAGCCGGCAAAACTATACAGTCGTCATTTCGGGAAAGGGAAATTATTGCATGAGATCCCAATGGAATCTGAACGGTTTGAAATGAAAGAGATTTCGACGATGAGTATTCTATCTGCTACTGTGTGTAGTGTCGGCGGCCATGATTTTGGCGGTAATCCGAATGCTTTAGAAGATATGGGAAAAGCGTTGGATAAAATGGAGCAAAAGAAAGGTCGGAAAAGATAAATCTCAAGGCCGTCTGAAAACATTTTCAGACGGCCTTCCCGTTCCCCTACCCGTCAAAACCATGACCGATACCGCCCAAATCATCACCAGCTACGGCCGCCGCTACATCGTGCGTACGCCAGACGGCAAAACCTACGAAGCCAGCACGCGCAAAAAGCGGGTCGATTTCGCCTGCGGCGACCGCGTGCATATCCAAAACATTAACGCCGAACAGGCCGTCATCGAAGACTATCTCCCGCGCCAAAGCCTGCTCTACCGCCAAGACGCATGGAAAACCAAACTTATCGCCGCGAATGTTACCCAGCTCCTTATCGTTACCGCCGCCGTTCCCTCGCCCAGCGAAGCCTTGTTGCAACGCGCCCTCCTGGCCGCCGAAGCCGCGGGCATCCAAGCCGTCATCATCCTGAACAAAGCCGACCTGCCCGAAACCGCCCTTTGGCGCGAAAAACTCAAATTCTACGAAACGCTGGGTTATCCCGTCATCGAAACCCGCGCGCTGGAAAACGCCGACAGCCTGCGCCCCGTCCTGCAAGGGCATAGCAACATTCTGCTCGGACAAAGCGGCATGGGTAAATCCACCCTGACCAACGCCCTTTTGGGCAGCCAAACCGCCCGCACCGGCGACATTTCCGCCGCACTCGACTCGGGAAAACACACCACCACCCACGCCCGGCTTTACGATTTGAACGGCGAAACCCAACTCATCGATTCCCCGGGTTTGCAAGAATTCGGACTGCACCACCTCCAAGCCGCCGATTTGCCGCTCTATTTCCCCGATTTCCGCCACCTTGTCGGACAATGCCGCTTCCACAACTGCACCCACCGCGCCGAACCCGGCTGCGCCGTCAAAGCTGCCGCGCAAACCGGTAAAATCCGCACCGAACGGCTGACCTTCCTGCAACGCATTACCGACGATCTGCTCAAATAACCTCTTGCCGTTTGCAGGACAAAAACCATGCCGTCTGAAATCCTGCTGTTTCAGACGGCATCCGGTTTTCAGAAATGCTACAATTCCGTTTTTACAGAAACTCCCGACACCATGAAGAAAATTACCCCGAAATCGTTTGAAGAGGCACTGTCGCGCCTTGAATCACTGACCCAGTCCATGCAGGGGGAAATGCCGTTGGAGGATGCATTGGCGGCATATCAGGAAGGCAATGAACTGGTCAGATACTGCCAAACCAAGTTGGCCCAAGTCGAACAGAAATTACAGGTTTTGGATGCGGACGGGCTGAAGGAGTTAAACCTTGAATCCGACGAATGATTTGAAAGCGTGGCAGCTTAGGGCGCAGGCGCAGACAGAGCTGCTGCTGGAACGCTTTTTGCCGTCTGAAAACGAAATCCCGCACACGCTGCACGAAGCGATGCGTTATGCGGCTTTGGACGGCGGCAAACGTCTGCGCCCGATGCTGGTGCTGGCAGCTTCGGAATTGGGCGGGGCCGTGGCGGATGCGGTCGGACAGGCAATGGCGGCAATCGAAATGATCCATGCCTATTCGTTGGTTCACGACGATATGCCGGCGATGGACAACGACAGCCTGCGGCGCGGCAAACCGACCTGCCACATCAAATATGGCGAAGCCACCGCCCTTCTGACCGGCGATGCTTTGCAAACCCAAGCCTTCGACGTGTTGAGCCGTCCGACAGAACTGCCTGCCGCACGCCAGTTGGCGATGCTGTCGGTGTTGGCGAAAGCGGGCGGCAGCGCGGGTATGGCGGGCGGACAGGCAATCGATTTGGCAAATGTCGGCAAACAAATGGTTCAAGCCGATTTGGAACGGATGCACAGCCTGAAAACGGGGGCGTTGATTCGTGCCGCGGTTTTATTGGGGGCGATGTCTTGCCCGAATCTGTCTGAAGACAGTCTGGCGGTATTGGATGATTATGCGGCAAAACTGGGGCTGGCGTTCCAAGTCATCGACGATGTGTTGGATTGTGAAGCGGATACGGCGACCTTGGGCAAAACAGCGGGCAAAGACGCAGACAACGACAAGCCGACTTATGTAAAACTGATGGGCTTGGAAGCGGCGCGCTCATACGCACACAAACTGGTTGCCGAAGCGGTCGCGCTGCTCGAACCCTTCGGCAATAAGGCATTACGGCTCAGGCAGCTTGCCGAATTTACGATTGCGCGCAAATACTGAGCAGACTCGGATATGCCGTCCGAAAAAGGCTTCAGACGGCATTATTGTTACCCTATTCCCTGTTGCGCGTATGCCAGAAATACCGCCACACAAAACATGGAAACGCAAAAATCAGGTACAGGCAGACGACTGTGGCGTAAAACTCCCAACCCTGATCGTGTACCGATCCTGCACGGGATTCGAGAATATAAGCAAGAATGGCGGTCAGTGCGAAACCTGCCGCCAGCTCGATCAGGTGATGTCCGAAATGTTTGCGCTTGAGCGGAACAATACCGAACAGCCTGACCGTAAGAAACGGAGCATTGGCAAAAATTAAGGCAAGCAGTAAGAGTGTGTACATAGATGCGGTCATAATCTTCTTTCTCCGCTTTCAGACGGCATAGCCGTTTCCCATGCCGTCTGAAATACGGCGGTAACCTTAAATAAAACGGCAACCTCTGATACGGCTGCCGTGATGATACCGAATATTACAGCGTATTTTCCAGCGCCTTGGCGCACCAGTCGATAACGGTTTGCGGCATGATGCCCCAGAGAAGCAGCAGGAAGGCATTGACCGTCAGGACAAATTTGGCGGCATAGTTGCTGCCGACCGGCTGGTCATGGTCAGGCGCATCGAAGTAGATGACTTTGACCACGCGCAGGTAGTAGAACGCGCCAATCAGAGACATGATGACGGCAAATACGGACAACCAAACATGGCCTTGTTTCAAGAGCGCCATAATCACGCCGAATTTGGCGTAGAAACCCATCAGCGGCGGAATGCCTGCCATGGAGAACATAGACAGCAACATCAGGAAGGCAAACCATGCATGGCGTTGGTTAAGACCCGCGAGGTCTTTAATGTTTTCACACTCAATGTCTTTGGTGGACAATACCATCAAAACACCGAAGCTGACTGCCGCCATCACAGCATAGGTAATGGCGTAATACAAACCTGCGGTAAAGCCGACCGCGCCTGCCATAAACGCCAACAGGATAAAGCCCATGTGCGATACGGTGGAATAGGCAAGCATACGTTTGATATTGGTTTGCATGATGGCGGCAAGGTTACCGACCACCAAAGAAGCGACGGCAAGAATGGCCAACATCGGCGCCCAGTCTGAATGTATGGTACCCATACCGGTAACAAGGATACGGAACGCAAAGACGACAGCGGCAATTTTCGGAGCCGTACCCACAAAGGCGGTAACAGAGGTCGGCGCGCCATCGTACACATCGGGCACCCACATATGGAATGGAACCGCACCCAATTTAAATGCAATGGCGACTACAATAAACACCATACCCAATTTCAACAACCACTCGTTGGCCTGCTCATTGAAAGCAGAAGCCAAGACGGAAGCAAAATCAAGAGAACCAGTGGCGCCGTAAACCATAGAAATGCCATAGAGCAACAAACCGGAGGCCAACGCGCCCAATACGAAGTATTTCAGCGCGGCCTCGGCAGAGCGGCCGGAATCGCGGCGCAGAGCAATCATGGCGTACAGCGACAAAGACAACAATTCCAAACCAATATACGCAGTCAAGAAATGTGCCGAGCTGACCATGACGCTCATACCCAACAGGGCAAACAGCGACAGGGTATAAAACTCGCCTTTAAAAATTTGGCGGTCTTGGTTGTAGGGTTTACTGTAAATAAACAGACCGAACGTCAGTGCATACAGCACCAGTTTTGCCAAACGGGACATGCCGTCTGCAATATACATACCATGAAAGGCATCGACACTGCCCTGCTCCCATACCGCCAACTGGGTAACGGCCACAATGATGACCGTTCCCAAACTCATCAGATGGGTCAGATAGCGGTTTTTATCGCAAATCCACAAATCTGCCAGCAATACGACACCCAATAGCGCAAGCAGCACGATTTCGGGCATGGCGGGCATTAAATTCAAATCAGACCAGTTCATTTACACACCTCAAATCTTGCTTTGTGCTACATGGGCAATCAAATCGTTTGCCGCTTGATGCACCACTTCGATAAACGCTTGCGGATACAGACCCATGCCCAAAACAGCAACCGCCAAAATCGCCAAAATCGCAAATTCGCGGCAATTGATGTCTTTCATTTCGGCAACGTGCGGATTGTGGATTGCACCAAAAATAACGCGTTTGTACATCCACAGGGTATAAGATGCACCGTAAATCAAGGTCATGGCGGCCAACGCGCCTACCCAGAAATTCACTTTAACCGCGCCCATAATCACCATAAACTCGCCCACGAAGCCGGAAGTCGCAGGCAGACCGGCATTGGCCATACCAAACAACATCATAAACGCCGCAAACTTAGGCATCACATTGACCACGCCGCCATAGTCGGCAATATTGCGGGTATGCAGGCGGTCGTACATCACACCGATACACATAAACATCGCGGCAGACACAAAACCGTGGGAAATCATTTGAATGATTGCGCCTTTCAATGCCCAATCATTCAATTGACCGTTCACAAACAGGAACATACCCAAAGTGACAAAACCCATATGGCTGATAGAAGAGTACGCCACCAGTTTTTTCATATCGGTTTGCACCAAAGCCACCATACCGATGTAAATCACGGCAATCAGGCTCAATACGATGATCACAGGGGCAAAATAGCGTGCCGCATCCGGCATAATCGGCAGGATAAAGCGCAAGAAACCATACGCACCCAGTTTCAGCGTAATTGCCGCCAACACCATCGAACCGCCGGTCGGCGCTTCAACGTGGGCATCCGGCAACCAAGTGTGCACAGGGAACATCGGCACTTTTACGGCAAATGACAGGAAGAACGCCACAAACAAAAGCTGTTGTACGCCCAACGGAATCTGTTTGATGTTTTGGAAATCGACAATAGAGAAGCTGCCTGTTTGATAGTACAGGTAAACCATGGCAACCAGCATCAAGAGCGAACCCATCAGCGTATAGAGAAACAGCTTGACCGACGCATAGACGCGGCGCGGGCCGCCCCATACACCGATAATCAGGTACAGCGGAATCAGCATACCCTCGAAGAACACATAAAACAGAATCGCATCCTGAGCGGCAAACGCGCCGTTAATCAAACCCGACATCATCAGGAATGCCGCCATATACTGCGCCGGACGTTTCTGAATGACTTCCCAACCGGCCAATACCACCAGCAGTGTAATAAACGCATTCAAGATGATAAAGAGCACTGAAATACCATCCACGCCCAATGCATAGTTGATTTTCAGCAGCGGAATCCACTCGTGGAACTCGGTAAACTGATAGCCGCCGCTCAAACGGTCGAAACCGGTAAACAGGGGCAGCGTTACCAAGAAACCGGCAAGCGCACCCATGAAGGCAAGCACACGCGCCAGCGACGCACGGCTGTCTTTACCGGTCGCCAAAACCAGCACACCTGCGGCGATGGGTATCCATATTGCCAAGCTGAGTAGGTAGTTGGAAAACATAGTGGTTAACCTGTGGTTAAAATAAAATGTGTTTATGTGGATATTTCTTCGTTTCAGACGGCCTGAAGGTTTAAGGCCGTCTGAAGCCTCATCCTTATCGGAACAATCCCCAGAAGGTCATACCGAGCAAGACCAATACGCCGAATACCATAGCGGCGGCATAGGTATAGATGAAGCCGGTTTGGACTTTACGCACTTGCGCGGCAATCGCGCCGACCAGTTTGGCGGAACCGTTGACGATACCGTTGTCGATAATGGCGGTATCGCCGACTTTCCAGAAGAAAGTGCCCAACGCGCGCGTGCCTTTGGCAAAGACGTTGAAATACAGGGCATCGAGGTAGTATTTGTTTTCAAACAAAACGTAAATCGGACGGAACGCCTGCGCGATTTTCGCGGGCAGGTGCGGCAGTTTGACGTACAAAAGCCATGCGCTCAAGACACCTGCGATAGCAAGGTAGAGTACAGGCGAATGCAGGCTGTGCGACACCATTGCCAATGCGCCGTGGAACTCTTCCTTCATGATGTGCATGGTCGGATGCGCGTCAGCATTAACGAAAATCACGTCTTTGAAGAAATCGCCGTAAAGCATAGGCTCGATGGCGATGTAGCCGATGATGACGGACGGAATCGCAAGCAGAATCAGCGGCAGGGTAACGACCAGCGGACTTTCGTGCGGATTGTCGTTTTTACCCAAGCCGTGATGTTCTTCGCCATGGCCGTCTGAATGGTGTTCGGGCAGGCTGCGCCATTTTTCTTCGCCGTGGAATACCATAAAGTATTGTCGGAATGCGTAAAACGCGGTAACAAACACGCTGGCAAGGACGGCAAAATAGGCAAAGCCGCTGCCCGGCAGGGTGCTGTATTTCGCTGCTTCGATAATCGAATCTTTGGAATAGAAGCCGGAGAAGAACGGCGTACCAATCAGCGACAGGTTACCGATCAACATGGTCAGCCAAGTAATCGGCATGTATTTTTTCAGATTGCCCATGTGGCGCATATCTTGGTCATGGTGCATACCGATAATCGCGCTACCCGCCGCCAAGAACAACAAGGCTTTAAAGAAAGCGTGAGTCATCACGTGGAACATTGCCACGGAATAGGCAGACGCACCCAGAGCCACAGTCATATAGCCCAGTTGCGACAGGGTGGAATACGCAACCACACGTTTGATGTCGTTTTGAATCACGCCCAAGAAGCCCATAAACAGGGCGGTAATCGCACCGATTACCATGATGACAGACAACGCAGTGCTGCTCATCTCATAAATCGGCGACATGCGCGATACCATGAACAGACCGGCGGTAACCATGGTTGCGGCGTGAATCAATGCGGAAATCGGTGTCGGGCCTTCCATCGAATCAGGCAGCCAAACGTGCAGCGGGAATTGAGCCGATTTACCCATCGCACCGACAAACAAGAGCAAACAGGTTACGGTAATCAAAGACCATTCCACACCGGGGAACAATTGGATAGTGGCATTTTGTACGTTGGGCAGATAAGCGAATACATCTTGATAGCGCAGGCTGCCGCCGAAATAGGCAAGCACCAAGCCGATACCGAGCAAAAAGCCGAAGTCGCCGACACGGTTGATCAAAAAGGCTTTCAGGTTGGCAAATGTTGCGCTCGGACGTTTGAAATAGAAACCGATCAAAAGGTACGACACCAAACCCACCGCTTCCCAACCGAAGAAAAGCTGGATGAAGTTGTTGCTCATAATCAGCATCAACATGCTGAAAGTAAACAAAGAAATATAGCTGAAGAAGCGTTGGTAGCCGACTTTTTCATCGTGCATATAGCCGATGGTGTAGATATGCACCATCAACGACACGCCCGTTACCACGACCATCATCATCGCCGTCATCGTATCGACCAAGAAGCCGACGGAGAAATCCAAACCGCCCATCGTCAGCCAGGTATAGACGTTCTCATCAAACTTGGCACGGCTGCCATTGAGGAATCCCCACAGCACATAAGCCGACAGCACGGCAGACACCGCCACACCGAATATTGTTACGGTATGCGCACCGGCACGTCCAATTTTGTTGCCGAACAAACCCGCAATCAGCGAGCCTGCCAAAGGCACGAGGGCAATGATGAGATATAAAGTCATGTCGTTCATTTGATTGAACCTAATCGATTTAAAAATTCACGTTCAAGGGAAGGGTTAAGCCACCCGAGAAAAAACCAACAGTAAGGGCAAAATAGCACCGGCAGCATAAATCAAGACCCAAACAGGCAGATTGTCGGTGAACCGTCGCAGCAGAAAAAAATAGGCCCATGCGTACAATCCGGAAATCGCGCCGCTAATGAGTGCGGCAAAAATTCCGCCCGCCAAGGAGAATAACGAAATCACAACAGCAAAAGCTGCCGCCCACATCCATGTGGCGGAACGGTCTGCGTAATACTCCTGCATTTTACCGAATATCAATAATATGATTACCGTAATCATGAACGTTTCCCTTCTGAGGTCGTCCGAAACCGTCCGAACCCGCTTTCAGACGGCATTCAACCTTTCTCATACCCTTCGTAATAATATGACTGCTCAATACCTTTAAAAATGATTTCACGGTTGTCCACATCGTCAGTCAGGTTGTCCTTTAACAGAAAGCGCAGTTCTAAATCGTTGACGGGGCTGCGTTCCATCGCCTGCAAATACAGGGTTTTGCTTACATTTTGCCAGTTCACGACTTTTTTCAGGTTTTTCTTCAGCACCAAGTCCAGCCAGATGCGGGTACTTCTGCCATTACCCTCCAAAAACGGATGGGCAATGTTCATTTCAACATATTTGGCGATGATTTCTTCAAAAGTCCGCTCGGGCATCTGCTCGATTTTAGCCAAAGCCTCTTTCAGATACATGGCGTTGGCAAAACGGAAACCGCCTTTGGAAATGTTGTCTTCCCTGATTTGACCCGCAAAATCATATAAGCCGCCGAACAGGTAACGGTGAATCTGTTGCAGACCCGCGGTGGTACCGACTTCGATACGGTCAATATCGCCGCTTTCAAACAGGCGGCGGGCATTGTGCAGGCTTTGTTCGTCTATGGACTTCATCGTTTTTCCTATCGGGTTTTCAGACGGCATAGGCGCCTTGTTGGGCCTCGACCCAACCTCCTTACCCTTTCAACTCATCCAAATCGGCAACGTTGATTGTTTTTCTGTTACGGTACACCAGCACCATAATCGCCAAACCGATGGCAGATTCGGCAGCGGCAACGGTTAATACGAAGAATACGAAAATTTGTCCGGCAGTATCGCCCAAATGTTGCGAGAAGGCGATAAAGTTGAAGTTCACCGCCAAGAGCATCAGCTCGATGGACATCAGCAATACCAGCACGTTTTTGCGGTTCATAAAGATACCCATTGCGCTGATACCGAACAGGAGCGCACCCAATACCAGATAATGCGTCAAGGTAATCATGCTTTGCCCTCCCCTTCCGGCTTGAGGCCGTCTGAAACTTCGCTTTCTTCGGCAGATTCGACTTGCGGTTTGACCGCTTCCATTTTCACCAGACGCATACGGCCTTGGTCGGCGCGTACTTTAACTTGGTCGGCAGGATCCATACGTTTCGGATTGGTGGTTTTACGATGAACCAGCGCAATCGCCGCCACCATACCCAACAGCAGCAATACCGCCGCCAATTCAAATGGCAACAGGTAGTCGGTATAAATACGGCTGCCCAAATCGCGGATATTGTTGTAATCGGCCGGAATGTCTTTCATCAGACCAAATGCGGCCAGGTCGGTTTTCGGGTTGACCAGAATCAGGATCAGGGCAACCGCCAACAATGTGCCGACCACGCCGGCAACCGGCGCATGACGCCAGAAACCGGCGCGCATTTCTTCAATGTCGATGTTCAACATCATCACAACGAACAGGAACAACACCATTACGGCGCCGACGTAAACCACCACCAGCGTAACGCCCAAAAACTCAGCCTGCATCAGCATCCAAAGCATCGCGCTCACGCAGAAGGTCAGCACCAGATGCAAAGCGGCATGTACAGGGTTTTTAGCGGTGACGGTACGAACCGCACCGTACAAAACGATGGCGGCAAGAATATAGAACAGAATCGCGGAAAAAGTCATTCGTCTGCTCCTTAACGATACGGCGCGTCAGCGGCTTTGCGTTTGGCGATTTCAGCTTCGTATTTATCGCCAATGGCCAAAAGAATCGGCTTGGTCATGTGCAAGTCGCCTTTTTTCTCGCCGTGGTATTCAAAAATATGGGTTTCCACAATCGCATCGGTCGGGCAGGCCTCTTCGCAGAAACCGCAGAAGATGCACTTGGTCAGGTCGATGTCGTAACGCTTGGTGCGGCGCGTACCGTCTTCGCGTTCTTCCGATTCGATGTTAATCGCCATTGCCGGACACACCGCCTCGCACAATTTACACGCGATACAACGCTCTTCGCCGTTCGGATAACGGCGTTGCGCGTGCAGACCGCGGAAACGCACGGATTGCGGCGTTTTCTCTTCGGGGAAATAAATCGTGTCTTTGCGGGCAAAAAAGTTTTTGAGCGTTACGCCCAAGCCTTTTACCAATTCGCCAAGCAGAAAGGTTTTTACTAAGTTAGCCATATTATGTTCCCTCAAAACAGGGATTTCGTTAGGTATTCAAAATCGCTTTGTTCAGACGGCCTCAAGATGCCGTCTGAAACTTATTTCCACAAATTCAGCGGTGAAATCATCCACACGCCCAAAATCACGATGTAGGCGAAGCCGATCGGAATCAGCACTTTCCAGCCCAAACGCATGATTTGGTCGTAACGGTAGCGTGGGAAGGTTGCACGGATCCACAGGTACCAGTACAGCACCGCCGCCATTTTCACAAACATCCAGAATGCGGAAGGCGTACCGATAAAGCCCCAGCTTTGCGGGAACGGAGACAGCCAGCCACCGAGGAACATCAGCGAGGTCAGCGCGGCAATCAGAATCATGAAAATGTATTCGGCAAGGAAGAACAGCGCGAACGCGAAGCCGGAATATTCGACGTGGTGACCGGCAACGATTTCAGACTCACCCTCTGCCACATCAAACGGCGCGCGGTTGGTTTCGGCAACGGCGGAAATCAGATAGACGATGAAGATGGGGAAGAGCGGCAGCCAGTTCCAAGAGAATACCGAACCGCCGGCAATACCTTTGGCTTGTGCGGCAACGATGTCGGAGAAGTTCATGCTGCCCGATACCATCACGACGCACACCAGCGCGGCACTCATGGCAATCTCGTAGGAAATGCTTTGCGCGGAAGCACGCATTGCGCCCAAGAACGAATATTTGGAGTTGGAAGCCCAGCCCGCGATGATCACGCCGTAAACCGACAGCGAGGTAATCATCAGGATGTACAAAAGGCCGATATTGATATTGGTCAGCACCCATTCTTCGTTGAACGGAATCACCGCCCATGCCGCGAAAGACGGGGCGAGCGACATAATCGGGCCGATGTAGAACAAGGCTTTGTTTGACAGCTTCGGACGGGTTACTTCTTTAAACAAGAGTTTGAACACGTCGGCAAACGGCTGAATCAGACCCCACGGGCCGGTTACGTTCGGGCCGACGCGAAGCTGCATAAAGCCGATGACTTTACGTTCGAAATATGTCAGGTAGGCAACGGTCAGAATCAGCGGAATCAGGATAATCACGATTTTGACGATGACGGATACCACCAAGCCCACGGTGATACCCAAATCGCCCAGACCGAGCGTTGCGGCAAAGAGGTTTTGGAACCATTCTTGCATGATCAAGCTCCCGCCAGTTCAATAGTGTCCATCAACGCACCCAGCGCGGCATTTTCGGTATGCAGCGGCAGATGCACCACGTTTTCAGGCAGTCCGGCATCGGCTTTGACGGCAACCGATACGCTTGCGCCGTTTTGTTTGGCGACAGCAGTTTGTCCGTCTTGCAGGCCCAAGCGTGCCAAAGTGTTCGGATTGACACGCGCGGCGGGCACGGCGGCATGGCCGGTTTCTTGCAACGGTGCGGAACGGCGCACGATAGAATCAGTGTGATAAATACCGACGCCGCCGACACGGACGAGGCGGTCTGAGGCCGTCTGAACGCCCTCCCCTGCCCATGTGCTGCGGTTGTCCAGTTTGGACGGCAGGCTTTCTGCATCCAGCGCGTCTTTCAGAATCGAAGCGGTATCGTGGTATTCAAAACCTTTCAGGTCAAACAAATTGCCCAATACGCGCAACACTTTCCACAGCGGACGCGAGTCGCCGAAGCCCTGAACGACGCCGTGGAAGGATTGCAGACGGCCTTCCATATTGATGAAGCTGCCCGAGGTTTCGGTAAACGGCGCAATCGGCAGCAATACGTCGCACACGTCCAGCAGCGTTTCGCTGACAAACGGCGTAAACGCCATCACGCTTTTCGCCTGTTTCAACGCGGCTACGGCTTTTGCACCGTCAACCGTATCGATTTCCGGTTCGACGTTGAGTAACAAGACTGCCTGTTTCGGCGCGTTTGCCATTTCGGCAACGCTCTCGCCCGAGTTCACGCCCAAAACGTCCGCACCGACGCTGTTGGCAGCTTGCGGCAGAATGCCCAGTACCGCGCCGGTCGCGTCCGCCAGCTCTTGCGCGGCGGCGTAAATCGCGGCGTAATCGGGATGGTTTTGCACTTCCGCGCCCAAAATCACCGCTGCTTTTTCAGCGTTTTTCAGGCTGGCGGTAACGGCGTGTTCCGCATTCGCAGACAGGTTTTTCAGACGGCCTGCCCACTCGTTGGGATGTGCAGCTTCTTGAGACAGAAGCGGCATAAACAATTCTTCTTTACTGCTGGCCAATACGCTCAAGGCCATACGGTCTTTGGCGGCGCGGCGCAGGCGGGCGGTCAGGAGCGGCTGTTCTTTGCGCAGGTTCGCACCGACTACCAATACGGCATCGTTGTCAGCCAAAGATTCGATGCTTTGTCCCAACCATTGCGCACCTTTAAGGCCGTCTGAAAGACGTTTGTCTTGTTGGCGCAAACGGGTGGCAAAGTTTTTAACACCCAAGCCGTCGGCAAGTTTTTTGGCCAGATACAGCTCTTCAACCGTATTCATTGGATTGGCCCAAATGCCGACTTGGTTTTGGTTGCCGTCTTTGGCGATACATTCAATCGCGCTGCGGACATACTCCAACGCGGTTTTCCAATCCACGTCCATCCACTCACCGCCCTGTTTGATTTTCGGGTTTTTCAGACGGCTTTCGTGATACAGGCCTTCGTAGGCGAAACGGTCGCGGTCAGACAGCCAGCATTCGTTGATGGCTTCGTTTTCCAATGGCAACACGCGGCGGACGGTATGGTCTTTGGTTTGTACAATCAGGTTGCTGCCCAAAGCGTCATGGGCGGAAACGGATTTGCGGCGGTTCAATTCCCAAGTACGCGCGTTGAAGCGGAACGGTTTGCTGGTCAATGCGCCGACAGGACACAAATCGATGACGTTGCCTGACAATTCGGTTTCCACTGCTTTGCCGATAAAAGGCATGATTTCGGAATGTTCGCCGCGATTGGCCATAGCGATTTCTTGCACGCCGGCGATTTCTTCAGTGAAACGCACGCAACGGGTACAGTGGATACAACGGCTCATTTCCTCGGCGGAAATCAAAGGACCCATGTCTTTGCCGACGACGGAACGTTTTTCTTCGGTGTAGCGGCTGGTATTTTTGCCGTAGCCCATCGCCAAATCCTGCAACTGGCATTCGCCGCCTTGATCGCAGGTCGGACAATCAAGCGGATGGTTGATGAGCAGAAACTCCATCACACCTTCTTGCGCCTCTCGGGCTTTTGCCGAATGTGTGCGCACAATCATGCCGTCCGTTACCGGCGTGGCACAGGCGGGCAGGGGTTTGGGGGCTTTTTCCACGTCCACCAGACACATACGGCAGTTGGCGGCGATGGAAAGTTTTTTGTGGTAACAGAAATGCGGGATATAAGTACCGAGCTTGTGCGCGGCTTCAATCACCGTCGCGCCCTGCTCCACAGATACCTGTTTGCCGTCGATTTCGATTTGTAACATGGTTCGTTCCTAGTTACGGGTATTTAATAAATAATTTTTTATGGAGATCGTCTGAAAAATGGGTTTCAGACGACCTTTTGAGTTTCATTGACAATCAATACTGTTGAAAACGTTTACTGCCACCTTGCCGTCATTCCCGCGTAGGCGGGAATCCATTTTTTGAATTTTGGCAACTGCTTTTCAAATATCGGGTTCTGTAAATTCCACTATGGATTCCCGCCTACGCGGGAATGACGGCAAAGTTAAATTTTTAGCATTTTGCTTTTAACCAATATAAAACCAACTAAAACTATAACTCATTTATTATATTTTTAAATGACTTAAATAACTCTTTAACAGCACGCTCATTGTCTTCATCCGTAGGCTCAAACTTTTCACACCAATTAATTATATTTACATCGCCATGCAATAACTCTGCATAACATCCTACTGCATCGCAACTACCACCCCGTGTCCTTGACGTGCCAAAAATAAAATCACAATTATGCGAATAAAGTTTGTATAAATTTCTCCTAACCTCGTATTCATTATCACCAGATGAATAAAAACCAATCCTCTGACCTTCATGATCAAATACTGCAACAAAATCTAAGCCGTTTCCATGTCTTTCAAAAAAGACTAGAAATTTAGAAAATTTCCGACAAATCTGATTAAAAAGCGTATTGAGTGTCGTACTCTTACCTTTGTTAGCTGCACCGTATAGAATAAAAATTTTAGCTTCCACCATTACCACCCTCCCCACTTATGCTCTTTCATCGGCCCGCCGTGCTCAATGTAATGCACAAACTCATCACGGAAATGCTTGGTAAAGCTGCGGACAGGGAAGACGGCGGCATCGGCAAGGGCGCAGATGGTGCGGCCTGCCATTTGGTTGCCGACAGAATCCAGCAGATCCAAGTCTTCCATGCGGCCTTTGCCTTCTACGATGCGGTGGACGATGCGGTAAAGCCAGCCCGTACCTTCTCGGCAAGGCGTACATTGGCCGCAAGACTCGTCGTAGTAGAAGTAGCTCAGGCGCTCAAGGGCTTTGACCATGCACACGTCTTCGTCCATCACGATAATCGCGCCGGAACCCAGCATCGAGCCTGCTTTGGAAATCGAGTCATAGTCCATATTGGTCTGCATCATGATGTCGGCAGGCAAAACCGGCGCGGACGAACCGCCGGGAATAACGGCTTTAAGTTTTTTATCGCCGCGCATACCTCCCGCCATTTTCAGGACTTCGGCAAACGGCGTACCCAATGGCACTTCATAGTTGCCCGGACGCTCGACATGGCCGGAAATACAGAACAATTTGGTACCGCCTGCATTCGGAATACCTTTATCGGCAAATGCCTGTCCGCCGTCACGGATAATGAAGGGGACGGAGGAGAACGTTTCGGTATTGTTGATGGTGGTCGGTTTGCCGTACAGGCCGAACGAAGCAGGGAATGGCGGCTTAAAGCGCGGCTGGCCTTTTTTGCCTTCCAGCGATTCGAGCAATGCGGTTTCTTCACCGCAAATATATGCGCCGTAGCCGTGGTGGGCGAAGAGTTCAAACTCAAAATCCGAACCCAAAATATTTTTACCCAAAAAGCCTGCGGCACGCGCTTGGGCGAGTGCGGCCTCAAAGCGTTGGTAGCCTTCGAAAATTTCGCCGTGAATGTAGTTGTAGCCTGCTTTCGCGCCCATCGCGTAACCGGCGATAATCATGCCTTCAATCAGGGCATGTGGGTTGAACATGATGATGTCGCGGTCTTTAAATGTACCCGGCTCGCCTTCGTCGGTATTGCAGACGACGTATTTTTCGCCGGGGAAGGAACGGGGCATAAAGCTCCATTTCAAACCGGTCGGGAAGCCCGCACCGCCACGGCCGCGCAAGCCGGAGGCTTTGACCTCGTCAATCACATCGCTTTGCGAGATGTTTTCGGACAAGATTTTACGCAGGGCGGTATAGCCGCCACGTTTGACGTATTCGTCCAATGTCCAGCAGTCGGGATTGGCGGTATCCACTTGGTCAAAAATCACGCCTGATTGGTAAATAGCCATTTTTGGTGTGCCTGTTCGTTTTCGTATCGGTTGCGGCTGCCTGCCGTCTCAATGTTCCTGATGCCGTCTGAAACGGTTTGTCTGTTTTCAGACGGCATTTTCCTGTCTTCGTTTAATCTGAACCAAACCTGCGTTTGTTCTTCCCGTCATCAATCAAAATTACCATCCGCTGCACATATCTTCACACGGAATGCCGTCGCCATCGCCGTCCATCTTGGTATCGGAACAGTTCCTTACGAACCATTTGGCTTCTTCGCACGAAGTCATTTGTGAGCAATATTGCCTGCCGTCGCAACGGTATGGGCTGCTGTCGGGCTGCTGCCGTTTTATTTCGGGTAATACTTGCGTTTTAACCGACGTATTTTCCTGTTTCGGAGTCAGCTTCTCTGACGCATATTGATACGCCTCATAGCCAATTACCGAAACAAGCAGTAAACCGACCAACAAAGACAGCACAACCTGAACAATCGAAGTGGGAGATTCCTCGTCTTTTCGATGTTTCTTGCGGTATCCGGGAGAAACTGCACGCTCCTGATTCAGATAGCGTATCTGTTGTGCAGAAAATCTTCCCTTGTCATCTGAAACCACTTCAAAACCAACCGCCTCGTTAATCTCAGGACGCGGGTTTCTTGGGGAAAAGTCAGAAATATGGCAGAAAATTTCTTTGTTACCGCCATCTATCCGTATAAAACCATAACCTTTTTCGTCATCCCACTTGACAATTACCCCTCTCATGAAGCACTCCCCTTTTTTTATTGTTACTTTTTAAAATCACAATTTAGAATTTTGGAATAACCGGTTAAGTTTGATTACAAACCTAATGTGTTCGGACAATCTATTCTAATTCTGCTAATTTTTTCTCAATCGCCTCTTCAGTCATAAAGCCGCACATGCTGTGGTTGTTGACCAGCATGACCGGAGCATCGCCGCACGCGCCCATGCATTCGCCTTCGACAAGGGTGAATTTGCCGTCGGGCGTAGTTTCGCCGTAGCCGATACCGAGTTTTTTCTTCAGGTATTCGCCGGTATCCATGCCGCCACGCAGGGCACAGGGCAGGTTGGTACAAACGGTCAGTTTGTATTTGCCGACGGGCTCAAGGTCGTACATATTGTAGAAAGTAGCGACTTCGTAGGCTTGTGCAGGCGAGATGCCGATATAGTCTGCAACAAAGGCGATGGTCTCGGGAGCAAGCCAGCCTTTTTCGGTTTGGGCGATACGCAACGCGCCCATGATGGCGGAACGGCGTTGGTCGGCAGGATATTTTGCCAACTCAATATCAATTTGTTTTAAGGATTCTGCGGATAACATTATCGGTCAACCTCCCCGAATACGATGTCCTGCGTACCGATGATGGCAACAACGTCGGCCAGCATGTGGCCTTTTGCCATTTCGTCCATGCCTTGTAGGTGGGCGAAGCCGGGTGCGCGGATTTTCAGGCGGTAGGGTTTGTTTGCGCCGTCTGAAATGATGTAAACGCCGAACTCGCCTTTCGGATGTTCGACAGCGGTGTAGGTCTCGCCCTCGGGAACGTGCATACCCTCGGTGAAGAGTTTGAAATGATGAATCAGGTCTTCCATACCTGTTTTCATTTCGGTACGTTTGGGCGGAGCGAATTTGTGGTTTGTGGTAATGACCGGACCCGGATTAACACGCAACCACTCGGAACATTGTTTGATGATGCGTACGGATTGACGCATTTCTTCCATACGGCAAAGGTAACGGTCGTAGCAGTCGCCGTTCACACCGACGGGAATATCGAAATCCATTTTGTCGTACACTTCGTAAGGCTGTTTCTTACGCACATCCCATTCCACGCCAGAACCGCGCAACATCACTCCGGTAAAGCCTTTTTGCATGGCGCGCTCGGGAGTAACAACGCCGATGCCGACGGTACGCTGTTTCCAAATACGGTTGTCGGTCAGGAGGGTTTCGAGTGTGTCGATGTTTTTCGGGAAACGTTCACAGAAGGCATCGATAAAGTCGAGCATGGTGCCTTCGCGGGATTCGTTGAGCTGCTTCAATACTTTGGCGTTGCGGAATTTGCTGCTCTCGTATTTGGGCATAAAGTCGGGCAGGTCGCGGTAAACGCCGCCGGGACGGAAGTAGGCGGCGTGCATACGTGCGCCGGACACGGCTTCGTACAAGTCCATCAGCTCTTCGCGGTCACGGAAGGCGTAAAGGATGGCGGTCATCGCGCCGATGTCGAAGGCGTGCGAACCGATGCCCATCAAGTGATTGAGGATGCGCGTTACTTCGGCGAACATCACGCGGATGTATTGGGCGCGGATTGGTACATCGATACCGGCAAGTTTTTCTACCGCCAAGCAATATGCCTGCTCGTTGACCATCATGGAAACGTAGTCCAAGCGGTCCATATAGGGCAGGGCTTGCAGATAGGTTTTGGTTTCCGCCAGTTTCTCTGTGCCTCGGTGCAAGAGGCCGATATGCGGATCGGCACGGACGATTTGTTCGCCGTCCAGCTCCAAGATCATGCGCAATACGCCGTGCGCCGCAGGGTGTTGCGGGCCGAAGTTGATGGTGTAGTTTCTTAATTTATTGGCCACCGTAGTTCTCCTCACGGACGATACGCGGCGTGATTTCGCGCGGCTCGATGGTAACAGGTTGGTAAATCACGCGTTTTTGCTCTTCGTCGTAACGCATTTCCACATAGCCGGAAATCGGGAAGTCTTTACGGAAAGGATGTCCGACAAAACCATAATCGGTCAGGATGCGGCGCAGGTCGGGATGGTTGTTGAACATAATGCCGTACAAATCGAAGGCTTCGCGCTCGTACCAATCCGCGCTGTTGTAAATATCGACTACGGATTCAACTACGGGGAAGTCGTCGTCTGAAACCCAAACGCGCACGCGGATGCGCTGATTGTTTTTAACGGAAAGAAGCTGGCTGACGACGGCAAAGCGCTTGCCCTGCCATGCTTCATTTTTGTAAGTGCTGTAATCGACGCCGCACAAATCGACCAAAAGCTCGAAATGCAGTTCTTCATGGTCGCGCAACGTAGTCATCACTGAAACATAGTGTTCGGGCAGACACTCGACGGTAATCTCGCCTAAAGCGGAAATGACTTTGCTTGCCTGATCGCCAAGCACGCCGACGACGGTCTCGTATAAGTTTTGAATGCTTGCCATATCGTCCTCTCCTTACTCGTCACGCGCGATGGTGGAAGTGCGCTTGATTTTTTGCTGGAGCTGAATCAGGCCGTAAATCAGGGCTTCCGCAGTCGGCGGACAACCCGGCACGTAAACGTCTACCGGCACGACGCGGTCGGCACCGCGCACGACGGAATAAGAATAGTGGTAATAGCCGCCGCCGTTGGCACACGAGCCCATGGACAATACCCAGCGCGGCTCGGCGAGCTGGTCGTACACGCGGCGCAGTGCAGGCGCCATTTTATTGGTGAGCGTACCCGCCACAATCATCAGGTCTGCCTGACGGGGGGACGGACGGAAAATAATGCCGAAACGGTCAAGGTCGTAACGCGCCATACCCGCGTGCATCATTTCCACGGCGCAGCAGGCCAAGCCGAAAGTAACCGGCCACAATGAACCGGTACGCATATAGTTCAGCACCGTATCCGCGCTGGTGGTGATGAAACCTTTTTTCAAAACGCCTTCTATTCCCATTCCAGCGCACCTTTTTTCCATTCGTAAACAAAGCCTACCGTCAGAACGACGATAAACACCAGCATAGACCAGAAGCCGTATGTACCCAATTCTTTAAATACCACTGCCCACGGCAGCATAAACGCAACCTCCAAATCAAACAGGATGAAGAGGATGGCGACGAGGTAATAGCGCACGTCGAACTTCATCCTCGCGTTTTCAAAGGCTTCAAAACCGCATTCGTAAGGCGCGTCTTTTTCGGCGTAGTGGCGTTTCGGGCCCAAAATCGTGCCGAGCAGGATAAACAGCACGCCGGCCGCGAGGCCGACGAGGATAAAGACAAAAACGGGAAAGTAAGCGGACAACATGGTTACACCCAAATCCGTTAACAAAATTTCTACAATAATTTCGTATTTTAGCGAATTTCAAAAACCATTAAAAGGTAAATATCGGCAAAACGCCCAAAAAAACCCAATAAATACAATCATGTTATGATAACGATTCTTATTTGATTTCAAGAACGCCGGACCGTCTGTTTCGCGCCAATCCTATAAAAACAAAACGTTTCTATCTTTATTACTGCCTTCGTATAGACCGGCACGGTACAAACCGCGCGACAAGCGTTCTGTTTTCATATTACCGTTTCACAAATACCACCCTACCATGCAAAAAATGCCGTCTGAAAACCTTTCAGACGGCATCGGTATAGTGGTTTGAATTTAAACCACCATATCCGGCGGAAAGCGTTATTGGAGGGATTGCAGGGCTTCCGAAACACTTGCTTTGAGTTCTGCGCCGAAGCGTCTGCCCAAGATTCTGCCGAAATCGTCCTTCGGAGTGTAATCCACCACATCAGGGGCTTTGACCACGTCTCGCGCCACGCTGTAAATATTGCCGAGTCCGTCCACCAGCCCGACTTTCAGCGCGTCTGCGCCTGTGTACACGCGACCGCTGAACACGTCGGGATATTGTCGGAATTTGAGGCGGCCGCCGCGTCCGGTTTTGACGGCTTTGATAAATTCGCCGTGTATGCCGGTCAGCATTTCTTCCCAGATTTTCGCCTGTTCGGGCGTTTCGGGAGAAAACGGATCGCCCATTCCTTTGTTGCTGCCCGCAATTTTAACCCTGCGTTTCACGCCGATTTTTTCCATCAGGCCGGTCGCGTCGAAACTGCTGCCGATAACGCCGATACTGCCGACGATGCTGGACGGGTCGGCATAGATTTTGTCCGCCGCCGCCGCGATGTAGTAGCAGCCGGACGCGCACATATCCTCTGCCACGAGATAAACGGGGATGCCGGGGTGCTGCGCCTTCAGACGGCGTATTTCTTCAAAAGCGGTGTTGGACACGACGGGCGAACCGCCGGGGCTGTTGGCGCGGATGACGATGGCTTTTGCCTGCGGGTTTTTGTAGGCGGCCTCCATACCGTCTTTGAGTTTTTTGACCTGGTCTTCTACGCCGTTGCCGATTTCGCCGTACAGGTTGACGACTGCGGTATGCGGCGTGTTGCCCGCCAACTGCAATGCGGCTTCGTCTTTTCGGAAAATGCCTGCAATCAGGGCAACCAGAATCAGGGTGCTGACGGCGCGCCAGATGTTTTTCCACATCCGCTCCCTGCGCCTGTCCCGATAGGCGGACAGCAGCACTTCGCGCATAATGTCGCGCTCCCATAAGGTTTCCCCCGTATTTTTTGCTTCGGGTGCTTCGTTTTCTCTTCTGATTCGGTATTGCATGGTTTTCCTTAAATATCGTCCGATTTGGGCAAACGGTTTTCAGTTTACCCGATTTTTCAGCTCTGCTCCCAATCCGTCCAAGCTGTGCAACACTTCCGCCCACGCCGCGTCCAAAAGGTTGACGGCTTCTCCTTCGGCTTTGATGCCGAACTCAATGTGCGGTTTGACCTGCGTGCCGTCTGAATGCGTCCAACCGACGCTGGGCAGGCTGTACGAACGCACGCCGGGATAAGTTTGCTCGATATGCTCCATAAGCGGCGTAATGCGCGATTCGGGCTGCTCAAACACATACACGCTGCGGCTGCCGCGTTCGGTTTGGTTGAAGCGGTCGGCGTAATAAGTTTCCAATACCCATTCCGCCATCGGGTGCGCCATCACGGGGAAGCCGGGGAAAAAATAATGCTCGCGGATAGAAAATCCGGCGATGTTGTTAAACGGATTGGGCACCAATTCCGCGCCTTCGGGAAAATCTGCCATTTTCAGGCGTTGGGCGTGTTCCGGCGAATCAAGCGGCTCGCCGCGTTTCTGGGTTATGCCTTCGATAAACTTGGCGGCTTCAGGATGGCGGACGACGGGCAAATCCAAAGCAGCAGCCGCGGCTTGACGCGTGTGGTCGTCGGGCGTGGCACCGATGCCGCCGGTAACAAACGTCGGTATGCCGTCTGAAAAGCTGCGGCGCAGTTGCCTGACCAGCAAATCGGGTTCGTCGGGCAGATATTGCACCTGATTGAGCTTCAGCCCTTTGGATTCGAGCAGGGATTTGAAAAAGGCGAAATGCTTGTCTTGACGGCTGCCGTGCAGGATTTCGTCGCCGATGATGATGAGGTTGAACGCATTCATAATATTTTCGGTTTTAAATACCGCCTGAAACGGCGGAATACTCGTTCAGACGGCATGATGGCTGACAATATTTTCTATTTATAAGATAATGGCTTTGATTTTTCAAGCTATCGAGGATTTTTTCATGAGCCAAAACCATACTATTTTACAAAACCTCCCCGTCGGTCAAAAAGTCGGTATCGCCTTCTCCGGCGGACTTGATACCTCCGCCGCGCTGTTGTGGATGAAACTCAAAGGCGCGCTGCCTTACGCCTACACCGCCAACCTTGGTCAGCCCGACGAAGACGACTACAACGCCATTCCCAAAAAAGCGATGGAATACGGTGCGGAAAACGCCCGCCTAATCGACTGCCGCGCGCAGTTGGCACACGAGGGCATCGCCGCCATCCAATGCGGCGCGTTCCACGTTTCCACCGGCGGCATCGCCTACTTCAACACCACGCCTCTGGGCCGCGCCGTAACCGGCACCATGCTCGTTTCCGCCATGAAAGAAGACGATGTGAATATCTGGGGCGACGGCAGCACCTACAAAGGCAACGACATCGAGCGTTTCTACCGCTACGGTTTGCTCACCAATCCCGCGCTGAAAATCTACAAACCCTGGCTCGACCAACAATTTATCGACGAACTCGGCGGCCGCCACGAAATGAGCGAATTTCTGATTGCCAACGGCTTCAACTACAAAATGTCGGTTGAAAAAGCCTACTCTACCGATTCCAATATGCTCGGCGCGACCCACGAAGCCAAAGACTTGGAATTTTTGAACTCGGGCATCAAAATCGTCAAACCCATTATGGGCGTTGCCTTCTGGGACGAAAACGTCGAAGTCAAACCCGAAGAAGTCAGCGTGCGCTTTGAAGAAGGCGTGCCGGTTGCATTGAACGGCAAAGAATACGCCGACCCCGTCGAACTCTTCCTCGAAGCCAACCGCATCGGCGGCCGCCACGGCCTGGGTATGAGCGACCAAATCGAAAACCGCATCATCGAAGCCAAATCACGCGGCATCTACGAAGCCCCGGTAATGGCATTGTTCCACATCGCCTACGAACGCTTGGTGACCGGCATCCACAACGAAGACACCATCGAACAATACCGCATCAACGGCCTGCGCCTCGGACGTTTGCTCTACCAAGGCCGCTGGTTCGACAGCCAAGCCCTGATGTTGCGCGAAACCGCCCAACGCTGGGTCGCCAAAGCCATCACCGGCGAAGTTACCCTCGAACTGCGGCGCGGCAACGACTACTCGATTCTGAACACCGAATCGCCCAACCTGACCTACCAACCCGAACGCCTGAGTATGGAAAAAGTCGAAGGTGCGGCGTTTACCCCGCTCGACCGCATCGGACAGCTCACGATGCGCAACCTCGACATCACCGACACCCGCGCCAAACTGGGCATCTACTCGCAAAGTGGTTTGTTGTCGCTGGGCGAAGGTTCGGTATTGCCGCAGTTGGGTAATAAGCAATAAGTTTCGCCGCATTGCATCGCTGCAATTTAAGGGATTGTCTGAAAAGGCAATCCCTTAGTTAAAGGAATCCTATGTTTCAACACACAGGACGACACATAAAGCACCGCCCTATGTATCGTCCTGATTTGGAAGGGGTTACGCCCCTCCCAAATAAAGTCTGATCCTGCCGCCCCAAAGGGCGGTGTTTCAACCGAAAAGGAAATACGATGAAAGAATACAAAGTCGTCATTTATCAGGAAAGCCTGTTGTCCAGCCTGTTTTTCGGCGCGGCAAAAGTCAACCCCGTCAATTTCAGCGCGTTCCTCAACAAACAGACCCCCGAAGGCTGGCGGGTCGTAACGATGGAAAAAGATTTGCGCCGTATGCTGCTGTTTTTCAAACGCGAAGCCTACGTCGTCATTTTGGAGCGGGACCGTGTTTAAGCTCGGCGTTTATGCCTGTCTCGGACTGTTTGCCGGCTGGGTGCTGCTGCTGATTGTGCAACTCTGGTTTTCTTTTCTCGAAGCGGAATTGTTCTTCAAAATCACACTGACTATGGCGGGGCTGTTTGTCATCATCCTCACCGCCCTGCTGGTATGCGGCCAGTATTTTTCCGAAAAGAAAATGAAAGACGACGGGTTTATCAACTGATGCGGATTTGAACCGGATCCGCGACCCAAACATCACAATGCCGTCTGAACGCCCCCGCTTCAGACGGCATACCGTTGCCGCAAACCCTTTCGGCACATAAGGCGCACCCCGTCGTACCGCACCGATTCAGAAAGGCGATGCCTTTCCCCAACCGGCCCGAACCCTGCCGCCGTCCCGAGGGGCAGGTGTTCAAGCGTTAAGTAAATACCGATGAAATTCTTTTTGTTAAAACACAGCCGTTGAAAAAACAGGCCGTCTGAACATTCAGACGGCCTGTGCTTTATTTCCATATTTCAACAGCCCGGAAAAGGCGGGCGGGGAGGCTGCGGAAGGCTGCTGCCGACAGTTTCCCCGGACGGCGGCGGGATGCCGCCGATACGCGCGGCAATTTCAGTGCCGGATTTTGGGATGCCGCCTTTTTCGGGGGCTTGTTTGATGATTTGAACGCGTCGTCCCGCCGTAATGAATACCTGCGCTTCAGACGGCATCAGCATCAATCCTGCTCTTTTTTGCCGGCAAACACGCCGAATCCGCCCTTTTCCGCATCTGTCGGGCGATAGCTGTATTTTCCCGCCACTTCCTCGCCGGCCGGGCCGTAAAACTTTCCGGAAACATCCCCGCTGCCATTTTCCGTCCAAGTCCCCTTAAAGCCGTTTCCATCGATGGCGGCTTTGAATTTTTGCGTACCCATATGCAAATCATCGCCGCTGTCGATAATGCCGTCCACAGATTTGCTGCCGAAATCGACTTTTGCGGCAAACCTGCCCCTAGTCGGGTACGGACGGCCGTTTTCCGTATGGAAATGCAGTACTTCGCCGTTGTACACGGCCGCGCCCGCAAGCATTTCGCCTTTTGCCGGTTCGCCTTGCACACGGAGGGCATACGATCCGCCGGGTAATTTTTCCGCCCCGTAAGTCAGATACCGGTAATTTCCTTCGGGCGCGAAGATATTGCCGGAATGCCCCGTCAGGATGACCGCTTCCCCATCGACAATCAGCGTATCCGCCTGATTGACGGGGATTAGCGGCATCTCGGTCGGAAGCGACCTCCTCGACCGTGCAGAACGCCTAACTCGCGCAGATGAAGTGGACTTGTCTTTATAAATGATGACATATTTGTTAGTTCCATTAGCTTTAACTTCTGTCGCAACCAAATTAGTAAATTTATCCTGTCCATCTTTTTTATATTTATTAATTCGCCCAGAATCATCTAACGATTCAAATTCTGATTTTAGCAGTACTTCTTCAGCTAATAAATCTCTACTGCATACTTTGTCTTTACAATGGGTTAACGTTATATTTTGCGACGGCCCGTCAATCAAAACGCCATTAGCCACGTTCGTCCTTCCAAAATCGCCGCCGCTATTCGTAGTGGCAGGGTTTGACGCGGGGGTGGGATCTGAAGAACCGGCGGCTTGATTGTTTCCGGCTTGATTTGCACCTTGGGCAGCCGTATTGCCGGCATTTTCCCCTGCCGACGGATCGTCCCCCTGCATTCCGTCCGCCGTATTTGCCATATCCGGTTGGTTTTCCATATTTCCGGCCGGCATATTCGGAGCCGGGGTGTGATTCGGTGTCAAACTATCTGTATCGGCGGCTTTTTGCGGCATATCATCTTGCGCCCCCTCGTCTTCATTTTTGGGATTATCCGCTGTTGCCGCACCGCCATTGCCTGTATTTTCTTCCGAAACCGCCGCCATATCTTGACTACCTTGTGCGGATGGCGCGCCCTGTCCTTGAGAACCTGCCTGTGGCGCATCTTCCTTTGCCTCTGTCTCTTTTTCAGAAACAACAGGGGCGGCAGGTTTTGACGGCGTGTCCGCCGACTTGACATCGGGCGATCCGCCACCGCCGCCCCCACAGGCTGAAAGGGCAAAAATACAAGCCATTGCAATCACACTGCGTTTAAACATCATCATCTCCTTCATAGGGCGGTGCTTTATGTATCGCCCTGTGTGTTGAAACATATTCAATAAGGCAGCCGGTATTGTTTCCGCCATATGCCCATAAAATTGTAAAAATATGCCGTCTGAACGCCAAACGGGCTTCAGACGGCATAGCTTGGTTTATTCCGCCCGGTTTCTCTGTCGGCCCAAATCGGCGGCAGCGGTAAACAAAACGTCGGTTGAAGAATTCAACGCCGTTTCTGCCGAATCCTGAATCACGCCGATGATGAAGCCGACTGCGACCACCTGCATGGCGACATCGTTGCTGATGCCGAACAGGCTGCACGCCAGCGGAATCAGCAGTAGCGAACCGCCTGCCACGCCGGACGCGCCGCACGCGCTGACCGTCGCCACCAGGCTCAACAGCAGCGCGGTGGCAAAATCAACCTGTATGCCTTGGGTGTGCGCCGCCGCCATAGCCAAAACGGTAATCGTAATCGCCGCGCCGCCCATATTGACGGTCGCCCCCAACGGGATGGAAATCGAATAAGTGTCTTCGTGCAGCCCCAGTTTTTTCGCCAAAGCCATATTCACGGGGATATTGGCGGCGGAAGAACGGGTAAAGAAGGCATACACGCCGCTTTCGCGCAGGCAGGTAAACACCAGCGGATAAGGGTTGCGGCGGATTTTCCACCACACGATGGCGGGATTGACCGCCAGCGCAATAAACGCCATACAGCCCAACAGCACCGCAAGCAGCTTCGCGTAACCCGCCAGCGCGCCGAAACCCGTCTCCGCGATTGTGGACGACACCAGCCCGAAAATGCCCAAAGGTGCAAAGCGGATAATCCACTTCACAACGGTAGAAACCGCTTCCGCCAAATCGGCGACGACCTGCCGCGTAACGTCCGAACCGTGATTCCGCAACGCCGCGCCCAAAACCAAAGCCCAAGCCAGAATGCCGATATAGTTGGCATTGGCAATCGCGTTAATCGGATTGGCGACCAGGTTCATCAGCAGCGATTTCAACACTTCCACAATGCCGGAAGGCGGCGCGGCGGACACATCGCCAGCGCCCGCCAAAACAATGTGCGTCGGGAAAACCATACCGGCGATGACGGCGGTCAGGGCTGCGGAAAACGTACCGATGAGGTAGAGGACGATAATCGGCCTGATATGCGCCTTGTTGCCTTTTTGGTGCTGCGCGATTGTGGCCGCCACCAAAATAAATACCAAAACCGGCGCGACCGCTTTGAGCGCGCCGACAAACAGGCTGCCGAACAAGCCTGCCGCCAAGCCCAGTTGCGGTGAAACCGAACCGATTACGATACCCAACGCCAAACCGGCGGCAATCTGCCTGACCAGGCTGACGCGGCCGATCGCATGAAATAAGGATTTGCCGAACACCATAATTCTTCCTTATGTTGTGATATGTTAAAAAATGTTGTATTTTAAAAGAAAACTCATTCTCTGTGTTTTTTTATTTTTCGGCTGTGTTTTGAGGTGTGTTGATTTGCCCTATGCGGTGCCGGACAGGCGTTGTTTTATCATTCGGCGTAACGGTTTAATTTATTGAACGAAAATAAATTTATTTAATCCTGCCTATTTTTCGACACCATTCCGAAACGCAGCCTGTTTTCCATATGCGGATTGGAAACAAAATACCTTAAAACAAGCAGATACATTCCCGGCGGGCCGCAGCCTCCGAAATACCGGCGGCGGTATGCCGTCTGAAGCGTCCCGCCACGTCCGAACAACACGAAAACGGCCGTTCGAAACCCCGCCCGAACAGTGTTAGAATCGAAAACCGCCACACCGATGCACGACACCCGTACCATGATGATCAAACCGACCGCCCTGCTCCTGCCGGCTTTATTTTTCTTTCCGCACGCATACGCGCCTGCCGCCGACCTTTCCGAAAACAAGGCGGCGGGTTTCGCATTGTTCAAAAACAAAAGCCCCGACACCGAATCAGTCAAATTAAAACCCAAATTCCCCGTCCGCATCGACACGCAGGACAGTGAAATCAAAGATATGGTCGAAGAACACCTGCCGCTCATCACGCAGCAGCAGGAAGAAGTGTTGGACAAAGAGCAGACTGGCTTCCTCGCCGAAGAAGCACCGGACAACGTTAAAACGATGCTCCGCAGCAAAGGCTATTTCAGCAGCAAAGTCAGCCTGACGGAAAAAGACGGGGCTTATACGGTGCACATCACACCGGGTCCGCGCACCAAAATCGCCAACGTCGGCGTCGCCATCCTCGGCGACATCCTTTCAGACGGCAACCTCGCCGAATACTACCGCAACGCGATGGAAAACTGGCAGCAGCCGGTAGGCAGCGATTTCGATCAGGACAGTTGGGAAAACAGCAAAACTTCCGTCCTCGGCGCGGTAACGCGCAAAGGCTACCCGCTTGCCAAGCTCGGCAACACCCGGGCGGCCGTCAACCCCGATACCGCCACCGCCGATTTGAACGTCGTCGTGGACAGCGGCCGCCCCATCGCCTTCGGCGACTTTGAAATTACCGGCACACAGCGTTACCCTGAACAAATCGTTTCCGGTCTTGCGCGTTTCCAGCCCGGTATGCCGTACGACCTCGACCTGCTGCTCGACTTCCAACAGGCGCTCGAACAAAACGGGCATTATTCCGGCGCGTCCGTACAGGCCGACTTCGACCGCCTCCAAGGCGACCGCGTCCCCGTCAAAGTCAGCGTAACCGAGGTCAAACGCCACAAGCTCGAAACCGGCATCCGCCTCGATTCGGAATACGGTTTGGGCGGCAAAATCGCCTACGACTATTACAACCTCTTCAACAAAGGCTATATCGGTTCGGTCGTCTGGGATATGGACAAATACGAAACCACGCTTGCCGCCGGCATCAGCCAGCCGCGCAACTACCGGGGCAACTACTGGACAAGCAACGTTTCCTACAACCGTTCGACCACCCAAAACCTCGAAAAACGCGCCTTCTCCGGCGGCATTTGGTATGTGCGCGACCGCGCGGGCATCGATGCCAGGCTGGGGGCGGAGTTTCTCGCAGAAGGCCGGAAAATCCCTGGCTCGGATGTCGATTTGGGCAACAGCCACGCCACGATGCTGACCGCCTCTTGGAAACGCCAGCTGCTCAACAACGTGCTGCACCCCGAAAACGGCCATTACCTCGACGGCAAAATCGGGACGACTTTGGGCACATTCCTGTCCTCCACCGCGCTGATCCGCACCTCTGCCCGCGCAGGTTATTTCTTCACGCCCGAAAACAAAAAACTCGGCACGTTCATCATACGCGGACAAGCGGGTTACACCGTTGCCCGCGACAATGCCGATGTCCCCTCGGGGCTGATGTTCCGCAGCGGTGGCGCGTCTTCCGTGCGCGGTTACGAACTCGACAGCATCGGACTTGCCGGCCCGAACGGATCGGTCCTGCCCGAACGCGCCCTCTTGGTGGGCAGCCTGGAATACCAACTGCCGTTTACGCGCACCCTGTCCGGCGCGGTATTCCACGATATGGGCGATGCCGCCGCCAATTTCAAACGTATGAAGCTGAAACACGGTTCGGGACTGGGCGTGCGCTGGTTCAGCCCGCTCGCGCCGTTTTCCTTCGACATCGCCTACGGGCACAGCGACAAGAAAATCCGCTGGCACATCAGCTTGGGAACGCGCTTCTAAACCGATATGGCCGCTTCAGACGGCATTGCAGCAAACCATTTTGAAACAGACATTATGACCGATACCGCACCGACAGATACCGATCCGACCGAAAACGGCACGCGCAAAATGCCGTCTGAACACCGCCCCGCCCCGCCGGCAAAAAAACGCCGCCCGCTGCTGAAGCTGTCGGCGGCACTGCTGTCTGTCCTGATTTTGGCAGTATGTTTCCTCGGCTGGCTCGCCGGTACGGAATCCGGTTTGCGCTTCGGGCTGTACCAAATCCCGTCTTGGTTCGGCGTAAACATTTCCTCCCAAAACCTCAAAGGCACGCTGCTCGACGGCTTCGACGGCGACAACTGGTCGATAGAAACCGAGGGGGCAGACCTTAAAATCAGCCGCTTCCGCTTCGCGTGGAAACCGTCCGAACTGATGCGCCGCAGCCTGCACATTACCGAAATTTCCGCCGGCGACATCGCCATCGTTACCAAACCGACTCCGCCTAAAGAAGAACGCCCTCCGCTCAGCCTTCCCGACAGCATAGACCTGCCTGCCGCCGTCTATCTCGACCGCTTCGAGACGGGCAAAATCAGCGCAGGCAAAACTTTTGACAAACAAACCGTCTATCTCGAACGCCTCAACGCGGCATACCGTTACGACCGCAAAGGACACCGCCTTGACCTGAAAACCGCCGACACCCCGTGGAGCAGTTCGTCGGGGGCGGTCTCGGTCGGCTTGAAAAAACCGTTTGCCCTCGATACCGCCATTTACACCAAAGGCGGACTCAAAGGCGAAACCATACACGGTACGGCGAGGCTGAGCGGCAGCCTGAAAGATGTGCGCGCCGAACTGGCGATCGACGGCGGCAATATCCGCCTCTCGGGAAAATCCGTCATCCACCCGTTTGCCGAATCATTGGATAAAACATTGGAAGAAGTACTGGTCAAAGGGTTCAACATCAATCCGGCCGCCTTCGTGCCTTCCCTGCCCGATGCCGGACTGAATTTCGACCTGACCGCCATCCCGTCGTTTTCAGACGGCATCGCGCTGGAAGGTTCGCTCGATTTGGAAAACACCAAAGCCGGCTTTGCCGACCGCAACGGCATCCCCGTCCGTCAGGTTTTAGGCGGCTTTGTCATCCGGCAGGACGGCACGGTGCATATCGGCAATACGTCCGCCGCCCTGCTCGGACGGGGCGGCATCAGGCTGTCGGGCAAAATCGACACCGAAAAAGACATCCTCGATTTAAATATAGGCATCAACTCCGTCGGCGCGGAAGACGTTCTGCAAACCGCGTTCAAAGGCAGGTTGGACGGCAGCATCGGCATCGGCGGCACGACCGCCTCGCCCAAAATCTCTTGGCAACTCAGCACCGGCACGGCGCGCACGGACGGCAGCCTCGCTATCACAAGCGACCCCGCAAACGGACAGCGGAAATTGGTGTTCGACACCGTCAACATCGCCGCAGGGCAAGGCAGCCTGACCGCGCAAGGCTATCTCGAACTGTTTAAAGACCGCCTGCTCAAGCTGGACATCCGTTCCCGCGCATTCGACCCTTCGCGCATCGATCCGCAACTTCCGTCAGGCAATATCAACGGCTCAATAAACCTTGCAGGCGAACTGGCAAAAGAGCATTTTGCAGGCAAAATGCGTTTTTCCCCCAGCATACTCAACGGTGTACCGCTTAACGGTCATGCCGACATTATTTACGAGTCCCGCCACCTTCCGCGCGCCGCCGTCGATTTGCGGCTGGGACAGAACATTATTAAAACAGACGGCGGCTTCGGCAAAAAAGGCGACCGGCTCAACCTCAATATCACCGCACCCGACCTCTCCCGTTTCGGTTTCGGACTCGCGGGGGCTTTAAATGTACGCGGACACCTTTCCGGCGATTTGGACGGCGGCATCCGAACCTTTGAAACTGACCTTTCCGGCACGGCGCGCAACCTGCACATCGGTAAGGCGGCAGACATCCGTTCGCTCGATTTCACCCTCAGAGGCTCGCCCGACACAAGCCGCCCGATACGCGCCGACATCAAAGGCAGCCGCCTTTCCCTGTCGGGTGGGGCGGCGGTTATCGATACCGCCGGCCTGACGCTGGAAGGCACGGGCGCGCAGCACCGCATCCGCACACACGCCGCCATGACGCTGGACGGCAAACCGTTCAAATTCGATTTGGACGCTTCAGGCGGTATCAACAGAGAACTTACCCGATGGAAAGGCAGCATTAGTGTTTTCGACATCGGCGGCGCGTTCAACCTCAAGCTGCAAAACCGTATGACGCTCGAAGCCGGTACGGAACGCGTGGCGGCAAGTACGGCAAATTGGCAGGCAATGGGCGGCAGCCTCAACCTGCAACACTTTTCTTGGGATAAAAAAACCGGCATATCGGCAAAAGGCGGCGCACACGGACTGCACATCGCCGAGTTGCACAATTTCTTTAAACCGCCCGTCGAACACAATCTGGTTTTAAACGGCGACTGGGATGTCGCCTACGGGCGTAACGCGCGCGGCTACCTCAATATCAGCCGACAAAGCGGCGATGCCGTATTGCCCGGCGGTCAGGCTTTGGGTTTGAACGCATTTTCCCTGAAAACGCGCTTTCAAAACGACCGCATCGGAATCCTGATTGACGGCGGCGCACGTTTCGGACGGATTAACGCCGATTTGGGCATCGCTAACGCCTTCGGCGGCAATATGGCAAATGCACCGCTCGGCGGCAGGATTACCGCCTCCCTTCCCGACTTGGGCGCATTGAAGCCCTTTCTGCCCGCCGCCGCGCAAAACATTACCGGCGGCCTGAATGCCTCCGCGCAAATCGGCGGACGGGTAGGCTCTCCGTCCGTCAACGCCGCCGTCAACGGCAGCAGCAACTACGGGAAAATCAACGGCAACATTACCGTCGGGCAAAGCCGCTCCTTCGATACCGCGCCTTTAGGCGGCAGGCTCAACCTGACCGTTGCCGATGCCGAAGCATTCCGCAACTTCCTGCCCGTCGGACAAACCGTCAAAGGCAGCCTGAATGCCGCCGTAACCCTCGGCGGCAGCATCGCCGACCCGCACTTGGGCGGCAGCATCAACGGCGACAAGCTCTATTACCGCAACCAAACCCAAGGCATCATCTTGGACAACGGTTCGCTGCGTTCGCATATCGCGGGCAGGAAATGGGTAATCGACAGCCTGAAATTCCGGCACGAAGGGACGGCGGAACTCTCCGGCACGGTCGGTATGGAAAACAGCGGACCCGATGTCGATATCGGCGCGGTGTTCGACAAATACCGCATCCTGTCCCGCCCCAACCGCCGCCTGACGGTTTCCGGCAACACCCGCCTGCGCTATTCGCCGCAAAAAGGCATATCCGTTACCGGGATGATTAAAACGGATCAGGGGCTGTTCGGTTCGCAAAAATCCTCGATGCCGTCCGTCGGCGACGATGTCGTCGTATTGGGCGAAGTCAAAAAAGAAGCGGCGGCACCACTCCCCGTCAATATGAACCTGATTTTAGACCTCAATGACAGCATCCGCTTCGCCGGCTACGGCGCGGACGTTACCATAGGCGGCAAACTGACCCTGACCGCCCAACCGGGCGGAAGCGTGCGGGGCGTGGGCACGGTCCGCGTCATCAAAGGGCGTTATAAAGCATACGGGCAGGATTTGGACATTACCAAAGGCACGGTCTCCTTTGTCGGCCCGCTCAACGACCCCAACCTCAACATCCGCGCCGAACGCCGACTTTCCCCCGTCGGTGCGGGCGTGGAAATATTGGGCAGCCTCAACAGCCCGCGCATTACACTGACGGCAAACGAACCGATGAGTGAAAAAGACAAGCTCTCCTGGCTCATCCTCAACCGCGCCGGCAGCGGCAGCAGCGGCGACAATGCCGCCCTGTCTGCAGCCGCCGGCGCATTGCTTGCCGGACAAATCAACGACCGCATCGGGCTGGTGGATGATTTGGGCTTTACCAGCAAGCGCAGCCGCAACGCGCAAACCGGCGAACTCAACCCCGCCGAACAGGTACTGACCGTCGGCAAACAACTGACCGGCAAACTCTACATCGGCTACGAATACGGCATCTCCAGCGCGGAACAGTCCGTCAAACTGATTTACCGGCTGACCCGCGCCATACAGGCGGTTGCCCGTATCAGCAGCCTTTCGTCGGGCGGCGAGCTGACATACACCATACGTTTCGACCGCCTCTTCGGTTCGGACAAAAAAGACACCGCCGGAAACGGCAAAGGGAAATAAACGGTTTTCAGACGGCATGGCACTGTCCGCCGCCATGCCGTCTGAAAGGCGCGCCGCCAAACCGGACATTTGAAAACCTGCTTTTCCGCCGACCGCCTGCAAGGGAACAGAATCGATATAGTGAATTAACAAAAATCAGGACAAGGCGACAAAGCCGCAGACAGTACAAATAGTACGGAACCGATTCACTTGGTGCTTCAGCACCTTAGAGAATCGTTCTCTTTGAGCTAAGGCGAGGCAACGCCGTACCGGTTTTTGTTAATCCGCTATATTCCGCCATCTCTAAGATTTACAGCGATACACGGGTAATTTAAGGAATGCCCGAACCGTCATTCCCGCAACCTTTCGTCATTCCCGCAACCTTTCGTCATTCCCGCGAAAGCGGGAATCTAGAATCTCGGACTTTCAGATAATCTTTGAATATTGCTGTTGTTCTAAGGTCTAGATTCCCGCCTGCGCGGGAATGACGGCTGCAGATGCCCGACGGTCTTTATAGCGGATTAACAAAAATCAGGACAAGGCGACGAAGCCGCAGACAGTACAAATAGTACGGAACCGATTCACTTAGTGCTTCAGCACCTTAGAGAATCGTTCTCTTTGAGCTAAGGCGAGGCAACGCCGTACTGGTTTTTGTTAATCCACTATAATGCGCCCTTCGGCGTGGCGGATATATAAGGCGGTGATTTTCCATCTAAGTATAGTGGATTAAATTTAAATCAGGACAAGGCGACGAAGCCGCAGACAGTACAAATAGTACGGCAAGGCGAGGCAACGCCGTACTGGTTTAAATTTAATCCACTATAAAAAACCGCCCTATCGGATAAGCCGCTTGACTGAAAAGGCTTTACCCGCGCCGTATCGGAACACGTACTCTAAAATACAATCCGTTGAATTGAAAAAAATATAAAAACATTCGACCGCAAAAACGGCAGCGCATCGTTTGACAAAGAATGAAATATCGGTTAAAAACCGATTTTCATACAAAAAACACCGCCGCCGTCCGCATCCGTTTCAGACGGCATTGAGAGAAAATCTTTTAGGAGAACCTTTATGTCCCGACATCCCGCCCCCACCGGAGAAAAAACATTCTTCGGCCACCCTTTCCAGCTTTCCACCCTCTTCCATATCGAATTGTGGGAACGTTTTTCATTTTACGGAATGCAGGGCATCCTGCTGATTTACCTCTATTACACCGCCGACAAAGGCGGCTTGGGCATAGACAAAACCCTCGCCGGCGGCATTGTCGGCGCATACAGCGGCAGCGTGTACCTGTCCACCATTTTGGGCGCGTGGTTTGCCGACCGCGTATGGGGAGCGGAAAAAACCCTCTTCCTCTCGGGCATCGTCGTGATGCTCGGACACATCGTCCTTGCCGCCGCCCCGGGCCTGTACGGCCTTTTAATCGGGCTGATATTCATCGCATTGGGCAGCGGCGGCGTGAAATCTACGGCCAGTTCTATGGTGGGCGCATTATACGAACAGGACGAAATGCGCCCGCTGCGCGATGCGGGATTTTCCATTTTCTACATCGCCATCAACATCGGCGGCTTCCTGGGCCCGCTGCTGACCGGCCTGCTGCAGGAAAACATCGGTTTCCATTATGGTTTCGGCGCGGCGGCGGTCGGTATGGCATTCGGCTTGTGGCGTTATTCCTTGGGACGTAAAAACCTGCCCCACCCCACCGTCCCCCATCCGCTTTCAAAAGGACAGGGCAAAACTGCGGCCGCCGTCGGCATCGCTCTCATCGCCGCACTTGCAACCGCCATCAAAACCGGGCTTGTCAACCTTGACAATTTCTCCGGCATCCTCTTATCTACCGTCATCCTTGCCGTCATCGTCTATTTCGCCCGCCTGCTGACCAACCCCCACGTCAGTTCCGACAACAAACGGCACATCATCGCCTACATCCCGCTTTTCCTGACCATCTGTATGTTTTGGGCCGTCTGGTTTCAGATTTACACCGTGGCAACCGTCTATTTCGACGAAACCGTCAACCGCACCATCGGTTCGTTTACCGTGCCCGTCGCTTGGAAAGATTCTATGCAAAGCCTGTGGGTCATCCTGTTTTCCGGACTGATGGCGGCAATGTGGACAAAAATGGGGCGCAAACAGCCCAAAACCCCGCTGAAATTCGCTATGGCGGTATTTGTTACCGGCGCGTCGTTTTTGGGATTCGTCCCCTTTATTTCCTCCGGCACGCCGATGCCTATTGCGGTTTTCGCACTGATCGTCCTCGCCATCACGATAGGCGAACTGATGATTTCCCCGATTGCGCTGTCCATCTCCACCAAAATCGCCCCGCCTTTATTCAAAACCCAAATGGTCGCCCTTAATTTCCTTGCCTTTTCATTAGGCTTCACTTTGGGCGGCGTATTGTTTGAAAAAGGCTATCAGGCGGGCGACGAAATCGGCTTCTACCGGCTGCTGTTCTACATCGGCGCAGCCACAGGCTTCCTGCTGCTCCTGCTCGTCCCCAAATTGAACAAAATGCTCGAAGGCACAGACTAAATCCTGCCCCGATGCACCGATGCCGTCTGAACCCTTCAGACGGCATTTTTCCGCATAATGAAACCAAACCGTACCCGCGCACCTCAAACGGATAACTCAAATAGATCATCACGGCAAGGTGGGGCAACGCCATATCGGTTTCAATTTTATATGGCGTGCTTCATTAAAAAGGCGCACTACTTTTCTGCCCCTTTTTTAACAACCGGGTGCAAGGGTAAAATATATAAAGGCTTTTTTATGCGAACGCAAGCAAATATTTTATTGTTTTTATTAAATAATTTTTAAAATATCCAGTCTCTGCGTTTTGCCTTGCCATAAACTCAGGACAGGCTTCCGCCCACCCTGAAATAACCGCCCCGACAGCCGGTCGGAGCCTGCCGATTGTCATTTGAATACCCGCCTGATTCCGTCTGTTTGCAAGGGAAATAGCCGTTTATTTCCGCTTGGGCGGAAACCGGTTCTATTGAATAAAAGGCATTTTATCCGACTAAATTAGTGCTGCATCAACGGAATATATAGTGGATTAACAAAAATCAGGACAAGGCGACGAAGCCGCAGACAGTACAAATAGTACGGAACCGATTCACTTGGTGCTTCAGCACCTTAGAGAATCGTTCTCTTTGAGCTAAGGCGAGGCAACGCCGTACCGGTTTTTGTTAATCCACTATAAAAACACAGCCTAAATAAAAATGCCGTCTGAACCGTATTTCAGGTTTCAGACGGCATTTGCGTGTCGGATGCACACCGGACAGGCGGTAAGCCGGGTTCTGTCTTGGACAGTCATTCCTCTAGGCATACCGTTGCCGGTATGCTCAAGCAACCTACCCGAACGCTCGGCGGGCAGCGTCATTGCGTTCTGTTTGGTCTTGCTCCGAATGGGGTTTGGCCTGCCGCATATTGTTACCAAATGCGCGGTGCGCCCTTACCGCACCTTTTCACCCTTGCCTGTGCTGCCAAAGCAGCCATCGGCGGTTTTGCTTTCTGTTCCACTTTCCGTCGCGTTACCGCGCCCGGCCGTTAACCGGCATTCTACCCTGCGGAGCCCGGACTTTCCTCCCCGTATGCCTTACGCGATACGCGGCGACTGTCTGCCCGTCCCGTGTGCGGCGCGGATTATAACACGAAACGCAAAAATGCCGTCTGAAGCGGCACAGGCTTCAGACGGCATACAGCCTAAACTACACACCCTGTTTCAGGCTGGCTTCGATAAAGCCGTCCAAATCGCCGTCCAATACGGCTTTGGTGTTGCCGACTTCGTAGCCTGTGCGCAAGTCTTTAATGCGTGAGGAGTCCAAGACGTACGAACGGATTTGGCTGCCCCAACCCACATCGGACTTGCCTTCTTCCAACGCCTGTTTCTCTTCGTTGCGTTTGCGCATTTCCAATTCGTACAGTTTGGATTTCAACATTTCCATCGCAGCAGCTTTGTTGGCGTGTTGCGAACGGTCGTTTTGACATTGCACCACAATCCCTGTCGGCTCGTGGGTAATGCGCACGGCGGAGTCGGTTTTATTGATGTGCTGACCGCCCGCGCCCGATGCACGGTAGGTGTCGATGCGCAAATCGGCGGGGTTGATTTCGATTTCGATGGAATCGTCGATTTCAGGGTAAACGAACACGGAGGCAAACGAGGTATGGCGTTTGTTGTTCGAGTCAAACGGCGAGTAACGCACCAAGCGGTGAACGCCGGTTTCGGTACGCAGCAAACCATAAGCGTATTCGCCTTCCACTCGGATAGTCGCGCGGTTGATGCCTGCGATTTCGCCGTCGTCTTCTTCGAGGATTTCGATTTTGAAGCCTTTGCGCTCGGCGTAGCGGCTGTACATACGGAACAGCATCCCCGCCCAGTCTTCCGCTTCGGTACCGCCCGCGCCTGCGGTGATGTCGATAAAGCAGTTGTTCGGGTCGGCAGGCTGGTTGAACATCCGTTTGAACTCCAAATCCGCCATCTGTTTTTCCAGTCCCGACACGTCTTCCTGCACGGCGGTAAAACCTTCTTCGTCGTTTTCTTCAACGGTCATTTCAATCAGCATGCGGTTGTCTTCAATGCCCGAAGCGATGTTGTCCAGCGTCAGCACGATGCCTTCGAGGATTTTGCGCTCTTTGCCGATTTCTTGGGCGCGTTTCGGGTCATTCCAAAGTTCCGGGTCTTCGGAGAGGCCGATGACTTCTTCCAATCGGTCTTTCTTGCCCTGATAGTCCATATAGACGCGGATGTCTTCGCTGCGCTTCTCCAAGTCGTTCAGTGTATTGTTAAGCTGGTTGATTACTTCGGCTTCCATGATTCTTTTGTTCTTTCAAAATTTTAGGGGCGTATTGTACGGGATTCGGGTATTTTTTTCTATGGATAAAGCCTTCTGGAAACACGTTCAGACGGCATAGCGTCAATAACGGTATGCCGCCAGTTTACGTTTGATTTCAGGCAATGCGGCACGCGCTGCCTCCTCGCCCAACCGGATGGCGCGTTTTTTCTGATCGAAACCGCCGACTGCACCCAAATCCAAAACCTGCGGTTTGATAACCACATCCGCCTGCCCCAACTCATTTTGCAACGCGGAAACGCTCATTACGTTCAGCGTCTGATCGAGATAAGAGAAGAAACCTTGACCGACATTTTTGCTCGGACGTGCGGAAATATCGACGGCAATCACGAAATCCGCTCCCTGCCGCCGGGCGGCACTGACGGGCACGGGCTGCGACAGGCCGCCGTCAACATATTTGTGCCTGCCGATGATGACTGGCTGGAACACATTGGGAATGGCTGCGGAAGCACGAACCGCCTGCCCGGCATTCCCCTGATTGAAAGCGGCGGCCTTGCCGGTTTCAAAATCAGTGGCAACGGCGGCAAATTTGATGGGAAACTGCTGAATCTGCCTGCCGCCGACTTTTCGGTTGATGTAATTTTGCAGCTTTTCGCCTTTGATAAAACCACTGGTGGACAAGGTTAAATCGACTAAATCCGTTTTACCTAAAATCTCGGCTTCCAATTCAAGGCGGTCGGGCGACATACCCGATGCAAAAAGGGTGCCGACTATCGAACCTGCCGATGTGCCGGTAACCACCTTCACAGGAATACCGTTTTCTTTCAAAACCTTAATAATGCCTATATGGGCAAATCCTTTAGATGCACCGCCACCGAGTGCCAAACCGACCACTGCGGCGGGTTTGGCGGTTTGCACCGGCTTGCGGGCGGCATTGTTTCCCGCCGTACCGCAGGCGGCAAGCAACACGGCAGCGGCGATTGCCAAAAGTGATCTGATTTTTGAAAACGTTACCATATTTTCCATTCCTTTATATATCGCACCCCGTCAAAGGGAGATTGCTTTTCTTAACAATCTCCTTTGACAGCCAAGCGAAAGGGAGCTTTGTTAAGTCATCATAAAAATTAATATTTTCTTTTTTTTCCTTTACGGAAATTGTAATTGTTGGGGTCATATGAATGATCGAAGCCACCATCAATAGTTTCATTTTCCAGCGACATAGACCGTTGCCCCTATAAATACTGAGATGGTAAAGGAAATATGCCTTCACTTTCTGGATAATTTTCCATATTACTAGACAGCCAGAGTTCAAAGATTTTGTAATCGTCAAAGAAACCAAATATATACCCTCGCTTTAGTAAGTCTATATAATCTTTTTGAGAAACTACCAAAGGATTTCCGTTTCTCATTACTCTTGATTGTCTAATAAAAAGTTCTTTATTGTATGATAAGAAAATCGCTAAATCTGGATATATTATATTTTCTTTCTCTAAATCAACTTGCCCTATCAGTTTCCAAATCTTCTTTCTTATGGCTGTTTCTATACAGGATTTATAAGTCTTAAACCCAACAGAAAGAAGCTCATCCATATTGGCTGTCTTTTCCGAGAGATAATCAAAAATACCAAACTCGTATTGCCTCACCCTACATATGTAAGCAAATTTCCCATTTGGGAGCGAGATTTCATAGATTTTTCCATATTTTTTTACATTCTTGTCCATATTGATTATTTTTAATGTGTTTTATTTAATAAATTGTCATCGAGTAGTCCCGTTTTGTTATTGTCGGGATTAACATTTGAAAGCATACCGTCCAAGGCGGGAATTATCTCACAACACCGCCGTTATCCAAATATCCCACCTTTTTCCCTTTCTTCCCGTCAAAATACTTTCTCTTTATATTCATTAACTTGTTAAATTATTGGCTGCCGAGTGTCAGTTTTTCCGACAAAATCCGTCTAATGGGGTATCAACAGAACCAAAATAGGAACACTTATGAAAATCGGAACAACTTGGCAGACGGCATCCGCTATGCTGGTTTTGCGTCTGTTTGCCGCATATGAATTTTTGGAATCGGGTTTGCAAAAATGGAACGGGGAGAATTGGTTTTCCGAAATCAACGATCAATTCCCATTCCCGTTCAACTTGCTGCCGGATGCGTTAAACTGGAATCTTGCGATGTATGCGGAGCTTTTGCTGCCCGTACTGTTGCTTTTGGGTTTGGCAACGCGCCTGTCGGCATTGGGGCTGATGGTCGTTACCGCCGTCGCCTGGGCTGCGGTTCACGCCGGTTCGGGTTACAATGTCTGCGACAACGGTTATAAAATGGCTTTAATTTATATCGTGGTATTAATCCCGCTGCTTTTGCAGGGTGCGGGCGGATGGTCGCTGGATACGCTGCTGAAAAAACGGTTTTGCCCCCGATGCCGTCTGAAACAAGATTGATTCAGTCGTGGAATCTGACTTTAAACATTCCAACCTTATCTCGTTAACTTGATATTCTGAAAAGGAAATAGAAATGAACAAAAACATTGCTGCCGCACTCGCCGGTGCTTTATCCCTGTCTTTGGCCGCCGGCGTCGTTGCCGCCGACAAACCGGCAAGCAACGCAACAGGCGTTCAAAAATCCGCCCAAGGCTCTTGCGGCGCGTCCAAATCTGCCGAAGGTTCGTGCGGCGCGGCTGCTTCTAAAGCAGGCGAAGGCAAATGCGGCGAGGGCAAATGCGGTGCAACCGTAAAAAAAGCCCACAAACACACCAAAGCATCTAAAGCCAAAGCCAAATCTGCCGAAGGCAAATGCGGCGAAGGCAAATGCGGTTCTAAATAATCCCGCCCCTTCAAACCAAGCCGCGTTTTTCAGTAAAATGCGGCTTTTTTAACGGCAAACAAAGATTTTTTTAAACAAGCACATTATTCTTTTGTGCCATCCGAACCGGGTAAAAATATGATTCAACACGCAGGCTTGGGCTACCGCCGCGACTTGGCGGAAGACTTTCTCTCCCTTTCCGAAAACAGCCCGATATGCTTTATCGAAGCCGCACCGGAAAACTGGCTGAAAATGGGCGGCAGGGCGCGCAAACAGTTTGACCGCGTGGCGGAACGGCTGCCGCTGGCGTTGCACGGATTGTCTATGTCGCTGGGCGGGCAAGCCCCGCTGGATACTGATTTGATAGACGGCATCAGAGAAATGATGCGCCGTTACGATTGCACGTTTTTCTCCGACCATTTGAGCTACTGCCACGACGGCGGTCATCTTTACGATTTGTTACCGCTGCCTTTCACTGAAGAAATGGTGCATCATACGGCGCGGCGTATCCGCGAAGTGCAAGACCGTTTGGGCTGCCGCATCGCCGTGGAAAACACGTCCTACTACCTGCATTCTCCGCTTGCCAAGATGAACGAGGTCGAGTTCCTCAACGCGGTTGCCCGTGAAGCCGACTGCGGTATTCATCTGGACGTGAACAATATCTACGTCAACGCCGTCAATCACGGTCTGTTGTCGCCGGAGGCTTTTTTGGAAAACGTTGACGCAGGGCGCGTGTGCTACATCCACATCGCCGGACACGATGCCGAAAATCCCGAATTGCTGATTGATACCCACGGGGCGGCGGTTTTGCCGACTGTTTGGGACTTGCTCGAACTTGCCTATGCCAAGCTGCCGACGATTCCGCCCACCCTGTTGGAACGCGATTTCAATTTTCCGCCTTTTGCCGAACTCGAAGCCGAAGTCGCCAAAATCGCCGATTATCAAACGCGTGCCGGAAAGGAATACCGCCGTGCAGCCTGAAACCTCCGCCCAATACCAGCACCGTTTCGCCCAAGCCATACGCGGGGGCGAAGCCGCAGACGGCCTGCCGCAAGACCGCCTGAACGTCTATATCCGCCTGATACGCAACAATATCCACAGCTTTATCGACCGCTGCTATACCGAAACGCTGCAATACTTTGACAGCGAAGAATGGGGTCGTCTGAAAGAAGGTTTCGTCCGCGACGCGCGCGCCCAAACGCCCTATTTTCAAGAAATCCCCGGCGAGTTCCTACAATATTGCCAAAGCTTGCCGCTTTCAGACGGCATTTTGGCACTGATGGATTTTGAATATACCCAATTGCTGGCAGAAGTTGCACAAATTCCGGATATTCCCGACATTCATTATTCAAATCACAGCAAATACACCCCCTCCCCTGCGGCCTTTATCCGGCAATATCGATATGATGTTACCGATGATTTGCAGGAAGCGGAAACAACCTTGTTAATATGGCGAAACGCCGAAGATGATGTGATGTACCAAACATTGGACGGCTTCGATATGATGCTGCTGGAAATAATGGGTTCCTCCGCGCTTTCGTTTGACACCCTTACCCATACCCTTGTCGAATTTATGCCCGAAGCCGATAATTGGAAAAATATTTTGCTTGGGAAATGGTCAGGCTGGATTGAACAAAGAATTATCATCCCCTCCCCGTCCGCCATATCCGAAAATATGGAAGGCAATTCCTCTGGCCAAAACCATCTATCCGCATAAAATTATCTTACTCCCGATACTATGCCGCTACCCGACCTGACCGATGCCGAATTAATGGAGTCGCGCAAACTGCTTCTGCATTTTGCGCGGCTTCAATTGCCCGACCATCCTGATTTGGCTGAAGATTTAGTGCAGGAAACATTGCTGTCCGCATACAGCGCAGGCGACAGTTTTCAAGGCAGGGCGCTTGTCAACAGCTGGCTTTTTGCCATATTGAAAAACAAAATTATTGACGCATTACGTCAAATCGGGAGACAAAGGAAAGTCTTTACCGCACTGGATGACGAGCTGCTGGATGAAGCATTTGAAAGCCATTTTTCCCAAAACGGGCATTGGACGCCGGAAGGACAGCCGCAACATTGGAACACTCCGGAAAAATCATTAAATAACAACGAATTTCAAAAAATTCTGCAAAGCTGCCTATACAACCTTCCTGAAAACACCGCACGGGTATTCACCCTGAAGGAAATACTCGGTTTTTCATCCAACGAAATACAACAAATGTGCAGTATCAGTACAGCCAACTACCACACCATTATGCACCGCGCCCGAGAATCATTGCGCCAATGTTTGCAAATTAAATGGTTCAACCAAGAAAACCCAAAGTAAACGTTATGAAAAAATGCCGCGATATTGCCCTGCTTCTTTCCAAACATCAGGAACGGGAAACCACTCCGGGCGAGAAGATTTCCATATATATGCACCTGCTGTTCTGCCCGCATTGCCGGGAATATAAAAGACAGCTTCAAACCATCAAAATATCACTGGCAAAAACAACCAGAACTTCAAAATAAATGCCGTCTGAAAGGGCTTCAGACGGCATAAGCTGACGGAAACAAATCAAACCGATTTACTGTTATCGGCAGTTCATCCATAATACACGCTTCAAAAGCAGCATATTCCTCCATACGGAATGTATAAATACGCAAAACACGAAGGCTGCATCAATTTGCCATATTTGCCTTATTTCACAGACGGCACTACCCCTCCCGCCCAACCCGTTCTTTCTGAATGAGCGGATTTCAATGATTAAGGAAACCCTAATGCGCCCAATCTTCCTATCTTTCGTTTTACTCCCTATATTGCTAACCGCCTGCAGCACACCGGACAAGTCTGCCCGATGGGAAAATACCGGCACGATCTCAAACGGCAATATTCATACATATATCAATAAAGACAGCGTGAGAAAAAACGGAAATCTGATGATTTTCCAAGATAAAAAAGTTGTTACCAATCTAAAACAAGAACGTTTTGCCAACACCCCCGCATACAAGACTGCCATTGCAGAGTGGGAAATCCACTGCAACAACAAAACATACCGCTTAAGTTCGCTACAGTTGTTTGATACAAAAAACACAGAAATTTCCACACAAAGCTACACAGCCTCTTCCCTCCGCCCGATGAGCATCCTGTCCGGGACATTAACCGAAAAACAATATGAAACCGTATGCGGAAAAAAACTCTGATTGTAACTTATACACAAACTTATCCACAAGCCTTATCATAAAAATGCCGTCTGAAATACTGAAATATCAGCATTTCAGACGGCATTTTGCCATTTCCCTGAAAAGTTATCCCTGAAATTATCCACATTATTTTTTTAAACCGGCTTTCATCCGAAATATAAACCCGCTATACAACTTCATTATCCAAACGTAAATTGTTCCATTGATACACAAAACTGCTTGCCCCCATAATTTTGATAAAGCATTTTTTGCATTTCCGGCTCCGTCCCGTAACCAACACAGCCTCTAAAAAATAATCGCTTGTTTTGACACTGATACACTCATACAGATACAGAAATTCAAGAAAATAACCTTGTGTATTGACCATCTCAAGCAATTCAGAAAAATCAAGAAATTTTCTGACCGTAAACAAACGTTTCCCTAAAAAGACGATGTCTTCAAAAATATCGACCAAATAATCGTCTTCGGCGTTTCCATTTTCATGGGTTAAAACAACACGGGAAAAATCTGTTTTTAGATGCTTGCCCGCTTGATTGTTTGGATTGTTGTTCAGAACGATAAAACCGTCCTCAAAATCAAAGCAGACGTTGTGTCCTTCTACCTTTATCTCTGTGCAATAACAATCATGTAGAGAAATACCATCCGAAAAATTTTTTCTTTGTGTATGCAAAAAAGTTTTCATTCAAGCACCCATATCTAACGCAAACGTTTACCTGTTTCCCCGTCAATAATCTGACTCGGCAATTTCTGCCTGCCGATTCTCCCACCAACAATCCACACATCGCGTCCGAATTGCCTTCTGACTTCCCTCTCCGTCCGACACGCGCGTTTGCCTGCGCGGTTGCACGAAGTCGAGACCAAAGGCGTTTGCAAAGCCTGACACAAGCGGCGCGCACCTACATGGGCGGGAACCCTGACCGCCAACTTGCTGCGCTGTTTCCCGCGTAACTCAGGTAATACGCAGGATTTGGCAGATAATAGGAACGTTTTAGGGGCGGGCCATTCTTTTCTAAGCATAGCCTGCAGATTTTCAGACGGCATTTGAAGTAAAGGCTGCAACTGTTCAAATTGATTCCCGATGACAATCATACCCTTGTGTTGCGGCCTTTTTTTCAAATGAGCCAACTTACCGAGTGCTTTGGCTAATGTCGGAAGACACCCCAAACCATAACAAGATTCGGTCGGATAAGCGACCAAACCGCCTTTTTTCAAATAAACGCTTAACTTACGTTGCGCTGATGCTGCGATAATTCTCGGAAATAACATAATATCAAATGCCGTCTGAAGCGTATCAGTCACTTGGCTTCAGACGGCATCATCCTCTTTCTAATTAACGGTTAATCGCTTTATCAGCAATGTCTTTACGGTATTGCATCCCGTCGAAGCTGATTTTTTCCAACGCGCCATATGCCTTGGCTTTCGCTTGCGCCACATCATCGCCCAATCCTACGACACACAATACGCGTCCGCCGTTGGTCAATACGTCGCCTTTCCCGTTTGCCGTTGTGCCAGCATGGAAAACTTTGCCTACTTGGTTGGCAGCATCCAGACCGGAAATAACATCGCCTTTTTTAGGCGTTTCGGGGTAATTTTGCGCCGCCAGCACCACGCCTACGGCAGTTTGCGGATTCCATTCTGCGGCTACACTATCGAGTTTGCCGTCTATTGCTGCTTCGACCAAATCCGCCAAGTCGCTGTTCAGACGACTCATAATCGGCTGGGTTTCTGGATCGCCGAAACGGCAGTTAAACTCAATCGTATAGGGTGCGCCGTTTTTATCAATCATCAAACCTGCGTACAGGAAGCCGGTGAACTCGTGCCCTTCCGCTTTCATACCCGCTACGGTCGGCAAAATAATCTCGTTCATCGCGCGCTCGTACACGGCAGGCGTTACCACAGGCGCGGGGCTGTACGCACCCATACCGCCCGTATTCGGGCCTTTGTCGCCATCTAAAAGACGCTTGTGATCTTGGCTGGTCGCCATAGGCAATACATGATTACCATCAACCATAACGATAAAGCTCGCTTCTTCGCCTTGCAGAAAATCTTCAATCACAACGCGTGCGCCTGCATTGCCCATTTTATTGCCCAACAACATATCATCAATTGCAGCATGCGCTTCATCCAAAGTCATTGCCACAATCACGCCTTTACCTGCCGCCAAACCATCGGCTTTGATGACGATGGGCGCACCTTTCTGATTGACGTAATCGTGTGCAGCATCGGTATTTTTAAAGGTTTGATATTGCGCGGTTGGAATGTTGTATTTCGCCATAAATGCTTTGGCGAAATCTTTAGAACTTTCCAACTGCGCCGCATATTGTGTCGGACCAAATATTTTTAACCCCGCGGCACGAAAATCATCCACAATACCTGCCGCCAAAGGTGCTTCAGGACCAACGACGGTAAAAGTAATATTTTCTTTACGACAGAATTCAATCAAATCCTGATGCGCAGTCAAGGCGATGTTTTGCAACTTGGGTTCAATCGCCGTACCGGCATTACCGGGTGCAACAAATACTGTTTCCACTTTGGGCGACTGCGCCAATTTCCAAGCCAGCGCGTGTTCGCGACCACCATTACCGATAACCAGCAGTTTCATGCCATCTCCTTGACAAATATGTACTTTTAACGAAAACTCGATACAAGGGGACTTTTGTCCCATTTGAAGAAATTTTGGTGGAATCAAACAAAAGACCGCTTCATTCCACTTTGCAACCTATTTGACTTATCCACGAAATTAAAAAAGGACAAGTAACCATGCAAAAACGTATTGATGAAATCCAAAGCAAATACCGCGAATGGTGTCATCTACTACCGCAATTGGAAGAAGACATCCGGCGTTGGAAACATGCCGTCGCTTTGATTCGTGATATAGACAATTTTTATACCCACGAGTATCAGGCGTGTTATCAGGCTATTGAAGACGGGGCAGAACTGGATTTAAATACGGAAGGCGAATACAGCATTATGAGTAAAGATGCGCTATGGAACGCGCTGGGCGAATTCCATCAATTAGCCTGGCTATATTTGCGCTCCAGCGTCGATGCCTTAGACAAATATACACAAGAAGATTAATCAGCAAAGAGGTCGTCTGAAATACCATTACAAAGCATTTCAGACGACCTTTTCATTCAAAAGGCTTTTCCGTATTTACTTCAATCTGCCGTGTATTCTTCCAAGCCGCAACACAGACTTCATAATTTGCCAACGACAAACTTACCGTCAATCGGCAATCCAACTGCAAATCCTGCTCCAATATATCCACCTGATATTGTTTGGCAATGCGTATCGCTTCATTCAAAAACGGATATTCACATTTCAGCCAAACGGTTTTTTCAATATTCTTTTCAACCACTTCCTCAACTGCCAATGCCTGAGCCGTTGCCTCTTTGTATGCGTGAATCAGACCAGGAACGCCCAATAAAGTACCACCGAAATAGCGCACAACAACGACCAAAACATCGGTTACCCCTACCGAATCAATCTGCCCTAAAATCGGCCGACCCGCGCTTCCTGATGGCTCTCCATCATCATTGGCACGAAATTGCATACCATCCACACCCAAACGATAGGCATAGCACCAGTGTCGTGCTTTATGATGTTCTTCCTTTAACGAATAAAGGTATTTTTTCACATCAGCCAATGTCCGAATCGGATAGGCAAATGCAATAAAACGGCTACCTTTATCTTTAAACTCAGCCTGTGTCGGGGAAGTAATGGTTTTATAAGTCGTAATCATGCTGAAATGTTTTCAGACGACCTCATTAATAAAAAGGTCGTCTGAACGTTTCACGTGAAACATCAATTTTTCAATGCTTCTGTTAATTGCGGGACGATTTCGAATAAATTGCCTACCAATCCGTAATCGGCCACATTGAAAATCGGCGCATCGGCATCTTTGTTGATTGCGACAATCACTTTGCTGTCCTGCATACCGGCAACGTGTTGAATTGCACCTGAAATACCGATTGCAAAATAGAGTTGCGGCGCAACCACTTTACCGGTTTGTCCGACTTGCACGTCATTCGGCGCATATTCGGCATCAACTGCCGCACGGGATGCACCAATTGCCGCACCTAAAACATCCGCCAACGGTGTCAGCACTTCATTGAATTTTTCCGCACTACCCAACGCACGGCCACCGGAGACAATGACTTTTGCCTGAGTCAGCTCAGGACGATCGGAATGGGAGAGCTGACGGCCCACAAAACGGCTCAGGTTTTGAGCAGGGGTCGCTTCAACATTAACCGCCTCAGCATGACCACCTTGCGCCGGAGCTGCGTCAAAAGCCGTTGCACGGAAAGTCAACACCAATTTTTCTGAATCGGCTTGCACGGTTTCAAATGCATTCCCTGCATAAATTGGGCGCACAAAAGTCGTGTTATCCACAATTTCGGTCAAATCAGAAATTTGCGGTACATCTAATAATGCGGCTACGCGGGGCAGAAGGTTTTTACCGAATGTAGTTGCCGTTGCTGCAACATAGCGGTAATCCTCTGCCAATTTGACAACCAGCGGAGCCAGTTCTTCAGCCAAACCTTCGGCATAATGGGCAGCATCCGCAACCAAAACTTTTTCCACACCCGCTACTTGTTTCGCGGATTCCACTACGACCGACGCGCCGTTTCCGGCAACCAATAAATCGACTTTACCCAGTTTAGCGGCAGCGGTAACAGCATGCAAAGTGGCAGGATTCAACTGTTTGTTGTCGTGTTCGGCAATAATCAATACGCTCATTTCAGTCTCCTCAAATCACTTTGGCTTCGTTTTTCAATTTTTCAACCAATTCGGCAACGCTTGCTACTTTTACGCCTGCCTGACGCGCCTTAGGTTCGGCAAATTTCACCGTTTTCAGACGAGGGGAAATATCCGCAACCAAATCATCAGGCGCCAGTTTTTCCAAAGGTTTTTTCTTTGCCGCCATAATATTGGGAAGTTTGACAAAGCGCGGCTCGTTCAAACGCAAATCCGCGCTGATAACAGCAGGCAGTTTCAATGCGATGGTTTCTTCGCCGCCATCAATTTCGCGCACAATCTGCACTTCGTCGCCTTCAATTTGTACTTTGGACGCGAACGTACCTTGCGCCGCATTCAGCAAAGCAGCCAGCATTTGCGCCACTTGGTTGGCGTCATCATCAATCGCTTGTTTGCCCAAAAAGAAAATTTGTGGATTTTCTTTGTCCGCAACGGCTTTCAGCAGCTTGGCAACTGCCAGCGGCTCCAATTTAGTATCGGTTTCAACATGAATTGCACGGTCGGCACCCATCGCCAAAGCTGTACGCAACGTTTCTTCGCATTTCTTTTCGCCCAAAGAAACCGCTACGATTTCGCTTACTTTTCCGGCTTCTTTCAAACGGACGGCTTCTTCCACAGCGATTTCGTCAAACGGATTCATCGACATTTTGACATTGCCGATATCCACATCCGAACCATCGGCTTTTACACGAACTTTGACGTTGTAGTCCACTACGCGCTTTACTGCGACCAGTGCTTTCATTGAATTCTCCTAAAAAGAACGTTGCTTTCACCATCTAGCGAAACCAAACCTTCTTCTCTATAAAATCAAATCCGTTTTCCTTAAAAACGAATTCATTCAGAAATCTTTCGGATAATGCTTGCCGATTTATACCATTTTAAAGCATTTACTCAGGCTGGTGGATATACATTCCTACACTCAACGAACTGTAAATACCATGCCGTTATATCAGTTTCAGACGACACATTAGCCTTTGCCTGCTGCAACACAATCTATCAGCGTTTGATAAACCAAATCTGCGGTCGGAATCTGCCCGATATTGCCCAAATTTTTTGCAACAGCCGAAACTTGAACGCCTGTTTTAATCGGATCGGTATCGGTATAAATACCGACCACAGGTTTTTCCAAAGCATTTGCCAAATGCAGCAAACCGGTATCCACGCCAACAATTCCGACCGCGTGTTTCAGCAGATACGCCGCCTGCAATAAATTCATTTTGTTGCACACAATGGCAAATAGCAGTCCGTCTGCAATTTGTTCGGCACGCGTTTTTTCAGTTTCATTTCCCCATGGCAGGTAAACGCTGCATTGTTGTTCTTCATTCAGCTTTTGCAGCAACGCCCGCCAGTTTTCCACAGGCCATAACTTACTGTCCCGGCTGGTCGCATGCAAAGCCGCATAATACGGCTGCTCTAAACTTTTCAGACGACCTGCTTCAGGAACGGTCAAACCGAATACCTGCGTTTCCGGTATTGCATATCCAAATACTTGAGCGAACAGCTCACGGTTGCGCCAAACGGCATTTTTCCCTTTCGGTACGGCGTATGTTTTCGCATACGCCAGAGCAGACCATCCCTCGCGCGCGCTGTTTTTATCTAAACCATAAATAGGGGATTTTGCCATTTTGGCGAAACACGCGCTTTTAATCAGACCTTGACTGTCCAATACAAAATCAAATGCTTCCTGCCGCAAGGCCTGTTTCAGACGACCTATTTCCCGCCAAGTTTCAGCCTGAAAGAGATATTTTCGCCATTGCCGCCATTTCATCACATGGATTTTTTTTACGAACGGATGCAGGCGCGCAATATCCGCAAATCCGGCTTCACACAGCCAATGCAGTTCTACATCAGGACATTGTCGCGCCAAATCTTCGATTGCGGGCAAAGTGTGAATTAAATCACCCATACTGGACAAACGGACAAGCAAAATTTTCATATTTAGGAAAGGTGTTTCACGTGAAACTATTTCAGCTTATTAATTATTAATATATTTTTTAATTTCTTCAGCGTTTTTTAAGATGATTGCACCTAAAGAACGCATTTCCTGCCACGCGGCTTTAATAGTATCAGGCGTAATGCCCCGACAAGCCGCTTCATTCACGATAACCTGCCAACTACCCCCTTTAAGCAACTGCAAAACCGTTGTTTTAACACAATAATCCGTAGCCAGCCCACCGACAATGACCGTATCTGTATTTTGACAGCACAGCCACTCAATCAGCCCCGTGCTTAGTTTTTCCTCAATATCGTGAAAACACGCGCCGTAAGGATGCAATTCAGGATCAACGCCTTTCCAAACGCAATAATCGTATTCCTTAACAGAAGGCAGCCCGTCCAACAATTCATAGCCGCGCGTACCGACCATCGCATGAGCCACCCAAGTCAAATCCGCATCGGGCAAACCTGTCGGTTTCAACATATCAATAGGGTTATCCACAAGCCATTTCGCCGCCATATGATGCGCATCTTTCGTCATCACGCGCAAATCCGCCAAAGCGGCTTGGGCATTCAACTCTTCGACAATCAAATGCCCCTCATTCACAGGCAGTTCATCAGGACACAGTGGCGTAAACGTTTTTTGTGCATCAACATCAATGGAAACAATCATCTCATCATTTCAACACGATTAAAATGCCCTGTATTATAACAAATTACTGCCCAAAAGCGGCAAAACCGACTATGATAAGATAGCGTTTTTCCGAAAAACTTATCCACAACCTTATGGCTTATACCATTACCCCCATCGGCACCGCCCGCTCGCCCTACAAACAGAAATTCGGCATCGCCCGCCAGCCCGGTTTGGTCTCCGCCGCAGAAGTATGCATCGAGCTGAATCCTGAATTTACCGCAGACAGCGTACGCGGACTGGAACACTTCGGCTATGTGTGGATAAGTTTTATCTTTCACGGCATATTGGATGAAGGCTGGGCGCAAATGGTGCGCCCGCCACGGCTCGGCGGCAAACAAAAAATGGGCGTATTCGCCACGCGCAGCCCCCACCGCCCCAACCATCTCGGACTCTCGCTCCTGAGACTCGAACGCATCGAAACCGGCAAACCCGTCCGCCTCTATTGCAGCGGCTCAGACCTGCTGGACGGCACGCCGATTGTGGACATCAAACCTTACATCCCCTTTGTCGAATCCAAACCCGATGCCGCATCCGGCTTTGTCAGCGGCAAACCCGAAGAGTTGGAAGTCGTTTGGCAGGAAAACATCGGCGCGGAAAATTTATCTGTAAACACGAAAAAACTCATCAGCCAAAGTATTGCCCAAGACCCGCGCCCCGCCTATCAGGATATTCCCGAACGGATTTATGTGATGAATATTGCGGATTACGAAGTCAGGTTTCAAATCAAAGGAAACCGCGCAACCGTTATTGATTTTTCTCCAACCCTGCTTTAAATCGGGCAAAAATCCGGTTTTGCCGCATGGCAGATGAACAAACGGCTGTTGTTTGTTCGCCATAAGCCGCAATATCAAGTTACAGACAAACAATGCCGTCTGAACGCAATGTGTTCAGACGGCATTTACTTATCCACAGGTTTGTTCAAGCCTTAGATTTTGCTTGCAAAGTATTCCAAAGTGCGGACGAGTTGGCAGGTGTAGGACATTTCGTTGTCGTACCAGGCAACGGTTTTCACCAGTTGTTTGCCGCCCACGGTCATCACGCGGGTTTGGGTCGCATCGAAGAGCGAGCCGTATTCGATGCCGACGACGTCGGAAGAAACGATTTGATCTTCGGTGTAGCCGTAAGATTCGCTGGCGGCGGCTTTCATTGCGGCGTTGATTTCTTCTTTGGTTACGGTGCGTTCGAGGATGGAAACCAATTCGGTCAGCGAGCCGGTGGCAACAGGGACGCGTTGGGCGGAGCCGTCGAGTTTGCCGTTCAATTCAGGGATAACCAGACCGATGGCTTTGGCAGCGCCGGTGCTGTTGGGCACGATGTTGAGCGCGGCGGCGCGGGCGCGGCGCAAATCGCCTTTGCGGTGCGGCGCGTCAAGGGTGTTTTGGTCGCCGGTGTAGGCGTGGATGGTGGTCATCAGGCCTTCAACTACGCCGAACTCTTTTTGCAGGACTGCCGCCATCGGGGCAAGGCAGTTGGTGGTACAGGAAGCGGCGGAAATGACGGTTTCGCTGCCATCCAAAATGTCTTGGTTTACGCCATATACGACGGTTTTTACATCATTGCCGCCGGGTGCGGAAATCACGACTTTGCGCGCGCCGGCACGGATGTGTGCTTCGGCTTTGGTTTTGCTGGTAAAGAAGCCGGTACATTCGAGGACGACGTCCACGCCCAATTCGCCCCAAGGCAATTCTTCAGGATTCGGATTAGCGAAGACTTTGATTTCTTTGCCGTTCACTACGATGGTATCGTCTTTCAATTCGGCAGTACCTTGGAAGCGGCCTTGTGTGCTGTCGTATTTGAAAAGGTGCAGCAGCATTTCGGCAGGGGTCAGGTCGTTGACGGCGACGACTTCGATGCCGTGGGCTTTTTCAATTTGACGCAATGCGAGGCGGCCGATGCGGCCGAAACCGTTAATCGCTACTTTAATGCTCATGTTTATACTCCAAGCTATGAAACGAAATTTCAATACCTGTATTGTATTCTGAAATAAAGTTACATTCTACTATTGCATCCAACTACTTGACGCTTATTTGATATAGATGAATTTTGCCGGTTTCACAGATTTCCAAAACTTTTATTATCAATATTTGAATTTAAAATTTTAATGATGATTTTGATGATTGCCGACCTGCTTGTGCATAAGTAGCAAATATCCAATATTTTCATTACCTTTTTTGTCAAATAAGTTTGAGTTTAAGGCTTACCGTATAAGACAGATAAGCGTGGATGTTTTTTGACTTAATAATATTCTTGTGGATAACTTTACTGTTTTCCTATTTGTCTCCACAACTTTATTGACAGGCTTACGGTCAGTCTCATTCCGTCGAAGACAAAACCTTTTGCTACAATACCGTTTTCCTAATGATAAGGCAGCCCCATGTCCAAATCCGCCGTTTCCCCGATGATGCAGCAGTATCTCGCCATCAAAGCGCAACATGCCGACAAACTGGTGTTTTACCGCATGGGCGATTTTTACGAGCTGTTTTTGGATGACGCAGTGGAAGCGGCAAAGCTGCTGGACATTACCCTGACCACGCGCGGGCAGATGGACGGCGTGCCGATTAAAATGGCGGGCGTGCCGTTTCACGCGGCGGAACAGTATCTGGCGCGGTTGGTGAAGATGGGCAAAAGCGTGGCGATTTGCGAACAGGTCGGCGAAGTCGGCGCGGGCAAAGGGCCGGTGGAACGCAAAGTTGTCCGCATCGTAACGCCCGGCACGCTGACCGATTCCGCATTGCTGGAAGACAAGGAAACCAACCGCATCGTTGCCGTGTCCCCCGACAAAAAATACATCGGTTTGGCGTGGGCATCGCTGCAAAGCGGCGAATTCAAAACCAAGCTGACAACTGTGGATAAATTGGACGACGAACTGGCGCGCCTGCAGGCGGCGGAAATCCTGCTGCCGGACAGTAAAAACGCGCTGCAACTTCAGACGGCATCGGGTGTTACACGCCTGAACGCGTGGCAGTTTGCCGCCGATGCGGGCGCGAAATTGTTGACCGAATACTTCGGCTGCCAAGACCTGCACGGCTTCGGTTTGGACGGCAAGGAACACGAAGCCGCCGTCGGCGCGGCGGGCGCGCTGTTGAACTATATCCGCCTGACGCAAAACCTGATGCCGCAACACTTGGACGGCCTGTCGCTCGAAAACGACAGCCAATATATCGGCATGGATGCCGCCACGCGCCGCAATCTCGAAATCACGCAAACCCTCTCCGGCAAAAAATCGCCGACCCTGTTTTCCATACTAGACGGCTGCGCCACCCATATGGGCAGCCGCCTGTTGGCATTGTGGCTGCACCACCCTTTACGCAACCGCGCCCACATCCGAGCGCGCCAAGAAGCCGTTGCCGCGCTGGAAAGCCAATACGAACCCCTCCAGTGCCGTCTGAAAAGCATTGCCGACATCGAACGCATCGCCGCCCGTATTGCCGTGGGCAATGCCCGCCCGCGCGATTTGGCATCTTTACGCGACAGTCTGTTTGCCCTGTCCGAAATCGACTTGTCCGCAAACGGCAGCAGCCTGTTGGAAACCCTCAAAGCCGTTTTCCCGGAAAACCTATCCACAGCCGAACAGCTCCGCCAAGCCATTTTGCCCGAACCTTCCGTCTGGCTGAAAGACGGCAATGTCATCAACCACGGTTTTCATCCCGAACTGGACGAATTGCGCCGCATTCAAAACCATGGCGACGAATTTTTGCTGGATTTGGAAGCCAAGGAACGCGAACGTACCGGTTTGTCCACACTCAAAGTCGAGTTCAACCGCGTTCACGGCTTTTACATTGAATTGTCCAAAACCCAAGCCGAACAAGCACCTGCCGACTACCAACGCCGGCAAACCCTCAAAAACGCCGAACGCTTCATCACGCCGGAACTGAAAGCCTTCGAAGACAAAGTGCTGACTGCCCAAGACCAAGCCCTCGCCTTAGAAAAACAACTCTTTGACGGCGTATTGAAAAACCTTCAGACGGCATTGCCGCAGCTTCAAAAAGCCGCCAAAGCCGCCGCCGCGCTGGACGTGTTGTCCACATTTTCAGCCTTGGCAAAAGAGCGGAACTTCGTCCGCCCCGAGTTTGCCGACTATCCGGTTATCCACATCGAAAACGGCCGCCATCCCGTGGTCGAACAGCAGGTACGCCACTTCACTGCCAACCACACCGACCTTGACCACAAACACCGCCTCATGCTGCTCACCGGCCCCAATATGGGCGGCAAATCCACCTATATGCGCCAAGTCGCGCTGATTGTTTTATTGGCACACACCGGCTGTTTCGTGCCTGCCGATGCCGCCACAATCGGGCCTGTCGATCAAATCTTCACCCGCATCGGCGCATCGGACGACCTCGCCTCCAACCGCTCCACCTTCATGGTCGAAATGAGCGAAACCGCCTACATCCTGCATCACGCCACCGAACAAAGCCTTGTTTTAATGGACGAGGTCGGACGTGGTACTTCCACTTTCGACGGCCTCGCCCTCGCGCACGCCGTTGCCGAACACCTGTTGCAAAAAAACAAATCCTTCAGCCTGTTTGCCACCCACTATTTCGAGCTGACCTTCCTGCCCGAAGCCCACTCCGCCGCATTCAATATGCACCTTTCTGCGCTAGAACAGGGACAGGACATCGTGTTCCTGCACCAAATCCAACCGGGTCCTGCCGGAAAAAGCTACGGCATCGCCGTCGCCAAACTCGCCGGCCTGCCCGTACGCGCATTGAAATCCGCCCAAAAGCATTTGAACGGACTGGAAAACCAAGCCGCCGCAAACCGGCCCCAACTGGATATTTTCAGTACCATGCCGTCTGAAAAAGGAGATGAACCGAATGTGGACAGCTTTGTGGATAAAGCAGAGGAAAGACATTTTGAAAGCATATTGGCAGCAGCCCTGGAAAACCTCGATCCCGACAACCTGACCCCGCGCGAAGCATTGTCAGAACTGTACCGTCTGAAAGATTTGTGCAAATCCGTATCTTAATTTCCGTTGGCGGAGCAGCATCAAACCATATGGAAAAATCTGTGGATAAATATTATAGTGGATTAACAAAAATCAGGACAAGGCGACGAAGCCGCAGACAGTACAGATAGTACGGAACCGATTCACTTGGTGCTTCAGCACCTTAGAGAATCGTTCTCTTTGAGCTGAGGCGAGACAACGCCGTACCGGTTTTTGTTAATCCACTATATCTGACAGGAAGTTTCCAGACATAAAAATGCCGTCTGAGCTGTTCAGACGGCATCTGTCCATTCGGCTTAAACCTTATCCACATCCAAACGCATAACCGTAACCCATTCCCCGTTATGGAAATGTCGCCCGACAACCGCCCAGCCGAATGATTCATAAAATATTTGCACATCAGGCGTATAAAGATACAAGAATTTTATCCCCAGCGAACGCGCTACGCCTATGCAGTGGACGACCAGCCTCCTGCCAATGCCTTTTCCGCGATATTCAGGTAAAACAAAGACATCACCCAACCAATATTCATACTGTGGAAAACTTTCCATATCATGCCGCTTGACCGCAGCCGAACCCAACAGGGTTCCGGAATCATCCACAGCTGCAAAAGCCAGCGGCAGTTCGTCATCCTTCAAACACCTGCCGTAATAGGCACGAATCTTATCCACAGAAGACCACGGTTCAAATCCGTGCCACTCCTTAAACAACGCCTGAACCAACCTGCCGATATGCCCGGCTTTCAGCCGTGTAATGAAAACAGTATTGTCCACAAAGAGGGAATTCATCGGTCAATTTCCCGCCGCTTTTGTCCCGCCCGCGCCGTAAACCGCATTCCAAGCCTTGTTCAAGCGCAATCCCGCCTGCCTCAATTCCTCTTCCTGACGCGCTTTCACCGCCATCGCCTTGGGGATTTCCGCTTCCAAACGGGCGATGTCTGCCTGAGCCGTCTGCAAACGCCGGCGCGCATCTTCCAAATCCGACTGCATCCCGATGATTTTTCCGTCCAGATTGTTTTGTTTTTGCAGTAAGGCACGATAGCCGGATTGGATGCTGAGCAGATTGTCTTCCGCATCCCCCGCCCATACGCCTGTAGAAAAAGCAAGTATCAGAAAATACAATATTTTTTTCATATTCAACTTCCGTTTGAATGCCGTCTGAAGCCGCATTCCGACATCAGACGGCATTGCACGAACCTGTGGATAACTTAAGCGCGGATGCGTTTCAACACTTCCTCTTTGCCGATCAATGCCAATACGGCATCGACGCTCGGGGTTTTCGCCGTACCGCATACAGCGAGGCGCAGGGGCATGCCGAGTTTGCCCATTTTGATGCCTTCTTCGTCGCAGAAGGGTTTGAACAGGTCGTGGATGGCTTCGTCGTTCCAGTCTTCCAGCCCTTCGAGGCGTTCGGCAAAGCGCAGCATACGGGCGGCGGCTTCGTCGTCCCAGTGTTTCTGCACGTCCGCTTCGGCAGGGGTTTGTTTGACGTAGAAGTAGATGCACTCGTCGGCAAGCGTGTTCAGGTCTTGGGCACGGTCTTTGACCAGTGCCAACACGTCTTCCAACGCAGGTTTTTCGGTTTCATGAATATCGCGCAGCGCAAGGCGGGGTTTGACGAGTTCGGCGAGTTTTTCGTTGGGCGTGATTTTGATGTGTTCACCGTTAATCCAGTAGAGTTTCTTCAAGTCCATACGGCTTGGGGATGGGGAAACGTCTTTCAAATCAAACCATTCAATGAATTGCTCCATCGTAAAGAACTCGTCGTCGCCGTGCGCCCAACCCAGACGCGCCAGATAGTTGAGCATGGCTTCGGGCAGGATGCCCATCGCGCCGAAATCGGTGATGGCGACGGTATCGCCGCTGCGTTTGGAGATTTTTTTGCCTTGTTCGTTGAGAATCATGGGCAGGTGGCCGTATTCGGGCAGGTTCGCGCCGATGGCTTTTAAGATGTTGATTTGTTTCGGGGTGTTGTTCACATGGTCGTCGCCGCGGATAACGTGGGTAACGCCCATGTCGTAGTCGTCCACCACGACGCAGAAGTTGTAAGTCGGCGTGCCGTCGGCGCGGGCGATAATCAGGTCGTCGAGGGCTTCGTTGGGAATGGAAATTTCGCCTTTGACCAAGTCAGTCCACTTGGTTACGCCGTCCAAAGGCGTTTTGAAGCGGACGACGGGTTGCACGCCGGCAGGGATTTCGGGCAGGGTTTTGCCTGCTTCCGGCCGCCAGCGGCGGTCGTAAGTCGCCGTGCCTTCCTTTTCGGCTTTCTCGCGCATCGCTTCCAATTCTTCTTTGCTGCAATAGCAGTAGTAGGCATCACCTTTTGCCAAGAGTTCGGCAATGACTTCTTTGTAGCGGTCGAAGCGGCGGGTTTGGTACACCACGTTGTCGGCGTTGTCGTAATCGAGACCGACCCATTTCATACCGTCAAGGATGATGTTGACGGATTCGGCGGTGGAACGCGCCAAGTCGGTGTCTTCGATACGCAATAAAAATTCGCCTTTATGATGGCGGGCAAACGCCCACGAAAACAAGGCGGTGCGAACGCCGCCGATGTGCAGGTAGCCGGTGGGGCTGGGGGCGAAACGGGTTTTGACGGTCATGATGGCTCCGAAATCTTTGAAAGCGTTTATTTTACTGTTTTTACCGTGCTTGGGCATCAAAAATGCCGTCCGAACCCTGCCTATGGATAAGTTTCAGACGGCATTTTCCTTGTTTTCAATGCTTCGGCACGCGGAACAGTGTATCACGCGCCGCCGACCGGATTCCTTCGGGATTGCGTCCGAAAAAAAGTTCAATGAAACAGCCAATTGAAAAAATCCCGCCCCCATTTTTCCAAACGGTAGAGGGATAACGCATATCCCTCTTGCAGCATAAAGATTTTTTTCTTATTTCCCGCATCAAACCGCGTGGTCGGCGTGGCAGACATATAAACGCGGACACCCAAATCCTCCGCCATTTCCGCCGCCCGCGCCAAATGGTAGGGATCGCTGACAATCACCACGCTGGCAATACCGTTGGCACGCAAAACCGGACGGATGTTGTTCAGGTTTTCATAAGTGTTGCGCGAAGTGTTTTCAAACAGGATGTTGCGCGCCGGAACTCCCTGTTTGAGCGCGTACCGCCGCCCGACTTCGGCCTCCGTCATGTAACCCTTTTTACTTCTGCCGCCGGTAAAAATAATTTTACCAACCCTGTGGCCCTGATAAAGCGCAATGGCGTGGTTGATGCGTTCGCGAAAAACCGGGGAGGGGCGTTTGTCCCACGCGGCGGCGCCCAACACCAGCGCGGCATCCGCCCGGACATACGGCGGCAAAACCTGCCCGCCCGTCCGATAAACCGCCCAAACGGATGAGGCAAACACCAGCAAAAGTGGAAAAACACTCAAACAGAAACCGCCCAACAGGTAATAGCGCAAGCCGTTGCGGCTGCAAAACAGCCGTTTGTTCACAATACCGCTTCGATATTTTCCAGCGGTCTGCCGACAGCCGCCTTACCGTTCGCCAAAACAATCGGACGCTCCAACAGGGCGGGATGATCGGCGATGGCACGCAGCAGCGCGTCATTGTCCAAATCGGGGTTGTCCAAACCCAATTCCTTATACAAATCATCTTTCACACGCATCATCCCGCGCGCCGATGCCAAGCCCAATTTGTTGAAAATATCCTTCAATTCGGACAAGTCGGGCGGCGTATCCAAATATTTGACCACTTCGGCAGCAATGCCGCGTTCTTCCAATAGGGACAAGGCGGCACGCGATTTGCTGCAACGCGGATTGTGGAAAATTTTGATTTCAGACATGACATTTCCTTACTTCTCGATAATCCCCTTATTATCGGCTTACGCAGGGTTTTACTCAATATCCCGCCCCCAACCGTACCAAACGGTTTACAATACCTGAATCGACATACAAAGGACAAAACGATGAAACACTTGAATCTTGCCGCAATCGCCCTTGCCGCCACATTTGCCGCACATACCGCCTCGGCAGACGAACTTGCCGGATGGAAAGACAACACCCCGCAAAGCCTGCAATCGCTCAAAGCCCCCGTACGCATCGTCAACCTTTGGGCGACTTGGTGCGGCCCGTGCCGAAAAGAGATGCCGGTTATGTCCAAATGGTACAAAGCCCAGAAAAAAGGCAGCGTCGATATGGTCGGCATCGCGCTCGACACATCCGACAATATCGGCAACTTCCTCAAACAAACCCCCGTCAGCTATCCGGTTTGGCGTTACACCGGGGCGAACAGCCGAAACTTTATGAAATCCTACGGAAACAATGTCGGCGTACTGCCCTTTACCGTCGTCGAAGCCCCGAAATGCGGATACAGGCAGACCATTACCGGGGAGGCAAACGAAAAAAGCCTGACCGAAGCCGTCAAACTCGCCCGTTCAAAATGCCGTTAAACGCCGGATGCCGTCTGAAGCCGCTTCAGACGGCATTTTTCTTTTCCACCCGCCTGCCGGTGCAAACTTATCCACTATCTAAAAGCAGGCGGAATCTTTATAATCGGCACTGTCTTACCTATTGTTCAGACGGCATATCCTGGCGGACGCAACCGCCCGAAACGATATGCCGCCCTTCCTTACAGGACCACCTATGATCCGTTTCGAACAAGTTTCCAAAACCTATCCCGGCGGTTTTGAAGCCCTGAAAAACGTCAGCTTCCAAATCAACAAAGGCGAAATGATATTTATCGCGGGACACTCCGGTTCGGGCAAATCCACCGTCCTCAAGCTGATTTCGGGCATCACCAAGCCGAGCAGGGGCAAAATCCTGTTTAACGGGCAGGACCTCGGCACATTGTCCGACAACCAAATCGGCTTTATGCGCCAACACATCGGCATCGTGTTCCAAGACCACAAAATCCTCTATGACCGCAACGTCCTGCAAAACGTCATCCTGCCCCTGCGGATTATCGGCTATCCGCCGCGCAAAGCCGAAGAACGCGCCCGCATCGCCATCGAAAAAGTCGGCTTGAAAGGTCGAGAATTGGACGACCCGGTAACCCTCTCCGGCGGCGAACAGCAGAGGCTGTGCATCGCCCGCGCCGTCGTCCACCAGCCCGGCCTGCTGATTGCCGACGAACCATCCGCCAACCTCGACCGCGCCTACGCACTCGATATTATGGAATTGTTCAAAACCTTCCACGAAGCAGGAACCACCGTCATCGTTGCCGCCCATGACGAAACCCTTATGGCGGACTACGGACACCGCATCCTGCGCCTCTCGAAAGGACGTCTCGCATGAGCATCATCCACTACGTCTCGCTGCACGTCGAATCCGCGCGCACCGCGCTTAAACAGCTTCTGCGCCAACCCTTCGGCACACTGCTTACCCTCATGATGCTTGCCGTCGCCATGACCCTGCCGCTGTTTATGTATCTGGGCATCCAAAGCGGGCAAAGCGTGTTGGGCAAACTCAACGAGTCGCCGCAAATCACAATCTATATGGAAACCGCCGCCGCACAAAGCGACAGCGATACCGTCCGCAGCCTGCTGACGCGCGACAAACGGATTGACAACGTCCGCTTCATCGGCAAGGAAGACGGTTTGGCGGAATTGCAGTCCAATCTCGACCAAAATCTGATTTCCATGCTTGACGGCAACCCCCTGCCGGATGTCTTTATCGTTACCCCCGACCCGGCAACCACGCCCGACCAAATGCAGGCAATCTACCGGGACATTACCAAGCTGCCTATGGTCGAATCCGCGTCTATGGATACCGAATGGGTGCAAACGCTGTACCAAATCAACGAGTTCATCCGTAAAATCTTATGGTTTCTTTCCCTGACGCTGGGTATGGCGTTCGTCCTTGTCGCACACAACACCATCCGCCTGCAAATCCTCAGCCGCAAAGAAGAAATCGAAATTACCAAACTCTTGGGCGCGCCCGCGTCGTTTATCCGCCGCCCCTTCCTTTATCAGGCAATGTGGCAGAGTATCTTCTCCGCCGCCGTCAGCCTCGGATTGTGCGCCCGTTTGCTTTCCTCAGTGCGCCCCTTGGTCGATGCCATCTTCAAACCCTACGGCTTGAACATCGGCTGGCGTTTCTTTTACCCTGAAGAAATCGTGCTGGTGTTCGGCTTCGTCATCGCGTTGGGCGTATTCGGCGCGTGGCTTGCCACCACCCAGCACCTGCTCGGCTTCAAGGCCAAAAAATAAAACACCGTCAAAAATGCCGTCTGAAGCCGTTTCAGACGGCATTTCGATTTGCCAGTATAATGGCGCATTTTCCCAATAAGGACTCCCCACTATGCTGACACCCGAACAAGTCAAAGCCCTGATTGCAGGCGTGGCAAAATGCGAACACATCGAAGTAGAAGGCGACGGACACCATTTTTTCGCCGTCATCGTTTCATCCGAATTTGAAGGCAAGGCACGCCTTGCACGCCACCGCCTGATTAAAGACGGGCTTAAAGCCCAACTGGAAAGCAACGAACTGCATGCACTTTCCATTTCGGTTGCCGCCACACCGGCAGAATGGGCAGCCAAAGCACAATAACCGCCATACAAAATGCCGTCTGAAACAGCACAACGTTTCAGACGGCATTTTGTATATCAAACCGTTTACTCGCCGCGTTTTTCCAAAGCGGCTACTGCTGGCAGCTCTTTGCCTTCCAAGAATTCGAGGAACGCGCCGCCTCCGGTGGAGATGTAGCCGATTTGACCGGTAACGCCGAATTTGGCAATCGCCGCCAGCGTGTCGCCGCCGCCCGCAATCGAGAACGCTTTGCTTTGGGCAATAGCTTCGGCAAGGGCTTTCGTGCCACCTGCGAACTGGTCAAACTCAAACACACCGACCGGACCGTTCCACACCACCGTGCCGGCGGCTTTGAGCAGTTCAGCAAGCGCGGCGGCGGATTTCGGGCCGATGTCCAGAATCATGTCGTCTTCGGCAACGTCGGCAATGTTTTTTACAACCGCTTCGGCATCGGCGGCAAAGACTTTGGCAACGACGACATCGGTCGGCAGCGGTACAGAACCGCCTTTGGCCGCCATTTTCGCCATGATTTTTTTGGATTCTTCCACCAAATCGTGTTCCGCCAAAGATTTGCCGATGGCTTTGCCTTCCGCCAACAGGAAGGTGTTGGCAATGCCGCCGCCGACGATAAGCTGATCGACTTTGTCCGCCAACGATTCGAGGATGGTCAGTTTGGTGGACACTTTGCTGCCGGCGACAATCGCCACCATCGGGCGCGCGGGCTGTTTCAGGGCTTTGCCCAAAGCGTCGAGTTCGCCCGCCATCAATACGCCGGCGCAGGCAACGGGGGCGGCTTGGGCAACGGCTTCGGTCGAAGCTTGGGCGCGGTGGGCGGTGCCGAACGCGTCGTTGACGAACACGTCGCACAAAGAAGCGTAGGCTTTACCCAGTTCCAAATCGTTTTTCTTCTCGCCTTTGTTGATGCGCACGTTTTGCAGCATGACGACATCGCCCGCGTTCAGGGCGGGTTTGTTTTCACGCCAGTCATTCAATACTTTCACGTTTTTGCCCAACAGGCTGCCTAAGTGTGCGGCAACGGGCGCGACATCGTCTTCAGGATGGAACTCGCCCTCGGTCGGGCGGCCCAAGTGGGTCATCACGATAACGGACGCGCCGTTGTCCAAGCAGTATTGGATGGATGCGAGCGAGGCGCGGATACGGGTGTCGTCGCTGATTTTGCCGTCTTTGAACGGCACGTTCATATCGGCGCGGATGAGGACGGTTTTGCCCTGCACGTTTTGTTCGGTCAGTTTTAAAAATGCCATAATCAGTCCTTTTCAATCAGTGTTTGCGATACAGAAACAATTGATGCCGTCTGAAGCCTTCAGACGGCATCGCAACCCGATCAGCCGGATACGCGCTCGATGTTCGCGCCGACGCTGCCGAGTTTTTTTTCAATATTTTCATAACCGCGATCCAAGTGGTAAATCTGTTCGACCACGGTTTCGCCGCGTGCCGCCAAACCGGCGATAACGAGGCTTGCGGACGCGCGCAAATCCGTCGCCTTGACGACCGCGCCGGAAAGCTGTTCCACCCCCTGCACAAATGCCGTATTGCCCTCGGTTGTAATGTTCGCCCCCATCCGGTTCAACTCGGGGACGTGCATAAAGCGGTTTTCAAAAATCGTTTCCACCACGCGGCAGCTTCCCTCCGCCACGGCATTCAATGCCATAAACTGCGCCTGCATATCCGTGGGGAAGCCGGGATGGACGACCGTGCGGATATCCACCGCCTTCGGACGCTGCCGCATATCGATGGCGATCCAATCGTCGCCCGCCTCGATCACCGCACCTGCCTCGACCAGTTTGTCCAACACCACTTCCATCGTTTTCGGCGCGGTATTCCGCAAAACCACCCTGCCGCCGGTTATCGCCACCGCGCACAGGAACGTCCCCGCTTCAATCCGGTCGGGGACGACGCTGTGTTCGCAGCCGTGCAGCTCATCCACCCCTTCCACAATCATGGTCGATGTTCCGATGCCGCTGATTTTCGCGCCCATTTTGACCAGGCATTCCGCCAAATCGACCACCTCGGGCTCGATGGCGCAGTTTTCCAAAACCGTCGTACCTTCCGCCAGCGTCGCCGCCATCAGCAGGTTTTCCGTACCGCCGACGGTAACGACATCCATCGCCACACGCACGCCTTTGAGTTTGCCCTTGACTTTGACGTAACCGTGTTCGATGACGATTTCCGCCCCCATTGCCTCCAAGCCCTTCAAATGCTGATCGACAGGGCGCGAACCGATGGCGCAGCCGCCCGGCAGGCTGACTTGCGCCTCGCCGAAACGCGCCAGCGTCGGGCCAAGCACCAAAATCGAAGCGCGCATAGTTCTGACCAGCTCATACGGCGCGCACGTGTTGTTGACCGTACCGCCGTTGATTTCAAATTCGCTGATATTGTCGGTCAAGACGCGCGCGCCCATGCCCTGAAGCAGCTTTTGCGTGGTTTTCACATCTGCCAGCATAGGGACATTTTTCAGGCGCAACGTACCCGATGTCAGCAAACCCGCGCACATCAGCGGCAATGCCGCGTTTTTCGCGCCCGAGACCGTTATTTCCCCGTTGAGCGGGCCGTTTGCGGAGATTTTCAGTTTGTCCACGTTTGTTCTTTCCTGGTGGGTACTTGTAATATTTCAATACTCGGGACAACGCATAAAGCCTCACCCGATGAAGGTTGCAGAGACAGAATTATAAGGGATTTTCGGGAAAAATACGGAAGCCGCACCAAAGAATTTGACGAAATGCCGCGCTTTCCGAACAAGGATTGTCGGAAAGCAAAAAAAGCCGAGTTTTGAAAACTCGGCTTTTTTTTGTTTTATCTGGTGGGTCGTGAGCGATTCGAACGCTCGACCAACGGATTAAAAGTCCGCTGCTCTACCAGCTGAGCTAACGACCCGATAAGCTCGAAATTTTATACATCAAGCCTGATGCTGTCAACCATTTTGTCGGCATTCAGACGGCATTTTATTTATCGGACTGTTTTTTCGTATAAATTAACGAGGTCAGTATCGATGCACCCAACGCACCGAAGACGACCGACAGCGAAACGGAAATCGGGATATGCACCCAATACATTACCAGCATTTTCACACCGATAAAACCCAACACGAATGCCAAGCCGTATTTCAGGAAGATAAAGCGTTCCGCCACATCCGCCAGCAGGAAATACATCGCCCGCAAGCCCAGAATTGCAAAAATATTGGAAGTCAGCACGATAAACGGATCGGTGGTAACGGCAAAGACGGCGGGAATGCTGTCCACGGCAAACACGACATCGCTCAATTCAATCATGACCAGCACCAAAAACAGCGGCGTGGCGATTTTTTTGCCGTTTTCGACGGTAAAAAATTTCTCGCCGTCAAACGCCGTGCCGACCGGAACGACTTTCTTGACGGCATTCAGCAGCCTGCTGTTTGCCAAATCCTCTTCCTCATCGCCTTCGGGCTTCATCATGTGTATGCCGGTATAGAGCAGGAACGCGCCGAACAGATACAGAATCCACTCGAACTGCCGAACCAGTGCCGATCCGACGAAAATCATGACGGTGCGCAATACCAATGCGCCCAATACGCCGTACAGCAGCACGCGGTGCTGAAACTGCGGTGCGACTTTGAAGTAGCCGAATATCATCAGGAACACGAAAATATTGTCGACTGCCAACGATTTTTCCAAAATGTAGCCGGTAAAGAATTCCAATACTTTTTCTTTTGCGACTGCCGCGCCGTAGCCGGGATTGCCGGCAAGTTCGAAATACAGCCAGCCCGCGAACAAGCAGGATACAGCAACCCACAAGCCGCTCCATGCCAAGGCTTCTTTGACACCGACTTTATGGCTGCCGTTTTTCTTCAGCGAAAACATATCCAAGGCAATCATGACCAGCACTGCCGCAAAAAAAACGCCGTAAAACAACGGCGACCCGATACCGGGATATTCTGTCATGGTTCAATCTCCTGATTTGAAATGTAGTTGTGTTACCAACCGATATAAAACATCGCTTTTGCCAAAAACACAATCAGCAGCATATGGGTAAAGACGACGGCGTGTATGTATTTCGACCAGCCGACCGTCAGTGTGGAACGCGCCATTTTGACGACGGCGATGGCGAAATGCGCCAACACGCTGAACGCCAACAGGATTTTCAGCGTCAGCATCGTACCAAAGGAAGTGGCAAACGGTTCGCCCAATATAGGAAGGTAGCGGTTTGCCGCCATCACGATGCCGCTGGCAAACAGCAGCCCGACCACAAACGGCATCACCCTGACGGCGCGGTAGGACATGGCTTTTTCCACTTCGCGCCGCGCCTCGCGCGACACCCGTCCCGTATGCAGGACGGACAAAACCAGTACTTCAAAAAACACGCCGCCGACAAAGGCAATGGCGCAATACAGATGGACGATGTGCGCGACGGCATAAATACTCATACGATGCTCCAACCGGAAAACTCGGATACGGATTGTATCACTATCGCCCCCAATGTCCGCATACCGCTTCCTGCACCGCCTCGGCGATTCTCGCGCCTGCTCCGCGATGTTGTGCGATAAAGCCGTCCACGCGCGCCTGCATCCGCATTCCGCCCCCCTCGTCCGATAAGGTTTTTTCAACGGCTTCCCGCCACGCGTCCGCCGATTCGACTTGAACCGCCGCACCCGATGCCAAGGCGTGCCGGCAGGCTTCGGAAAAATTGTAGGTCGAAAAGCCGAATATCGTCGGAACGCCGCAGGAAAGCGGTTCGATGATGTTCTGACAGCCCGAATCGACCAGACTGCCGCCGACAAAAGCGACATCGGCACACAGGTAATACGCATACAGCTCGCCCATACTGTCGCCTATCCACACCTGCGTATCGGGTTCGACCGGCAAACCGTCGCTGCGCCGCTGAACCTTAAACCCGAAGCGTTTTGCCGTTTCAAATGCCGTCTGAAAATGCTCGGGATGGCGCGGCACAACGACCAGCAGGGCATCGCCGCGATATTGTTGCCACGCCGCCAGCAGTTTTTCCGCCTCGTCCTCGCCCCGATAGACGCGCGTGCTGCCGCACACGGCAACCTGCCGGCCTCCGATTCGTTTTTCAAACTGCCCCGCCAGCGTTTTCATCTGTTCAGACGGCATCAGGTCGTATTTGGTATTGCCGCACACCTGCACGGATGCCGCGCCCAATTCCGCCAACCGCGCCGCATCTGCCTCCGTCTGCGCCAGACAACCCGTCAGCGAAGCGGCTGCAGGACGGATCAGGCGGCGGACTTTCAGATAACCGTTCAGCGATTTTTCCGACAGCCGCGCATTCGCCAAAAACAGCGGCACCCCCGCGCGCCGGCATTCCTTCATCAGATTGGGCCAGATTTCGGTTTCCATCAAAATGCCGAACATCGGGCGGTGTTCGTGCAAAAACTGCCGCACCCACGTTTTTTTGTCATACGGAAGATAGCGGCATTGCGCATCGGGAAACAGAACTTGCGCGGTTTCCCGTCCCGTCGGGGTCATCTGCGTCATCAGCAGCGGCGCATCGGGAAAACGCTGCCGCAACTCGCGTATCAAAGGTTGGGCGGCACGCGTTTCCCCGACCGAAACGGCGTGTATCCAAACCGCGCCGGTAACGGGATTCGGATACGGCTTGCCGAAACGCTCGCCCCGATGCGCCCGATATGCAGGGGCACTTCCGGAGCGTTTGTCCAAATAACGCCGTATCCATATCGGCGCAAACAGCCACAATACATCATAAAGCCATTGGAACATCTTTCTATTTCCTGCAAAACAAATGCCGTCTGAACGGTTCAGACGGCATTTCGGCAACGGAATCAAATATCGTAGGTTGTCGAAGCGGTATCTCCGCCCTTGCCCGTCCAGTTGGTATGGAAAAACTCGCCGCGCGGTTTGTCGGTGCGCTCATAAGTGTGCGCGCCGAAGTAGTCGCGCTGTGCCTGCAAGAGGTTGGCAGGCAGACGTTCGGTCGTGTAGCCGTCCAAGAACGTAATCGCCGATGCCGTGCAGGGCATAGGGATGCCGCATTCGACCGCCTTGGCAACCACCTTGCGCCACGCCGGCAGGCAGTTTTCCAAAATATTTTTGAAATACGGATCTGTACCCAAGAACACCAAATCGGGATTGTTTTCATACGCGTCGCGGATATTGCCCAAAAACGCGCTGCGGATGATGCAGCCTTCGCGCCACAGCAGCGCAGTGTTGCCGTAGTCCAAATCCCAGCCGTAGCTTTCGCCCGCTTCGCGGATCAGCATAAAGCCTTGTGCGTAGGAAATGATTTTGGATGCAAGCAGGGCCTGTCTCAACGCCTCGACCCATTCTTGTTTGCCGCCTTCGACGGGCGTAACGGTTCGGGCGAACAGCTTGCCGGTCTGTACGCGCTGTTCTTTGAACGACGAAACGCAGCGGGCGAATACCGCTTCGGAAATCAGCGTCAGCGGAATGCCCAAATCCAAGGCATTGATGCCCGTCCACTTGCCCGTGCCTTTTTGCCCTGCCGTATCGAGGATTTTCTCGACCAGCGGCTCGCCGCCTTCGTCTTTATAGCCCAAAATTGCCGCTGTGATTTCAATCAGATAAGAATCCAGCTCGGTTTTGTTCCACTCGGCAAACACGCGGTGCATTTCGTCGTAGGACAGTCCCAAACCGTCTTTCATGAACTGGTAAGCCTCGCAAATCAACTGCATATCGCCGTATTCGATGCCGTTGTGCACCATTTTGACAAAATGTCCCGCGCCATCCCTGCCGACCCAGTCGCAACACGGTTCGCCCTGCGGCGTTTTGGCGGCAATCGCTTGGAAAATCGGTTTGACGGCTTCCCAAGCGCGTTTATCCCCGCCCGGCATGATGGACGGGCCGCGCCGCGCGCCTTCTTCGCCGCCGGATACGCCCGCGCCGACAAACAAAATCCCTTTTCCGGCAAGGTAATGTGTCCGCCGTGTCGTGTCGGGGTAATTGGCATTGCCGCCGTCGATAATGATGTCGCCTTCTTCCAACATCGGAAGCAGTTGTTCGATAAAGTCGTCAACCACCGAACCTGCGCGAACCATCATCATGATTTTTCTTGGTTTTGCCAGCTTATCGACCAAGTCTTGCAGGGAGTGCGCGCCGATAATACCCGTCCCCTTTGCCGCGCCGTTTAAAAACTCGTCCACTTTATTGGTTGTCCGGTTGTAGGCAACCACCTTAAATCCGCAATCGTTCATATTCAGAATCAGGTTTTGCCCCATAACCGCCAAACCGATTACGCCAATATCGCCTTTCATTGCAGGAAGCTCCATTATAGATTTAATTTATCGGCCGCAACTCTACCCGATTTACACTTGTTTAACAATCCTTAACTTTTTAATTTTTTGAAAAGATGCATTTACGTTTTGCTGTCCCGTTTTGCTGAAGGGTTATAAATAAAATATAAAATTTAAATAATAAAACGATGATTATATTGATATGAAAAGTTTTCTGTGGGTAACTTTTTTTTATTTTTAAAATCATCGGGATTGCTGTTTTTAAAGGGTGTCGGTAAGGCGGTTTTCCTTTTGTGTATCCCTGTGGATTGTTTTTCGTGGGGAATAGGTTTTGTGGATAGTTTGCTTGTTGTGCAGATGACATCCCGCTTTTCTTTACCGAATGGCTGCCGGTGCCTTTAAGGACGGGAATGCTGTGGAGATTTGAGCAGGAAATGTGTTTGGAACTTGTGGGGATAAGAAAGTGTCGGCACGGATGTCTTTTTTCTGCATATTGGCAGGGTGTGCATCCGGATTTGTGTATAAGTGGTGGAGAAAATGAGATTTGCGGGTAAATCTCGTAATATTTCAAAAAGATAGCTTTGGACGGATTGTGTATAAGTAAAGTTTCGGATGGGGATACGTATATAAAAATGCCGGCTGAAGCGGGTATTTTATCGATTCAGACGGCATTTGTTTGGAAAAGGGAGCGTTATCCACATTTTTTAATGTTCAGCTCGTGAAATGCGTCGGGCAAATCATCGCTGTCGGCAAATTCCACCCATTCGTAAGCCGTTTCGTCTGCCAAAACCGCGCGCAAAAGGGCGTTGTTGATGGCGTGTCCCGATTTGTAGCCTTCAAACGCGCCGACAATCGGGTGTCCGACGATATACAAATCGCCGATGGCATCGAGGATTTTGTGGCGGACAAACTCGTCGGGATAACGCAAGCCTTCGGGATTCAGGACATCCGTGTCGTCAATCACGATGGCGTTGTTCAGATTGCCGCCCAGGCCCAGATTGTGGGCGCGCATCATTTCCACTTCGTGCATAAAGCCGAAAGTGCGCGCGCGTGCGATTTCGTCGATGTAGGATTTGCCTGCGAAATCGATTTCAAACGTCGGCGAGCTGCGGTTGAAAACAGGGTGGTCGAATTCGATGGTCAGTGTTACCTTAAATCCGTCATACGGTGTAAAGCGTACCCATTTGCCCGCTTCCTTGATTTCGACGGGCTTGAGGATTTTCAAAAAACGCTTTTGCGCCTTTTGGTCGACCACGCCCGCATCTTGCAAAAGGTAAATAAACGGCAGGCTGGAGCCGTCCATAATCGGGATTTCGGGCGCGTTCAGCTCAATCAGCGCATTGTCGATGCCGTAGGCGGACAGTGCGGACATGATATGTTCGATGGTGCCGACGCGCACGCCTTTGTCGGTAACGATGGTGGATGAAAGGCGGGTATCGTTGATTAAATAAGGGGTCAGTTTGATTTGTTCGCCCATTTCGCCGTCCAAATCGGTGCGGCGGAAGGAAATCCCGCTGTTTTCAGGTGCGGGGTGCAGGGTCAGTGCGACGCGTTCGCCCGAATGCAGCCCGACTCCGGTAACGCTGATGGATTTCGCCAAGGTTCTTTGCAGCATAAACCGCTTCCTTAAAAATTGCTTATGGTCGGGATAATACGATAAAAGGGAAAAAACAATCCATCAAATTTAATAGTATTTGCCAATACGGATATTTTTTTTGAAAACAAAATGCCGTCTGAAACCGCAATCTGTATTTCAGACGGCATCAGGTGTGCTGTCTTATTCGTACACTTTCAGCAGCTCGACTTCAAATATCAAAGTGGCGTGCGGGGGAATCACGCCGCCCGCGCCGTGTGCGCCGTAGCCCATTTCCGAAGGGATGGTCAGCTTGCGTTTGCCGCCTTCCTTCATTCCGCCGAAGCCTTCGTCCCAGCCTTTGATGACTTGTCCGACACCGAGCGTGATGGTCAGCGGCTGGCGGCGGTCGAGGCTGGAGTCGAATTTGGTTCCGTTTTCCAGCCAGCCGGTGTAGTGGACGGTGATTTCTTTACCCTTTACCGCCTCTTTGCCGAAGCCTTCCTGCAAATCTTCAATAATCAGGCTGCCCATATCTGTCCTTTCGTTGCTTGTTGGTCAAAACGGCAAGGGTAACATACCGTCCGTCGAAGTCAAATGCCGCTCAAACGTCATCCGCACCGGTGCAGCGGGAACAGCGGTTGTTGTTTGGCCGTTTTGTTTTTTTCGTAGCGGTTCCAGACTTTTTCATGGAAATAGAAAACGACGGTGTTGATCATAGGTTCGACCAGCGCGACCGCCCCTGATACGCCTATACTGCCCGTCAGTACATAGGTTACACTGAAGGCGACGCTGAAATGCAGTGCGGCAAAAGTCAAGGTTTTAAGCATCATCATCTCCTTGATTGAAAAATTAATTGAAAATTTACGGAGAGATGATAAAGATTATCATAAGGCTGCGCGGTTTAAATTTACTATTTACTGTTAGCGTAAATAAATCGTTTTTCAAATAAGGATAGAAATTATGAATCATAAAAAGATAGTCGTATTGGATGCGGATACTTTGCCCGGCCGGGTTTTTCATTTTGATTTTCCGCACGAGCTCGCGGTTTACGGTACGACCGGCGCGGATGAAACGGCAGAACGGGTGCGCGACGCACATATTGTCATTACCAATAAAGTGATGATTTCAGAGGATATTATTGCAGGCACGCCGCAGCTTGAATTGATTGCCGTCAGCGCGACCGGCGTGAACAATGTCGATATTGAGGCTGCGAAGGCGGCGGGCGTTGCGGTATGCAATGTCCGCGCATACGGAAACGAATCGGTTGCGGAACACGCCTTTATGCTGATGATTGCGTTGATGCGGAATTTGCCCGCCTATCAGCGTGATGTTGCGGCAGGATTATGGGAAAAATCGCCGTTTTTCTGCCATTACGGCGCGCCGATTCGGGATTTGAACGGCAAAACGCTGGCGGTTTTCGGACGCGGCAATATCGGGAGGACGCTGGCCGGATACGCGCAGGCATTCGGTATGGGGGTGGTGTTTGCCGAACACAAACACGCGCCCGACGTGCGCGAAGGCTATGTTTCCTTTGAAGATGCGGTACGGACTGCCGACGTGTTGTCGCTGCACTGTCCGCTGAACGCCCAAACTGAAAATATGATAGGCGAAAACGAATTGCGGCAGATGAAGCCCGGTGCGGTTTTGATTAATTGCGGGCGCGGCGGGCTGGTGGATGAAAACGCGCTGATTGCCGCACTCAAATACGGGCAGATCGGCGGAGCTGGTGTCGATGTTTTGACGGAGGAGCCGCCAAGGGGCGGCAATCCCTTGCTGAATGCACGCCTGCCCAATCTGATTGTTACGCCGCATACCGCGTGGGCGAGCCGCGAGGCTTTGGACAGGCTGTTTGATATATTGTTGGCGAACATTCACGCCTTTGTGAAAGGTGAGGCGCAAAACCGCGTGGTTTGAGCTTGTCGGGATGACGAAAAACAATGCCGTCTGAACGCCCAAAGGGTTCAGACGGCATTGTTTTTGATATTTCTACTTAACCGACTTTGTCGCCCGGTTGCGCGCCTGTATCCACATCCAAGAGCTTCAGTTTCCCGTCTGCCGTGGCGGCGGAGAGAATCATGCCTTCAGATACGCCGAATTTTGCCATTTTGCGCGGGGCGAAGTTGGCGACGGCAATGACCATGCGGCCGTTCAATTCGGCAGGATTTGGGTAAGACGCGGCGATGCCGGAGAAGATGATGCGTTTTTCAAAACCGAAATCGAGGTCGAATTTTAAGAGTTTGGTGCTGCCTTCGACGGCTTCGCAGTTCAATACTTTGGCAACGCGCATATCGATTTTCATAAAGTCGTCGAAACTCGCCTGTTCGGCGACTTTTTCGTATTTGCCCGCTTCAACGGGCGCGGATGCCGTCTGAATGCTTTGTTTGTTGGCTTCGATTAAATCGTCCACTTGTTTTTGTTCCACTCGTTGCATGAGATGTTCGTATTTGTTGATGGCGTGTTCGCCCAAGGTTACCCTTGTGTTCGTCCAAGTAATCGCGTCCAGATTGAGGAAACGCGCAGCGTTGGCGGCGGTTTGAGGCAATACGGGGGCGAGGTAGGCGGTCAGCATCGTAAAGGCGTTGATGAGTTCGCTGCATACTTCGTGCAGGCGTTCGTCTTGGCCTTCTTGTTTCGCCAGTTCCCACGGTTTGTTGGCATCGACGTATTCGTTCACAGCGTCTGCCAATGCCATGATGTCGCGCAGGGCGCGGGCGTATTCGCGGTTTTCATATTGCTCGGCTATGTTGTCGCTTTCGGCGGCGAGTTTTGCCAGCAATGCACTGCCTGAAACGTCTTTCAGACGGCCTTCAAAGCGTTTGGCGATGAAACCTGAAGCGCGGGCGGCGATGTTGACGTATTTGCCGACGAGGTCGCTGTTTACGCGGCTGATAAAGTCTTGCAGGTTCAAATCGATGTCTTCGATTTTGCTGTTGAGTTTGGCGGCGATGTAGTAGCGCATCCACTCGGGGTTCAGGCCTTGTTCCAGATAGGATTTGGCGGTGATAAACGTGCCGCGTGATTTGGACATTTTTTGTCCATCGACGGTCAAAAAGCCGTGTGCGTACACGCCGGTCGGAGCGCGGTGGCCGGAGAAATGCAGCATAGCGGGCCAGAACAGGGCGTGGAAATAGAGAATATCTTTGCCGATGAAGTGGTACATCTCGGTTTGGCTGTCGGCTTTGAAGTATTCGTCAAAATCGATGCCGATGCGGTCGCACAGATTTTTAAACGATGCCATGTAGCCGACGGGCGCATCCAGCCAAACGTAGAAATATTTGCCCGGCGCGTCGGGGATTTCAAAACCGAAATACGGCGCGTCGCGGGAAATGTCCCAGTCGGACAGCGTGGTTTCTTCGCCTTCGCCCAACCATTCTTTCATTTTGTTGAGGGCTTCGGCTTGCAGATGGGGCTTGCCGTCGTGCGGGTTGTTGCCGGAAGTCCAGGCTTTGAGGAAGTCGGCGCATTCGCCCAGTTTGAAGAAGAAGTGTTCGGATTCGCGCAATTCGGGTTTCGCGCCGGAAACGGCGGAATACGGGTTGATCAGTTCGGTCGGGGAATAGGTCGTGCCGCAGACTTCGCAGTTGTCGCCGTATTGGTCTTGGGCGTGGCATTTCGGGCATTCGCCTTTGACGAAGCGGTCAGGCAGGAACATTTGTTTTTCGGGGTCGAAAAGCTGCTCGATGACGCGGCTCTCAATCTTGCCGTTGGCTTTCAGCGCGCGGTAAATGTCTTGGGAAAACTGTTTGTTTTCAGGGGAATGGGTGCTGTAATAATTGTCGTAGCCGATGCCGAAACCGGTAAAGTCGGCGAGGTGCTCTTCGCGCACTTTGGCAATCATGTCTTCGGGCGCGATGCCTTGTTTTTGCGCGGCAAGCATCACGGGCGTGCCGTGGGTGTCGTCGGCGCAGCAGTAGTGGCATTCGTGGCCGCGCAGTTTTTGGAAGCGCACCCAAACGTCGGTTTGGATGTGTTCGACCATGTGGCCGAGGTGGATGCTGCCGTTGGCATAGGGCAGCGCGGAGGTAACTAAGATTTTGCGTGTCATATTGTGCTTTGCAAACAATGGGTAAAGGCGGATTATACCGCAAATCAAACGGGGAAATGCCGTCTGAAGCCTGAAAAATCGGGCTTCAGACGGCATTTTTGCAAAACGGCGGGCGTTATTCGACGGTTACGGATTTCGCCAGATTGCGCGGCTTGTCCACATCCGTGCCGCGTGCGAGGGCGGTGTGGTAGGCGAGGAGCTGCACGGGGACGGTATGCACGACGGGGGACAATTCGCCGACGTGGCGCGGCGCGCGGATGACGTGCACGCCTTCGGTGGCATTAAAATTGCTGTCGAGGTCGGCAAAGACGAAAAGTTCGCCGCCGCGCGCGCCGACTTCCTGCATATTGGCTTTGACTTTGTCCAGCAGGCTGTCGTTGGGCGCGATGACGACGACGGGCATATTTTCGTCCACTAAAGCAAGCGGCCCGTGCTTCAATTCGCCGGCAGGATAGGCTTCTGCGTGGATGTAGGTGATTTCCTTCAGCTTCAACGCTCCTTCAAGGGCAATCGGGTAATGGATGCCGCGCCCCAAAAACAGTGCACTGGTTTTCTTGGCAAACTGTTGCGCCCAGGCGGCAATTTGCGGTTCGAGGTTCAAAGCGTGCTGCACGCTGCCAGGAAGCTGGCGGAGTTCTTCGGTGTAACGTGCTTCATCTTCGCCGGATACCAAGCCGCGTACCTTCGCCAGCGTTACCGCTAAACCGAACAGTGCAACCAGTTGCGTGGTAAACGCCTTGGTCGAGGCGACGCCGATTTCCGCACCGGCACGGGTATAAAGCACGAGGCTGCTTTCGCGTGGCAGGGCGGATTCCATCACGTTGCAGATGGAGAGGCTGTGGCGGTGTCCCAAGGATTTGGCGTATTTCAAAGCCTCCATCGTGTCCAGCGTTTCGCCGGATTGGGAAATGGTAATGACCAGTTGGTCGGGGTCGGCAATCACGCTGCGGTACCGGTATTCGCTGGCGATTTCGACATCGGACGGGATTTTGGCGATGGATTCCAACCAATATTTGGCGGTCAGCGCGGCGTAATAGGACGTGCCGCAGGCAAGGATTTTGACGCTGCGGATGCTTTCAAACACGCTTTTGGCGTTTTTGCCGAAGTTTTCGGGGATGAAGCCGCCGTCGAGGAAAACCTCCGCCGTATCCGCAATCGCGCGGGGCTGCTCGTGGATTTCCTTTTGCATAAAGTGGCTGTACGGGCCCAGTTCCAAAGAGGCGAGCGAGAGTTCGGATACCTTGACTTTGCGTTCGGCGGACAGGCCGTTTTTATCGGTCAGCCTTTTGATGCCGTCTGAAGCCAGCAGCGCGATGTCGCCGTCTTCGAGGTACGCCACGCGGCGCGTAAAGGCGATGACGGCGGATACGTCCGAAGCGATAAAGGTTTCATCGTCGCCTAAAGCGACCAAAAGCGGGCAGCCCATACGCGCCACGACCATCTCGTCCGGGTTGTCCTGAGCCATGACGGCAATCGCATATGCGCCGTGGAAACGGGCGGATGCGGATTGCACGGCTTCAAACAGCCTGCCGCCGTTTTGCGCGTATTCGTGATTGATGCTGTGTGCGATGACCTCGGTATCTGTTTGAGATTCAAAACGGTATCCCAAACCTTCCAAACGTTCGCGTTCGCTTTCAAAGTTTTCGATGATGCCGTTGTGTACGACGGCAATCATACCGCCGCTGATGTGCGGGTGGGCGTTCGGCTCGGTAACGCCGCCGTGTGTCGCCCAACGCGTATGTCCGATGCCGATGCTGCCTGCTATTCCTTTTTCACGGGCCGCGTCTTCCATCAACTGAACCCGGCCGACACGGCGCACGCGCTTGATGTTGCCGTCGGTATTGACGGCAATGCCTGATGAATCATAACCCCGGTATTCGAGGCGTTTGAGGCCGTCGGTCAGAAAATCGACGACGTTGTGATGGGCGCGGATGGCGCCGACGATACCGCACATGACTGTTCCTTAGTATCCGGTTGAAAAAAAAACAGGCGCGGACGGCTCCCGTGCCGCACCTTCCGCTTCGGATTATAAACCGCCTCTCGTGTCGGAAAACAGCAAAATGCCGTCTGAAGGCTTGGGCTTGCTCAAAAAAAGGAGGGATTTCCCTGTTTATCTGGGATGGGTGTTCAGACGGCATTACCTGCCGTCGGTTTATAGTTTTTGCAAATCAATATTGACAAGCTGAAAAAAAAAAACAATATACTCGCCAGGTCTTAATATTAACGGAGTATGGAAATGAAACAAATGCTTTTGGCCGTCGGCGTGGCGGCGGTGTTGGCGGGCTGCGGTAAGGATGCCGGCGGTTACGAGGGTTATTGGCGCGAAAAGTCGGACAAAAAAGAGGGTATGATTGCCATCAAAAAAGAAAAAGGCAATTATTTCCTTAATAAAATCCACGTGGTTACAGGCGAGGAAGAGTCTTTGCTTTTGTCTGAAAAAGACGGCGCGCTTTCGATAAACACAGGGATAGGGGAAATCCCGATCAAACTTTCCGACGACGGGAAAGAGCTGTATGTTGAACGCAGGCAGTATGTGAAAACCGATGCGGCGATGAAGGACAAAATCATCGTCCATCAGAAAAAGTGCGGACAAACGATACAGGCATACCTCGACGCACGAAAGGCGTTGCCGTCAAACCAAACGTATCAGCAGCGTCAGGCGGCGATCGAACAATTGAAACGGCGGTTTGAAGCCGAGTTTGACGAATTGGAAAAAGAAATCAAATGCAACGGCAGACCCTCGGCATTGTTGCTTTAGCAGAGGACAACCGGGAGGATGCCGCCGTCCGAATCGGATGTGCGGTTTCCGTACCGGTACGGGCGGGCGGGAATGTCCGCTTTTTTTTGTTCGGACGCGTTTGAATACCCGTTTGATTCCGACCATTTGCAAGGGGTATTTCCGTTCGGGCGGAAATCCATTCCGCCAAATATAGTGGATTAACAAAAATCAGGACAAGGCGACGAAGCCGAATAGTACGGCAAGGCGAGGCAACGCCGTACTGGTTTTGTTAATCCACTATAAAAAAGGCGTTTTGTCCGACCGGCCGACTTGTGCCTGCGGTATCTCAAAACCTCACCTTAATGCGCCCGATTGGCCGTGATGGGCTTCAGACGGCATTGTTTTGCCGGTTTACGGCCGGTATTCGGGCTTCATGCCGTTGGGTAGAAGCTGCCAGACGTACCCCGTGGTTTTCTGTTTTCCGGCAAGTTCCCCTGCTTCGTCGCCGTAACCCCAGAAATAATCCACGCGCACCGCGCCTTTAATCGCGCTGCCGGTATCCTGCGCCATAATCAGGCGGTTGAGGGCTTTGCGGGTAATCGGGTGGGCGGTAGCGACAAATAAGGGCGCGCCCAAGGTAATGTAGTGCCGGTCGACTGCGCCGGCATATTCCCCCATCAACGGAGTGCCCAGTGCGCCGACGGGGCCGTCATTGCTGCTTCCGGCAAGCTCGCGGAAAAAGACATAGCTGGGGTTCTGCCCCAAAACTTCGGCGAGGCGTTGCGGGTTTTGCCGCATATAAGATTTAATGCCCTGCATGGAGGTTTGCCCGAGTTTGAGGTAACCCTTATCCGCCATGTATTTTCCGATGGAAACATAGGGATGCTCGTTTTTGTCGGCATAGCCGATGCGGATGTATTTGCCAGACGGAGTTTTCAGACGGCCTGAGCCTTGTATGTGCATGAAAAAAAGTTCGACGGGGTCTTCGGCATAGCCGAGGATGGGGGCTTTGCCATCAAGCGCGCCGCCGTTGATTTGGTTGCGCGTGTGGTAAGGGAGGAAGCGGCTTCCTTCAAACCTGCCCTTGATTGCCGTTGTGCGCGCGGTGATGGGGAATTGGGAGAGGTCGGCGGTATGTGTGCCGCCGGTATTGTCGATTGTGCCGCTGTTTTTTCCCGTCTGCCTGATGCGGACAAGGTTTTTTCCGCTCCTCAAACCTGCAGGCAGCGGGACGGAAATAAAATCATTGGGAATGCCGTAAATAGGGAAGCGGGCTTGGGCCGTCCGCCTGTCATCTCCTTGCAGTACCGGTTCGTAATAGCCGGTAACCGTGCCGGCAAGGCTTCCGTTGCCTGCAACCTGCCAAGGGGTGAAATAGCGTTCAAAAAAGTATTTTGCCGGCAAATGTTGCACGGGGGTTTGAAAGGCTTGGGCACACACATCCTGCCAGCCTTGGCGGTTTTTCAAATTTGAGCAGCCAAGCCTGAAAGACTGCAGGCTCTGGGTAAAGTTTTGCGCGCTCCAGTGCGGCAGGCTGTCGTGAGGAACCGCCGTGTAAACCGCCCCTCCGCCCGAAACTGCCGTACCGGCGGGAAAAGGGGTACCCGCAGGGCGGTCGGGGCCTTGAATAACGGATGTATCGGGAATCGGGAGGGTTTGGATGCTTTTGCTTTGACAGGCGGCAAGAATGGCGGCAACTATGCCGAACAGCGCCGTTTGAAACAGGTGTTTTTTCATAATGGGGCAATACCGTTGAAATCCTTGAATCGGATTTTCAAGAGACTGATTTTTTAAAGGTTTGAAAAAGGAGATTTTAACACAGCCCTGAAGTTTTCCGACGGTGGGGTAGTTTGAAAAAAATAGGGCAAAATAGTTTGTATTCTTATTTACAAGTCATATAAATGTCCTGATAATATACCGTCCATTTACTTATAAACTGATACTTATGCTGGTTGCTTTTCTAATTATGTTGCGCGAGGGTATCGAAGCTGCACTCATCGTCGGTATCGTTGCAGGTTTTTTGAAGCAGTCCGGACATTCCAAGCTGATGCCTAAGGTCTGGTTCGGGGTTGTTCTTGCTTCTTTGATGTGTTTGGGCATCGGATACGGCATCCATTCGGCAACGGGCGAGATTCCCCAGAAGCAGCAGGAGTTCGTCGTCGGCATTATCGGTTTGGTTGCTGTCGCGATGCTGACTTATATGATTTTATGGATGAAAAAGGCGGCGCGTTCGATGAAGCAGCAGCTTCAGGATTCTGTGCAGGCGGCTTTGAACCGTGGCAGCGGCCAAGGATGGGCCTTGGTCGGTATGGCGTTTCTTGCTGTGGCGCGCGAAGGTCTGGAGAGTGTTTTTTTCCTGCTTGCCGTATTCAAACAGAGCCCGACGTGGCAGATGCCGGCCGGCGCGGTAGCGGGGGTTTTGGCTGCCGCCGTTATCGGAGCGTTGATTTATCAGGGCGGGATGCGCCTGAATTTGGCGAAGTTTTTCCGTTGGACGGGGGCGTTTCTGATTGTTGTTGCCGCCGGCCTGCTTGCCGGTTCGCTGCGCGCTCTGCACGAAGCAGGTATTTGGAACTCGCTTCAGGACATTGTGTTCGACTCATCAAAATATTTGCACGAAGACAGTCCGTTAGGTGTGCTGCTCGGCGGATTTTTCGGTTATACCGACCATCCGACGCAGGGCGAGGCCTTGGTTTGGCTGCTGTACCTTATTCCCGTCATGACTTGGTTTTTACGCGGCAGCAGGCCGTCTGAAACTTTAACCCGTAAAGAGGAACTGAAATGAGAAAACTCAATTTGACCGCATTGTCCGTTATGCTTGCCTTAGGTTTGACCGCATGCCAGCCGCCGGAGGCAGAGAAAGCTGCGCCGGCAGCGTCCGGTGAGGCGCAAGCCGCCAACGAGGGCGGTTCGGTCAGTATCGCCGTCAACGACAACGCTTGCGAACCAATGGAGCTGACCGTACCGAGCGGACAGGTTGTGTTCAATATTAAAAACAACAGCGGCCGCAAGCTCGAATGGGAAATCCTGAAAGGTGTGATGGTGGTGGACGAGCGCGAAAACATCGCCCCCGGACTTTCCGACAAAATGACCGTAACCCTGTTGCCGGGCGAATACGAAATGACTTGCGGCCTTTTGACCAATCCGCGCGGCAAGCTGGTGGTTACCGACAGCGGCTTTAAAGACACCGCCAATGAAGCGGATTTGGAAAAACTGTCCCAACCGCTCGCCGACTATAAAGCCTACGTTCAAGGCGAGGTTAAAGAGCTGGTGGCGAAAACCAAAACCTTTACCGAAGCCGTCAAAGCAGGCGACATTGAAAAGGCGAAATCCCTGTTTGCCGCCACCCGCGTCCACTACGAACGCATCGAACCGATTGCTGAGCTTTTCAGCGAACTCGACCCCGTCATCGATGCGCGTGAAGACGACTTCAAAGACGGTGCGAAAGATGCCGGATTTACCGGCTTCCACCGTATCGAACACGCCCTTTGGGTAGAAAAAGACGTGTCCGGTGTGAAGGAAACCGCAGCCAAACTGATGACCGATGTCGAAGCCCTGCAAAAAGAAATCGACGCATTGGCGTTCCCTCCGGGCAAAGTGGTCGGCGGCGCGTCCGAACTGATTGAAGAAGTGGCGGGCAGTAAAATCAGCGGCGAAGAAGACCGGTACAGCCACACCGATTTGAGCGACTTCCAAGCCAATGTGGATGGATCTAAAAAAATCGTCGATTTGTTCCGTCCGCTGATTGAGGCCAAAAACAAAGCCTTGTTGGAAAAAACCGATACCAACTTCAAACAGGTCAACGAAATTCTGGCGAAATACCGAACTAAAGACGGTTTTGAAACCTACGACAAGCTGAGCGAGGCAGACCGCAAAGCGTTACAGGCACCCGTCAACGCGCTTGCCGAAGACCTTGCCCAACTTCGCGGCATACTCGGCTTGAAATAAGCCGCAAGCGTTCAGACGGCATTTGGCGACAGATGCCGTCTGAAATTTTATCTGCAAAACCGGAAAGGTATTGAAAAAGGCGGAGGTTTCCGTTCCCCGCGTTCCGCCGTATCGGATACAGAGTTTAAACAAAGGATAAAACATGAGTACGAACAACCCGACACAACCGACCAGGCGCACTCTCTTTAAAACTGCGATCGCAGCCGGAGCAGTCGGCGCAATCGGAGGTTATCTCGGCGGTAAAAAACAGGGCAAAATCGCCGAACGCACCGCCGAAAGCCAACATTCGCCCCAAGCTTATCCCTGCTACGGCGAACATCAGGCAGGCATCGTTACGCCGCAGCAGGCATTTTCGATTATGTGCGCCTTCGACGTAACCGCGCAAAGTGCCAAGCAGCTGGAAAATCTGTTCCGCACGCTGACCGCCCGCATCGAGTTTCTCACCCAAGGCGGCGAATACCAAGACGGCGACGACAAACTTCCGCCCGCCGGCAGCGGCATTTTGGGCAAAGCCTTCAACCCAGACGGATTGACCGTTACCGTGGGGGTGGGCAGCAGCCTGTTTGACGGCCGATTCGGACTCAAAGACAAAAAACCGGTTCATTTGCAGGAAATGCGCGACTTCTCCAACGATAAGCTGCAAAAAAGCTGGTGCGACGGCGATTTGAGCCTGCAAATCTGCGCCTTTACCCCCGAAACCTGCCAAGCTGCCCTGCGCGACATCATCAAACACACCGCCCAAACCGCCGTTATCCGCTGGAGTATCGACGGATGGCAGCCTAAATCCGAACCCGGCGCAATGGCGGCGCGCAACCTGTTGGGCTTCCGCGACGGCACGGGCAACCCCAAGGTTTCCGATCCTAAAACCGCCGACGAGGTTTTGTGGACGGGTGTGGCCGCCAACAGCCTTGACGAACCGGAGTGGGCGAAAAACGGCAGCTATCAGGCAGTCCGCCTTATCCGCCACTTTGTCGAGTTTTGGGACAGGACGCCGCTTCAAGAGCAAACCGACATTTTCGGGCGGCGCAAATACAGCGGCGCGCCGATGGACGGCAAAAAAGAAGCCGACCAACCGGATTTTGCCAAAGACCCCGAGGGTAATACCACGCCCAAAGACAGCCATATGCGCCTGGCGAATCCGCGCGATCCCGAATTCCTCAAAAAACACCGCCTCTTCCGCCGCGCCTACAACTATTCGCGCGGACTCGCCTCAAGCGGACAGCTTGATGTCGGGCTGGTGTTCATCTGCTATCAGGCAAACCTTGCCGACGGATTCATCTTCGTGCAAAACCTCCTTAACGGCGAACCGCTGGAGGAATACATCAGCCCCTTCGGCGGCGGCTATTTCTTCGTCTTGCCCGGCGTGGAAAAAGGCGGCTTCTTGGGGCAAGGGCTGCTGGGCGTATAAACTTGCCTGACGGATAAATGCCGTCTGAATCCGACAAGGGGTTCAGACGGCATTTTACTGTTTGGGCGGTCAGGCTTTTTTGACGAATTCGGATTTTAAATTCATCGCGCTGCCGTCGATTTTGCAGCCGATGTTGTGATCGCCTTCCTGCAGGCGTATGCCTTTGACTTTCGTACCTTGTTTGATCACCATCGAGCTGCCTTTTACCTTGAGGTCTTTGATGAGGATGACGGTGTCGCCGTTTTGCAGCGCCGCGCCGTTGGCATCGAGCACTTGAGCCGCAAGGTCGGCGGCGGATTCGGTTTCATTCCATTCGTGGGTGCATTCGGGGCAGATGTATTGTCCGCCGTCTTCATAGGTGTATTCGGAGGCGCATTGCGGGCATGGGGGTAATGACATGGTTTGCCGTCCTTATCTGATATCGGAGGGGTTTGATGCTGTCTGAAACCTGAAACCGGTTTCAGACGGCATGGCTTTATTGTTTGTCTTTTTCCGGCCTTACCCAGCCTTCGATGACGGTTTGGCGGGCGCGGGCGAGGGCGAGTTTGCCGTCTTCGACGTTGCGGGTAATCGCGCTGCCTGCACCTGTGGTTACTTTGTTGCCCAGTGTGACAGGGGCAACCAGTACGCAGTTTGAACCGATGCGCACTTCGTCGCCGATGACGGTTTTGTGTTTGTGCACGCCGTCGTAGTTGGCAATAATCGTACCTGCGCCGAAGTTGGTTTTGCTGCCGACTTCGGCATCGCCGATGTAGGTGAGGTGGTTGGCTTTGGTGCCGTTGCCGATGGCGGCGTTTTTGACTTCGACGAAGTTGCCGATGTGTACGTCGTCTGAAAGGCGGGCTTGCGGACGCAGGCGGGCGTAGGGGCCGATTCGGTTGTTTTCGCCGACTTCGCAACCTTCAAAATGGGAGAATGGGGCGATTTTGGTGTTGGCACCGATTTTGGCGTTTTTGATCACGCAGTGGGCACCGATTTCGACGTTGTCGCCGAGTTCGACGTCGCCTTCGATGACGACGTTGACGTCAATCACGACATCTTGTCCGTGTTTCAGACGGCCGCGTAAATCGAAACGTGCCGGATCACGCAGGGTTACGCCTGCTTTGAGCAATTCTTGCGCCTGTCCGGTTTGGAAGATGCGTTCGAGTTCGGCGAGCTGGCGTTTGTTGTTCACGCCGGCGGCGAGGTGGGAGGCGCGGACTTGGACGGGATGAACTTTAATACCGTCGGCAACGGCTTTGGCGATGAGGTCGGTCAGGTAGTATTCGCCTTGGGCATTGTTGCTGGAAAGGCTGTTCAACCAAGTTTCGAGTTTGGCATTGGGCAGAACCAAAATGCCGGTATTGATTTCTTTCACGGCTTTTTGGGCGACACTTGCGTCTTTTTCTTCGACGATGGCGGTTACGCTGCCGTTGCTGTCGCGGATGATGCGCCCCAAGCCTGCCGGGTCGTCGGGCACGTCGGTCAACAGGCCGACTTCGTCGCCTGCGGCTTCGAGCAGGGTTTCGAGGGTGGCTGCGTCAATCAGGGGGACGTCGCCGTACAACACCAGCGTGCGGCCTTCGGCAGACAGGTGCGGCAGGGCGGTTTTGACGGCGTGGCCGGTGCCGAGCTGTTCGGTTTGTTCGACCCAGACGACATCGCGTTTGACGGTGTCCAAGACTTGCTCTTTGCCGTGGCCGATGACGACGCAGATGTTTTGCGGATTCAGCGCGGCGGCGGTGTCGATAACGCGCCCGAGCATTGTTTCGCCGCCGATTTCGTGCAAAACCTTGGGCTTTTGCGAATACATGCGTGTGCCTTTACCTGCGGCGAGGATAACGATGTTTAAAGTGTTGTGCGGCATAGCGTTTTCCTGTGCAATGCCGTCTGAAGCGGCTTCAGACGGCATAGGTTGGGTTTATCGGTTTTGAAACTTTGGCTTTTGCCAGTGTTGGCGATGCTCTTCGTCGGCGTTGTTGCCGGTTTGGTTGGGCAACACGGCATGGCGTTCGGGGCGGTATTGGTTGTAGTTCATATTTTTCGAGTAGCTGCCGTCTTGGTAATAAACAGGTGTACCGGCAGGATATTTTTGACGGACGGCGGTTTTGCCGTTTTCGTTCCGGTAGGTTTCCCATGAGCAGCCTGACAGTACGGCGGCGGCAGTCATCAGAATAAGGAAGGTTTTACGCATGGCTTTTCTTTCGTATTTTCGGGGTTTAGAGGGTATTGTAATGAGTTTGGCGGTGTTCTGACAAAGTTTCTGCATACCGAGCCAGTTGCGCCATATCGCGTGCGCAGGCATCGATAAAGGGCAGATTGTGCACTTTTGCGCCGAACCAGACGGTTTTCATGCCCAATGCTTTTGCCTGATGCAGGTTGTCCGCGCTGTCGTCCACCATAATGCAGCATTCGGGCGGTACGTCCAATAGGCGGCAGACATTGAGATACGCTTGCGGATTGGGTTTGTAGAGCAGCCCGAAATCATCCGTGCCGAACAGTGCGTCGAAACGGTTTTCCAAACCGAGTGCGCCGACAACGGCGCGAACGTAAAACGACGGGCCGTTGGAAAAAACCGCCTTGCGCCCGTTCAGACGGCATAGGGTGTTTTCCGTATCCGCCATACCGTGCAGCCTGGTCAGGATTGCATCGATCGGATGGCTTTCGCGCAAAAATTCCGCAATGTCGATTTCGGGGTGGTGGATTTGCAGTCCGGCGAGCGTTGCGCCGTAGCGGTGCCAATAGTCTTGACGCAGGTCGGACGCGGCGGATTCGGATAGTTTGAGGCGGCGTGCCATATAGCGTGTCATGGCGCGGTTGATGAGTGTGAAGATGCCTGAGTCGGCATCGTGCAGCGTGTTGTCGAGGTCGAACAGCCACACGGTCGGATTTTCTTGCATTTTGAACCGTGAAAATTTGTTAGAATGTTATTTTACAGCGAATAGAGGAGGACTCGGAATGAAACAGAAAATTTGGCTGCTGCCGCTGCTGGCGGTTTCGGCATACCTGCAGGCGCAGACGGAAGTCAGGCTGGCGGTGCATAAGTCGTTCAGCCTGCCCAAAGGGCTGATTGCGCGCTTCGAGCGGGCAAACGATGCGAAGGTGTCGATTATTCAGGCGGGCGGCGCGAACGAAATGCTCAACAAACTGATTTTGAGCCGCGCCAACCCGATTGCCGATGCGGTGTACGGCTTGGACAACGCCAATATCGGCAAGGCGCGGGAAATGGGCATTTTGGCGGCGGCGCAACCCGGATCCGCCCCCGTCGCGGTCGGGCTGCCTTCGGCTTTGGCGGTTGATTACGGCTATGTGTCCATCAATTACGACAAAAAATGGTTTGAAGGCAAAAAGCTGCCCCTGCCGCAAACCCTGCAGGATTTGACCCGCCCCGAATATAAAAATCTATTGGTCGTGCCGTCCCCCGCCACGTCGTCCCCCGGCTTGGGCTTCCTGATGGCGAACATCAGCGGGATGGGTGAAGAAGGTGCGTTCAAATGGTGGGCACAGATGCGGCAGAACGGCGTGAAGGTCGCCAAAGGCTGGAGCGAGGCGTATTACACCGACTTTTCGCACAACGGCGGCGCGTATCCGCTGGTGGTCGGCTATGCCGCCAGCCCGGCGGCGGAAGTGTATTTTTCCAAAGGCAAATACAGCGAGCCGCCGACGGGCAACCTGTTTTTGAAAGGCGGCGTATTCCGTCAGGTCGAAGGCGCGGCGGTCTTGAAGGGCGCGAAACAGCCGAAGCTGGCGGCAAAACTGGTGCAATGGCTGCAAAGTCGGGAAGTGCAGCAGGCGGTTCCGTCCGAAATGTGGGTTTACCCCGCCGTCAAAAACACGCGCCTGCCCGATGTGTTCCGTTTTGCACAAGCACCGACGTACACCACCGCACCCGCGCAGCGCGATATTGATGCGAACCAGCGCGGATGGGTTTCCCGTTGGATCAGGACGGTTTTGAAATAAAACAAACATACCGCCCCGTAGGGCTTCAGACGGCATTTTTACACCGGTGCCGATTCCGCCGCACGGGGCGGATGTTCGATCGAGAGGAAAAACAATGGACTTCAAACAATTTGATTTTTTACACCTGATGAGTGTTTCCGGCTGGGAGCATCTGGCTGAAAAGGCGTGGGCGTTCGGGCTGAACCTTGCCGCCGCGCTGCTTATTTTCCTGATTGGGAAATGGGCGGCGAAACGCATTGTCGCCGTAATGAGGGCGGCGATGACGCGCGCCAAGGTCGATGCCACGCTGATTAGTTTTTTGTGTAATGTTGCCAATATCGGCTTATTGATTTTGGTGATTATTGCCGCATTGGGTCGGTTGGGCGTTTCCACAACATCCGTAACCGCCTTAATCGGCGGCGCGGGTTTGGCGGTGGCGTTGTCCCTGAAAGACCAACTGTCCAACTTTGCCGCCGGCGCGCTGATTATCCTGTTCCGCCCGTTCAAAGTCGGCGATTTTATCCGCGTCGGCGGTTTTGAAGGGTTTGTCCGGGAAATCAAAATGGTGCAGACTTCTTTGCGGACGACCGACAACGAAGAAGTCGTGCTGCCCAACAGCGTGGTGATGGGCAACAGCATCGTCAACCGTTCCACACTGCCGCTGTGCCGCGCCCAAGTGGTTGTCGGCGTCGATTACAACTGCGATTTGAAAGTGGCGAAAGAGGCGGTGTTGAAAGCCGCTGCCGAACACCCCCTGAGCATTCAAAACGAAGAGCGGCAGCCCGCTGCCTACATCACCGCCTTGTGCGACAATGCCATCGAAATCACACTGTGGGCTTGGGCAAACGAAGCAGACCGCTGGACGCTGCAATGCGACTTGAACGAACAAGTGGTCGAAAACCTCCGCAAAGTCAATATCAACATCCCGTTCCCGCAACGCGATATACACATCATCAATTCTTAAACGCCGTCTGAAAGGGGAGTGGGAAATGGACGCATTGCACACCATCGCCCGAAACCTGACGAAAAAACGTCAAACCGTAAGCTGTGCCGAATCCTGCACGGGCGGAATGCTTGCCGCCGCATTCACAAGCGTTGCAGGCAGTTCGCAATGGTTCGACCAGAGTTTTGTAACATACAGCAACAAAGCCAAAGAAGACCGCTTGGGCGTGTTGCCCGAAACCCTGCTCGAACACGGCGCGGTCAGCCGCCAAACCGTCTATGAGATGGCGCGCGGCGCGAAAGCCGTGGCGCAGGCGGATTACGCCGTCGGTATTTCCGGCATCGCCGGTCCGGGCGGCGGCAGCGAAAGCAAACCTGTCGGCACGGTTTGGTTCGGGTTTGCCTTTCCGGGCGGAAGTTGCGAAGCAATGCGCCGTTTTGACGGCAACCGCGAATCCGTCCGCGCGCAGGCGGTCGCCTTCGCGTTGGAACAGTTGGCGGGGCTGGTAGAAAGCGGCGGCGATGCCGTCTGAACAAAATCCCCATCGGATAAAAAATGCCGTCTGAAACGTTTCGGGTTTCAGACGGCATTTTGTCGGGTTAGGCGGCGGTGCGGATTATTTCACTTTGCCTTTCAATGCGCCGTAGCCTGCCGCGTCCATTTGTTCCAGCGGGATGAATTTCAGGCTCGCGCCGTTGATGCAGTAGCGCAGCCCGCCTTTGTCGCGCGGACCGTCGGGGAAGACGTGTCCCAAGTGCGAATCGGCGGCGCGGCTTCTGACTTCGGTGCGGCGCATATTGAAGCTGAAATCATCGTGTTCGGTAACGGATTTTGCATCAATCGGGCGCGTGAAGCTCGGCCAGCCGCAGCCGGAATCGAATTTGTCGGCGGAGCTGAACAGGGGTTCGCCGCTGACAACGTCCACATAAATGCCGGGTTTGAACAGATGGTCGTATTCGTGGCTGAAGGCGTATTCGGTCGCGCTGTGTTGGGTAACTTGGTATTGCTCTTCGGTCAGGGTGCGTTTGAGTTCGGCGGCACTTGGTTTTTTATACGTTGCCGCGTCGAAACCTTTGCCTTGCGGGGCGGCTTTGGTTTTGCCCGGCAGCGGTTCGTCGGCTTTGCGGATGTCGATGTGGCAGTAGCCGTTGGGGTTTTTAATCAGGTAGTCCTGATGGTATTCCTCGGCATCGTAGAAGTTTTTCAGCGGCTCGTTTTCAACAACGAGGGGAAGTTTGTATTTTTGCTGCTCGCGTTTGAGGGCGGCGGTGATGACGGCTTTTTCGGCAGGGTCGGTGTAGTACACGCCGCTGCGGTATTGCGTGCCGGTGTCGTTGCCTTGTTTGTTGAGGCTGGTCGGATCGACGACGCGGAAATAGTATTGCAGGATGTCGTCGAGGCTGAGTTTGTCGGCATCGTAGGTAACTTTGACGGTTTCGGCGTGACCCGTATGGCGGTAGGACACGTCTTCGTAGCTCGGATTTTTCGTTTTGCCGTTGGCGTAGCCAGATACCGCGTCAACCACGCCGTCTATGCGTTGGAAATAGGCTTCCAAGCCCCAGAAGCAGCCGCCTGCGAGGTAAATGGTGCGCGTATTCATGATTGCTGAATCCTTTTTCTGTGTGTCGGGTTTGTAGAACGAATTTTTCAGACGGCCCAAATCGGCATTCGGGTCGCGGATTAACGCCAATGCCTGCGCTTCGTTGATGCTGCCTTTGACGATGCGCTGCACGTCGCCGTCTTTACCGATTAACGCCCACGAGGGGTAAACGCCGATATTCAGGCTTTGGGCGATCGTGCCGCCGTTGTCGGTAACGACGGGCAGCTTGGGATAGTTCAAACCGGCATACCATTTTTGGAAGTCACCGTCTTTTTTCTCGTGCAAAAAGCCCGGGGAGGCGACGGTAATCAGGTTGGCGGAGCTGAATTTTGCATCCTGCGCCCATTTTTCGGTCTGCCCCAGTTCGGACAAACACAAAGGACACCAGCTCGCCCAGAATTTAATCAGCGTCGGTTTGCCTTTTTGCAAATAAACGTCTGCGGGGCGGTTGTCCGCGGTTTTTAATGTGGACAAAGTGTGCGGCACGGTCGCGGCTTCGGCATCGGCAATTTTGGGCGAACATGCGCCCAGCGCAAGCAGGCAGCCGAACTTGGCGCAAAGGGAAAAGAAAGTACGGTGTTTCATTTTGATGTTTCCTGTGTGGACGGTTTGTATGATTAGACGTTTGAGATGCCGAAACCTTACAGCCCGGATTTTCAGACAACCTTGCCGCGTAAAATACGCTACAATACGCCCTATTTCAAGTTTCTAAAATTAAAAGGAAAATTCAATGTTCAGCTTCTTCCGTCGCAAGAAAAAACAGGAAACGCCCGCCCAAGGAGAAACCCGCATTCAGGAAACCGCCGCCGAAGCCGCAGGACGCGCCGAAACCGCTGTTTCGCAAATGATTGAAACGGTTTGGGAAAACACCGCCGAAAAAGCGGAAGAGCTGACGGCGGCAGACGCGATGCCGTCTGAAGCGGTTGAAGCTGCTGAAGAAGTGGCAGAACAGGCTGAAGCGGCTGAAAAAGTAGCGGAACACCTTGAATCCGCAAAAGAAGCGGTTGTTGAAACCGTCAGCGAAACCGTTGAGCAAGTTCAAGAAACCGCCGCCGAAATGCCGTCTGAAGCTGCTGAAGAAGTGGCAGAACAGGCTGAAGCAGTCAAAGAAGAAGCTGCTGAGGCAGTTAGCGGAGCTGCCGAGCAGATTCAAGAAGCCGTTGCCGAAATGCCGTCTGAAGTGGTTGAAGCTGCTGAAGAAGCAGCGGAACACCTTGAATCCGCAAAAGAAGCCGTTGTTGAAACCGTCAGCGAAGCTGCCGAGCAAGTTCAAGAAACCGTTGCGGAAGCCGTTGCGACAACTGAAGAACACAAGCTCAGTTGGGCGGCGCGTTTGAAACAGGGTTTGACCAAATCGCGCGACAAAATGGCGAAATCGCTGGCGGGCGTGTTCGGCGGCGGACAAATCGACGAGGATTTGTACGAAGAGCTGGAAACCGTGCTGATTACCGGTGATATGGGCATGGAAGCCACCGAATACCTGATGAAAGACGTGCGCGACCGCGTCAGCCTCAAAGGTCTCAAAGACGGCAACGAATTGCACGGCGCATTGAAAGAAGCCTTGTACGACCTGATTAAGCCCTTGGAAAAACCGCTGGTCTTGCCCGAAACCAAAGAGCCTTTCGTGATTATGCTTGCCGGTATCAACGGCGCGGGCAAAACCACGTCTATCGGCAAACTCGCCAAATATTTCCAAGCGCAGGGTAAATCCGTATTGCTGGCGGCAGGCGATACTTTCCGTGCCGCCGCGCGTGAGCAGCTTCAAGCTTGGGGCGAGCGCAACAACGTAACCGTCATTTCGCAAACCACGGGCGATTCCGCCGCCGTCTGTTTCGATGCCGTCCAAGCCGCCAAAGCGCGCGGCATCGACATTGTGCTTGCCGACACCGCCGGCCGCCTGCCCACGCAGCTTCACTTGATGGAAGAAATCAAAAAAGTGAAGCGTGTGTTGCAAAAAGCCATGCCCGACGCGCCGCACGAAATCATCGTCGTGCTTGATGCCAACATCGGGCAAAACGCCGTCAACCAAGTCAAAGCCTTTGACGACGCATTGGGGCTGACGGGGCTTATCGTTACCAAACTCGACGGCACGGCAAAAGGCGGCATCCTCGCCGCGCTTGCCTCCGACCGTCCAGTTCCCGTCCGCTACATCGGCGTGGGCGAGGGTATAGACGATTTGCGTCCGTTTGACGCACGCGCGTTTGTGGACGCACTGCTGGATTGAGCCGAAATGCCGTCTGAAAACGGCAGACCGATGCCGTCATTCCCGCGCAGGCGGGAATCCAGTGTGTTCGGTTTCAGTTGTTTTTGGGTTTTGGGTAATTTCCAAATCGTCATTCCCACGAAAGTGGGAATCCAGACCTGTCAGCACGGAAACTTATCGGGTAAAAAGGTTTCTCCAGTCCCGAGTCCTAGATTCCCACTTTCGTGGGAATGACGGAATGTAGGTTCGTAGGAATGACGGTTTAGGTATTTTTATAGAAAGCCGTAGCAACTGTATTTTTCACCCCGTCGGGCAA
>NZ_CAUIYF010000005.1 GCF_962719845.1 Neisseria uirgultaei | reverse complement strand
GGGGGGGGGGGGGGGGGGCGGTGGCGGCAAAGTCCGTACCGATATAGACGGCTTCGCCGGGTACGTCCGGATTGGCTTCTTTGGCGCGGTCGAGATAAGTCTGCGATACGGCAACGAGTGCGTCGGCGTAGCGGTAGGCTTGGTTGGCGCGTGAAGCAAAGGGCAGCAGCTTGTGCGGGATTTTTTTCAAAAACGGTACGACCGAGGAGAAGGACTCCGGCCACACGTCCTGCACGTCGATAATCAGCTTGTAGCCCAAACGCGCTTTGTGTTTGCCCAGCAATAGGTTGGTGGCAATCAGCGGATAGGCGGAATAGACAACGTCTTGTCCGCCCGGACGGCAGTTTTCCAACCATTTTTCAAAATGTTTGACGAAGCGGAGATGGCTGGTCACGCGCTTCAAAGACACGTTTTTGCCATAGCCGCCCTCTTCCAGCAGCATCACTTTCAGACGGCCTTTCGAGGCTGCCTCGGCATCTTCGGGCCGTCTGAACGATTTGTCGTAGTGCTTGAAGTTGCTGGTAATCAGCAATACGTCGTGCGATTGCGACAACAGTTCTGCCAGATACCAAAAGCGGTTGAAATGCGGCTCGGACGGCAGCGAGCAATAAGGGGCGACGATGGTGATGTTCATATTTTCAGAGGCCTCACATTTTGTACGCAGCCATTGTGGTGCGGTAGATTTTTTCGTCGGAGCATAAGGTTTCGACGTGTTTGTGCAGGGCTTTGCCCATTTTTTCGCGCAATTCGGGCTGCTTGACGAGCGTATCGACGGCTTCGATAAACGCTTCGTCTTCGCCGAAAGGGATGCAGTAACCCCTTCCGGATCAGGACGGCACATAGGGCGGTGCTTTATGTGTCGTCCCGTGTGTTGGAACATAATGGGAAACCTTGTTTTTTCAAATAATGAAACAGTTTGTGCAAATCTTTCCGGTGGCGCAGGATACAGCCTGCCAAATATGCCGCCCATACGCCGGCAAACAGGGGGTAGTTTGCCGGTGTGCCGAAGCAGGTGTAGGCCGCCGAGGAGGCCAGGCAGAGCAATGTGTGCGTATAAAGCGGCAGGCGTTTGAGCGGCTGCCACAGGCGGCAGGAGCTTTCTGTCTTGAAAACAAAAAACAGCCAGAATGAGGCGGCACAGGCAACCGCCGCGCCGCGCGCCCCGCCGGACGGTACGGCAAGCCCCAGCAGCAGCAGGTTTGCCGCCAGCGCGCCCAAGGTGGCGAGCGCGATAGGGCGCGTTTTGCGGACGACGTTCAAACCGATGCCGCTGATTTCCGCCAGCGTGCAAAACAGCGGCGGCAGCATGCACGATACGACGATAAACCTGACGGCGGCGTAGTTTTCCGGCAGCAGGAGGGAGGCAAGGGGCGAGAAAATGCCGGTCAGGCAGACGGCGGCGGCAAGCAGGGCGGCGGCGGATTCTGCCGTTGCCGAGAGGCGGGCTGGCGGGGCGTTTGCTTCGATTGCGCGGAAAATATACGGTGTCCAGACCGTTGAAAAGATGCTTTGGAACAATAATGCCGCCCCGCCGAACGAAATACCCATCGAATAAACGCCGAGCTGTTCCAAGCCTGCATATTTTTTCAGGAACAGGCGGTCGGCGGATGCCAGCCCCCAATAGGCGATGCTGCCCAGTGCGATCGGTATGCCGTAGCGCAGCCCCCGGTGCAGGACGGCGGATGAAAACGGTGCGCGCCGGACGGCCTTCAGACGGCATCGGTTTTGAAACAGCAAAAAGGCGGCGGCGGCAAGGTTTGCCAGCGCGTAAACGGCGGTCAGGACGGCGGTGCGCGCCGGAAAGTGCAGCAGCCCGACCGTCAGCGGCAACAGCAGCAGCAGGGCGAGCTTGGACATGAGTTGCGCGGACGAAAAGGCAAGGGCGCGCCCTTCCATACGCAAAACCAGTAAGAAAAAGCGGATGGGCAGGAAGCTCAGTCCGAACAGCACCAGCCCGATGCCGGCGGCGGTATCGTCGAGCGAAAACAGGATTTCAGACGGCATGGCCGGACGGGAAAGCAGCAGGGCGGCTATCGCGGCGGAAAACAGCAGCGGCGGCAGGAACAGGGTTTTGAACAAAGTGTCTTTGTCGTCGGCGGCATAGTATTCGCGGACGTATGCCTGATCCAGCCCGAGGCACAATACCGACACCGCCAGTCCTGCCGCCGTCTGCATCAGCACGATGCGCCCGATGTCGTCGGCGGGGAAATACCACGACAGCAGCGGCAGGATGATGACGGCTAAAACCGCGCTGCCGATCGAGCCTGCCGCGTAGCCGAGGATTTCTTTTGTGTCCATTTTTGATGTCCGGACGGCGGCGGGATTCTGCCTGTGCCGTCTGAAGCCTTTCTTTATCGGAATTTGACGGCTTTCAGTCCGTCGCGGCTGCCGGTGGGGTGCGGCAGTCCGGTTTGCGCTTTTCCGGGCGGGCGGCGGTCTGAACGGGGCCGTTTTTTATCGGCGTTATTATATAGTGAAACGGCGCAAACCCTTTAAAAGGCGTTGCCGTTTTTTCGGAACACGGTTTTGATGTCGTGTCCGAGGATTTCGCTTGAAACGGGTGTCCACAAGGGCGTTGCGGAAAGGGCGGCGCGGTTTTCGGGCAGGGAAAACAGGTCTTTGCCGTTGCCGAGGATTTTGGGCGAGCGGTACAGCACGATTTCGTCCGCCAAATCTTCTGCCAAAAATGCGGATGTGAGTTCGGAACCTGCTTCGACCATGATTTCGCCGAAACCTTCGTCGGCAAGGAGGCGCATCAGGTGGTGAAGGTCGATTTTGCCGTCTGCCGTTTCAGACGGCATCAGGATGCGGATGTGTGCGTGTTCCCGATAGGGGCGGAGTTTGTCTTCATCGCGTTCCAAGGTGGCGATGTAGGTCGGAGATTGTCCGTCGGTAACCAAATGGCTGTACGGAGGCAGGCGCAGGCGGCTGTCTAACACGATGCGTGCGGGTTGGCGCAGGGTTGGGATGGCTCGGACGTTGAGCCATGGGTTATCAGCCAATACGGTACCGATGCCGGTCAGCACCGCGCAGCTTTCGGCGCGCAAAACCTGTACGTCGGCACGCGCTTCTTCGCCGGTAATCCAAAAGCTGCTGCCGTCTGAAAGCGCGGTTTTGCCGTCCAGCGAAACGGCGCATTTGAGGCGGACGAAGGGGCGGCGGCGTTCGATGCGCGATAAAAATCCCCGGTTGAGTTCGCGTGCTTTGTTTTCAAGCAGCCCGCATTCCGTCTTGATGCCAGCTACTTCGAGCAGGGCAAGCCCTTTGCCTGCAACCAGCGGGTTGGGGTCGCGCATGGCGGCAACGACGCGTGTTATGCCGGAACGGAGCAGAGCTTCGGCGCAGGGCGGGGTACGCCCGTAATGGCTGCACGGTTCGAGGGTAACAAAGGCGGTCGCGCCTTGTGCCATTTCGCCCGCCTGACGCAGGGCGTGGACTTCGGCATGGGGTTCGCCCGCTTTGACGTGGAAGCCCTGCCCGACAATTTGGCTGCCGTGTGCGATAACGCAGCCGACGCGCGGATTGGGCGAAGTGGAAAAACGCCCCAAAGCGGCAAGGTCGAGGGCTTTTTGCATCATGGATGTATCTGTGTCCGAAAACATGGGGATACCGTATCAGTATGGGTTGGGGAGAATCAGGTTTTGCCGCCTGTTTTGACGGCTTGCGCCAGCCACGAGGCGAAATGTTCCGTGCTGTCGAAGCGTTTGTGCAGGGCGGCGAAGCGGACGGCGGCTTCCGTGTTGTGCTCAAGCAGCTCTTTTAGCACCATGTCGGCCAGTTCGGTGGAGGATATGTCGCGCAAACCTGAATTGTACAGCCTGTATTCCGTCAGGCGGACAATCTCGTCGATTTGCTCTGGGCCGGTGCATTTGCGGACGGCGGCGGTCAGGTCGGCATGAAGCTTCCTTCTGTCGAAAGGATGGCGTTTTCTGTCATGACCGGTGATTGAGGGCATTTTGAATTCGACGGTTTCGAGTGTGCCGAAGCGTTTGCCGCAGCTGGGGCATTGACGGCGGCGGCGCACGGCGTTGCGTTCTTCCATCAGGCGGGAATCGGCAACGCGGGTGTCGGGGTGGGCGCAAAACGGGCATTTCATGGTGTTTCTTCCTGATGCCGTCTGAACGTCAAACCGATACGCCGGCGGCGCGGGCGATTTCCAGACCTTCTTCGGCACTCATATAGATGGGGTTTTCGGGACGGTCGTGCCGGACGATGTTGCCTTCGCGGAACATGACCAGTTCGTTCACGGCAAGTTGGGACCACGTTTCATCGCGGGTCAGCGGCAGGGTGGCGATAACGGCGACGCGGTCGTCCGGCGTGGTTACTTCGGCAAAATCGACCATTACGTCGTCGTCGAGCAGGCGCGCCTTGCCGAACGGGGCTTGGCGGACGATGTAGTGTAGCAGTGTGCTGGCGTGGGCAAACAGGGAAATGCCGTCGGACAAGACGAAGTTAAACAGCCCGAACTTGCGGATTTCGTGCGTCAGCCCCGCAATCGCGTCAAACAGCGTGTCGTCGTCGGGACGGGCGGCAAAGCGTGTGCGCAGGCGGTTGAGGATGTGGCAGAACGCGCGTTCGGAATCGGTTGTGCCGACGGGGTGGAAAAATTCGCCCTGTTCGGGGAAAAAATCGACCAAATGCCCGTTGTGGGCAAACAGCCAGTAGCCGCCCCACATTTCGCGCATAAAGGGATGGGTGTTCGCCAGCGAAGTTTGACCTTGCGAGGCTTTGCGGATGTGTGCGACGACGTTTTCCGATTTAATCTGGTAGGCGCGCACGAGGTCGGCGACGGGTGAATTGGCACTCGGCTTGTCGTCGTGGAACAGGCGCACGCCTTTGCCTTCAAAAAAGCCGATGCCGAAACCGTCGGCGTGGTGGTCGGTAATGCCGCCCCTGCAGCGGAAGCCTTCAAAGGAAAACATAATATCGGTCGGCGTATTGCAGTTCATGCCCAGCAGTTGACACATAGTTTGTCCAAATGATTCAGATGGTCGCAAGTATTCGGATTATACCCCGAACTGAAAATGCCGTCTGAAATACGGCTTGTTCCCCATTATTCCCGCGAAAACAGAAAACAAAGACGGAAACTTAATATTCCGTCATTCCCGCGCAGACGGGAATCCGACTTGTCCGGTTTCGGTTGTTTTTCGTTTCGTAACTTTTGAGCCGTCATTCCCGCGCAGGCGGGAATCTGGAATTTCAATGCCTCAAGAATTTATTGGAAAAAACCAAAACCCTTCCGCCGTCATTCCCACGAAAGTGGGAATCTAGAAATGAAAAGCAACAGGAATTTATCGGAAATGACCGAAACTGAACGGACCGGATTCCCGCTTTCGCGGGAATGACGGCGACAGGGTTGCTGTTATTCCGGATAAATCCCTGCGATATGGGATAACTGGATGCCTGCTTTTGCGGAGAATGATGATGGAAAGTCATCATTGTGCGTCAAACCCGCGCGGCAACACATCGGTATGGCTAATCAGAGATACGGTTGCAGGGTGCGGCGGAGGATGTCCGTGTCGGTAATTTCGGTGATGTTGGCTTCGCCCAGCCGGTTCAGACCGATAAAGCGCATCACGCCGCCGCTGACTTTTTTATCGTGGCTCATGTGTTCCAGCCATTTTTCAAAGGCAAACACGGGCGGTGCGGACGGCAGTCCGGCGGCTTCGAGCAGGGCGGCAAGCCGTGCGGTATCTGCGGCTGAGGTTTTGCCCAGTTGTTCGGACAAACGCGCCGCCAACACGCAGCCGGCGGCAACGGCCTCGCCGTGCAGCCATACGCCGTAACCCATCTCGGTTTCAATGGCGTGTCCGAAGGTGTGTCCGAGGTTGAGCCATGCGCGTATGCCCTGTTCGGTTTCGTCTTGGGCGACGATGTCTGCCTTCATTTGGCAGCAGCGGTACACGGCTTGGGTGAGGGGCGCGCGTTCGAGAGCCATCAGTTCGGGCATATGCTGTTCCAGCCATTCAAAAAAACCGATGTCGCCGAGCGCGCCGTATTTGATGACTTCCGCCATACCGGCGGACAATTCGCGGGCTGGCAGGGTGTGCAGCGTGTCCAAGTCGGCAAGCACCGCCTGCGGCTGGTAAAACGCGCCGATCATATTTTTGCCGAGCGGGTGGTTGATGGCGGTTTTGCCGCCGACGGAGGAATCGACCTGACTTAATAAAGTAGTGGGAATTTGAACAAATGGCGCGCCGCGTTGATAAGTAGCCGCCGCAAAACCCGTCATATCGCCGATCACGCCGCCGCCCAGTGCGATGAGCGTGGTTTTGCGTTCGGCGCGGTTTTGCATCAGCCCGTCAAAGATGAGGTTGAGCGTCTGCCAGTTTTTGTGCGCCTCGCCGTCGGGCAGGATGATGCTGAAATGGGATACGCCTGCCGCATCCAATGCCGTCTGAAGCGTGCCGAGGTAGAGCGGGGCGACGGTTTCGTTGGTGATGATGGCGGCGCGTTTGCCCAAATGCGGTTTGAGCAGGCTTCCTGCCTGCGGCAGCAGCCCGTTGCCGATAAAGATGGGGTAGCTGTGGGACGGGGTGTGTACGGTCAGTGTTTTCATGCGTCGGTTTTTATTCGGATAAAAGGTTGAGCAGGGTTTGTATGGTTTGCCGGCAGTTTCCCGATTCGACGGTGAAGTCGGCAGTTTGCCTGTAAAGCGGGTCGCGTGCGGCGTAGAGTTCGCGCAATTTCGCCAAAGGATCGGCAACTTGCAGCAAAGGGCGGCTGTTGTCGCAGCGCGTGCGTTCGAGCAGGGTTTCGGGCGGGGCGTGCAGATAAACGACCGTGCCGCTTTTGCGGATAAGGGCGCGGTTTTCTTCTTTTAACACCGCGCCGCCGCCGGTGGACAGGACGATATGGGGCAGGATAACCAGCTTTTTGAGCATGGCGGTTTCGCGCGAACGGAATCCCTGTTCGCCTTCCATTTCAAATATGGTGGGGATGGGAACGCCGGCGGCTGCGGCGATTTCGTGATCGCTGTCGTAAAAACGGTAATCCAGCCGCTGCGCCATTTGCCGGCCCAGCGTGGTTTTGCCCGCGCCCATCAGTCCGATGAGGATGAGTTTGTCGTTAAAGTTTTTCATCACGGTTCCTTAATGTTTGACACCCCGCCTTTCGGGGCGGCAGGGTTCGGGCTTGTCGGGTTACGGCAGGATTTTATACGAAATCGGCAGGGCGGCGGTACGTTTGGAAAAATAACCCGACCATCCCGAACCTTTCTGATTTTAAGGAAAAATAAAAGAAATCAGGGAGGTTTTTTATTTCAGGCTGTGTTTTGACAATCCGTTGATTTCACTTATTTGTCAGGAAAAGGCAATTATCTTTGCTTAGGTAAACAATTATCCAATTGAATATATTGAAGATAATATGTTTATTAATACTATATTCAAACACAGCCGATCAAAAAAACGGATTCCCGCAAAAACAGAAAACAAAGAACAGCAACCTAAAATCCGTCATTCCCGCCTGCGCGGGAATGACGGGGTGTTTCGGGTTGCTGTTTTTTGTAGAAATGACGAGGCTTTGGATTGCGAGGATTTATCTCTTCCTCCGTCATTCCCACAAAAGTGGGAATCCAGAAATGAAAAGTAACAGGAATTTATCGGAAATGACCGAAACTGAACGGACTGGATTTCCGCTTTCGCGGGAATGGCGGCATTTCGGGCGCGGCATAATCATAAAAAAAGGCATATGCTGTAAAACATATGCCCTTTTTTACCGATTAATAGCGCAGGCTGTTGCCGGCCGTATCCATAATTCTCGGGGTAATGAAAATCAGCAGTTCGCGGCGGTTGGTGCTTTCCCCACGTGTTTTAAAGAGGTTGCCGATAACGGGGATGTCGCCCAACAGGGGGACTTTGGTCAGCGTATTGCCGTTCTCTTCTTCATAAATACCGCCGACAATCAACGTGCCGCCGTTTTCAACCATAGCCTGCGTATTCAGGTTTTTGGTTTGGATACACTTGGTCGTCTCATCTTTCACGGTACAGTCGACGGGCGTGTCTTTATTGATTTTGACGGTCATAATGATTTGCCCGTCGGGCGTGATGTTCGGCGTAACGGTCAGCCCCAAGACGGCTTTTTTGAAGGTTGTGGTCGTGCTGCTGCTGCCGCCCGAACTTGAAGTGTCTTGGAAGGGGATTTCCGTACCGGATTCGATTTTGGCTTCTTTCCGGTTTTGGGTCAGTACGCGCGGATTGGCAAGCGTTTTGGTTTTTGAAAGCGACTCGGATGCGGACAATTCCAAATTCAACGCGCCGGAGGAAATCGCGCGCACCAGTGAAATGCTGTTTGCGGCAGCGGCAACCGGCAGGTTGATGCTGGTTTGGGCAGACCATTTGCCGTCGCCACCTTCAAAACCCGAGTTCACACCCCAGCCGAATGCGTGGTCTGCATCTTTCAGTTTTTTCTTGCCTGTCGCGCCGAACTTAACGCCCAAATCGCGCGAGAAGCCGTCTGCCGCTTCGACGATACGCGCCTCAATCATCACTTGTTGCGCGGGCACGTCCAATTCGTCAATCAGTTTGCGGAATTTTTCGATGACGCTGCGGGTGTCGGTAACAATCAGGGTGTTGGTGGCGGGATCGATCAGCACGCTGCCCCTGCCGCTGATAAGCGTGTTGCGGTTTCCGGTCGTGTCGGCATTGTCCAAACGCAGGATGCTGCGGAATTCTTCTACGTTTTTGTATTTCAACTGGAAGTTTTGGGAATACAGCGCACCCAGATCGGCAATATCTTTTTCTGCCTGCAAGAGGGCTTTGTCTTTGGCAAGCAGCTCGTCGCGGGGCGCGATGTTGACGATGTTCCCTTGCTGGCGCATATCGAGGTTGCGCGCCTGCATAACCAAATCCAAAGCCTGATCCCAAGGTACGTCTTTGAGGGAGAGGGTCATTTTGCCGTTGACGGAATCGCTGGCAACAATGTTCATCCCGGATTCTTTTGCCAAAATCTGCAGGATGGTGCGGACTTCGACATCTTGGAAGTCAAGGGAGATTTTCCGGCCTTTGAAGGTTTTGGGCGCATTGTTCACGCCGCCTGACTCGAGGTTTTGTTTTTTCGGCAGGACTTGGAAAGTAAAGTATCCGGGCGCGGCGGATTTGTTGACGAGTTCCCAGTTGCCGACTGTTGTGATAATCAGCTGGGTGTCGTTATTGAAGCGTTTCAGCGTAACCTTTTGAACCGGTGTTTTGAAGTCTGACACATCCAAACTGCGTTGGAGCGCGGTCGGCAGGGTATGGTTTTTCAGCGTAACGATGATGTGGTCGCGCTGTTGGCTGATGTCGGGCTGCCCGGCAAAGCCTAATGCCGCCAATTCGATAATGCCGGCATTTTTGCCGTCTTTGCGGAAATCGATATTGGTTTGTTTTGCCTGTACAGCTGCCGTTTGTTGTGTTGCGGGGCTGAACGGGGCGGATACGGATACTACGGACTCGGTAAACGGCGCGGCAGCCTGTTGTTTTGCCGGTGCGGCAGGCGCGGCTTTTACGGCGGGGCGGGTGGGGGCGGATGTGGTATCGTCCGATTCGTTGATGAGAATCCAAACTTCATTTCCGCGTACTTCGGTATTGTATTGGCCCGGTTTGTTCAGATTCAGAACCAGACGCGCACGGCTGCTGTTTTGTGCGGCACTGATTTTGCTCAACAGAGGGTCGGCATACTCGAGTACCTGTTGATCCATGGAAATGCCGGTTTGTTCAAAGTCCAAGGCGATGCGGGCCGGTGAGGAGGTTATGAAGCCGGTCGGGTTGACAACTTCTTTGTCAAAGCTGACTTTGACGATTTTCTGTTTGTTGGGCAGGGAGGAGACTTTGATGTCTGTAATGTTTCCTGCCGATGCCGTCTGAAAGGCGGCGGTTGCGACAAACAGGCCGGAAATGATTTTTGTCAGTTTGGTATTCATATGGATTAATCCCCTTCTTAATTTTGTTCTGCGGCGGGTGCTGCCGCTTGTTCGGTGTTTTTGTCGGAAGCGTTCAGAGGCAGTTCCGCCCTGCGGGAAACCCAGTTGCCCGTACCGTCTTCGATTAATTCGTTCAAAACGATGTTGTCGTCGGTAATGCTTTGGATTTTACCGTAATTTTGCCCCAAATAGTTGCCGATGCCGACTGTGTAGACATAACCGTCGGCTTCAACGAAGCCGGATACTTTCTGACCGGACTTCACAATGCCGACATAGCGTATGTTTTCCAAGCTGAATTTTTCCAGCGTTTCTTTAATGCGCTTGGTGTCGGGGGCGTTACCCCCTTTTTTGGCGGCTTCCATTCGGTGGAAATCGAAAGCGTTGGGTCCTGTCGTCTGAGGGGGGCTGTATACCGGAGCGACCGGCAGGGTCGGCGCTTGGAAAGGTATGATTCCTGCTTTGGCTTCCTGCTGTGTCTGAGCCATCCACCCGTTCAGGTCTTCAGCATCTTGGGAACAGGCGGATAGGGCGGCAAGGCTGATGAATAAGGCGTAATATTTCATGGTTTCCCTAACATAAGTTATTTTTGTTCGGCATTTTGTGCCGCTTCTGCAGCCTGCTGTTGTGCGGCAAGTTCTTCAATGGATTTTGCCTTATAGGTAGTGGCAATGGCACTGAGGTTCAGGATGTTGCTTTTGCCGTCCGCCCCCCCTCCGTTTTCGGAGGATTGGGTGATTTTGAGCGATTCAAGGGTGATAATCCGCGAAAGGCTGCCGACATCGCGCGTGAACTGGTTGATTTGATTGTAGTTTCCGGTAATGGAAATGGAATAGGGCAGCCTTTGTATCGGGCCGTCGTCAACAGGCGGCTGTGGTATGACGCTGTCCAAGCGCAGGCCGTTGCTTGAGCCTGCCTGATGAAGCTCTTGAACCAGATTGGGAATTTCGGAATCGGTCGGAAGCTGTTTCAGCATAATGTTGAAGGCGGATCGGATGGCGGCAAGCTCTTCTTTCAGGTTGTCCAAACTGGCCGCGTCGATACTTTTCTGTTTGTAGGTGTTTTTCAGTTCGGTTTCTTTTGCTTCATATTCCTCAAGGGATTCCATCTGGCTTTTGAACAATCCGGCATAACCGAGCCCCAGCATGGCGGCAACGACCAGCAGGGCGATAAAAAGCTTGGCAGGAAGGTTGAGCAGGTGAAGATTGTTGAGATCCAAGTTGGTTTTAGATGATTTAGAAGCCATTCAGTTTGCCTCCTGTGCATTTCCCGAAGCCGGATTCTCTTTGGATTCGGCCGCCTTTACGATAGGTTGTAATGTTGCCTGAAGGGTAAATTCTTGATACGAATTGTTTTTCTTGATGCTTAACAATTCGGGTTGCTTGAATATGCCGGTATTGGGCATCGCCCTCATCATGGCGGCAACGCGGTTGTCGCTGGATGTCCTGCCGTTGAGCCGGTAAGAGTCGGCGGTAACGGCATCCAGCGAGGTCAGGTAGGTGCTTTCGGGGACGGCCTCATTCAGGCTGTCGAGGATTTTTGCGGCTTGGAGGCGTTTGAGCTGGAGTTCCTCGATTTTGTTTTTCTTAATCAGGAAGGCATCTTTTTCCTGTTTGAGCTTTTGTATTTCCGACAGCTCGGTATCCAAGTGTGCGATGGAGGTTTCCAGCAGCGTGTTTCTTTCCGACTGGTTATTGATCATGTTGTCGATAAACAGGTAGGTTGCCGCAACGGCGGCAACGCCCGTCAGCACGGCACCGTACATCAGCATTTTAAACTGCTGCTGTTTGCGCTTGTCCATCTCTTCCCTGTAGGGGAGGAGGTTGATTTTGATTAAATTGTTCATAATTATAATCCCCGTACCGCCAAACCGAACGCCCTGGTCAGTGTCGGCGCATCAAGTTCGAATTGTTGTTCGTCTGTTTTGAGGTTGTCCGCAAAATAACGCGCGGGATGGACGCATTGTACATCCGCATTGGTTTGAGAGGCGACGGTTTGGGCGATGCCTTCCTGGCGCACCGCCTCCCCCGTCAGCAGGATATGCTTGATGTCGGTCATATCGTCTGCGGTCTGCGTGGTGTAATAAAACTGTAAAACCCTTTGTATTTCTTGGGTAATCTGCTGGTTGAAATGGTCTGCCACTCTTTCTTGGTAATCGGAAGGTTTTTGCGGGGAGTTGATGATTTCTTCCGCTTTTTCTTCTGTCACCTGATAGGTGCGCTGGATGAGTTGGTTGAGCTGTTCTTCGCTGACGGAGGTTTCCTGTTTGTATAGGATTTTTCCGTCTTGGATGACCAAGGCGTAGGTTTGTGCGGCATATACGCCGAAAATGGCGACTTTTTCGGCTGCAAGTTCGGGGGCGAAATGGTTTATCCACAGCGCGTAGGCGTTGTATTGCCCGAAAATGTCCACATCAAGCGCGGATAATTTCATACCGGCGGCGTTGAATGCGTCAATCAGGGGTTCGATTTCATCCTTTCTCGATGCGACGGCCAAAACAGCTTCGCCGGCGGCCGATTGGGACAAGACCTGATAGTCGTAATTGGCTTCTTCGAGCGATATCGAGCTGACTTCGGAGATGGAGGACTCCACGAACCCCTGCAGATCCAATTCCGCATCTTTGGCGGTGTAGGTCAATTGTTCGATGGTTGTCAGATTTTGTGGGACGGATGCGATGATGTTTTTGCATGAAGCACCCAGTTCGGCATAGGCTTGTTGCAAATATGTAACAAGTTGATCGTAATTTTGAACTTTGTTGCCTTGGACAATATTTTTCGGCAGTTTGACAATAATGTATTTTTCCAATTGGATTTGGTTTAAACTACGTCCTGACAATTGGACCATTTTGATGGAATGTTGGTCGATGTCGACGCCGATTGCCGTGCGGTTATTGAGCCCTGAGGATTTCTTTTGGGGCTTGGCATCTGTTTTTTTAGGGTTTTTCAAGCTGTTAAACAAGCGCATGATGAAGTTCCTACTTTATTTGTACAGTGAGTAACCGTTTCGGTATCCGTAATGGATTTCTTGTTTTTTACACGTTGAAACTGTGCTTTGTAGAAATCGGCTGCTATTTTACTTTATTTAATACCGATAATGGTAAATTATCATTCAGCTATGATTAAAAAGATTATAACTACCTGTTTTGGTTTGGTTTTGGGATTATGTGTATTTGGAGTGGGGCTGGTTGCCATTGCTATTTTGGTAACGTATCCGAAACTGCCGTCTTTGGATTCTTTGCAGCATTACCAGCCTAAAATGCCGTTGACTATTTATTCGGCGGATGGAGAAGTCATCGGTATGTATGGGGAGCAGCGGCGCGAATTTACAAAAATCGGCGATTTCCCCGAGGTGTTGCGGAATGCGGTTATCGCCGCCGAGGACAAACGCTTTTACCGGCATTGGGGGGTGGATGTTTGGGGTGTTGCCCGCGCTGCCGTCGGCAATGTCGTGTCCGGCAGCGTGCAGTCGGGTGCGAGTACGATTACACAGCAGGTGGCGAAAAATTTTTATTTGAGCAGTGAAAAAACGTTCACACGCAAATTCAATGAGGCGTTGCTTGCCTATAAGATCGAGCAGTCTTTAAGCAAAGACAAAATCCTCGAGTTGTATTTCAATCAGATTTACCTCGGTCAGCGCGCCTATGGTTTTGCATCTGCCGCGCAAATCTATTTCAATAAGAATGTCCAAGATTTGACTTTGGCGGAAGCCGCCATGCTTGCGGGACTGCCCAAGGCTCCGTCCGCCTATAATCCGATTGTTAATCCGGAACGTGCCAAGTTGCGCCAGAAGTATATTTTGAACAATATGCTCGAGGAGAAGATGATTACCGTGCAACAGCGCGATCAGGCGTTAAATGAGGAGCTGCATTACGAGCGGTTTGTTCAGAAAATCGATCAGAGTGCTTTATATGTGGCGGAAATGGTGCGTCAGGAACTGTATGAGAAATATGGTGAAGATGCCTATACGCAGGGTTTTAAGGTTTATACCACGGTCCGCACCGATCATCAGAAGGTGGCAACTGAGGCATTGCGCAAGGCTCTACGGAATTTCGATCGCGGCAGCAGCTACCGCGGTGCGGAAAACTATATCGATTTGAGTAAGAGTGAAGATGTCGAGGAGACTGTCAGCCAGTATCTGTCGGGACTCTATACCGTCGATAAAATGATTCCCGCCGTTGTGTTGGATGTTACTAAAAAGAAAAATGTCGTCATACAGCTTCCCGGCGGCAGGCGGGTTACGCTTGACAGGCGTGCCTTGGGTTTTGCGGCCCGCGCGGTCGATAATGAGAAAATGGGTGAGGACCGTATCCGCAGGGGCGCGGTCATCCGTGTCAAAAACAATGGCGGGCGTTGGGCGGTGGTTCAAGAGCCGCTCCTGCAAGGTGCTTTGGTTTCGCTGGATGCGAAAACCGGGGCGGTGCGCGCGCTGGTCGGCGGTTATGATTTTCACAGCAAAACATTCAACCGTGCCGTTCAGGCAATGCGGCAGCCGGGTTCGACCTTTAAGCCGTTTGTCTATTCGGCGGCATTATCTAAGGGTATGACCGCGTCCACAATGGTTAACGATGCGCCGATTTCCCTGCCGGGGAAAGGGCCGAACGGTTCGGTTTGGACACCTAAAAATTCAGACGGCAGATATTCGGGATATATCACTTTAAGGCAGGCTCTGACAGCTTCCAAGAATATGGTTTCCATCCGTATTTTGATGTCTATCGGTGTCGGTTACGCGCAACAGTATATCCGGCGTTTCGGCTTCAGACCGTCCGAGCTGCCTGTCAGCCTGTCTATGGCTTTAGGTACGGGCGAGACGACGCCGTTGAGGATAGCGGAGGCATATAGCGTATTTGCGAACGGCGGATATAGGGTTTCTTCGCACGTGATCGATAAGATTTATGACAGAGACGGCAGGTTGCGTGCCCAAATGCAACCTTTGGTGGCCGGGCAAAATGCGCCTCAGGCAATCGATCCGCGCAATGCCTATATTATGTATAAGATTATGCAGGATGTGATCCGTGTCGGTACGGCAAGGGGGGCAGCTGCGTTGGGAAGAACGGATATTGCCGGTAAAACGGGTACGACCAATGACAATAAGGATGCGTGGTTTGTCGGGTTTAATCCCGATGTGGTTACTGCCGTATATATCGGCTTCGACAAACCTAAGAGTATGGGGCGTGCCGGCTACGGCGGTACGATTGCAGTGCCGGTTTGGGTGGACTATATGCGTTTTGCGTTGAAAGGAAAGCAGGGCAAAGGGATGAAAATGCCTGAAGGTGTGGTCAGCAGCAATGGCGAATACTATATGAAAGAACGTATGGTAACCGATCCAGGCTTGATGCTGGACAACAGCGGTATTGCGCCGCAACCTTCCCGACGGGCAAAAGAAGATGATGAAGCGGCAGTAGAAAAAGAACAGCAGGGAAGGTCTGACGAAACGCGTCAGGACGTACAGGAAACGCCGGTGCTTCCGAGCAATACGGATTCCAAACAGCAGCAGTTGGATTCTCTGTTTTAAAGACTCCGCAAAATGCCGTCTGAAAAGTCTTTCAGACGGCATTTTAGATTTGGCAGTGGCAATTTTTTAAATGTTTGCGGTCGGTCAAGTGGGGGAAATACGGTTTCCGTATAATTGGGGTCAGTTTTCCTCTGGAGAGGAAGCGGCGGCATCTGCTGCGTCAAACCAGCTTCCGACAGTTCGGTTGGTCTCGTCAATACCTTGTTTTTTCAGGCTGGAAAACAGCTGTACGCTGATGTTTTGCCTGTCGGAATAAGGTTTGAGCAGTTTTTTGACTTGGGACAGGGTTTTTATCTGTTCGTTTTTGGATAATTTGTCGGCTTTTGACAGAAGGATGTGAACCGGTCTGCCGGTCGTGTGGAAAAAGTCCAGCATACGGATGTCGAGTTCTTTTAAAGGATGGCGGGCATCCATAATCAGAATCAGACCGATAAGCTGTTTCCGATGGCGGAGGTAGTCGCCGAGCAGATTGACCCAATGTGCGCGTACCGCTTCGGGGACTTGGGCATAACCGTAGCCGGGCAAATCGACCATAAAATTGCCGTTTTGCAGCTCGAAAAAGTTGATATGCTGCGTCCGTCCCGGTGTTTTTGAAACGTAGGCAAGACGGACATGGTTGGTCAGGGTATTGATGGCACTGGATTTTCCGGCATTGCTCCTGCCGACAAAGGCAATTTCGAGCGATGTGTCCGGCAGGTCTTTGAGATGGTTTACCGTCGTGAAGAATTTGGCGTTTTGAAAAAGGTTCATGGGCATATCCTTGTTTTTCCGCCGCCGTTTGTCCGACAGCAAAATATGCGGTTGGTTTTATGTGAAACACAGTAGTAATTTAATGTAAATTTAGTATAGAATATCACGTTTGCAGAATCATCGGTTTTAATCGGGTCAAAAATCCCGTATTTGAATATAAAAAGAGCATTGTTGCGTTATCCAATGCTGTAATCAGGAGCACTCCATGAAACGATTGACTTTATTGGCCTTTGTTTTGGCTGCCGGTGCGGTTTCCGCATCTCCCAAAGCGGACGTGGAAAAAGGCAAACAGGTTGCCGCAACGGTTTGTGCGGCTTGCCATGCAGCAGACGGTAACAGCGGCATTGCGATGTATCCGCGTTTGGCGGCACAGCATACTGCTTACATCTATCATCAAACCATCGGCATCCGTGACGGCAAACGCACCCACGGTTCGGCAGCTGTGATGAAACCGATGGTAATGAATTTGAGCGATCAGGATATTTTGAACGTATCCGCGTTCTATGCCAAACAGCAGCCGAAATCGGGCGAGACGAATCCGAAAGAAAATCCCGAATTGGGTGCGAAAATCTATCGCGGCGGTTTGAGCGATAAAAAAGTGCCGGCGTGTATGTCCTGCCACGGTCCGAGCGGTGCGGGTATGCCGGGCGGCGGAAGCGAGATTCAGGCTTATCCGCGTTTGGGCGGTCAGCATCAGGCATATATTGTCGAACAGATGAATGCCTACAAGTCCGGTCAGCGCAAAAATGCCATTATGGCGGATATTGCAAACCGTATGTCTGAAGAAGATTTGAAAGCGGTTGCCAACTTTATCCAAGGTTTGCGTTAATTCCGCAATAGTCTGTTTTAGAGGCCGTCTGAAAAGTTTTCAGACGGCTTCAGACAATTCTGCGATAAGTTTTTTCAATCGCACCCGTTATGGTTGGTGCGGGTGGCCCGAACCGCCTTGAAATAACAAGTGCCGGGACAGTAGAATCCAAACCTTGCCTTTTACCTGCCCATATTCCTGATGGCGGAATAAACACAAGATGAGTAAACCCCGTAAACCCACACCGCCCCTGCCCCGTCAGTGGTTCGCTTTTTTCAGTTCGATGCGTTTTGCCGTCGCCCTGCTCAGCCTGTTGGGTATTGCGTCGGTTATCGGCACGGTTTTGCAGCAAAATCAGGTGCAAACGGATTATTTGGTCAAATTCGGTCCGTTTTGGGCGCAGATTTTTGGTTTTCTGGGACTGTATGATGTCTATGCTTCGGCATGGTTCGTTGTCATTATGCTCTTTTTGGTCATCTCGACCAGTTTGTGCCTGATTCGCAATGTGCCGCCGTTCTGGCGCGAAATGAAGTCTTTTCGGGAAAAGGTTAAAGAAAAATCTCTGGCGGCGATGCGCCATTCTTCGCTGTTGGATGTAAAAATTGCCCCCGAAGTTGCCAAACGTTATCTGGAGGTGCAGGGTTTTCAGGGAAAAACCGTCAGCCGTGAGGACGGGTCGGTTCTGATTGCCGCCAAAAAAGGCACGATGAACAAATGGGGCTATATCTTTGCCCATATTGCTTTGATTGTCATTTGCCTGGGCGGGCTGATAGACAGTAACCTGCTGTTGAAACTGGGTATGCTGACCGGTCGGATTGTTCCGGACAATCAGGCGGTTTATGCCAAGGATTTCAAGCCCGAAAGTATTTTGGGTGCGTCCAATCTCTCATTTAGGGGCAACGTCAATATTTCCGAAGGGCAAAGTGCGGATGTGGTTTTCCTGAATGCCGACAACGGGATGTTGGTTCAGGACTTACCTTTTGAAGTCAAACTGAAAAAATTTCATATCGACTTTTACAATACCGGTATGCCGCGTGATTTCGCCAGCGATATTGAAGTAACGGACAAGGCAACCGGTGAGAAACTCGAGCGGACCATACGGGTCAATCATCCGCTGACCTTGCACGGCATCACGATTTATCAGGCGAGTTTTGCCGACGGCGGTTCGGATTTGACATTCAAGGCGTGGAATTTGGGTGATGCTTCGCGCGAACCTGTCGTGTTGAAGGCAACATCCATGCGGCAGTTTCCGTTGGAAATTGGCAAACACAAATATCGTCTTGAGTTCGATCAGTTTACCTCTATGAATGTGGAGGACATGAGCGAGGGCGCGGAACGGGAAAAAAGCTTGAAATCCACGCTGAACGATGTCCGCGCCGTTACACAGGAGGGTAAGAAATACACCAATATCGGCCCTTCCATCGTGTACCGCATCCGTAATGCGGCAGGGCAGGCGGTCGAATATAAAAACTATATGCTGCCGGTTTTGCAGGACAAAGATTATTTTTGGATTACCGGCACGCGCAGCGGCTTGCAGCAGCAATACCGCTGGCTGCGTATTCCTTTGGATAAGCAGTTGAAAGCGGACACCTTTATGGCATTGCGTGAGTTTTTGAAAGATGGGGAAGGGCGCAAACGTCTGGTTGCCGACGCAACCAAAGACGCACCTGCCGAAATCCGCGAACAATTCATGCTGGCGGCGGAAAACACGCTGAACATCTTTGCACAAAAAGGCTATTTGGGATTGGACGAATTTATTACGTCCAATATCCCGAAAGAGCAGCAGGATAAGATGCAGGGCTATTTCTACGAAATGCTTTACGGCGTGATGAACGCCGCTTTGGATGAGGCCATACGCCGGTACGGCTTACCCGAATGGCGGCAGGATGAAGCGCGGAACCGTTTCCTGCTGCACAGTATGGATGCCTATACGGGGCTGACGGAATATCCCGCCCCTATGCTGCTGCAACTTGACGGGTTTTCGGAAGTGCGTTCCTCAGGTTTGCAGATGACCCGTTCGCCGGGTGCGCTTTTGGTCTATCTCGGCTCGGTATTGTTGGTTTTGGGTACGGTATTTATGTTTTATGTGCGCGAAAAACGGGCGTGGGTATTGTTTTCAGACGGCAAAATCCGTTTTGCCATGTCTTCGGCCCGCAGTGAACGGGATTTGCAGAAGGAATTTCCAAAACATGTCGAGAGTCTGCAACGGCTCGGCAAGGACTTGAATCATGACTGAACACTATAAAACCCTTCCTGAACACGAACTGCTGGTCCGAAAGTCTTTTATCCGTAATTTGAATATCTGGGATTGGGTGTTTGCCGCGCTGGTTTTTGCGGGTACGGTTTTCGTACAGACCCGTTCCGGTATGCATATGGACATTTACGAAACGGTCATGTTGTGGGCGAGTGCCGGTATTGCCGTGTTTTTGGGTTGGTTTTTCAAACCGATGCGCTGGTTTGTGCCACTGTGCATATTGTTTGCTTATGCTGCCGTCGGTTTGTACGGAGGCGACATCAAATCGGCAGAGATTTTCCTGTTGCGGTATTTCCTCAGTAGCCAATCGGTGATTATGTGGCAGTGCGCATTCGTCTTTTTCGCTTTGTTTGCCTATATTTCGGGCGCGGTTTTGGCAAGAGTAAAAAATGTGCCGACCAACACGCTGTTGGGTATGGGAACCGTGTTTGCATGGGTGTCTGCCGTAGCAGGCTTTACCGGTCTGCTGGTACGTTGGCACGAAAGCTATCTGCTCCGTCCCGATGCAGGGCATATCCCCGTGTCCAACCTTTATGAAGTCTTCATCCTGTTTCTGGTCATTACCGCGCTGATGTATCTGTATTACGAGGGTAAATTTGCCGTGCAGAAATTGGGCGGCTTCGTGTTCGGCTTTATGGCGGTCGTGGTTGGATTTGTGTTGTGGTACAGCGTGTCGCGTGAGGCGCATACCATCCAGCCTCTGATTCCCGCCCTGCAGTCGTGGTGGATGAAGATACATGTTCCGGCAAACTTTATCGGTTACGGCGCATTTTGCATTTCCGCGATGCTGGGCATTGCCGAGCTGTTTTCCCTGCGTACGGAAGAGAAGGGCGGGAAATCGTGGCTGCCGCCGTCGGCATTGATTGACGAGGTGATGTATAAGGCGATTGCCGTCGGCTTTCTGTTCTTTACCATTGCCACTATTTTGGGCGCGTTGTGGGCGGCGGACGCTTGGGGACGCTATTGGAGTTGGGATCCGAAAGAGACGTGGGCGTTCATCGTCTGGCTCAATTACGCCGTTTGGCTGCACTTGCGGCTGGTGGCAGGTTGGCGCGGCAAAGTGCTGGCGTGGTGGGCGATTATCGGTTTGTTCGTAACCGCATTTGCCTTTATCGGCGTGAATATGTTTTTGAGCGGGCTGCATTCTTACGGAACGCTTTGAATCAGGCAGAACATGCCGTCTGAAGGGTTTCAGACGGCATGTTCCGTTTTTGGGATACGGCAGTCGTGCCGAAATCCGCTAAAATACGTTTTTCAGTTTTTAACGGCATCAGACCATGTTGGTATTAGGAATCGAATCTTCTTGCGACGAAACCGGCGTTGCACTTTACGATACGGAACGAGGATTGCTGGCGCACTGCCTGCACACTCAAATGGCAATGCACGCGGAATACGGCGGGGTCGTGCCGGAATTGGCAAGCCGCGACCATATCCGCCGCCTTGTTCCGTTGACTGAAGGCTGTTTGGCGCAGGCGGGCGCATCGTATGGCGACATTGACGCAGTTGCCTTTACCCAAGGCCCCGGTTTGGGCGGCGCACTGCTGGCGGGTTCGAGCTATGCCAACGCGCTGGCTTTGGCATTGGACAAGCCTGTCATTCCCGTCCATCATTTGGAAGGACATCTGCTGTCGCCGCTGTTGGCGGAGGAAAAACCCGACTTTCCTTTTGTCGCGCTGTTGGTTTCGGGCGGGCATACGCAGATTATGGCGGTCAGGGGCATAGGCGACTACGAGCTTTTGGGCGAGAGCGTCGATGATGCGGCGGGCGAGGCATTCGATAAAACGGCAAAATTGCTCGGATTGCCGTATCCGGGCGGCGCAAAGCTTTCCGAACTTGCCAAATCGGGCAGTCCCGATGCCTTTATTTTCCCACGCCCGATGATTCATTCCGACGATTTGCAGATGAGTTTTTCGGGTTTGAAAACCGCTGTTTTGACTGCTGTTGAAAAAGTGCGTGAGGCAAACGGTTCGGAAACCATACCCGAGCAAACCCGCAACGATATTTGCCGTGCGTTTCAAGATGCGGTGGTAGATGTGTTGGAGGCAAAAGTGAAAAAAGCCCTGTTGCAGACAGGGTTCAGAACCGTAGTGGTCGCCGGCGGAGTCGGTGCAAACCGCAAACTCCGCGAAACTTTCGGCAACATGACGGTGCAAATCCCGACCCCCAAAGGCAAGCCGAAACATCCGTCCGAAAAAGTCAGCGTGTTTTTCCCGCCGATGGCATACTGCACGGACAACGGTGCCATGATTGCCTTTGCAGGTGCGATGCACCTGGGCAAGGGCAGGGAGGTCGGTGCATTTAATGTACGCCCGCGTTGGCCGCTGTCGGAAATCGTCAAATGACAAAATGCCGTCTGAAATCGTTCAGACGGCATTTTTATTTTCGTTACGGTGCTTTATAGCGGTTGTACATGAACAGATACTGCGTCGGAAAACGGCGTATCCAATATTCGGTATTGCGGTTGAACACGGCGGCATCATGGGCTTTGTCGCCGTTCAATTCCCCTTGGACGGGGCGGATGTGCAACACGAAGCCTTGTCCGTCGGGTAGGCGTTCGCAGCAGAAAAACAGGGTTTTCACGCCTTTGACGTGTGCCAATTTTGCCGCCAGCGTCATCGTATAGGCAGGTTTGCCGAAAAAATCTACCCACACGCCGTCGCCGCCTTCCTGAGGCGAAGGGACGTGGTCGGGCAGGATGATGGTTGCCTCGCCCGCACGCAGGGCCTTGATGATTTGTTTGACCCCTTGCATGTCGGTGGGCGCGGTTTTACCTTTGCCGCGCACCCTGCCTGCCTGCATCACTTTGTCTATCGCTTTGATTTTCGGCGGTTTGTACATGGCGGTCAGCGGGAACGGAAGCTGCTGGCTGATGTAGCGTCCGCCCAAATCGTAGCTGCCGATGTGCGGCGTGATGAACAGCAGCCCTTCGTGTTTGTCCAAAGCCTGTTGCACGTGTTCCCAGCCGTGTACCGCTTTGAACATTGTTTCGATGTCTTCCGGTTTTTTGAAAAACGCGGGGGCGAGTTCCAAACCGCCTTTTGCCGTTTCCGCAAAAACAGCTTTGACCGTCTGCGTGGCGTGGTTCAAACCCGCCTGACGCATATTGGCAATAATGCGTGCCCGGTCTTCTTTACGCAGGTAAAACGCCAGATGCCCGAGGAAAACGCCCAGTTTGTGCAGTGAGGGCAGGGGTAGCAGGGAAAGGGATTTGAGCAGGGCGGTCAATAAGGTGTACATAGCAGGGGGTGAAAGGGGGAAACAGCCCGAATTGTAAACGAAAGATGCCGTCTGAAAAAGGGAACGGCTTGCGGTGGAAAGGCTTTTCTGCTAACATCGCCCGCTTGCATCACGAGTTGGGAATTCCATGCCAACCTGCTTTTCAAACGGAAAAGTAAGGTGGACGGTTGAAAAAACCGATGTGGCCACAAAGGCAATCCAAACCCGCTTGATGCGGGAATTTTTTTGCTTGTAAGAAACGTACGGGCAGAGATTCCAAAGTATAGTGGATTAAATTTAAACCAGTACGGCGTTGCCTCGCCTTGCCGTACTATTTGTACTGTCTGCGGCTTCGTCGCCTTGTCCTGATTTTTGTTAATCCACTATACCATTCAAATGGGAATATTTCTCAACTGGATGGCACAAATAGGGAAATTTTGCTATATTTCCCGCTGTTTGACATTATGTTCATACAATATGCCGTCTGAAGAAGATGGTTTGTTTTTCAAGGAAAATCTCAATGAGCGAATATCTGTTTACTTCCGAATCGGTATCCGAAGGCCATCCGGATAAAGTGGCCGACCAAGTGTCCGATGCGATTTTGGATGCGATTCTGGCGCAAGACCCCAAAGCGCGTGTCGCGGCGGAAACTTTGGTCAACACAGGCTTGTGCGTATTGGCGGGCGAAATCACCACCACCGCCCAAGTGGACTACATCAAAGTCGCACGCGAAACCATCAAACGCATCGGCTACAACTCCTCCGAGCTGGGCTTTGATGCCAACGGCTGCGCGGTCGGCGTGTACTACGACCAACAATCCCCTGACATCGCCCAAGGCGTGAACGAAGGCGAAGGCATCGACTTGAACCAAGGCGCGGGCGACCAAGGCTTGATGTTCGGCTACGCCTGCGACGAAACCCCGACCCTGATGCCGTTTGCCATCTATTACAGCCACCGTCTGATGCAGCGTCAAAGCGAATTGCGCAAAGACGGCCGCCTGCCTTGGCTGCGCCCTGACGCAAAAGCGCAGCTGACCGTGGTTTACGACAGCGAAACCGGCAAGGTAAAACGCATCGACACCGTCGTCCTCTCTACGCAACACGATCCTGCCATCAGCCATGAAGAACTGAGCAAAGCCGTGATCGAGCAGATTATCAAGCCCGTTTTGCCGCCCGAAATGCTGACCGCCGAAACCAAATACCTGATCAACCCGACCGGCCGCTTCGTCATCGGCGGCCCGCAAGGCGACTGCGGTCTGACCGGCCGTAAAATCATCGTCGATACCTACGGAGGCGCGGCTCCGCACGGCGGCGGCGCGTTCTCCGGCAAAGACCCGTCCAAAGTCGACCGTTCCGCCGCCTACGCCTGCCGTTATGTTGCGAAAAACATCGTCGCTGCGGGTTTGGCAACCCAATGTCAGATTCAGGTTTCCTACGCCATCGGCGTTGCCGAACCGACTTCGATTTCCATCGATACCTTCGGCACAGGCAAAATCAGCGAAGAAAAACTGATTGCCTTAGTTCGCGAACATTTCGACCTGCGCCCCAAAGGCATCGTCCAAATGCTCGACCTTTTGCGCCCGATTTATGGCAAATCCGCCGCCTACGGCCATTTCGGCCGCGAAGAACCCGAGTTCACTTGGGAGCGCACCGACAAAGCTGCCGCATTGAAAGCAGCCGCGGGTTTGTAATTTGGTCTGAATAAAGAAATGCCGTCTGAAACCGAACTGCCTCCGGGGGCGGTTTGTGTTTCAGACGGCATTTTTGCAGCCTTTTGCAGCCTTAATGTTGCGTTACAATCGGAATTCTCGGTTCGTAGAGCAGGTCGTAGGTCGGCTTGTTGAGCAGGTCTTGCAGCGTGAAGCCGTCCAGATACGTGAAAAACGACTTCATTGCGCCGCCGAGTATGCCCGTCAGGCGGCAGGACGGTGTAATCAGGCATTCGTTGTTCTCGCCCATGCACTCGACCAGCTGCATCGGTTCGAGGTGGCGGACAACCGATCCGATGTTGATGCGGTCTGGCGGCGCGGCAAGCCTCAGCCCGCCGCCTTTCCCGCGTACGCTGTGCAAGAACCCGCCTTTGACCAGCGCGGTAACGACCTTCATCAGATGGCTTTTGGAAATGCCGTAGGTCGAGGCGATGGTAGCGATGTTGACCAGCGCGTCGTCGTTGACGGCGGTGTAGATGAGGACGCGCAGCCCGTAGTCGGTATGTTGGGTCAGATACATGATTTTCTCGGTATGGATCGTTATTCTTATCGGTACGGTTTAAGTTTCACGGAAAATACCTTAATGGTTGAAACCCTGTCCGTCGGGGCGGTAGAATGCAGCCTGTCTGCGGCGGTATGCCGTCTGAAACATCCGCGCTACCGTTTGATAATTTGTTATTGTAACTCAAAATCATGAAACCGTTGAAACGACATCCCGCCCTTGTCGGTCTTTCGCGCGACCATCACCATTCGCTTTCCCTGTGCGTGCGGCTGCTGCGTACGCCGGAAGAGGGGCATCGGGACGAACTCGAACCGCATTTTGCCGAATTGGAAACCCATTTTCGCGAAGAAGAAGCCAAGTTTGCCCCGATTTGGCAAAGCATCGCGCCTGAGTTGAAAACCCGTTTTGAAGGCGATCACGCCAAACTGCGGCAGATGATGGCGCAACCCGAATACGGGAGCAAAATATGGAACACGGATTTTGCCGTTACGCTCCGCGATCACGCGCGCTTTGAAGAACGCGAGCTGTTTCCCGCCGCCGAACCGTTTTTGCCGTCCGAGCCCGCCGGTTCGGAGGGCTGAATATATTAACGACAAATAAGGAACACGAATGAGCGCATTTACCAAGCACCCCGTCTGGGCAATGGCGTTCCGCCCGTTTTATTCGCTGGCAGCACTGTACGGCGCATTGTCCGTATTGCTGTGGGGCTTCGGCTACACGGGAACGCATGAGCTGTCCGGTTTCTATTGGCACGCGCATGAGATGATTTGGGGTTATGCCGGTCTCGTCGTCATCGCCTTCCTGCTGACCGCCGTCGCCACTTGGACGGGACAGCCGCCCACGCGGGGCGGCGTTTTGGTCGGGTTGACCGCCTTTTGGCTGGCGGCGCGGATTGCCGTTTTCATCCCCGTGTGGGGTGCGGCGGCAAGCGGCATACTCGGTACGCTGTTTTTCTGGTATGGCGCGGTGTGCATGGCTTTGCCTGTCATCCGTTCACAGAATCAACGCAACTATGTCGCCGTATTCGCGCTGTTCGTCTTGGGCGGCACGCACGCGGCGTTCCACGTCCAGCTGCACAACGGCAACCTAGGCGGACTCTTGAGCGGATTGCAGTCGGGCCTGATTATGGTGTCGGGCTTTATCGGCCTGATCGGGATGAGGATTATCTCGTTTTTCACGTCCAAACGGTTGAATGTGCCGCAGATTCCCAGTCCGAAATGGGTGGCGCAGGCTTCTCTGTGGCTGCCCATGCTGACCGCCATGCTGATGGCGCACGGCGTGATGCCTTGGCTGTCGGCGGCTTTCGCGTTTGCGGCGGGCGTGATTTTTACCGTGCAGGTGTACCGCTGGTGGTATAAACCCGTGTTGAAAGAACCGATGCTGTGGATTCTGTTTGCCGGCTATCTGTTTACCGGGTTGGGGCTGATTGCGGTCGGCGCGTCTTATTTCAAACCTGCCTTCCTCAATTTGGGCGTGCACCTGATCGGGGTCGGCGGTATCGGCGTGCTGACTTTGGGCATGATGGCGCGTACCGCGCTCGGTCATACGGGCAATCCGATTTATCCGCCGCCAAAATCCGTTCCGTTCGCATTTTGGCTGATGATGGCGGCAACTGCCGTCCGCATGGTTGCCGTATTTTCTTCCGGTACTGCCTACACGCACAGCATCCGCACGTCGTCGGTTTTGTTCGCCCTCGCGCTGCTGGTGTATGCGTGGAAATACATCCCGTGGCTGATCCGTCCGCGTGCCGACGGCAGGCCGGGTTGAGACAAACCGCCGCAGATTTCGGGTCTGCGGCGGTTTGCTTTTCAGACGGTATGGCGGTCAGTTGCCGTCCAGCCAGCGGTCGCGTGTGGTTTTGGCTTCTTCAAAATAGCGGTACAGGGCTTCGCGGTCGTCGGCGGTCAGGATGTCTGCCAAAACGTCCAACTGTTTGCCCAAGCCTTGAATCAGTTGCAGCAGGCTGTCTTTGTTGGCAAGGCAGATGTCCGCCCACACAGCAGGGTGGCCGGAAGCGATGCGGGTAAAGTCCTGAAAGCCCGTGGCGGCGAATTTCAGATATTCCTGCCCGTCGGGGTGGTCGAAAAGCTGGTGGACATAGGCGAAGGCGGTCAGGTGGGGCATATGGGAGACGGCGGCGAAAACCGCGTCGTGGCGTTGCGCGTCCATCGTGAAAATGTCCGCACCGACCGCGCGCCACAGGTTTTCTACCAATGCGATGCCGTCTGAATCTTCGCCGCCGTGTGGTGTGATGATGAGTTTTCTGTTTTGGAACAGACCGTACTGCGCCGAATCTGCCCCGCTTTTGTCGGAACCGGCAATCGGGTGGGCGGCGATGCAGTGGTGCAGGCGGTCGGGCAGACAGCGTCGGAAAGCCTCGATAACGGAGATTTTGGTGCTGCCGACATCGGAAATCCAAGCGTGGGCGGGTAAAACGGGTGCAAGCGCGGTTAAGATGCCGGAGACGGAGGCAACGGGCGTGGCGATAACAATCAAATCCGCATCGGCGATGCTGTTTTTATCGATGGCAACGGACGCACGGTCAATCACGCCGCGTTCTAGCGCACGTTGCAGGTTGTCGCGGTCGGTGTCGATGCCGGTAACGGTGCGGACGAGTCCCTGCCTTTTGAGGTCGAGAACGAACGAACCGCCGATCAGCCCTACACCGATGAGGGCAATATGGTTCAAAATGGGCATTTGTGTAAAGATTTTCGTCAACTGCCGTTATGGTAGCGTATCGGCGGAATATGCCGCAAGGTCGGTAGGAAAAAGGAGAAGAAATGGACAAAATCAGAGTTGCCGCCGTGCAGATGGTTTCAGGATTGTCGCCGCAAAAAAATATCGAAACGATGGGGCGTTTAGTCAAACAAGCGGCGCAGTGCGGTGCGGATTGGGTGCTGTTGCCCGAATATTGGGTGCTGATGGGCGCAAACGATACCGGCAAACTCGCGTTTGCCGAGCCTTTGGGCGGCGGACGCTTTCAGACGGCATTGAGTGAAACGGCGAAAGCGTGCGGCGTGGTGCTGTTTGGCGGAACCGTGCCGCTGCAAAGCCGCGAGGCGGGCAAAGTGATGAATACGCTGTTGGTGTACGGACGGGACGGCGTAAGGACGGGTCTGTACCACAAAATGCACCTCTTCGGTTTTTCCGGTTTGGGCGAACGCTATGCCGAATCCGATACCATCAGCGCAGGGCGGGAAGTGCCGCACTTGTCGGCAGAGGGCGTGCCGGTGGCGGCAGGTATTTGTTACGATGTCCGCTTTCCCGAATTTTTCCGCCGCCAGCTGCCGTTTGACGTATTGATGCTTCCGGCGGCATTTACCCACACGACGGGCAAGGCGCATTGGGAGTTGCTGCTGCGCGCGCGTGCGGTGGAGAACCAATGTTATGTTGTCGCGGCGGCGCAGGGCGGATTGCACGAAAACGGCAGGCGCACATTCGGACACAGTATGATTGTCGATCCGTGGGGCGACGTGTTGGACGTATTGCCCGAAGGCGAAGGCATCGTTACGGCAGACATCGATGCCAACCGCCTGAACAGCGTCCGCAGCCGCCTGCCCGCTCTGAAACACCGGGTTTTGGATGCCGTCTGAAGCGTTCAGACGGCATTGCCGGCGATGAAATATCTGTTTTATCAGGCGGGGCAACAGCCTTTTTACTTTTTGTATAACCATCCGACTTTATCACTCATATGTTTTACCAAATCCTTGCCCTGATTATCTGGAGCAGCTCGTTTATTGCCGCCAAATATGCCTATGGCGGCATCGATCCCGCACTGATGGTCGGCGCGCGCCTGCTGATTGCCGCGCTTTTGGTGCTGCCCGCCTGCCGCCGGCATATCGGCAAGATTCCGCGCGAGGAATGGAAGCCCCTGCTGATTGCGGCGTTTGTCAACTATGTGCTGACCCTGATGCTGCAGTTTGTCGGACTAAAATATACGTCTGCCGCCAGCGCATCGACCATCGTCGGACTCGAGCCGCTGCTGATGGTGTTTGTCGGACACTTCTTTTTCAACGACAAAGCGCGTGCCTACCACTGGATATGCGGTGTGGCAGCGTTTGTCGGCATTGCGCTGCTGATGGCGGGCGGTGCGGAAGAGGGTGGCGAAGTCGGCTGGTTCGGCTGTTTTCTGGTGCTGCTTGCAGGAATCGGTTTCTGCACGGCAGTCCGCCCGACGCAAAGGCTGATTGCCCGCATCGGCGCACCGGCATTCACATCTGTTTCCATTGCCGCCGCATCGCTGATGTGCCTACCGTTTTCGCTTGCCCTGGCGCAGAGTTATACCGTGCATTGGAGCTGGCAGGGCGTGGTGTCGCTGCTGTATTTGGGCGTGGGGTGCAGCTGGTACGCCTATTGGTTGTGGAACAAGGGGATGAGCCGTGTTCCGGCAAACGTGTCGGGACTGTTGATTTCGCTCGAACCCGTCGTCGGCGTGCTGTTGGCGGTTTTGATTTTGGGCGAACATTTGTCGCCCGTGTCCGCCTTGGGCGTGTTTGTCGTCATCGCCACCACTTTGGTTGCCGGCCGGCTGTCGCATCAAAAATAAAGTTGGGAGGCGGTGTTTGATGGTTGCCGGATAGGCGGAAATCTTTGCGCCGTCATTCCCGCGCAGGCGGGAATCCGGTTTTTTGAGTTTCGGTTATTTCCGACAAATTGCCGCAGCGTCAGATGCCCGGATTCCCGCTTGCGCGGGAATGACGAGGTTTTGGGTTTCTGTTTTTTGGGAATGATGGGATTTTAGGTTTCTGTTTTCGCGGGAATGACGATTTAGAAGTTGCCTGAAATTCAAAAAAACGAAGCTTAAAAAACGGATCCCCATTTTTTGCGGGAATGACGGGATTTTAGGCATTTGTTTTTGATTTTTGCGGAAACGGAAAACCGCCGCAATGGCGGCGGTCGGCTTGCCGGCGGATGCCGGTTTCGGGGGTTAGAATTTCACACGGACACCGGCGGTATATTCGTTGGCAAATACCCTTGTATCGTCAAGTTTGCCCAAATAATTGAAGCGGTAGCCCAAATCCAAAGTAACGTTGGGAGCGACTTCAAAGCCGACACCGCCCAATGCGCCGATGCTTGCTTTTGTTTTACTGTATTTTCCGTCTTCATCTTTTACGGTCAATCGGTTCAGTCCCAAACGCGCGCCGACATAAGGTTTGACGATGGAATTGGTGTTGAAGTCTTTGATGACGGCAACGCCTGCGCCTTGGAGTGTGGCGGTAGCGTCGTCAATTTTGTCGCGGACGCGGTAGTAGTCTGCGGCAATACGCATATCGCCGGCATCGAAGCCGACGGAAACGCGCGGGAGGAAATTGTTGAATGTTTCGCCATCGGCGTGGATGGAGGCAAGACCCGCATCGCCCTGTACATAAACGCCCGGTTGGTTGTCGGCGGCAAATGCGGCAGCGGGAAGGGCAAGCACGGTTAATGCAGTAAGGAGTTTTTTCATTTCTTGATTCCTAAAAATGTTCAAAATTTTTTGAATATCGGAATCCGTTAGGGAATCCGTTAGGGAATCCGTTAGGGAATCCGTTAGGGAATCCGTTAGGGAATCCGTTAGGGAATCCGTTAGGGAATCCGTTAGGGAATCCGTTAGGGAATCCCATTCCATTATACAATATTTTTCAAATCTTTGTCCGCCTCCGGCTTTTTTATAGTAGATTAACAAAAATTAGGACAAGGCGACGAAGCCGCAGACAGTACAGATAGTACGGAACCGATTCACTTGGTGCTTCAGCACCTTAGAGAATCGTTCTCTTTGAGCTAAGGCGAGGCAACGCAGTACTGGTTTTTGTTAATCCACTATATCGTTCCTGCCTGTCCGGTTTTGCCCGTGGCTTTTGTTGCCGCCTGTTTGTGCCGGTGTGTTAAAATTTTCCGTTTCCGCGTATTGTGTTTTCCGCCGCCGGGCGGTTTGTTTGCGAATCGGACGAGAATTTATGCCTTCTGCCCATTATCCTGAGATGAACGAAAAACTGATGGCGGTTTTGATGGCGATGCTGGTCGCGCTGATGCCGTTTTCCATCGATGCCTACCTGCCCGCGATTCCCGAAATGGCGCAGTCGCTGAACGCGGATGTCCACCGCATCGAACAGAGCCTGAGTTTGTTTATGTTCGGCACGGCGTTCGGACAGGTGGTCGGCGGTTCGGTGTCCGACATCAAAGGGCGCAAACCCGTCGCCCTGACCGGTTTGATTGTATATTGCCTTGCCGTTGCCGCCATCGTATTTGTTTCGAGTGCCGAACAGCTCCTTAACCTGCGTGCGGTACAGGCGTTCGGCGCAGGCATGACTGTGGTCATTGTCGGCGCAATGGTGCGCGATTATTATTCAGGGCGGAAAGCCGCCCAGATGTTCGCCCTCATCGGCATTATCCTGATGATTGTGCCGCTTGTCGCGCCCATGGTTGGCGCGGTATTGCAGGGCTTGGGCGGCTGGCAGGCGATTTTCGTTTTCTTGGCGGCTTATTCGCTGGTGTTGCTCGGTTTGGTGCAATATTTCCTGCCCAAGCCTGCCGTCGGCGGCAAAATCGGCAGGGATGTGTTCGGGCTGGTGGCTGGGCGGTTCAAACGTGTTTTGAAAACACGCGCCGCCATGGGTTATCTGTTTTTCCAAGCATTCAGTTTTGGCTCGATGTTTGCTTTTTTGACCGAATCGTCCTTCGTGTACCAGCAGCTTTACCGCGTTACGCCGCATCAATACGCTTGGGCGTTTGCACTCAACATCATCACAATGATGTTTTTCAACCGTATTACCGCGTGGCGGCTCAAAACCGGCGCGCATCCGCAAAGCATCCTGCTGTGGGGGATTGTTGTCCAATTTGCCGCCAACCTGTCCCAACTCGCCGCCGTGCTGTTTTTCGGGCTGCCCCCGTTTTGGCTGCTGGTTGCGTGCGTGATGTTTTCCGTCGGTACGCAGGGTCTGGTCGGTGCGAACACGCAGGCATGCTTTATGTCTTATTTCAAAGAAGAGGGCGGCAGCGCAAACGCCGTGTTGGGTGTATTCCAATCTTTAATCGGCGCGGGGGTGGGTATGGCGGCGACCTTCTTGCACGATGGTTCGGCAACCGTGATGGCGGCAACCATGACTGCGTCCACCTCTTGCGGCATTGCGCTCCTGTGGCTCTGCTCGCATCGTGCGTGGAAAGAAAACGGGCAAAGCGAATACCTTTAACGGAAAATGCCGTCTGAAACCGTTTCAGACGGCATTTGATGTTAGAATGCACGATAAATTACCATTCAGACAAAATCATGTCCCATCACATCGACGAACTCCTCCTTCCCCACCGCAACGCCATCGACACCATCGATGCGGAAATCCTGCGCCTGCTCAACGAACGCGCGCAACACGCACACGCCATCGGCGAACTGAAAGGCACGGGCGCGGTGTACCGCCCCGAACGCGAAGTCGCCGTGTTGCGCCGTATTCAGGATTTGAACAAAGGCCCGCTGCCCGACGAATCCGTCGCCCGCCTGTTCAGGGAAGTGATGAGCGAGTGCCTCGCCGTAGAACGCCCGCTGACCATCGCCTATCTGGGACCGCAGGGTACGTTTACCCAACAGGCGGCGATTAAGCATTTCGGTCATGCCGCACACACTATGGCGTGTCCGACCATAGACGACTGCTTCAAACAGGTTGAAACGCGTCAGGCGGATTATCTGGTCGCCCCCGTGGAAAATTCGACCGAAGGCTCGGTCGGCCGCACGTTAGACCTGCTTGCCGTTACCGCATTGCAGGCTTGCGGCGAAGTTGTCTTGCGCATACACCACAACCTTCTGCGTAAAAACAGCAGCAGTACCGAAGGCATCACCAAAGTATTTTCGCACGCACAGGCGTTGGCGCAGTGCAACGACTGGCTGGGAAGACACCTTCCCAACGCCGAGAGGGTGGCGGTCTCCAGCAATGCCGAAGCTGCGCGGCTGGTTGCCGAATCGGACGACGGTACGGTTGCCGCCATTGCCGGGCGTACTGCGGCGGAAATTTACGGACTCAGCCCCGTTGCCGAGTGCATTGAGGATGAGACGAACAACACCACGCGCTTCCTGGTTATGGGTCATCATGAAACCGGTGTCGGCGGCAGCGACAAAACCTCGCTGGTCGTTTCCGCACCCAACCGGGCGGGCGCGGTTGCCTCGCTGCTGCAACCCCTGACCGAATCAGGCATTTCCATGACCAAGTTTGAGAGCCGTCCCGGAAAGGCGGCGTTGTGGGAATACCTGTTCTTTATCGATATCGAGGGACACCGCACGGATGGCAAGGTTCAGACGGCATTAAAACAGTTGGGCAGGCGCGCTTCGTTCGTCAAAATCATCGGTTCGTATCCGACTGCCGTTTTGTAGTCGCGGCAGCGTTCAGACGGCATTTCCCCAACGATTATGTCCGAATACCGAGTCAACCACGAACCCGTTTTTATGCTGGCATCTTCGCCTTGGCGCGAAAGCAGCCTGTGGGTTGAAGCATTCAGCCGCCGTTACGGGCGTGTGGCTTTGCTGGCGCGGAGCGCGCGCAAACGGCAGAGCGAGCTGCGCGGCGTATTGGTTCCGTTCGTCCCTGTCAGCGTGTCGTGGTACGGCAGTCAGGAACTCAAAACCCTTCACCGCGCCGAATGGGTCGGCGGTTGGCGGCAGCCGCAGGGCAGGTCGTTGTTTGGCGGGTTGTATGTGAACGAGCTGGTGTTGAAACTGACCGCGCGCGAAGATCCGATGCCTGAGTTATACGATGCATTGGCTGAAGTGATGAAGGCAGTCTGCTGCGAAGCAGACCATGTTGGCGATTTGCGCCGCTTCGAGTGGAAGCTGCTGACGGCCTTAGGCGTCGCCCCCGATTTGCATACGGACGGAGAGGGCAGGGAAATCCAGTCCTCCGCCAGATACTGTATCAGACCGGAAGAAGCAGTCATGCCCGTAGGCAGGGAATGTGTTTTGCCGTCTGAAACCGTCATTATTGCCGACGGGCAGAGCCTGATTGATTTGCAGACGGGCAGTTTCGGCAGTGCGCAAAGCCTTCAGGATGCCCTGAAAATCACACGGCTGCTGACAGGCAGCCTGCTTCCTGAAGGGGTGAAGTCGAGGCAGGTGTTGGAACAGATACGGCAGTTTGACCGTCGTGCAACATAGGTGCCGACGCAGCGTACCGGTATGTTGCAAAATAAAAAATCGAAGAGGAAAGGAAACATCATGCTTTTAGGTGTCAACATCGATCACATCGCCACCGTCCGCAATGCCCGCGGCACGACCTATCCCAGCCCTGTGGAAGCGGCATTGGTCGCGGAAACGCACGGTGCGGATTTGATTACCATGCACCTGCGCGAAGACCGCCGCCACATCAAAGACGCGGACGTGTTCGCCGTCAAAAACGCCATCCGCACGCGCCTGAACCTTGAAATGGCACTGACTGAAGAAATGTTGGGAAACGCACTCAAAGTCATGCCGCAAGACGTGTGCATCGTGCCTGAGAAACGTCAGGAAATCACGACTGAAGGCGGCTTGGACGTATTGGCGCAACAAGAAAAAATTGCCGAGTTCACCAAAATCCTGACCGACGCGGGCATCCGAGTCTCGCTCTTTATCGATGCCGACAACGAGCAAATCCAAGCCGCCCATGATGTCGGCGCACCCGTTATCGAGCTGCACACCGGCGCATACGCCGATGCACGCAGCCACGCCGAACAAATCAAACAATTCGAGCGTCTGCAAAACGGCGCGCATTTTGCCAGCGATTTGGGCTTGGTCGTCAACGCCGGACACGGACTGACCATACACAACGTTACCCCCATCGCCCAAATTCTCGCCATCCGCGAGCTGAACATCGGACATTCGCTGATTTCGCAGGCACTTTTCCTCGGATTGCCCGAGGCCGTGCGCCAGATGAAAGAAACCATGTTCCGTGCAAGAATGCTGCCGTAAGGGCAGGCAAACCGTTTCAGACGGCATTTCACGACAAAGGAGCGCAAATATGATTTACGGCATTGGTACAGACATCGTTTCCCTCAAGCGCATCATCCGCTTAAACAAAAAATTCGGACAGGCGTTTGCCGGGCGCATCCTCACTCCCGAAGAGCTGCTTGAATTTCCTCAGGCGGGCAAACCCGTCAACTATCTTGCCAAACGCTTTGCCGCCAAAGAAGCCTTTGCCAAAGCCGTCGGCACGGGCATACGCGGCGCAGTTTCCTTCCGCAACATCGGCATCGGGCACGACGCATTGGGCAAACCCGAATTTTTCTATGCCCCCGTCCTGTCAGAATGGCTGGAAGAACAAGGTATCAGCCGCGTCAGCCTGAGTATGGCGGACGAAGGCGATACCGTGTTGGCGTTTGCCGTTGCCGAAAAATAATGCCGTCTGAAATGCGGCAAACCCGTTGACGGCATTGCCCGTCCTTCATTTGCACTCCGACCGACCAACCGCATACCCGCCATGACCCAAGACACCCGACCCCTTATCCGCGTCGTTGCCGGCATCCTGCTCAACCGGGACGGCGACTACCTGCTCAGTTCCCGCCCCGAAGGCAAGCCCTATGCCGGATATTGGGAATTTGCCGGCGGCAAGGTCGAAGCGGGCGAAACCGACTTCCAAGCCCTGCAACGCGAGTTTGAAGAAGAACTCAGCATCCGCATCCTCGCCGCCACGCCTTGGCTGACCAAAATCCATTCCTACGAGCATGCGCATGTCTGCCTGAAATTCCTATGGGTAAACCCCGACCAATGGATGGGCGAACCGCAATCGCGCGAAGGACAGAAATGGTCTTGGCAGAAGGCGGGCGATTTTACCGTTGCCCCCATGCTGCCCGCCAACGGCGCGCTTTTGCGTTCGTTGTCCGTCCCGCGCCGTTTGTACGGCAGCCTGAAAACGGGTTTGTACGGAGAAAACAGTATGGGCGCGTACCGCGTCCTGCCTTTGGGTTCGGCAGAGGGAAGCGGTGCGAACGTTTTGATGGAGGCGGCGCAATGGCAGGACAGACCCGAACACGCCGACAGCGTGTGGATGATGGTGCAGACCCGCGAACAATGGCGGCAGGCGCAGGAAAAGGGCGCGGATGTGGCCGTGTGGCGGGTCGGTAATGCCGCACAAGCCGCAGCGGTGGACGAAGTGTTGAAGCACGGCGTATCCGTGCCGCTGGTCGTTGCCGCCGACGTTCAGACGGCATCGCATTACGGCGGGCAATGGCTGGCGGCGGGCGCACACGCTGTGTTGGCCGATGAAAAAATGGGGAACGGAAATGGCTAAAAACCGCAAACTGCTGTTTGCCGCACTGCTGCTGATTGCCTTTGCCGCCTTCAAGCTCGTGTTGTTGCAATGGTGGCAGGCGCAGCAGCCGCAAGTTGCGGAGGTGCAATGCGATTTGACCGAAGGTTGCACGCTGCCGGACGGAAGCCGTGTCCGCGCCGCCGCCGTTTCAACCAAAAAACCGTTTGATATTTATATCGAACACGCGCCTGCCGGCACGGAACAGGTCAGCATCAGCTTCAGTATGAAAAATATGGATATGGGTTTCAACCGCTATATGTTTGAGCGGCAATCGTCGGGGAATTGGCAGGCAGTACGCATCCGCCTGCCCGTCTGTGTCGAAGGCAGGCGCGATTTTACGGCGGACATTACAATCGGCAGCCGGACATTTCAGACGGCATTTACCGCCGAATAAACCTTTCAATCCGCCATTGCCGGAACATCCGTCCGGAAAGGACACGCTATGAATACTTTATATACACTTTTCGCCACCTGCCCGCGCGGCTTGGAAACCGTTTTATCGCAAGAACTCGGAAGCCTCGGCTGTACCGATGTCCAAGCGTTTGACGGCGGCGTTTCCTGCCGGGGCGGATTGGAACAGGTTTACGCCGCCAACCTGCACTCGCGCACCGCCGGCCGCATCCTGCTGCGCCTGATCAAAGGCACATACCGCAATGAGCGCGACATCTACAAACTTGCCAAAAACATCAACTGGTTCAACTGGTTTACCTTGCAGCAGACGTTCAAAGTCAAAGTCGAGGCAAAGCGCGCCAACGTCAAAAGCCTCCAATTTGTCGGTTTGACCGTCAAAGATGCCGTCTGCGACGCTTTCCGCGACATTTACGACGCACGTCCGAGCGTGGACAAAGCCGCGCCCGATGTCCGCATCCACGCCTTTTTGAACGAACGCAATGTCGAAATCTTCATCGACACTTCGGGCGAAGCCCTGTTCAAACGCGGCTACCGCCTGGATACCGGCGAAGCCCCGCTGCGCGAAAACCTTGCAGCCGGACTGCTGCTCTCGGCAGGTTACGACGGCACGCAGCCGTTTCAAGACCCGTTTTGCGGCAGCGGCACGATTGCTATCGAAGCCGCTTGGATTGCCACCGGCCGCGCGCCGGGTATGATGCGCCGTTTCGGTTTTGAGAAACTGCAAAATTTCGATAAAACGCTGTGGGCGGATTTGCGCCGCCGCGCCGAAGCGCAAACTCGCCCCGTCCGCGCCCCGATTGCAGGCAGCGACAACGACCGCCGCATCGTTCAGACGGCATTGGACAACGCACACAATGCCGGAGCGGACGACATTGTTTCCTTCAGCGTTGCCGACGCGCAATCCGTCCGTCCGAACGGCGAAAACGGCATCATGGTGTCCAATCCGCCCTACGGCGTGCGCCTTGAGGAAGTCTGCGCTTTGCAGGCACTGTATCCGCAGTTGGGGACGTGGTTGAAAAAACACTATGCCGGCTGGCGGGTCGGCATGTTTACCGGCGACAGGGAAATGCCCAAATTCATGCGCCTGTCGCCAAAACGCAAAATCCCGCTTTATAACGGCAACATCGACTGCCGCCTGTTTCTGATTGATATGGTGCAGGGATCGAACCGTTGAGGAAAGTGTACAAAAATGCCGTCTGAAAAATGTTCAGACGGCATTTTTTAATATCCGGCCGATATTAACCGAAGGTAAGGGAGGGGCGTGTCCACTTTGCCGCCGCATTTGCCGCGTGCGGAAGATACGGATAACAATCCCTTGGAATTAAAGGGAGAAATTACGGAAAATATCCATATCAGGCTGGGGGGCGTACTTATTTACGGTATTTTCGTATGCCGAAATAAAATATTTCTTGAATAAACCGTAATTGCCGGTTTCGTAATAGGCTACGACAGCCTCGGCATAGGCGGGATAACTGTCGGGGGCGAATACGCAAGGAAAAAAACCGGAGCGCATCAGCGACAAGGTCATACAGTTTCTGGCAGTACGTTTATTGCAGTCCTTAAAATATTGGAGATACGCCAAATTATTATGGAGATAAACGGCACGGTCGAAAGGATTTTCTATTTTTGGGGCTTCTTGAAGCAACCATTTTAATTCCGTATCCAAACTTTGCGGGTTAGATAAAGGCGTGTAGTCTGTCCCGCTTATAGTAACGCTGTCGCGGCGGACTACGCCGCCGGAGCCTTTTTCCAGTAAGTTTTCGGAAATTAGGCTGTGGGTGGTTTTTAAGAAATCCAACCAGTCAAACGGCTCGGGGCTGTCTAAACCGGACAGCAGGTGCCGGTAACTTTCCCTCAGGTTGATTAACATTACGGCATCCGAATATAACTTCCCGCCTGCGGTTTGCCCGAGTTTAAGCAATGCCTGCGTATCGTATTGATTATAAGTGTTTCCTTCCAATTTGGCAGAACTGTACACAAAATCGATACCGATTTCTTCAATATTACGCACGGAGTCCGTTAAAACAGATAAAGGAAGCCGATCGGACAATCCGGTCAGGTATTCTTGTTCGCCGGCTGTAAAAATGGGGCGGATATTTAAAAAATCCTGTTGGTATCTCAATTTATCCATACCTTTCATCATAAAAACGCGGTTTGGGGCGGAAGTAGGTTTATGCCTGCCTTTATCCGGCAACTATATTTTGAAACACCGCCTTTTCAATCAACCCCGCTTCAATACGGAAGTGTTGATGTAGCGTTGGACACCTGAGGCAATGGATTGGGCGCACTGCCTGCGGAAGGATTCGCTACCCAGCAGCTTCTCTTCGGCAGGGTTGGACAGGAAGGCGGTTTCGACCAGGATAGACGGCATATCGGGTGCGCGCAAAACGGCGAAATTGGCTTCGTCCACCCTGCCTTTGTGCAAGTGGTTGAGCCTGCCCAATTCTTCAAGCACCAGGTTGCCGAGTTTGCGGCTGTCGCGCAGTGTGGCGGTTTGCGTCATGTCGAGCAGGGCGGTATCGACATTGCGGTTGCCGCTGGTCGGTACGCCGCCGACCGCGTCGGCATTATTTTGGGTTTGTTCCAAGAATTTGGCGGCAGAGCTGGTTGCGCCTTTGGTGTTCAACATATAAACCCCTGTGCCGCGCGCGGAGGGGCTGGTGAAGGCGTCGGCGTGGATGGAGACAAATACGTCCGCCCGCCGTGCGCGCCCTTTGGCAACACGCACGCCCAAGGGGATGAACACGTCTTCGTTGCGCGTCATAAAGACGTTATAACCCAAGGCTTCTAATTGTTTTTTGGTTTCACGGGCGATGGAGAGGACGACGTGTTTTTCCTGCAAACCGCCCGAGCTGACGGCGCCGGGGTCTTCGCCGCCGTGTCCGGGGTCGATCATAATGACGGGTCTGCGCCCGTTTTTGCCACGTTCGGTTTGTGCGGGAGTGTTTTGAGCGAGGTCGGCTTCAGGGGAGCCGCGATGAGTTTTGTTCAGGCTGCCGTTAAGCAGTGCCATCATCGGATCGTCGGGATCCATTCCGTGCGGATAGAGGTCGATAACGAGGCGGTTTTTAAAACCGCTGACAGGGGGGAGGGAAAAGACTTGTGCGCGTGAGGATTGTTTCAGGTCGATGACGAGGCGGACGGTGGTCGGCGTGTTCTGACCCGCGCGTATGCTGCGGATAAAGGGGTCGTCCGCCATAACCTTCTGAGACAGTCCGTGCAATACGGTATTGATGTTTGCGTTTTGTATATCGACGACCAGCCTGCCCGGGTTGTCGAGCGCGAAGTGCTGGTATTTGAGCGCGGCGGTGCTTTCCAGCGTCAGGCGGGTGTAGGTGTGGGACGGCCATATCCGTGCGGCGGTGAATTGTGGTGCGCGTACGGTTTTGGCAACGGCGGATGCGATAGGGGTCAGGGCGAACAGTGTGCCGACGGTGCGGCGGATGATTTGTCTTCGTGTCAGTTTGGTCATAGCGGCAGGCTTTCACGTCCTCGTTCGGTATGGGCGGTCAGCAGGCATTTTCTGCCGCCGCCGTCGTGTGTCAATGTTGCGGTGATGTCGGCAGGCGGCGTAAATTCCCCGCCCTGTTGCGGCCATTCGATCAGGCAGACGCTGTTTGCGGCAAACAGTTCGTCCAGCCCCGCGTCTTCCCATTCTTCGGGGAACGAGAAGCGGTAGAGGTCGAAATGGTGCAAGGTGAAGCGTTCCAGCGGATAAGATTCGACGATGGCGTAGGTCGGGCTTTTGACTGCGCCCTGATGACCCAATCCGCGCAGGATGCCGCGTGTCAGCGTGGTTTTGCCCGCACCCAAATCCCCTTCGAGATAAATGACCAGCGGTGCGTTTAAACGGGAAGACCACGCCGCGCCAAAATCGAGTGTGGCGGCTTCGTCGGCAAGGAATCGGGAAACGGGGGAAAAATCAGACATAGGGGCTTTACAACTTTTATGTGGCGGATCGGAGGGGCAGGTGGTCGGCAAACCGTGCGCCCGGCGGCATTGCCGTACATTATAACAGCCAAATACGCGTTCTGCTTTCAGACGGCATGGCTGTCAAGAAAAAGCGGCGCGTGTACAATACGCAGATTGTATGTTTAGGACAGATTGGAAAAAGGATGGAAAATATCGGCAGGCAGCGACCCATCGGCGTTTTTGACTCGGGAATCGGCGGTTTGACCAATGTGCGCGCACTGATGGAGCGGCTGCCGATGGAAAACATCATTTATTTCGGCGACACGGCGCGCGTACCTTACGGGACGAAATCTAAGGCGACCATCGAAAATTTCTCGATGCAGATTGTCGATTTTTTATTGGAACACGATGTTAAGGCGATGGTTATCGCGTGCAATACGATTGCGGCGGTGGCGGGGCAGAAAATCCGCCAAAAGACGGGCAATATGCCTGTGTTGGACGTGATTTCCGCCGGCGCGAAAGCCGCGCTGGCAACGACGCGCAACAATAAAATCGGCATTATCGCCACCAATACCACAGTTAACAGCAATGCTTATGCGCGCGCCATCCATAGGAACAACCCCGACACGCTTGTCCGCACGCAGGCCGCGCCGCTGCTCGTCCCTTTGGTGGAGGAAGGTTGGTTGGAACACGAAGTTACCCGCCTGACCGTATGCGAATACCTCAAACCATTGCTTGCAGACGGCATCGATACGCTGGTGTTGGGCTGCACGCACTTTCCCTTGCTCAAGCCCTTAATCGGCAGGGAGGTGCACAATGTCGCGCTGGTCGATTCCGCGATTACGACGGCTGAAGAAACAGCACGCGTCCTTGCGCAGGAAGGATTGCTCAATACCGACAACAACAATCCCGACTACCGTTTTTACGTCAGCGATATTCCTTTGAAATTCAGAACCATCGGCGAACGTTTTCTGGGTAGGACGATGGAGCAGATTGAAATGGTGTCTTTGGGTTAAAACGATAACGGAAAGCTGCCCGAGATTACAGAAACCTAAAATCCCGTCATTCCCACGAAAGTGGGAATCTAGACCTGTCGGTGCGGAAACTTATCGGATAAAACGGTTTCTTTAGATTTTACGTTCTAGATTCCCGCTTTCGCGGGAATGACGGGATGCAGGTTTCTGTGCAGATGTATTCGGATTCCCTCCTGCGCGGGAATGATGGGATTTTTAAATGTCCGAATGCCGCAAATGCCGTCTGAAAGGCTTCAGACGGCATTTTTTACACAATTCCCACCGTTTCCCATCCTTCTCGATACACTGTAATCTCGAAACCCGTCATTCCCGCGCAGGCGGGAATCCAGACCGTTCGGTTTAGGTTTTTTTTTTGAGGTTTCGGGTAACTCTAAACCGTCATTCCTACGAAAACAGAAAATCAAAAACAGAAACCTCAAATCCCGTCATTCCCGCGCAGGCGGGAATCTAGGTCTGTCGGTGCGGAAACTTATCGGGAAAAACGGTTTCTTTAGATTTTATGTCCTAGATTCCCACTTTCGTGGGAATGACGGGATGCAGGTTTCCGTATGGATGGATTCGTCATTCCCGCGCAGGCGGGAATCTAGACATTCAATGCTAAGGCAATTTATCGGGAATGACTGAAACTCAAAAAACTGGATTCCCACTTTTGTGGGAATGACGCGATTAGAGTTTCAAAATTTATTCTAAATAGCTGAAACTCAACGCACTGGATTCCCGCCTGCGCGGGAATGACGAAGTGGAAGTTACCCGAAACTTAAAACAAGCGAGACCGAACGAACTGGATTCCCACTTTCGTGGGAATGACGGGATATACGTGGGAATGACGGGATATAGGTTTTCGTGCGGACGCGTTCGGATTCACGACTGCACGGGAATGACGGGATTTTGGTGTATTCCCTAAAAAAATAAAAAAGCATTTGCAAATTTGTTAAAAATAAATAAAATAATAATCCTTATCATTCTTTAATTGAATTGGGTTTATATGAGCAATCCATTGGTGAATCAGGCTGCTATGGTGCTGCCTGTGTTTTTGTTGAGTGCTTGTCTGGGCGGAGGCGGCAGTTTCGATTTGGACAGCGTGGAAACGAAACAGCGCAACCCGCAGCCCGAAGCACCGAAATACCAAGACGAACAGACTGAAAAACCGGTAAAACCCGATGAAGCGCAGGCGGCGGAAAACGACCGTCCGGCTTACGGTTTTGCAGTCAAAATACCGCGCCGTAATGTCCATCAGGAAGTGAAGCAGAAGCATCAGCAGTTGTCGGATGCGGATTGGGTAAAATTGGCGGCGGGTAAGCCGGATGAGTTTCCCCAAAAGAATGAGATTTCGGCGATGAATAAGGGTACGCTGAACGAGTCTATTCAGCCGGGTGAGGACGGCAAAAGCCGCGTGGAAGGCTATACGGGTTTCCAATATGTCCGCTCGGGCTATATCTACCGCAACGGTGCCAATAAAATCGATTTCAAAAACAAAATCGTTCTTTTCGGTCCGGACGGCTACCTTTTCTACAAAGGCAGTAATCCTTCCCAAGCTCTGCCGACGGGTAAGGCGATTTACAAAGGTACTTGGGATTATGTAACCGATGCCAAGGAAAAACAGAAGTTTTCCCAGTTGGGTAATTCGCAAGCGGGGGACAGGTACGGGGCTCTGTCTGCCGAGGAAGCGGATGTGTTGCGCAACAAAAGCGAGGCGAAGGAAGGTCAGACCGATTTCGGGCTGACCAGCGAGTTTGAGGTGGATTTCGCCGCCAAGACCATGACCGGCAAACTCTACCGCAATAACCGGATTACCCATAACGAAACCGAAAATAGAGACAAACAAATTAAACGTTACGACATTCAGGCTAACCTGCACGGCAACCGTTTCAAAGGTAAGGCGTTGGCAGCGGATAAAAATACCGGGAACGGTCATCCCTTCGTTTCCGACTCCGACAGTTTGGAAGGCGGATTTTACGGACCGAAAGGCGAGGAACTTGCCGGTAAATTCTTAAGCAACGACAACAAAGTTGCAGCGGTGTTTGGTGCGAAGCAGAAAGATAAGAAGGAGGGGGAAAACGCGGCAGGGCTTGCAACGGAAACCGTGATAGATGCATACCGTATTACCGGAGGGGAGTTTAAGAAGGAGCAAATAGATAGTTTTGGAGATGTGAAAAAGCTGCTGGTTGACGGGGTGGAGCTTTCACTGCTGCCGTCTGAGGGCAATAAGGCGGCATTTCAGCACGAGATTGAGCAAAACGGCGTGAAGGCAACGGTGTGTTGTTCCAACTTGGATTACATGAGTTTTGGGAAGCTGTCAAAAGAAAATAAAGACGATATGTTCCTGCAAGGTGTCCGCACTCCAGTATCCGATGTGGAGGCAAGGACGGAGGCAAACGCCAAATATCGCGGTACTTGGTACGGATATATTGCCAACGGCACAAGCTGGAGCGGCGAAGCCTCCAATCAGGAAGGCGGTAATAGGGCAGAGTTTGACGTGGATTTTTCCACTAAAAAAATCAGTGGCACACTGACGGCAAAAGACCGTACGTCTCCTGCGTTTACTATTACTGCCATGATTCAGGGCAACGGTTTTTTAGGTACGGCGAAAACCGGTAATGATGGCTTTGCGCTGGATCCGCAAAATACCGGAAATTCCCACTATACGCATATTGAAGCCACTGTATCCGGCGGTTTCTACGGCAAAAACGCCATTGAGATGGGCGGTTCGTTCTCATTTCCGGGAAATGTACCGGATGGAAAACAAGAAAAAGCATCGGTGATATTCGGTGCGAAACGCCAACAGCTTGTGCAATAAGCACGGCTGCCGAACAATCGAGAATAAGGCTTCAGACGGCATCGCTCCTTCCGATGCCGTCTGAAAGCGAAGAGTAGGGAAACACTATGCAACAGCAACATTTGTTCCGATTAAATATTTTATGCCTGTCTTTAATGACCGCGCTGCCCGTTTATGCAGAAAATGTGCAAGCCGGACAAGCACAGGAAAAACAGTTGGATACCATACAGGTAAAAGCCAAAAAACAGAAAACCCGCCGCGATAACGAAGTAACCGGTTTGGGCAAATTGGTCAAAACCGCCGACACCCTCAGCAAGGAACAGGTACTCGATATCCGCGACCTGACGCGTTACGACCCCGGCATCGCCGTCGTCGAACAGGGGCGCGGCGCAAGCTCGGGTTACTCGATACGCGGTATGGACAAAAACCGCGTTTCCTTGACGGTGGACGGCTTGGCGCAAATACAGTCCTACACCGCGCAGGCGGCATTGGGCGGGACGAGGACGGCGGGCAGCAGCGGCGCAATCAATGAAATCGAGTATGAAAACGTCAAAGCTGTCGAAATCAGCAAAGGCTCAAACTCGGTCGAACAAGGCAGCGGCGCATTGGCAGGCTCGGTCGCATTTCAAACCAAAACCGCCGACGATGTTATCGGGGAAGGCAGGCAGTGGGGGATTCAGAGTAAAACCGCCTATTCCGGCAAAAACCGGGGGCTTACCCAATCCATCGCGCTGGCGGGGCGCATCGGCGGTGCGGAGGCTTTGCTGATCCACACGGGTCGGCGCGCGGGGGAAATCCGCGCCCACGAAGCCGCCGGACGCGGCGTTCAGAGCTTTAACAGGCTGGTGCCGGTTGAAGACGACCACCAATACGCTCATTTCGTGGTCGAAGAAGAATGCGAAAGCAGAAATTACGAAACGTGTAAAGCGAATCCGAAAAAAGATGTTGTCGGCAAAGACGAACGGCAAACGGTTTCCACCCGAGACTACACGGGCCCCAACCGCTTCCTCGCCGATCCGCTTTCATACGAAAGCCGGTCGTGGCTGTTCCGCCCGGGTTTTCGTTTTGAAAACAAACGGCACTACATCGGCGGCATACTCGAACGCACGCAACAAACTTTCGACACGCGCGATATGACGGTTCCGGCATTCCTGACCAAGGCGGTTTTTGATGAAAATAAAAAACAGGCGGGTTCTTTGTCCGGCAACGGCAAATACGCGGGCGACCACAAATACGGCGGTCTGTTTACCAACGGCGAAAACGGTGCGCTGGTGGGCGCGGAATACGGTACGGGCGTGTTTTACGACGAGACGCACACCAAAAGCCGCTACGGTTTGGAATATGTCTATACCAATGCCGATAAAGACACTTGGGCGGATTATGCCCGCCTCTCTTACGACCGGCAGGGTATCGGTTTGGATAATCATTTTCAGCAGACGCACTGTTCTGCCGACGGTTCGGACAAATATTGCCGCCCGAGTGCCGACAAGCCGTTTTCCTATTACAAATCCGACCGCGTGATTTACGGGGAAAGCCACAGGCTCTTGCAGGCGGCATTCAAAAAATCCTTCGATACCGCCAAAATCCGCCACAACCTGAGCGTCAACCTCGGTTTTGACCGTTTTGGTTCCGACCTCCGCCATCAGGATTATTATTATCAAAATGCCAACCGCGCCTATTCGTCGAAAATACCCACTCAAAACGGCAATCAAAAAATCAGCCCCAACGGCAGCCAAGACAAACCCTATTGGGTCAGCATAGGCGGGGGAAATGTGGTTACGGGGCAAATCTGCCGCTCGGGCAACAATACTTATACGGACTGCACGCCGCGCAGCATCAACGGCAAAAGCTATTACGCGGCAGTTCGGGACAATGTCCGTTTGGGCAGGTGGGCGGATGTCGGCGCGGGGTTGCGCTACGACTACCGCAGCACGCATTCGGACGACGGCAGCGTTTCCACCGGCACGCACCGCACCCTGTCCTGGAACGCAGGCATCGTCCTCAAACCTGCCGACTGGCTGGATTTGACTTACCGCACTTCAACCGGCTTCCGCCTGCCCTCGTTTGCGGAAATGTACGGCTGGCGGGCGGGTGTTCAAAGCAAGGCGGTCAAAATCGATCCGGAAAAATCGTTCAACAAAGAAGCCGGCATCGTGTTTAAAGGCGATTTCGGCAACTTGGAGGCAAGTTGGTTCAACAATGCCTACCGCGATTTGATTGTCCGGGGTTATGAAGCGCAAATTAAAAACGGCAAAGAAGAAGCCAAAGGCGACCCGGCTTACCTCAATGCCCAAAGCGCGCGGATTACCGGCATCAATGTTTTGGGCAAAATCGATTGGAACGGCGTATGGGATAAATTGCCCGAAGGTTGGTATTCTACATTTGCCTATAATCGTGTCCGTGTCCGCGACATCAAAAAACGCGCAGACCGCACCGATATTCAATCACACCTGTTTGATGCCATCCAACCCTCGCGCTATGTCGTCGGCTTGGGCTATGACCAACCGGAAGGCAAATGGGGTGTGAACGGTATGCTGACTTATTCCAAAGCCAAGGAAATCACAGAGTTGTTGGGCAGCCGGGCTTTGCTCAACGGCAACAGCCGCAATACAAAAGCCACCGCGCGCCGTACCCGCCCTTGGTATATTGTGGATGTGTCCGGTTATTACACGATTAAAAAACACTTCACCCTCCGTGCGGGCGTGTACAACCTCCTCAACCACCGCTATGTTACTTGGGAAAATGTGCGGCAAACTGCCGGCGGCGCAGTCAATCAACACAAAAATGTCGGCGTTTACAACCGATATGCCGCCCCCGGCCGAAACTACACATTTAGCTTGGAAATGAAGTTTTAAACGTCCAAACGCCGCAAATGCCGTCTGAAAGGCTTCAGACGGCATTTTTTACACAATTCCCACCGTTTCCCATTATTCCCGATACACCGTAATCCTGAAACCCGTCATTCCCCGCAGGCGGGAATCTAGGACGTAAAATCTAAAGAAACCGTTGTATCCGATAAGTTTCCGCACCGACAGACTAGATTCCCGCCTGCGCGGGAATGACGTTATATTTTTCGCATTTGATAAAAAAGACCGTTTGAAATTTTTTCAGCGGACGCAAAGTATTGCGTAAAATGCTACTTATAAGGAACGCAAGGCGGGCGTAGGATGTGCAGCGTGGACATAGGGCAGGCTGTAAGGCAGGCTTTAGCCCACCAATATTACCAATCCCACCAACTCCGTCAATGTTATCCATCTCGCCCAATCCCACCGAAAACCGAAACCGCCGAATCTTACCGATTCTCCAAAAACTCTTGGTACGGTGGGCTGAAGCCCACCCTACGGCTCGCTAAAATCCTGTCATTCCTGTGAAAACAGAAAATCAAAAACAGAAACCTCAAATTCCGTCATTCCCGCGCAGGCGGGAATCCAGACCTGTCGGTGCAGAAACTTATCGGATACAACGGTTTCTTTAGATTTTACGTTCTAGATTCCCACGTTCATGGGAATGACGGGATGCGGGTTTCCGTGCGGACGCGTTCGGATTCCCACTTTCGTGGGAATGACGGGATTTCAGTTTGAGGATTGATTTGAAGTTGCAAAATCCCCACGGATCGGATTACCGCCTGTGGGGAATAACGGCGGAAGGTTTTTTGTCTTTCTGACAGATGTCCGCAATCTGAAATCCCGACCGTGGGAACGACGGTATAGTGGATTAACAAAAACCAGTACGGCGTTGCCTCGCCTTAGCTCAAAGAGAACGATTCTCTAAGGTGCTCAAGCACCAAGTGAATCGGTTCCGTACTATTTGTACTGTCTGCGGCTTCGTCGCCTTGTCCTGATTTTTGTTAATCCACTATATAAATATTTCTATTTCAATCCAATATAAAATGCCGTCCGAACATTGTTCGGACGGCATTTTTAATGCTTCAAATCAGTTGGTGCCGACTTTGATTTTCTGCCACAGGCTGACAGACAGTTTTTTCGCATCCGTACTCATTTGCGGCATCACGAAACCGTCTTTCATATCCTGTTCATTCGGGAAGATGGAACGGGTGTTCACCAGCTCGGCAGGCATTTTTTCGCGCGCCGGTTTGCTGGCGGGGGCGAAGGTTACGGCGATGCCGTTTTTCGCCGCGATTTCGGGGTCGAGCGTGTAGTTGATGTATTTGTGGGCATTGGCGACGTTTTTCGCATCAGCCGGAATCAGCCAAGACTCGATCCAAAAGCCCATACCTTTCGGTGTCAGCACTTCGATGCCGACATTGTTTTTCACTTCTTCGGAACGTGCTTTCGCCAAGTTCAAATCGCCGCCGTTGCCTGCCGCCAGGCAGATGTCGCCGCGCGCCAGTTCGTCGATGATGGACGGGCTGAAACGTTTGACATCAGGACGGATAGACTTCAACACTTCCGCCGCCGCCTTCAAATCTTCAGGATTCGAGCCTTTGGGGTCTTTGCCCAAGTAGTTCAGCAAAATCGGGAACATTTCGCTCGGGGTGTCCCACAGGGCGATGCCGCAGGATTTCAGCTTGTGGGTGTATTCGGGTTTGAACAGCAAATCCCAGCCGTTTTCGGGCAGCTTGCCGCCCAAAAGCTCTTTGCCCTTCGCCGTAATCGCAATCGTGTTCACGCCGGAGAAATAGGGGACGGCATACTGGTTGCCCGGGTCGGCGGTTTCCAGCATTTTCAAGAGTTCGGGATCGATGTTCTTATAGTTGGGAATCAGGTCTTTGTTGACTTTCTGATACGCGCCCGCCTCAATTTGGCGCGGCAGGAAGGCGATGCCCGGCACAACCAAATCGTAACCGGATTTGCCGGTCAGCATTTTGGCTTCCAGCGTTTCGTTGTTTTCGTACAAGTCGTAAGTCAGCTTCAGATTGTTGGCTTTTTTAAAGTCTTCGACCGTACTCTCGTCAACATAGTTCGACCAGTTGTAGATGTTCAGAGTATCGGTGGCAGCGGCTTCGGCATTGGCAGCAGACGCAGCGTCTGCTTGAGGTTGCACGGCGTTTTTTTCGCTGCCGCCGCAGGCTGCCAGAGACAGCGCGGCCAAAACGGCTAATACGGATTTTTTCATACGGGCAGATTCCTGATGAAAGAGGTTGGAAAAAAAAAGAAATCCCCGCGCCCCATCGTTACCTCGGCGCAAGGTTTGGGCATTGTAAAGTAAATTTGTGCAAACTCAAAGCGATATTGGACTGATTTTCCTAAAAAATTACCCCGTTTCCAAAAGGGGAGGAAAACGGTCGCCCGATTTTGCCGTTTTCCTGCGCTGTCAGGGTGTCCGACGGGCGGATAGAGAGAAAAGGCTTGCATATAATGTAAACCCCCTTTAAAATTGCGCGTTTACAGAATTTATTTTTCTTCCAGGAGATTCCAATATGGCAAACAGCGCACAAGCACGCAAACGTGCCCGCCAGTCCGTCAAACAACGCGCCCACAACGCTAGCCTGCGTACCGCATTCCGCACCGCAGTGAAAAAAGTATTGAAAGCAGTCGAAGCAGGCGATAAAGCTGCCGCACAAGCGGTTTACCAAGAGTCCGTCAAAGTCATCGACCGCATCGCCGACAAAGGCGTGTTCCACAAAAACAAAGCGGCGCGCCACAAAAGCCGTCTGTCTGCAAAAGTAAAAGCACTGGCTTGATTTTTGCAAAACCGCCAAGGCGGTTTTTTATATGTAATAAGCAAAAAACCCTGAAGCCCGACGGTTTCGGGGTTTTTGCATTGTGGGGGCAAAATCCCGAAATGGCGGAAAGGGTGCGGTTTTTTATCCGAATCCGCTATAAAATGCCGTCTGAAAACCAATATGCTGACAATGGGGGTGGAGATGAATACACGGAATATGCGCTATATCCTTTTGACAGGACTGTTGCCGATGGCATCCGCTTTTGGAGAGACCGCGCTGCAATGCGCCGCTTTGACGGACAATGTTACGCGTTTGGCGTGTTACGACAGGATTTTTGCGGCACAGCTTCCGTCTTCGGCAGGGCAGGAAGGGCGGGAGTCGAAAACCGTACTCAATCTGACGGAAACCGTCCGCAGCAGTCTGGATAAGGGCGAGGCGGTCATTGTTGTTGAAAAAGGCGGGGATGCGCTTCCTACCGACAGTGTGGGCGAAACCGCCGACATCTATACGCCTTTGAGCCTGATGTACGACTTGGACAAAAACGATTTGCGCGGGCTGTTGGGCGTGCGCGAACACAATCCGATGTACCTTATGCCGGTTTGGTACAACAGTTCGCCCAACTATGCCCCGAGTTCGCCGACGCGCGGTACGACTGCGCAGGAAAAATTCGGACAGCAGAAACGTGCGGAAACCAAATTGCAGGTTTCGTTTAAAAGCAAAATTGCCGAAGATTTGTTTAAAACCCGCGCGGATCTGTGGTTCGGCTACACCCAAAAATCCGATTGGCAGATTTACAACCAAGGCAGGAAATCCGCGCCGTTCCGCAATACGGATTACAAACCTGAAATTTTCCTGACCCAGCCTGTGAAGGCAGACCTTCCCTTTGGCGGTAGGCTGCGTATGCTCGGTGCGGGTTTTGTCCACCAGTCCAACGGACAGAGCCGTCCCGAATCGCGTTCGTGGAACAGGATTTATGCCATGGCAGGCATGGAGTGGGGCAAATTGACGGTAATTCCGCGCGTGTGGGTGCGTGAGTTCGATCAGAGCGGCGATAAAAACGACAATCCCGATATTGCCGATTATATGGGGTATGGCGATGTGAAAGTTCAGTACCGTTTGAATGACAGGAAGAATGTGTATTCCGTATTGCGCTACAACCCCAAAACGGGCTACGGCGCGATTGAAGCCGCCTACACGTTTCCGATTAAGGGCAAACTCAAAGGCGTGGTACGCGGATTCCACGGTTACGGGGAAAGCCTGATCGATTACAACCACAAGCAAAACGGTATCGGTATCGGGTTGATGTTCAACGACTGGGACGGTATCTGAACCGCGTGTTCAGACGGCATATCAAGTTGCCGTGCCGTCTGAAGCCGCCGACGGTTTGGCGGGGCGGGATAAAAAATTCGTTTGAATCCGGGCAAACGCGTATAATGTGCGGTTTGTACGGACTTTGTCGGAATCAAGCAAGATGACGGAACCTGCGGCCGAAGGCGGCAAAGCTGCCAAGGCGTTAAAAAAATATCTGATTACGGGCATTTTGGTCTGGCTGCCGATTGCGGTAACGGTTTGGGTGATTTCCTATATCGTTTCCGCGTCCGACCAGCTCGTCAACCTGCTGCCGAAGCAATGGCGGCCACAATATGTTTTGGGCTTCAATATCCCGGGGCTGGGCGTTATCGTTGCCATTGCCGTATTGTTCGTAACCGGATTGTTTGCCGCCAACGTATTGGGCCGGCAGGTTCTCGCCGCGTGGGACAGCCTGTTGGGGCGGATTCCGGTTGTCAAATCCATCTATTCGAGTGTGAAAAAAGTATCCGAGTCCCTGCTTTCCGACAGCAGCCGTTCGTTTAAAACGCCGGTACTCGTGCCATTTCCCCAATCGGGTATTTGGACAATCGCATTCGTGTCCGGGCAGGTGTCGAATGCGGTTAAGGCAGCATTGCCGCAGGACGGCGATTATCTTTCCGTGTATGTCCCGACCACGCCCAACCCGACCGGCGGTTACTATATTATGGTAAAGAAAAGCGATGTGCGCGAACTCGATATGAGCGTGGACGAAGCGTTGAAATATGTGATTTCGCTGGGTATGGTCATCCCTGACGACCTGCCCGTCAAAACATTGGCAGGACCTATGCCGCCTGAAAAGGCGGAGTTGCCCGAACAACAATAAAGCCGCCGTTCAGACGGCATTTTCTGTTTTCAGTTTAAATCAATAAAAGGTGATTTTATGCGTACCAACTATTGCGGCCTGATCAGCGAGCAATACTTAGACCAAACCGTTACCGTCAAAGGCTGGGTACACCGCCGGCGCGACCACGGCGGTGTGATTTTTATCGACCTGCGCGACCGCGAAGGCATCGTCCAAATCGTGATTGACCCCGACACTCCGGAAGCGTTTGCCGCTGCCGATTCCTCCCGCAACGAATACGTTTTGAGCATTACCGGTCGCGTACGCAACCGTCCTGAAGGTACAACCAACGACAAAATGATTTCCGGCAAAATCGAAATCCTCGCCAAAGAAATCGAAGTCTTGAACGCTGCCGCTACGCCTCCGTTCCAAATCGACGATGAAAACATCAGCGAAAACGTGCGCCTGACCAACCGCGTTATCGACCTGCGCCGCCCTGTGATGCAGCGCAACCTGCGCCTGCGTTATCAAGTCGCTATGGGCGTTCGCCGTTATCTGGATGCGCAAGGCTTCATCGACATTGAAACGCCGATGCTGACCCGCTCCACTCCGGAAGGCGCGCGCGACTACCTCGTGCCGAGCCGCGTTCATCCGGGCGAATTCTTCGCTCTGCCGCAATCTCCGCAATTGTTCAAACAACTGTTGATGGTGGCGGGTTTCGACCGTTACTACCAAATCACCAAATGTTTCCGTGACGAAGACTTGCGTGCCGACCGTCAACCTGAATTCACTCAAATCGACTTGGAAACCTCGTTCTTGAACGAGGATGAAATTATGGACATCACCGAAGGTATGGCGAAACAAGTCTTCAAAGATGCCTTGAATGTAGATCTGGGCGACTTCCCACGTATGCCTTACTCTGAAGCCATGTTTTACTACGGCTCTGACAAACCGGATATGCGTATCAACTTGAAATTTACCGAGCTGACCGACCTGATGAAAACGGAAGAATTTAAAGTTTTCCGTGGCGCAGCCGACATGAAAGGCGGCCGCGTAGTCGCCCTGCGCGTACCGAACGGCGCGAAATTCAGCCGCAAAGAAATCGACGAATACACCAAATTTGTCGGCATCTACGGCGCGAAAGGTTTGGCATACATCAAAGTGAACGATGTCGGCAACCTTTCCAACGGCGAAGACAGCGGCCTGCAATCTCCAATCGTGAAATTCCTGTCCGAAAACGCCCTGAAAGAAATCATCAAGCGTACCGGCGCGCAAAACGGCGACATCATCTTCTTCGGCGCAGACAAAGCCAAAGTCGTGAACGAAGCCATCGGCGCGCTGCGTATCAAAGTCGGCTTGGAACACGGCAAGGACAACGACTACTTCGTAGACGAATGGAAACCTTTGTGGGTTGTCGATTTCCCAATGTTCGAATACGACGAAGAAGCCGACCGCTACGTTGCCGTACACCATCCGTTTACCGCGCCTAAAGAAGGCCATGAAGACCTGATGGTTTCCGACCCTGCAAACTGCCTGGCCCGTGCCTACGATATGGTATTGAACGGCTGGGAAATCGGCGGCGGCTCTATCCGTATCCACCGTGCAGACGTACAAGAGAAAGTGTTTGCCGCGCTGAAAATCAGCCCTGAAGAGCAACAAGAGAAATTCGGCTTCCTCTTGGACAATCTGAAATTCGGTGCGCCTCCGCACGGCGGTTTGGCATTCGGCCTCGACCGTCTGGTAACGCTGATGACCGGTGCCGAATCCATCCGCGACGTGATTGCCTTTCCGAAAACCCAACGCGCCCAATGCCTGCTGACCAACGCGCCCAACAGCGTGGACGACAAGCAGTTGCGCGAATTGAGCCTGCGCCTGCGCCAAAAGGCGGCCGAAACCAAAGAAGCATAAGGAAAACAGAGCCGTTTGACGGCTCTGTTTTTTCAGACGGCATTTACGCTTCTTAACTTCCTGCTAATTCAAACCTAATTTTGCTGTGTTTTAATGGCGGCATTGAAAAACACATCTTGTTCAATAAGTCGATTAAGAAAGGACTGGAAATGAAAAAACTGTTATTGGCTGCCATTGTTTCCCTGAGTGCCGCTGCTGCATTTGCCAGCGACTCTGCCGAGCGTCAGATTTACAGCGATCCCCATTTTGAACAAAACCGCACGAAAGCCGTGAAAATGTTGGAACAGCGCGGTTATCAGGTTCACGATGTCGATGCAGACGACCATTGGGGCAAACCTGTTTTGGAAGTGGAAGCCTATAAAGACGGCCGCGAATACGACATCGTGTTGTCTTACCCCGACCTGAAAATCATCAAAGAGCAGCTCGATCGCTGATTCCTTTGATGGAAAGATGAACCAAAATGCCGTCTGAAGCGTTCAGACGGCATTTTGTTTTCCGGTGGGGAGACGGATTTAGAACAGCGAATCAAACGGTTCGGAAGCAGTATTTTTAAAAGTTTCAGTTTCTGCCTGATGTACGGATTCGGTAACCGGTTCGACATCGGCCGGCGGCAGGTCGGGAATGGGGTGGACGATTTGAACCGGAGGTTGTTCGGCAGCTTGGGGAACCGGCTGTTCGACAGGGTTAACCCGGGTAATTTTCGGCTTAGGTGCTTCAGCTTGGCTGTATGAGGAAGAACCCTGTATCCACGCCAGCGATTTGAGCGGCATCTTCATCTTGCCGTTTTTGCCGCAGGTCAGGCAGACGGCCAATCCGGTGCGGTCTTTGAGTACGGCATCGACTTTCTCGGGCGCGATGGTTTTGCCCTGTGTTTTTGCCCATTGCCCGATGCTTTTTTTCAGGGAGGCGGTGTCAAGGTTGTTTTTGCCGTAGGGGTCGCGGAAGGCGGCAAGCCACAGGTTGCGATCCGCATCTTCATTGAGCCCCGCCATTTGATAGATGACGGAGGCGGGCGAGCCGCTGGCGATGGTTTTGGCAAACTCGAGCGCGTCGGGCGATTTCATGCGGACGCAGCCGTGACTCCGAACCCCGGGGACGCTGGTCGGCGCATTGGTTCCGTGTATGCCCAAACCGAGTTTCGGGTCGCCTAAGCGGACAAAAACCGGCCCCAAAGGGTTGTCCGGGCCGGCGGCTATGGTTTTTACGCCGTCGCCGCGTTCTTTCTGTATGGATTTGGGGATGTGCCAAACAGGGTTATAGGCTTTCGCCCCGATTTTATGTTCGCCTAGATTGGTTTGCGTCATTGCCCGACCTACTGCAACGGGATAAACCTTGGTCAGTTTGCCGTCGGTGTAGAGAAACAGGCGTTGCTGGGGGATGTTAATGAAGACATGTTGACCTTGTGCGACGGGGGAGACATCGGGAATAACTGTATGCGCGTATGAAAAACTGGTTATAGACAGTGCGGCAGTGATGCAGATTGTTTTATTCATATCAAAATATGGCGTGTGTCCAACGGATTTTCGGCAAATCATACCTGAAACCGCGCGGTTTTGTGCGAAAATATGCGCTTCGGTACAGTGCGGACGGATTGGGTAATGGCAACGGAAACAAATGTCGCGGAAATTTCCGCCTTGGATTATGAAGGCAGGGGTGTGGCAAAGGTTGGCGGCAAAACGGTTTTTATTAAAGGGGCATTGCCGTCTGAAAGGGTCGGTTTTCGGATTACCAAACAGAAAAAGCAGTTTGACGAAGCGGAAACAGTAACGATATTCAAAGTTTCGGATGAGCGTACCGTCCCGCAGTGCCGTTATTTTGAACGCTGCGGCGGTTGTTCCCTGCAACATATTTCTCCGACAGCGCAGGTGGCGTTCAAACAAAGGATGATGGAAGAGCAGTTGGAGCGTATCGGTAAGGTCAAACCGAAGCAGATATTGCCGCCGATTTACGGACATGTATGGCATTATCGGGATAGGGCGCGGTTCAGTGTATCATTAGATAAATCATGCCGTCTGAAACTGGGGTTTCAGGCAAAGAAAACGAATGATGTGGTGGATATTTCGTCATGTATGCTTCTTCCGAAGTCGGTTTCGGACAAACTGCCCGCCATCAGGGGGCTTTTGCAGGATTTGGCGGAAGAGGGAAGTGTTGCCCGTTTTGCCGAGTTTTATCGCGGCAGTGAAATCACCGTATTGAACATCGCGTTCAAAAGCAAACTTCGGCAGAACGAAGAAAACCGGATTCGACAGTGGTTTGATTCGGAATTGTCGGACGGCTGGCAGGTTTGGCTGCAAATCGAAGGGGGCGTATCGCAACCGTTTTATCCCAAAACAGACAAAACATTAAAATATACATTACCTGAGTTCGGCATTGAAATGCCGTTCCGTCCGGGAGATTTTACACAAATCAATACCGATACCAACCGGCTGATGGTTTCACGCGCCGTAAAAATGCTCGATATATGTCAGGGTGAGCGAGTTGCAGACTTGTTTTGCGGTTTGGGCAATTTCAGTCTGCCCATAGCCAAGAGTGGAGCGAGTGTGGTTGGTGTCGAAGGTGCGGAAAACCTGGTCGGGCGTGCCCGGCAAAATGCACGGTTAAACGGTTGCGGCGGACAAACAGATTTTATTGCTGCCAACCTCTTTGATTGCACCGAGAATATGGTGGCCTCATGGGGGAAATTTGACAAAATGTTGATAGATCCTCCCAGAAGCGGTGCGTATGAAGTCGTCAAATCGCTGCATACACCCTACCTTCCGCAAAAAATCGTTTATGTATCCTGCAATCCTTCCACTTTGGCACGGGATGCGGGCGTGTTGGTTGAAAAAGGCTATATGCTCAGCCAGGCAGGGATAATGAATATGTTTGCCCAGACATCCCATACCGAGTCTGTCGCCGTATTCGATTTGTTGCCGCAAACAGGAAAATAACTTTTTGGAAATCAAAGGAAAAGAATAATTAAGGAAGGGGGTGCAAACAGATAGTGCCCGACAAATACATTTAAACGTATAAAACATAAAAGGTCATATGGCAAGGCTTGTGCAGAAGGCATATTGTCAAACGTTAAATTATGGTATGATTTGAAACTTACAAGTCTATTTCAGTAAATCGTTAATAATAAAAGCGGACAATTGCCGTTGCAGGCAGTTAGCTATCCGCTCGTTACGGTATCGGGAGTATCCTTTGGAAAACTCATTAATTATCGGTCTGGCACTGGCGGTATTGCTGGTGCTTTTGGTTATGCGTGCGAAGCAGGGTAAGAAAACACCGAAGCGCAAATCCCAAGGTGTCGGCAATACGCAGGGGCAGCCGCCCGGAAGCAATGATTCGGACTGGGTCGATCAGGTTGACCAATCGGTTTCAGACGGCACGCAGACGGGATTTTCTTGGAATGAGAGCGCCGAGACCGCATCTGCGGCAGTATCCGCGCAAGAAGTCGATCCGCTGACGGAATATCAGGTTTATAAGCAGTTCGGTTATCAGGGCAAGGCTGCCGAGTCTTTGGCTGCCTATCTGGACGGCATTCCGGATGGTGAAGCGAAACCTGAAAACCTTATCCGCGAGCTGCTCGATATCAATCTCGAAGTGGGGGATGTCGATGTTTTAGCAGACAATCTGCAAAAATACGGCAGACTGATTCCTTCCGAACTTTTGGCAAAATATATCGAACAGGCATTACAGCGCGATCCCAACCATTTGCGTATCCGCGTCTTGGCGGAAGAAGGTTTGGGATGGGGCATTCAGGAGATTGAAAAACGCGCGGAAGGCGGTTCTGCGACGGCAGCTTCCGCATCGCCCCAGCCGGATGCCGGCGGTAAGGCTTATGGAGCCGAAGAAATCAAGCGCATCCCGATTGTGCGGGGCAAAAAAGACGTGTCCGGGATCAGCCAAGAGGAAATCGGTGCGATTGCCGGTCTGGTCCGTGCCGATCAAGGTGCAAAAATCCTTAAAGACAAAGTCAGCTACGAAACGGCATCGAAACAATACGACCGTGCCATCCAAACTTCCGAAAAACCTGCAAACCTGATTATCGATGCATTGAAACTCGATTACCAACACGCGGACATAGACCGTTTTGCCGGACATTTGTGGAAACTTTACCAAACGTTGGGCAACTACGGCAGGCAGGTTAAAGAGCGGATGCTGGGGTGGGGGTACAGCCTGGGTTACCATGAAGTTTTCGATGATTTGGAAAAGGGGCCGAACGACCAGCAAATCAAAGACATCGGTATGGGGCACGGATATCTGCCGAAAAATATACAGAAATTCAAAGCGCAACATCGGGATTTGGTGCTTCAAGATTCTTCGTTGATCAACACCGGTTCGTCTCCGGCAGACGATGCGGTTAAAGAAGTAGAGTCGTTGCTGATGTATGGTCAGATTGAGGCGGCAATGGATGTGTTGGAGCAGGCGGTATTGAAATATTCTGACGAGTCCCAGCTTTATATTACGTTGATCGATATTTATGAACGTACTGAAGATTGGGATAGGTTGGGGCAGTTTTTAAGGGTATTGAGGGAACGTGCGGACAGGCTTCCTGAAGAAGTCGTTATGCTGATGAGCCGGCTGCTGCAGCGTATGAATCAAAATATAAAAAAATAAAACGGTACGGAAAATAAAAATGGAAGTTCAACTGCCGAAAATTAAAACAGTACGCGTAATGTTGGCGGGGATGACGGCGCAGCAGGAATCCGTTTTCAAAATGGCATTCAAAATGCACAATACCACCCGTTATGAAACAGTATCCCCTTCAGACGGCAGTGCCGTGCCCGATTTGGTTTTGGCAGATACCGATGCCGAGGGCGGTTTTGAACTTTGGAAAGAGCTTGCCGAGCGTTATAAGGATATACCCGTCGCCGTCTGTTCGGAGAAAGTTCCCGATTCTGAAGTTCCCTACCTGCCCAAACCGATTCGGTTTGAAACATTGTTTCCTATGCTCCGCAAGTTGTTGCAGGGCGAGAATGTTTATGGGAAATCGTTTATTGCACCCGCAGACCGGTCAGCGAAAAACAACGGGAATGTGCAGCGTACGGTTACGATACGCCGGTTTAACCCGAATAAAGGATTATTGGGGGCGTTGCGGTTTGCGGAAAAGAACAGGCGGGACATCGCTATCTTGCATGGAAATAAGCCGGTCCTTATTGTTTTCCCCTCGATACAACGGGTTTTGCTGACAGAAAGTGTGCAAAAACTCGAAGAATTGTGCAAAGACGAAAATTTGCAGGTCTGTTGCAAGACTGTTCCCGATAACCCGCAATGGCGCGAAAAGGCTAAAGTAGGCATTATGTCCTGTATGTGGCAGTTTTCCATTTGGACGGCGCAGGGCAGGTTGATTTATCCGATTTCTCCCGATACTCCGTTTACGTTGAAATCTTGGCCGAACCTGACCCGGTTGGCAAATGTGCCGGGATCGATACGCTTGTCGGCATTTCTGACCAAGGCATCCGTCAACCTTAATGTGTTGTATAAAGTGATGCCTTTAAACCTCAATGATATTCTGAATTATCTTGCAGCAACCTATATAACCGGGTTTTTGTCGGTAGATTTAAAAACGGTTTCACAACAGGCATACTCCGATATGGCGGATAAAATAAATATCGGGGCCGATTCTGCCTCTGATAGTGAAATGGTGAAAAAAGCGGAAAAAATCACGACACCATCCCAATCCCAGCCGCGCGGCCTTCTTCAAAGGCTGATGAAAAAACTGTTGGGCAGCTAAGAGGCAGAGAGATGAGAGAAAATAAAATTATTTTCACAGGACCTGTCGGCGTAGGGAAAACCACCGCCATTGCGGCTATTTCGGATGAAGCACCCGTCCAGACCGATGCTTCCGCATCCGATATGACTTTGGATAGGAAAAGGAATACGACAGTGGCGATGGACTACGGGGTCATCAGCTTGGATGAGGATACCAAAGTCCATTTATATGGTACGCCCGGTCAGGAACGGTTCAACTTTATGTGGGAAATCTTAAGCCAAGGCAGTATGGGTTTGGTCTTGCTTTTAGATAATGCCAGAACCAACCCATTGAAAGATTTGGAATTCTTTTTGCATTCGTTTCGAGGGCTGCTGGAGAAGGCACCCGTCGTTGTCGGTATTACCAAGATGGATATACGCTCTCAGCCCGGTATCGACGTGTATCACAAATATCTTGCAAAACATAATCTTAATGTTCCGGTTTTTGAAATTGATGCCCGTAAGGAAGATGACGTAAAGCAATTGGTTAGCGCAATGTTATTTTCTATTGATCCGGGACTGGAGGTTTAATATGGAATCAACACTTTCACTACAAGCAAATTTATATCCCCGCCTGACTCCTGCCGGTGCATTTTATGCCGTATCCAGCGATACCCCCAGTGCCGGTAAAACCTTGTTGCACAGCCTGTTGAAAGCGGATGCGGACGAAGTGGTCAGCAGTGAGAAGCTGCTCGCCTGGGCGGACACCGCCGACATCGATACCGCTTTGAACCTGTTGTATCGTTTGCAAAAACTCGAATTCCTTTATGGCGATGAAAACGGTCATTCAGACGGCATCAATCTGTCGGACGAGCAATTGCCGCTGTTGATGGAGCAGTTGTCCGGCAGTGGTAAGGCATTATTGGTCGATCGGAACGGCCTGTATCTTGCCAATGCCAATTTCCATCATGAGGCGGCTGAAGAGTTGGGGTTGCTGGCGGCAGAAGTTGCACAGATGGAAAAGAAACACCGGCTGCTGATTAAGAACAACCTGTATATCAACAATAACGCTTGGGGCGTTTGCGACCCTTCTGGTCAGAGCGAATTGACATTTTTCCCATTGTATATCGGTTCAACCAAATTTATTTTGGTCATCGGCGGTATTCCGGACTTGAGCAAAGAGGCATTTGTTACTTTGGTCAGGATTTTATACCGCCGTTACAGCAACCGTGTGTAAAACTTGGGATAGGAGGGTTTATGCAGCAATTATTAATTTCGGTTTTGGAAGACTTGAACAACACATCTCCGGATATTGTCGCATCTGCCGTTATCTCAACCGACGGATTGCCGATGGCGACAATGCTTCCTTCACATTTGAATTCGGACAGGGTAGGGGCGATTTCTGCTACTTTGCTTGCTTTAGGCAGCCGTTCGGTGCAAGAACTCGCCTGCGGGGAATTGGAACAAGTGATGATTAAAGGAAAATCAGGCTATATCCTTTTAAGTCAGGCGGGTAAAGATGCCGTGTTGGTGCTGATGGCAAAAGAAACCGGCAAACTTGGTTTAATCCTATTGGATGCCAAACGAGCGGCAAGGCATATTGCGGAAGCCATATAACATATAAAGATTGCGGGCTTGCAGATAAAGTGCAATCGATTGTAAATTTATATTGACACGTTCGGTATTTCTGTTTTATTATTCGCGCTTATTCCCCGATAGCTCAGTCGGTAGAGCGACGGACTGTTAATCCGCAGGTCCCTGGTTCGAGCCCAGGTCGGGGAGCCAAATTCCAAAACCCTCTAAGTATTTTCTTAGAGGGTTTTGTTTTTGTCAGAGAATCCGGTACGGCATTCTTTTATGGAGGGAAAGTTGTTACCCAATCAAGGCGGATTTTAGAATACGCAGAGAAGCAATGCGGCACGGTTCTTATAAAATATCCCGATTCTGCCGTGTTGAGGCATGGTGGGAATAGGGGGAAATGGTATGCACTAATCGGGAGGATTGCCAAAAGCCGTTTGGGTTTGCAGGGGATGGAGGGGTAACATCCATTAATGTGAAGAGTAATCCTGATATGGTTTCCGTTTTGAGGTGGGGAGAAAATTACCATATAAACAAGCAGCATTGGGTCGGTATCGTGTTGGATTATGGTGCGGAAACGGATGAAATATTGATGCTGTTGGATTGGGGCTACGATTTGATGGAAAAATAAAAATGCCGTCTGAACTTGCACTGCCCCAACTTATAGGGTGCAGTCAAGTCCAGACGGCATTTTATCGTGGGTCGGCAGAAATCGGAACAAGGCGGTGAAACTGCAAACTGTACGGCAATGCGGTAACCTGTTAATTCACTATATTTTTGTCCGTTCAGGCGTGGCGTTCTTTGCACATCAGTTTCGCATCCAGCCAGCCGTCGCCGCCGGAGATGATGTTTTTGGCAACGAAGTTGTCCAAATCAGGCAGCAGGGAAACGGCGCGCCCGCTGTTGATGACGACGACGACGACCATCGGTTTGTCGCCCAGCCAGTAGCCTGCCAATGCGCGGACATTGTTGAGCGTGCCGGTTTTCAGACGCAGCAGCCCGCCGCTTTGTTTGAAGCGGTTGCGCAAAGTTCCGTCTGTGCCGGCGATGGGTAGTGTGTCGATGAAATCTTGTGCAAACGGGCTGAAATAAGCCGTTTCCAACATTTGCGCCATCATTCTCGCTGTTACCCTTTCTTTTCTGGACAGACCCGAACCGTTTTCCAAAACCAAATCCGCAACATCGATGCCCGATACGGCAAGTTCGCGCCGGACGGCAGACGCCGCCTGTTCGGAAACGGCGGGCAGTTTGCCGTTGCCGCCGAGTTTGAGGAAGACGGAACGCGCAATCAGATTGTCCGAACGCTTGTTCATGTCTGTCAAAATTTCCTTCATCGGTTTGGCGTGTGCAACGGCAAGCGTCTGCGCGCCTTCCGGTGTGTCGGCTATGCCGATGCCGTCTGAAATCCGTCCGCCGCCCAGCAGCCAGTGGTTGGTAAAACTTTGCCGGATCAGTTCGTCAAGCGCGAACATCCGGACACCGACAGGCTTGCCCAAACAGCTTTCGGGAATATTGCCGCGCAATTTCAGCGTATTGTCCGAAAAAGATGCGCGCATCAGTTTTTTGACCGAAGGGCAGGCAGCTTGGGAGGCGGTAATTTTCAAGTTGTTTTGGGTGAAAATATGCGGCAAAGGCGGATCGGTGAGGATGTCGGTACTGCCGGCGGCATTGCGTTCGGCGCGCACCATAACCATACCGGCAGACAGCATAGTCGGATTGGGGGAAGTCATAAACGGCGAGCCGCCGTCGGCTTCAAAATGGTCGGGACTGCCGACTTCGCCCCACAGCTTGTGGTCGAGCATCAGATGCCCCGTGATATTGCGTATGCCTTTGTCGCGCAACTGTTTTTGAACGTCAAGCAGGTTTTCCTGATTGAAAACGGGGTCGCCGCTGCCTGCCCAATACAAATCGCCATCCAGCGTGCCGTTACTCACTTTGCCGTTGCTTTTAAACTCGGTCGCCCAGCGGTAATTGCTGCCGAAGGTTTTGAAGGCGGCAAACGCGGTAACGAGTTTCATCGTGGACGCGGGATTGACGGGGACATCCGCGCGGTGGTCGATGACGACCCTGCCGCTGCCGAGTTCTTGGACATATACGGCGATTTCGTTTTGCGGAATGCGCCCCGTATCGAGCGCGTGTGCGGCGAGGGAGGCGAGAAGCAGCAGCAGGGAGGCCGCTGTTTTGGGGAAATTCATAGGTGAATCTGTTACATAAAAAAAGCAATTATAAGGCAAAGCCAGATAAGTGGGAACGCCGTGGCGGCGGGCCGGCTTGTTTGCAGGGGAAATCACATATATAATAATCGTTATCATTATAAAATGATTGAAACGCACAAACTTAATATTCAGGAGGAATGATTGTGGCTAAGAAAATCAGTATTTTGGTGGGCAGCCTGCGCCGTGCTTCGTTTGCACGCAAAGTGGCATTGAATGCGGCGGAGATGTTTCCCGAAGGCTGGCAGGCGGAAATCGTCGAAATCGGACATCTGCCGCTTTACAATTTCGATTATGACGACCCTGCGGTGGAAGATGTGCCGCTGCCCGAAAGTTACACGGCTTTCCGCGAAACGATTAAGGCTTCAGACGGCATTTTGTTCGTTACGTCCGAAAACAACCGCACCATTCCCGCCTGTTTGAAAAATGCGGTGGACATCGGCTCGAAACCGAATGCCGATGTGGCGTGGAAAAACAAACCTGCCGGCATCATCAGCCATTCCGTCGGCAAGATGGGCGGGTACAGTTCGCAAAAAAACCTGCGCCTTGCCCTGTCTTATTTCGATATGCCCGTAACCGGACAGCCGGAAGTGTTTTTGGGCAATTCGCCGACGCTGTTTGATGAAAAAGGCAAATTAATCGACTCGGCGAGGGATTTTGTTCAGTCATATATTAATCAGTTTGTCTCTCTGGTGGAGAAACACGCAAAATAGGTTGGAAACGGTCAAAAACCGCAGAATCTTGGTTCTGCGGTTTTTTGTTGCCGCTAAATTGCGGCTAATTTTGGGGTGTTAGAATAGGCACGGTTTATTTTGAAGGGAAAGTTGATGCGTGTTTTGCTGGTGGAAGACGATGCGATGATTGCGGAAGCGGTGTCGGCAAGTTTGAAAGACGGCGGCTATGCGGTGGATTGGGTCAAAAACGGCGCGCAGGTTGCGGCGGCGGCCGCTGCCCGGCCTTATGACTTGATGCTGCTGGATTTGGGTTTGCCGGTGCGGGACGGTTTGGATGTTTTGTCGGAAATACGCGCGACAGGCTGTACCGTCCCCGTGCTGATCGTTACGGCGCGGGATGATTTGTACAGCCGTCTGAACGGTTTGGACGGCGGTGCGGACGACTATATCGTCAAGCCGTTCGATATGGCGGAGCTTAAGGCGCGGATGCGGGCGGTGTTGCGGCGCGGCGGCGGTCAGGGACGGGTTTGCCTGTCCAACGGCGTGATTTCGCTGAATCCGGCAACGTATCAGGCGGAAATTGTTGCCGAAGGGCGGCAGGTTGCGTTGAGCAATAAGGAGTTTTCGGTATTGCAGGCTTTGTTGGCGAGGCCGGGTGTCATTCTGTCGCGCTCGGATTTGGAGGACAAGGTTTACGGTTGGGGTGAGGAAGTCGAAAGCAATGCGGTGGATTTTCTGATTCACGCGCTGCGTAAGAAACTGGGTAAGGAAAGCATACAAAATGTGCGCGGTGTCGGCTGGCTGATGCCGCGTCAAGATGCCGTCTGAATAGGAACGAAGATGCCGGACCGTTTTTTTAAAATTTTAAAACATTCGCTTCAGGTCAGAATCAGCCTTGCCCTGATTTGGATGTTTGTTCCGCTGGCAATGCTTGCAGGTATGTTTTCCTACTACGAAACCTTCCACGAAACGGAAGAGTTGCAGGACGACCTGCTCCGTCAGGCGGCATTGTACGTCGCCCCCGATTCCCAACCCGAAACTTTGCCCGAGGGCGACGGCGATACGCGCATTTTCGTGCAGATGCCGCAGCAGGAAGACCCTGTTGTCAGCCTGCCCGCGCATCTGGCGGACGGTCTGCACACGCTTCAGGCGGACGGGGACGACGATTATTACCGCGTCTATATCCGCACGACCGAACAGGGACGGATTGCCGTCATGCAGGAAAACGAATACCGTGAAGATTTGGCGGCGGATGCGGCACGGCAAAGCGTGTTGCCCCTGTTGGCGGCACTGCTGCTGATGATACTGCTGACCGTGTGGATTACGCACAAAGCCATGCGCCCCGTCCGCAAATTGTCGCAAAGTCTCGAACAACGCCGAATCAATGACCTGTCTGCTTTGAGCGTGGACAATATTCCCAGTGAAATCAGAGGTTTCGTAACCGCCATCAACCTGCTTTTGAAACGTGCGGATGAAGACATCCGCCACCGTCAGCGGTTTGTCGCCGACGCGGCACACGAGTTGCGTACGCCGATGACCGCCCTTTCCCTTCAGGCGGAACGGCTCAACAATATGCCTCTGCCGCCCGAAGCGGCGCGGCAGTCCGCCGTTTTGCAGCAGAGCATCAGGCGCAACAAACACCTGCTCGAGCAGCTTTTGGTACTGGCGCGTTCGCAGTCGGACGAAACCCCTCTGACGAAAACGACATTCGGTCTGCAAAGCCGTTTCCGCCAAGTGTTGCAGGAACTGATGCCGCTGGCTTTGGAAAAACGTCAGGACATCGGTGTGGCAGTCGGAGGCGATGTCGAAGTGTCTGCCGACGAAACGGAAATCTATACGCTGATTAAAACCTTTGCCGACAACGCGGTACGTTATACGCCGCCCGAAGGCAGGATAGATTTGGGTTTCACGGACGAAGGGAAATATCTTGCCGTGTGGGTGGAAGATAACGGGAACGGCATTCCCGAATCCGAACGCGCCCGTGTCCTCGATCCGTTTTACCGTATTTTGGGAACGGAGCAGCAGGGGACGGGGCTGGGTCTGTCCATCGCCGACACGCTTGCCAAAAAATACGGCGGATATTTGGAATTGTCCGACAGCCGCAGGTTCGGACACGGCCTGCTGATACGCGCCTTGTTGGACAAGGAAGCCCTGAAATAGACAGATGCCGTCTGAAGGCTTCAGACGGCATTTTTTACATCAGCACAATATCGTATTGTTCCTGTGTGTAAGCGGTTTCGACCGCCAGAGAAATCGGTTTGCCGATAAAATCTATCAGCATTGCCAAGGATTGCGATTCTTCGTCCAAAAACAAATCGATGACGTTGGGAGCGGCGAGGATGCGGAAACTTTCGGCATCGTAACGGCGCGCTTCGCGGACGATTTCGCGCTGGATTTCGTAGCACACGGTTTGCGGCGTTTTCAGACGGCCTCTGCCTTGGCAGGAAGGGCAGGGTTCGCAGAGGACTTGGCTTAAGTTTTCGCGCGAGCGTTTGCGCGTCAGCTCGACCAGCCCCAAATGGGTAAAGCCGTGCAGGGTGATGCGCGTGCGGTCGAAGGCGAGGGCTTTGGCAAGCTCTTGCAACACGGCTTCGCGGTGGCTTTCCTGCGCCATATCGATGAAGTCGATGATGATGATGCCGCCGAGGTTTCGCAGCCTCAATTCGCGGGCGATGGTGTGGCAGGCTTCGAGGTTGGTGCGGAAAATCGTTTCATCGAAATTGCGTGCGCCGACGAAGCCTCCGGTGTTCACGTCTATCGTGGTCATGGCTTCGGTGGACTCGATAATCAGGTAGCTGCCGAAGTTGAGGTTGACGCGCGGTTGCAGGGCGCGGCCGATTTCCTGTTCGACGTTGTGGGTTTCAAACAGCGGGCGTTCGCCTTTGAACAGCTCTATCCTGCCCAATGCGCCGTGGACGTATTGTTCGGCAAAACGCGTCATGCGCCCGTGGTTTACGGTGGAATCGACGAGGATTTTTTGCGTGTCGCAGCCGACCATATCGCGCAACACGCGCAGGCTTAAAGGCAAGTCCTGATAAAGCAGGGTTTCCGGCGGTTGGATTTTTGTCTGTTCTTGGATGTGTTCCCACACTTTGGTCAGGTAGTCGATATCGGACTGGAGCTGTTCGTCGGTGGCGTTTTCGGCGTTGGTGCGGATGATGTAGCCGTGGCATGCCTTTTCCGGCAGGAGCTTGTTGAGACGCTCGCGCAGGCTGCTGCGTTCGGCATCGTCTTCGATGCGTTGGGACACGCCGATGTGGTCTTCTTGCGGAAGATGGACGAGGAAACGCCCCGCCAGCGAGATTTGGGTGGAAAGCCGCGCCCCTTTGGTGTTGATGGGGTCTTTGATGACCTGCACCAAAACCGACTGCCCTTCAAACAGCATATGTTCGATGCGCTGGGTTTCTTCGGGGTTGCGGCGTTGTTCGAGGACATCGACGATGTGTAAAAACGCAGCGCGTTCCAAACCGATGTCGATAAACGCGCTCTGCATTCCGGGCAGCACGCGGCGCACCACGCCCAGATAGATATTGCCGACCAGGCTATGCCCGCTGTTGCGCTCGATGTGCAGCTCGCAGATATTGTTTTCCTCCAACACCGCCACGCGCGTTTCCTGCGGCGTGATGTTGACCAATATCGTTTCGGGCGGGCGCGCGATGTCTTTGGGGATGGGGAGTCCTGACAACATGGTTTTTCCTGAAAATGTAATAAAAATATTTTTGCACCCGTTCCGCCGCGCAGCGCGGGCGCAAAAATATTTTTCACAATGCCTATCATACTTTAAAAAAGAAAGTTTGACACACTCCGCACATGCCGTTTGAACGTGCATCTGTTCCGCACTTGCCAAACGGGGGAAATGCCCCTATATTGATTATCATTGCAAAATTTTCGGAAACCCAATATGCAGACCGTTACCATGTACACAGGTCCGTTTTGCCCCTACTGCACGATGGCGAAAAGGCTGCTGCACGCGGCAGGTGTCGGACATATCGACGAAATCCGTGTCGATGCAAGCCCCGAAGCCTTTGCCGAAATGCAGCAGCTTTCGGGACAGCGCAGCGTGCCGCAGATTTTCATCGGCGAAACGCACGTCGGCGGATTTACCGACCTCTACCGCCTCCAGCAGGAAGGCGGGCTGGACGGACTGCTGAACCCTTAACCCCCAACTAGGAAAACAAAATGAGCGAAGAACTGCAACCCGTATTCAGCATCGAGCGACTGTATGTCAAAGACTTGTCTTTGGAAGTGCCGCACGCGCCGCAAATCTTTTTGGAACAGGGCGAGCCCGAAGTGGATATGCGCGTTTCCACCGGCAGCCAAAAGCTGGAAGACGGCTACTACAACGTGGACGTTACCGTAACCGTTACCGCCAAGCTGGATAACGAGCGCACGATGTTTTTGAACGAAGTAACCCAAAGCGGTATTTTCCGTCTGGAAAACATCCCCGAAGAAGATGCCGACCTGCTGCTCGGCGTGGCGTGTCCGAACATCCTCTTCCCTTACGCGCGCGAAGCCGTTTCCAGTACGGTAACGCGCGCCGGCTTCCCGCCCGTCCTGCTCGCGCCGATTAATTTTGAGGCGATTTACCAACAACAGCAGGAAGCCGAAGCCGCCGGAGCTTGATTCCTGCCTGCCGATGCCGTCTGAATCCGTTTCAGACGGCATTTTTGTTTTCGGATAAAATAGGCGCGTCCAAAGGAATCTGCCTATGATGTCGCCCGAAACCCGAAAACAGCTCAAAATTACCGATGTTTCCGCCAAGAAGCTCGAAAAACTCAACCTCCATACCGCATGGGATTTGGTGTTGCACCTGCCGTTGCGTTACGAGGATGAGACGCACATCATGCCGATTAAGGATGCGCCGATCGGCGTGCCGTGTCAGGTCGAGGGCGAAGTCATCCATCAGGAAGTAACGTTCAAACCGCGCAAGCAGCTGATTGTCCAAATCGCCGACGGCTCCGGCAGCGTCCTTTTCCTGCGCTTCATCCACTTTTACGCCAGCCATCAGAAGCAGACGGCGGTCGGCAAACGCATCCGCGCCGTGGGCGAAATCAAACACGGCTTTTACGGCGACGAGATGATTCATCCCAAAATCCGCGATGCCGAGGGCAGCGGTTTGGCGGAAAGCCTCACGCCCGTCTATCCGACCGTAAACGGTTTGAACCAGCCCACTTTGCGCCGCATCATTCAGACGGCGTTGGACGTTACGCCGCTGCACGACACCTTGCCTGATGCTTTATTAGGTCGTCTGAAACTGCCGCACCTTGCTGAAAGCCTGCGCCTTTTGCATTCGCCGCCGCCGAGTTTCACGATTCATCAACTTTCAGACGGCACGCTGCCCGCATGGCAGCGGCTTAAATTCGACGAACTTTTGGCGCAACAGCTTTCCATGCGCTTGGCGCGGCAGAAGCGCGTCAGCGGCACCGCGGCAGCATTGGGCGGCGACGGCACGTTGACCCAAGCTCTGCGCCACGCCTTGCCGTTTGCCCTGACCGATGCACAAGAACGAGTCGTGTCCGAAATCCGCCGCGATATGGCACAAACCCACCCCATGCACCGCCTGCTGCAAGGCGATGTCGGCAGCGGCAAAACCATCGTCGCCGCCTTGTCCGCGCTGACTGCCATTGAGTCTGGCGCGCAGGTGGCTGTAATGGCGCCGACCGAAATCCTTGCCGAACAGCATTTCATCAAGTTCAAACAATGGCTTGAGCCGTTGGACCTTGAAGTCGTCTGGCTCTCCGGCAGCCAGCGCAAAAAAGCCAAAGACGAAGCCAAAGCCAAACTTGCCGACGGCACCGTCAAAATCGCTGTCGGCACGCACGCCCTGTTTTCAGACGACGTCGAGTTCCAAAATTTGGGCTTGGTGATTGTGGACGAACAACACCGCTTCGGCGTCGCCCAACGCCTCGCCCTCAAAAACAAAGGACGAGACGTCCACCAGCTGATGATGTCCGCCACCCCCATCCCGCGCACGCTCGCCATGAGTTTCTTCGCCGACTTGGACGTGTCCGTCATTGACGAACTCCCGCCCGGGCGCACCCCGATTAAAACCCGCCTCGTCAACAACGTCCGCCGCGCCGAAGTCGAAGGCTTCGTCCTCAACATCTGCCGCAAAGGGCAGCAGGCATACTGGGTCTGCCCGCTGATTGAAGAAAGCGAAACCCTCCAACTGCAAACCGCCACCGAAACCCTAGTCCAGCTTCAGGCAGCCTTGCCCGAACTCAACATCGGCTTGGTACACGGGCGCATGAAAGCCGCCGAAAAAGCCGAAGTCATGGCTCAGTTTGCCGCAGGCCGTCTGAACGTCTTGGTTGCCACCACCGTCATCGAAGTCGGCGTAGATGTGCCCAACGCCGCCCTGATGGTGATCGAACACGCCGAGCGCATGGGCTTGGCGCAGCTTCACCAATTGCGCGGTCGGGTCGGGCGCGGCGCGGCGGAAAGCGTGTGCGTCCTCCTGTTTGCCGAACCCTTGGGCGAACTCGCCAAAGCGCGGCTGAAAGTCATCTACGAACACACCGACGGATTCGAAATCGCCCGCCAAGACCTCAATATCCGTGGCCCCGGCGAATTTCTCGGCGCGCGCCAAAGCGGCGTCCCCATGCTGCGCTTCGCCAACCTCGAAGAAGACCTGCACCTCTTGGAACAGGCGCGCGAAACCGCCCCTTTGCTGATTGAACAAAACCCTGAAATCGTCGAAGCGCATCTGGCGCGGTGGCTTTCCGGCAGGGAAGGGTATTTGGGCGTGTGAGCAAAATGCCGTCTGAAATATTAGAAAAAAGTGTAACGGAAATCTGATTTTTTATAGTGGATTAACAAAAATCAGGACAAGGCGACGAAGCCGCAGACAGTACAAATAGTATGGAACCGATTCACTTGGTGCTTCAGCACCTTAGAGAATCGTTCTCTTTGAGCTAAGGCGGGGTAATGCCGTACTGGTTTTGTTAATCCACTATATTATTTTTGACACATTTTCATGATTTCAAATCCCGTTATTCCCAAGTGGGCGGAAATCCGGCAATGGGAAGCCGCAGAGACTTATCGGGAAAACGGCAAGCCCTACGCTGTCATTCCCGCGCAGGCGGGAATCTAGAAATGAAAAACCACGGTGTTATCGGAAATGATTGAAACCGGAGAAATGACGGAATCGAAGCGTGTGGAAATGTGTCGGAAATTGCTGAAACCGGATAAACTATAGTGGGTTAAATTTAAATCAGGACAAGGCGACGAAGCCGCAGACAGTACAGATAGTACGGCAAGGCGAGGCAACGCTGTACTGGTTTAAATTTAATCCACTATAGATTCCCGCTTTTGCGGGAATGACGGGATTTCAGATTGTTGTTTTCGCGGAATGATGAGCCGAAAGCCGTCCGAGCCCTAAAAAAAACCGTCGCTTTCAGACGGCATCAAAAAACCGCAGGCACGATGCCTGCGGTTTGCCGTTTGCGCTTCAGGGGAGCAGGGGGATGCCGCCCAAGCCGTGCGTTTCTTCCAGTCCGAACATAATGTTCATATTTTGCACCGCCTGACCCGCCGCGCCTTTGACGAGGTTGTCGATGACGGAAAGGACGACCCACACATCGGATTGCGCCGCCTGACGGATGCTGATGCGGCAGGTGTTGCTTCCGCGCACGCTGCGGGTTTCGGGTGTCGAACCGGCAGGCAGGATGTCCACGAACGGGCTGTCGCGGTAGTAGTCGCGCAGGACGGTTTCGGGGTCGCTGCCGTCTGAAAGGTGGAGGTAAACGGTGGCGTGCATGCCGCGTATCATCGGCGCGAGGTGAGGCGTGAACACGAATCCTTCGGCGATGCCGTCCTGAAGCCCGGCGATGGTCTGCCTGATTTCGGGCAGGTGGCGGTGTCCGGCTATGCCGTAGGCTTTGAAGTTGTCGCCGGCTTCGCACAGCAGCGAACCGACATTGCCTTTCCTGCCCGCGCCGGACACGCCGGATTTGCAGTCGGCAATCAGCGGCATACCGGGCTTCAGACGGCATTGCCGCAACAGCGGCACGAGCGGCAGGGAAACGCAGGTCGGGTAGCAGCCGGGGTTGGCGACGAGGCGTGCCTGTGCGACGGCTTCGCGGTTGAGTTCGCTCAATCCGTACACGGCTTGGGGAATGAGGCCGGGGGCGGCGTGGGTCATGCCGTACCAGTGTTCCCAGGTCGGAATGTCGCGTATGCGGAAGTCGGCGGAGAGGTCGATGACGCGCACGCCCTGTTCAATCAGGCGCGGCGCGTCTTTCATGGCGATGCCGTTGGGCGTGGCGAAGAAGACGATGTCGCATTGTTCCAAACCTGCCTCGTCGGGCGTTTGGAAGGCGAGGCCGTACACGCCGCGCAGACTTGGAAAGTAATCGGCAACTGCGGTTCCCGCTTCGCTGCGGCTGGTTACGGCGGCAACTTCGACATCGGGATGGGCGGCAAGCAGGCGCAGCAGTTCCACGCCCGTGTAGCCCGTCGCGCCGACAATGCCGGCTTTGATTTTTTTGCTCATGGTTTTTCCTTTGTGTGGTTGGCGGGTATGCCGTCCGAACGCTGCAAAACTGCGGTTCAGACGGCATTCTGTTTTAAAACATACGCTGCCATTTGCGGTTGAGCAGGAAGCCGTGTCCGCCCGAATTGGTGCAGAGTACGCCGTTTTCAAGGCTGCCGCACTGCCAGCCTTTTCCTTTGGCGGTGTGTCCGTAGGCGAGGACGGGCGGTTCGGGGCTGTACGGGTAGTCGCTGTAACAGCTCATGTAGGCTTTCCCTTTGTTGTCGATGTTGAACACATTGCCCCAGTCGAATCCGCATCCTTTGGGTTTCGGCATGGCGGGTTTGGTATTGTCGGTTTCGCGGATGAAGCAGGATACGCCGTGCCACGGTTCTTCGCCTTCCGGCGGTTCGGTGTCGCCGCCGCAGACGATGTTGCCGCTCGGGGATTGGAAATTGACGACGAAAATGCCGTCGGGCGCATCGGCGTATGCGTGCGCGAAGGCGAGGGTTGCGGAAAGGATGAGGAAGGTTTTGCACAACATGGCTTATCCTCCGGATGTTGTGGGGGAATCGGGGGAAACGGTTTGTTTGGTCTGCGCGTCAAACTCCGCCAGCGTCATGTTGAGCGTCTGCAGACAGGGCTGCATGACGGTATCGACGGTTTGGTTGGCTTTGTCTTTGTTTTGGGCGGCGGGGCGGTACACGAAGAGTTTGAAGAGTTCGCTCAACTCAATCGAATCCGCCCCCGTTTTCAAAACCCAGCCCTGTCTGCCGGAATAGATATAGCCGTACCGCGCCAGCTTTTCCAGAAGCTCGCCCAACTCGTCGTAGCCCATATTGATATGCCGTCTGAACTCCTGAACAGGCAAGGCTTTGCCTTCTTTTTGCGCCGCATCCAGAAGCAGCAGAATTTTCAATACGTCGTCAAACCGTCCGCGCGAGTCGAACCCCCTGCGGAACGCTTCGCCCCGCCAGTAGGACAGTGAAGAAGTCAACACCGCGCCGCCCAAGACCAGCGTCCACAACAGGTTCAGCCACAACAGGAAAAACGGCACGGCGGCAAACGCGCCGTAAATTGAGCGGTAGCCGTCGAAGTTGCCCATATACCAAGTGAAGAGGGAACGCGCAGTTTCCAGACAGAACGCTGTTGCCAAAGCCCCGACAAACGCCTGCCGCGCGGGAACGAAGCGGTTTGGCACGAAGCGGTACAGTCCCCACAGCAAAAGCGTCATGAAGGTCAGCGTCGCCGCCGTCCGCAACGCGCCCGACCACTGCGGCGCACCTGAGGCAAGCGCGGCATCCTGTACCGACCCGACCATAAAGGAAATGCCCACGCCCAAAGACAGCGGCCCGAACGTCAGTAAAGCCCAATAGACGAGAAACTGCATCATACACGGACGCTGGGAATTGACCCGCCAGATGCGGTTGAACGTATTGTCTATCGTCCGAATCAGCATCAGCGAGGTTACGACCAGCATCACGCTGCCGATTGCCGTCAGCCGGTTCGCCTGCTCGCGGAACGCATTGATATAGTCGAACACCATGTCCGCGCCCTGCGGCACAATGGTCTGGTTGACGAAGGAGACGAACGAATCCGACCAGCGGTCGAACACGGGGAAAATCGAAGCGACCGCCACCATTACGGTCAGCACGGGGACGAGTGCCAGCAGCGTCGTAAACGTCATGCTTGCCGCCGCCTGCGGTACGCGTTCTTCATCAAAGCGGCGGACGACGAACCATGCAAACGCACAGATTTTATTGTCTGCCAAACCTTGCCAACGTTGTAAAAAGGTCATAATTTCTTGCCCGGTCAGTAGGTTGGGCGTTGATGCCCGATGTTATAGCCAATTTTGCCGTCAGGAACAAATGCCTGAACTGCGGCTGTTTCAGACGGCATTGGGACAACCGTTATGCCGTCTGAAGACCGAACCATTTTAACGGAATCCGCCTATGAACCCAAATCCCCCTCAAAATCTTCGTCCTCTACTGTTCCCAAAACGGCAGCACCCGCAATCCCGCCCGCCGAATCGCTCGCGGCATCGACAGCGTTGAAGGTTGCGAAGCCGTATTGCTTACCGTCCCCAAAGTGTCCGCCGTCTGCGAAGCCGTCGAAAAAGATATTCCCGACAGCGGTCCCGTCCCGACCGCCGAAGAAAACAATATCTCCTTCGCACAAGGCAGACGCTTGCGGAGCTTGCCGTCAAGTCGGCATAAGCCGCGTGTTCGGACGGCATGGCGTTCAGATGCCGTCTGAACGCGTTTGCCTGTATAATCCGCGTCTTTACTGTCCAACTTCGCGGTTCGCAAACCTCCCGCGTTACCAAAACTAGGATTCGATATGTCAAACCAAAAAGCCTTGGTCATCTTCTCGGGCGGTCAGGATTCGACCACCTGCCTGATTCAGGCAATCCAAACCTACGGGCGCGAAAACGTCCAAGCCATCACCTTCCGATACGGGCAACGCCACGCCGTCGAGCTGGAACGCGCAGAGTGGATCGCGCAGGATTTGTGTGTCAGTCAGACCGTACTCGATTTGAGCCTGATGCGGCAGATTACGCACAACGCCTTGATGGACGAAGCTGCCGCCATTGAAACCGCCGACAACGGCGTTCCCAATACCTTTGTGGACGGGCGCAACGCGCTTTTCCTGCTTTACGCCGCGATTTACGCCAAAGGGCGGGGCATCCGGCACATCATCGCGGGCGTGTGCGAAACCGATTTTTCCGGCTATCCCGACTGCCGCGACGTGTTTGTCAAATCGATGAACGTTACCCTTAATCTGGCGATGGACTACGATTTTCAAATCCACACGCCGCTGATGTACCTGACCAAGGCGCAAACGTGGGCGTTGGCGGACGAAATGGGCGTGTTGGACTACATCCGCGAACAGACCCACACCTGCTACAAGGGCATCGTCGGCGGCTGCCGCGAATGCCCGAGCTGTATCTTGCGCGAACGCGGGCTGGCGGAATATCTGGAAAGTAAAAAGGCCGTCTGAACGCGCGCAAAGCACAAGGAATACGATATGCCCAAGCTCCATATGTTTTACCTCGGCGGCAATGCCGGCCGGTCGAATATCGAAGTGCACGACATCCAATTTGCCGTGTGCGACGATTACCGCGAAGCCATCCCCGCGCTCAAAGCCGCATGGTTCGGCGATGCGGACAAAATCCACATCGACGGCTGGCAGATTGTCGAATGGGCGGACGGTTACGATGTCTGCGTACGGGAGGCGGAAGAACATACCGCAATGCCGTCTGAACACGCCCCGCGCCTGTATTTTGCCAATGTCGGCGGCTATCGCGCAGGGCAGCTCGCCGAAGCGCACGCTTTCGGGTTGTTCGCCGCCGCCACGCCTGCCGAAGCCAAACAAAAAGCCCTGCAAACCCTGTTGACCGACCATGTTCAGCAACATAAAGACAACTTAAAAGACGTGGACAACCTGCTTGCGCTCGACCGCATCGGCAATTTCCATATCCGCCTGACCCCGAATCCGCACGGCAAGCCTGCCGAAATCGGCTTTCAAGGTTATTTGCCCATTTGAGAACCCATGAAAATCACCAAAATCTTCACCTTCGACTCCTCGCATATGCTCGACGGGCATGACGGCAAATGCCAAAACCTGCACGGGCATACCTACAAACTCGAAATCACCGTTTCAGACGGCATTATCAAAGGCGGCGCGAAAGACGGTATGGTGATGGACTTTACCGACTTGAAAGCCATCGTCAAACAACACATTACCGACCCCTTCGACCACGCCTTCATCTACCACGGCGGCAACGGGCGCGAATGCCAAATCGCCGCGCTTTTGGAGGGTTGGAACATGAAAACCCTGCGCCTGCCCTGCCGCACCACTGCCGAAAATATGGCGGTCGAAATGTACGACCGTTTGAAAAACGCGGGGCTGAACGTGTGCCGCGTGAAATTGTGGGAAACGCCGACATCGTGTGCGGAGTATGAAGGGGAGTAGGGAATATCTTGAACGTATCGATATAGTAAATTCAAATAAGACATGCCCAACCGCGTCATTCCCGCGCAGGAGGGAATCCAGACCTTGATTTATCAGGAATATTTAAAAATTGCAACAATTCCAAATCTCTGGATTCCCGCCTGTGCGGGAATGACGATGTGGGGCGTCCTTATTTGAATTTATAGTGGATTAGATTTAAACCAGTACGGCGTTACCTCGCCTTAGCTCAAAGAGAACGATTCTCTAAGGTGCTGAAGCACCAAGTGAATCGGTTCCGTACTATTTGTACTGTCTGCGGCTTCGTCGCCTTGTCCTGATTTTTGTTAATCCACTAGTGGTACAAAATTCAAGATAGATTTCAAAGGGAGAGTTAATATTGTTAATTAAAAAAATAATTTTATGGGTAGTTATGACTTTATTTTGGATTTTCATTTTTTATCCAAATGAGAAGGAATTATCAACAAAACGATTTATTTTTGAGAAGTCATACAGTTATAATTCTGGCATACCATTTAACTATTTCTTAATAGATAAAAATCAGAATTCCATTATTTATTTCTTTATTAATAACTATATAGAAGAGGGTAACTTTATTTATTTTTCATATATTGATGGAGGTATTGTGCATGATTTCTGCTATACAAATAAAAAGTTAAAGCTATTACGTATTAACAAACTAACTGATAGTATAGAAAATGCTCAAATAAATAAGCACCAAATAGTTTTTGATAAAATTAATAAAATAAAATACAGTGATTTAACATGGTTGCAAAGTGAATATAATAGATGCAAGTAAATTTCTGTATTGATTATTTATTGGAAAAATTGCATTGTTTACACTTTTTTCATGCTGATCAGTGCACAGGTAGGGGGCGTGCTGGGGCAGAATGCGGTGGAGAATAATGCCCTAGACCGTTTGGACGGATTCACACCCGGCGAACGAAGCCTGAGAGCCAGAGCAGATAAGATCTACCAATATACCGTAAAACGGTTTTTTCTCCTGCACGGATTCCCCGTCTTTTCAAACGGCATTCCATCTCAAACGTACCCATTAAAAGGAACACCCATGAAACTCCTCTCCACCATTCTCGTTCTCCTCGTCGCCGCCGAACATTTCTACATCGCCTGGCTTGAAATGACACAGATTCCCAGCGAAAAAGCGGCGGAAACGTTCAAGCTGCCTTATGAATTTATGGAACAAAAGCGCGTGCAGACCCTGTTTGGCAACCAAGGGCTGTATAACGGCTTTCTCGGCATCGGGCTGGTGTGGTCTCGGTTTGCCGTGCCGGACAATGCCGTTTACGGTGCAACGATTCTGTTTCTCGGTTTCGTATTGATTGCCGCCGCGTGGGGCGCGTTTACCACAGGCAACAAAGGCATACTCGTCAAACAGGGGGTGCCCGCATTTTTGGCAGCGGCGGCGGTATTGGCGGTATGAAAAAAATCAGCGTCGCCCCCGAAAATCCGCAATACCGCATCGTTGAAATCTTTGAAAGCCTGCAAGGCGAGGGCTGGAACACGGGCATGCCTGCCGTTTTCGTCCGCTTGGGCAAATGCAACCTTGCCTGCGGCTGGTGTGATACCGATTATTTGACATTCGGTATGATGAGCCTGTCCGACATCTTAGGCCGTCTGAAAGCCTACACCGCCCGCAATATCATCATCACCGGCGGCGAACCGACCATACAGCCGCATCTCGACACCCTCTTGAACGCGCTCAAGGCGGAAGGCTATTTCCTCTGTATCGAAACCAACGGCCTCAAGCCCGCGCCGCCGCAAATCGACTATGTCGCCACCAGCCCTAAAGCCTGCTATGCCGCCAAATACGAAAAAAGCTGTATCGAAACCGCCGACGAAGTGCGGATTGTTGCCGACGGCGATGTCGTCGGGTTCTGCGAAAATATGGAACGCAAAATCCGCGCGCATCATTACTACCTTTCGCCCTGCGAACAAAACGGCGCAATGAACATCTACGACACTATCCGCCAAATCGGTATTCTGAACAGCCGCCCCGACGCGCCCGTGCATTGGCAGTTGAGCGTACAGACGCACAAATGGGCGGGAATAGAGTAGTTTAAGTAGTGTAACTCAAAGGGTCGGCTTACCGTTTTACCGATGTTTAACATACGGGAAGTGTACCGCTTCCGCGTGAAACTGCCGGCATTTCCGCTGCCTAATTGGTTCGGAACCTTACTGAATAAGATGCCGCCGTTGGGTACAAGCTCGGCTTCCTAAATTCCGATAGTCTTTTGAACCTTGCCGATACCCTTTGTCAGTGCGCGCAAATGGCAGGGTTGGGGGAAAACGAAATGCCGTCTGAAACAGAATGCTGTTTCAGACGGCATTTTTCTGTTGACGCCAAAAGGTAAAAACCGCCCCGGCAATCGATGCCGAGGCGGTTTGGATTTGGTCGGAATGAGAGGATTCGAACCTCCGACCCCTTCGTCCCGAACGAAGTGCGCTACCGGGCTGCGCTACATTCCGAATTAAGTAAGGCGTGATTATAGCGTAAAAAATACGGCGTGCCTATACCGTTTTGCCTTTTTGCCGCGTGTCGGGTGGATTTAAAGGGCTGTGTTTGAATACAGTGTTGATAAGCATCCTTATCTTCAAGTAATTCAATAAGATAACTTTCTACCTGACCGAAAAAAATCATTGCCTTTCCCTGACAAACGGTTGAAATCGGCAGATTGTTGAAACGCAGCCGATTTAAAAGGCTTCGCCGACTTTTACGCCGCCCGCCGTGTCCTGAGGCGAAGTCAAACGGGAGGTCAAGGCTTGCGCCGCTTGAAAATCCGCCGTCTGCATCACGGCTTGCGCGGCGGCACTGCCGAGCGTGTTGGCCATATATTGCCAACGTTGCGCCAAAGCGGGATTGTCGGGAATGTGGAAATCTTCGCGCAGTTCGTCCACAAGGTCGGGACGGTTGCAGACGAGGACGATGTCGCAACCTGCCTCAAAGGAAATGCGGGCGCGTTCTTTGATGCCGCCGACACCGCACGCACCCTCCATAGTCAAATCGTCCGAGAAAATCACGCCTTTGAATCCGATGTCGCGGCGCAAAATCTGTTTGAGCCAGATTTCGGAAAACCCGGCGGGCTTGGCATCCACTTGCGGATAAACGACGTGGGCGGGCATAACCGCCGCCATACCTTCCCGGCTCATGCTGCGGAAGGGGATAAGGTCGGCGGCTTCGAGTTCGTCGAGGCTGCGCCCGTCTTCGGGTAGCACCAAATGGCTGTCCCCTTCGACAAACCCGTGTCCGGGAAAATGTTTGCCGCAGGATTTCATGCCGCCGCGATTCAAGCCTTTTTGCAGGGCGAGGGCGAGGCGGGTTACGGCTTCGGGGTTGCGGTGGAAGCTGCGGTTGCCGATAACGGGGCAGTTTCCCCAGTCCAAATCCAAGACGGGCGTGAAGGACAAATCGATGCCGCAGGCGGAAAGCTCGGTTGCCAAAACCCGGCCGACTTGTCCGGCGGCGGTTTCGGCGGTGGACGCGCCGTCTTTGTCCCAAATTTGCCCTAAAACGTTCATTGCGGGCAGGCGGGTGAAGCCTTCGATAAACCGTTGCACCCTGCCGCCCTCGTGATCGACGGCGATAATGAGTTCGGGTGTGCGCAGGGCTTTGATTTCGGCGGTGAGTGTTTTGAGCTGTTCGATGTTTTGGAAGTTGCGGCGGAAGAGGATGATGCCGCCGATTGCAGGGTCGAGCAGGCGTTGCTTTTCCTCTTCGGTCAGGCGGAAGGCGGCAAGGTCGGCCATGACGGGGCCGCGCGGAATATGGGGGACGGTCATTGCGGTTTGCTCCAAAAAGCTTCAGACGGCATATGCCGTCTGAACAGGGAAAGGGGTCAGGCGTTGGCGCGTTTTTTATCTTTCAACAGAAAAATCAGCACCGCCAATACAATGCCGGTCGTGCCGAAGCCGAGCAGCGCGGACTTGGTCATGCCCAAGGCAAGGTAACCGGCTGCGGCTGCGGCGGCAACGGTTAAGGCGTAAGGCAGTTGCGAGGTAACGTGGTCGATGTGGTTGCAGCGCGCGCCGGTGGAAGACAGGATGGTCGTGTCGGAAATGGGCGAGCAGTGGTCGCCGCATACTGCCCCCGCCATTACTGCGGACATACACGGGATAATCAGTGAGGGATCGACTTTGACCGCCATGGCGGCGGCAATCGGCAGCATAATGCCGAACGTCCCCCAGCTTGTGCCGGTGGCAAACGCCATCACGCTGGCGAGCAGGAAGAGGATGACGGGCAGGAAGCCGGGATGGATGTTGCCCGCAACCAGTGTGGAGAGGTAGTCGCCCGTGTGCATTTCGCCGACAACCGTACTGATGAGCCAGGCGAGGATTAAAATGGCGATTGCGCCGAACATGGATTTCGCACCCTGCCAAACGGCTTTGGGGTAATCGGACGCTTTGATTGTGCCGAACGTGCAGAGGACGACGGCAAGCACGCCGCAAGTGCCGCCGAATACCAGCGAAGTGTTTACGTCGGTATTTTCAAATGCCCCCAAAATGCTGAAGGTTTCGCTTGCCTGCGCGCCGGTGTAGATCATGGCGGAAACCGTTGAGGCGATTAAGGCCAAAACGGGAATAATCAGTGCGTAAACACGACCTTTGGTAGCGTCTGAAGCGGCAGTTTCGTCGTGGGCTTCGTTCAACGCCGCCTGTTCGAAACGCGCCATCGAGCCGATGTCGAAGGAGAACCATGCGACGACGAACACCATAATCAGGGCAAACAGCGCGTAATAGTTCATCAGGCTCATGGCGACAAACGTCCCCATCGGCGTGTATTCGGTGATTTTGTAGGTAACGAGCAATCCGGCAAGCGTGGCGATAATCGACGCGCCCCAGCTTGAAACGGGCATCAGCACGCACATAGGCGCGGCAGTGGAGTCGAGGATGTAGGCGAGTTTGGCGCGGGAAACTTTAAACTTGTCGGTAACGGGACGGGCAATCGCACCGACGGCGAGGCTGTGGAAATAGTCGTCGATAAAGGTTACGAACACGAGGCAGGCGGTCAGCATTTTCGCGCCGCGCCGGTTTTTAATGTGCCGTTTTGCCCAGTCGGCAAACGCCTGATTGCTGCCGGAGTAGGTCAGCAGGGAAGTGAAAATGCCCAAAAGTATCAGGAAAACCAAGATTTTTGGTTTGCCCAACGACCAGTCGCCGTCTGCCCAAGCCAAGCCGACGACCATGTCTTTCAGGTGTGTCAGACCGTCGACGGGGTTGCCGCCGACCAAAAAGGCAACGCCGACCAGAATACCGATGCCTAAAGACAGCAGTACGCGGCGGGTAATGACGGCAAGTGTCAGTGCCAAAAAGGGTGGCACAACCGAGAAAAATGAATGTGAATAGTCGATCAGCTGCATGGTTTATGGGGGTGTCAAGCGTCCGGATGGGAGGGTATCTGTCCGCCTCCGGTTTGGGTTTTGTTGGCAAAATGGGCGGAAATATTTTTTGTCGTAAAAAATATTTGTTTAAAATCAACCAACTGATTTTTATAAAATGCCCGTTAATCGGTATTGGCGGGCATTTTATCATTTAAAAAATATTTTGGTTAAATTATGTGTGTTATTGCAGGTTTAATGCGATGAACAGCGTGTTGCCACGGCGCATGACCAGCAGGGGGACGTTTTTGCCCGCCTTGTCCATCGCTTTGCGGAAACCGTCTTCGTCATTGACGGGGACTTGCCCGACGGCGAGGATTTCGTCGCCGCGCCTCAAGCCTGCGCGTTCTGCCGCGTCGGAAACCCGTACGACGACGAGATGTCCGCCGCTGCTGTCGGTATGTGTCTGAAGGGTAATGCCTGCGGATTCGACCGAGAACGTACCCGACTGCTGTTCGGTGTAGGGGGCTTCATCTGTTTTGGATGATGTGCCGGTATGTTCGGCGGTGTTGCCCAGCTTGATTTTGATTGTGATTTCTTCGCCTTTGCGCCATACGCCGAGGCTGACTTCTTTTCCCGGTGTAATGGCGCCGACCATGACGGGAAGGTCGCCGGAAGAACGTATTTCTTCTCCGTTGAGACTGCGTATGATGTCGCCCGCCTGCAAGCCTGCACGTTCTGCGGGGCTGCCGGGCAGGATTTTGGTAATCAATGCGCCGCTGGCTTTATCCAGACCGAACGACTGTGCCAAACCGTAGGATACTTCTTGAATAATCACGCCCAGTTGTCCGCGTTGGACTTTGCCGGTGTTTTTCAGTTGTTCGGCAACATTCATGGCAACGTCAATCGGGATGGCGAAGGAAATGCCCATAAATCCGCCGCTGCGGCTGTATATTTGCGAGTTGATGCCGACGACCTGTCCTTTTAAGTTGAACAGCGGGCCGCCGGAGTTGCCCGGATTGATGGCGACATCAGTTTGGATGAAGGGTGTATAGCTTTCATTGGGCAGGCTGCGGCCTTTGGCGGACACGATGCCGGAGGTAACGCTGTTGTCGAAACCGAAGGGTGCGCCGATGGCGGCTACCCATTCGCCGGGTTTCAAATCTTTGGGATTGCCGATTTTGACGACGGGCAGCTCTTCCGTTGCGTCGATTTTCAGAAGGGCGACATCGGATTGGACATCCGAGCCGACGAGTTTGGCGGTATATTCGCGCTTGTCGTTGAGCAGGACTTTGATGCTGCCCATACCGGCAACGACGTGGGTATTGGTCAGGATGTAGCCGTCTTTGCTGATGATGAAGCCCGAACCGAAGTTCAATCCGCCGTCGTCTGCTTCTTCTTGGGGGATTTCGGGCATATTCGGGACGAGGCGTTTGAAAAATTCGTAGAAGGGATCGTTGTCGGCAATCGGGTCGGAATCGTTTTCGGCATTGCCGCTGCCTTTTTGGGTGTGCGGGGCGGGGGCTGCCTGAATGTTGACGACTGCCGGACCTTCGCTTTGCACCAGTTGGGCAAAGTCGGGCAGCAGCATACTGACGCTGCCATCGTCTTTGGTGTGTTCGATGCGTTCTACGAAGGATGCTTCTTTTTTGTCCGCACCGAAAAAGCTGCCTGCCTTGTCGCAGCCTGCCAGCGAGGCGGCACACAGTGCTGCCAAAGCGAGGTATTGGTATTTTTTGAACACGTTTCGTCCTTTGTGTTGTGCCGATATTGACTTCAATGCCGTCTGAAGCGCATTTTGTCGGCTTCAGACGGCATGGGATGAAATTCTACAACGTCCGTCCGAATTTTCAAGCGTTTCATTTTGAACGGAAAGGGAGGGTCAGGATTTGGCGGGATATTCGCACAAATCGTTGATGATGCAGGTTTGGCATTGCGGTTTGAGTGCCTTGCAGGTGTAGCGTCCGTGCAAAATCAGCCAGTGGTGCGCGTCCATCAGAAATTCTTTAGGAATGAAGCGCATCAGTTTGTCTTCGACTTCGCGTACATCTTTCCCGGGGGCGATTTTGGTTCGGTTGGACACGCGGAAAATATGCGTATCGACCGCCATGACGGGATGGCCGAACGCTGTGTTCAATACCACGTTTGCCGTTTTGCGCCCCACGCCAGGCAACGATTCCAAAGCCTCGCGGTCTTCCGGCACTTCGCCGTTGTATTTTTCCAGCAGGATGCGGCAGGTTTGCATAATATGTTTGGACTTGGTTTTATACAGCCCGATGGTTTTTGTGTATTCCATCACGCCGTCCAAGCCCAAATCCAACATCGCCTGAGGCGTATCGGCAATCGGAAACAGCTTCGCCGTCGCCTTGTTTACGCCGACATCGGTCGCCTGCGCCGAAAGCAGAACGGCAATTAAAAGCTCGAAAGGGGAGTTGAAATTCAGCTCGGTGGTCGGATGGGGATTGGCGGCGCGGAAACGTTCGAAAATTTCTTGGCGGATGTGTCTGTTCATTTTTTTATACGGTGGGTTTGTGTGTTCGGCATTATAACGCACGGTTCAGGCGGCGTAATATTGCATTCCCCACAGAATGAAGGCGTAACGCGCCGTTTTGCCGATAACCAGCATCAGCCCGCTTGTCCACGGATTCAACCGCAGCCAGCCAGCGGCAAGCGGTAGTGCGTCGCCGACGACGGGCAGCCACGCAAACGGCAGCAGCCAAATACCGAAACGCCGCATCAGATTCAGTGTTTTTTCAGATGGCATTTTTCGGGAAGGCAGCAAACGCCCCATCCAATAGGAAACCATACTGCCCAATCCGTTGGCAAGGCCGGCGCACAGCCATGCGCCGTATGCATGTTCGGAAAAGCGGTGGACGAATAGGGCAAAGGCGGCTTCCGATGTGCCGGGCAGGAGGGTGGCGGAAGTGAAGGCGGAAAAGGCGAGGGCGGCGTAGGCGGAAAAAACGGTCATGTACGGTTTGTGATAAATCAAAATGAGGATTGAAAAAAATACAGCGTCGGCGTGCTTGTCGGGATAATAACGGATGTTGTCCGGCGAGGATATGCCGACGGCTTGCAAATTTGTGAAATGTCAGTATGATTCACGCCGCCCTTGAAGAATGTCAATTTTTGCCGTCCGAACCGTGCAATGTATTCCAATAAAATGAAAGGCAAATCATGTCTGCGCAATCACAAAACAACCATACATCCCCGTTGGTCGTCTTGACTACGCTGTTCTTCATGATGGGTTTTATTACCTGCATGAACGACATCCTTATCCCTCATTTGAAAGAAATTTTCGACCTGACTTATGTTCAGGCGATGCTGATTCAATTCTGTTTCTTTACCGCCTATGCGGTGATGTCCATCCCGATGGGGGCTTTTGTCGGCAAAGTCGGCTATAAAAACGGTGTTATCGGCGGCTTTCTGCTGACGGCGGTCGGATGCCTGTTGTTTTATCCTGCTGCGGGCAGCCATTCTTACGCGGTATTTTTGGGCGCGTTGTTTATTTTGGCTTCCGGCGTAACGCTGCTTCAGGTTGCCGGTAATCCTTATGTAACCCTGCTGGCGAAACCCGGCAAGGAATCGGCAACGCTGACGCTGGTTCAGGCGTTCAATTCTTTGGGTACGACCATTGCGCCGCAAATCGGCGCATTCCTGATTTTGGCGGACGCAACCCGAACCGTCAGCAAGGCGGAACAGATTTCTTCCGTACAGATTCCCTATTTGGGGCTGGCGGGGCTGCTGATTATCCTTGCCGTATTTGTCAAACTGATCCGTCTGCCCGACGCGCAAAAAATTGCCGCCGAAGAAAGCGAACACAACCACGACGGCAAAACCGGCGTGTGGCAGTACAAACATCTCGTGTTCGGCGCGGCAGGCATTTTCTGCTATGTCGGTGCGGAAGTCTCCATCGGTTCGCTGATGGTCAACGTATTGGGTTATCTGAAAGGGCTGGATCATGCTTCTGCCGCGCATTACCTGTCGTTCTATTGGGGCGGCGCGATGGTCGGACGTTTCCTCGGTTCGGCAGTAATGGCGAAATTTGCGCCCAACCGCTATCTGGCGTTTAACGCATCGGCTGCGGTCGTGCTGCTTGCCGTCGCGATGGCGACGGGCAGCGGCAATGCGGATGTGGCGATGTGGTCGCTGCTTGCCATCGGTTTTTTCAACTCGATTATGTTCCCGACGATTTTCTCTTTGGCAACCAAAGGATTGGGCAAATTCACCAACGCGGCTTCCGGTGTGCTGTGTACCGCGATTGTCGGCGGTGCGGTCGTGCCGGTGATTCAAGGTTGGGCGGCGGATACTTACACCCTGATGTCTTCGTTTGTCGTTTCCGTCATCTGTTATCTCTACATCGTGTTTTTTGCGGTGTACGGGTATCGGGCGGACAAATAATCTTTTTCTTGAGAAATGCCGTCTGAACATCTTTCAGACGGCATTTTTGCGTACCGGTGTTTGCGGCGTGTGTGCCGAGGTTTTAATACTTCAATCCATAAAAGTCTTATATGCCAACAAATAAAAAAATAAAAAATTATATTTCAAAAAAATTAATTTAAATTGAGAAAATTGCCGTTTTGTTTCTGTCCGGCTTTTGTAAAACGCTAAAATGCCGTCTGAAAACGTCGGGCGGATTCGGTATGGTGTGTTAGAATCCGTTAACTTTATATCAAATCGGGCAAAGAATCATGTTTGCTTTCAAATCCTTACTCGATATGCCGCGCGGTGAGGCACTTGCCGTCGTCGTCGCTCTGATTGCCGCGATGGGCTATACCATCATTTCATTGGAGTGGCTGCCGCATATGTCCATTATTGCCGCCATCGTCGTGCTGATTTTGTACGGCTTGGCGCGCGGTTTGAAATACAACGATATGCAGCAGGGCATGATAGGCGCGTTGAATCAGGGTATGGGCGCGATTTACCTGTTTTTCTTCATCGGGCTGATGGTCAGCGCGCTGATGATGAGCGGCGCGATTCCGACGCTGATGTATTACGGTTTCGGACTGATTTCCCCGACTTATTTTTATTTTTCCGCCTTCGCGCTGTGTTCCGTCATCGGCGTGTCCATCGGCAGCAGCCTGACCACCTGCGCTACGGTCGGCGTTGCCTTTATGGGGATGGCGGCGGCGTTTCATGCCGATATGGCGATGACGGCGGGCGCGATTGTTTCGGGCGCATTTTTTGGCGACAAAATGTCCCCGCTTTCCGACACCACGGGCATTTCCGCCTCTATCGTCGGTATCGACCTGTTTGAACACATCAAAAATATGATGTACACCACCATCCCCGCATGGCTTATCAGCGCGGCACTGATGCTGTGGCTTTTGCCGAATGTCGCGGCATACGATATGGGCAGCGTCGAATCCTTCCGCAGCCAGCTTGAAGCCACGGGATTGGTGCACGGCTATTCGCTGATTCCGTTTGCGCTGTTGGTCGTTCTTGCGCTGATGCGCGTCAACGCCGTCGTTGCCATGCTCTTTACCGTCATGGTTGCCGTTGCTGTAACGTATCTGCACAGCACGCCCGATCTGCGTCAGCTCGGCGCGTGGTTTTACGGCGGCTACAAACTCGAAGGCGAAGCGTTTAAAGACATCGCCAAACTCATTTCGCGCGGCGGTTTGGAAAGTATGTTTTTCACGCAGACCATCGTTATCCTTGGTATGAGTTTGGGCGGACTGTTGTTTGCGCTCGGTGTAATTCCTTCCCTGCTGGATGCCGTCCGCAGCTTTTTGACGAATGCCGGGCGCGCCACATTCAGCGTCGCCATGACTTCGGTTGGAGTGAACTTCCTGATTGGAGAGCAATATTTGAGCATCCTGCTTTCGGGAGAAACGTTCAAACCCGTTTACGACAAACTCGGCCTGCATTCGCGCAACCTCTCTCGCACGCTGGAAGACGCGGGTACGGTCATCAATCCGCTTGTTCCGTGGAGCGTGTGCGGCGTGTTCATCAGCCACGCGCTGGGCGTGCCGGTGTGGGAATATCTGCCCTATGCCTTTTTCTGCTATTTGAGTCTGGCTTTGACACTTCTGTTCGGTTGGACGGGGCTGACTTTGAGCAGGAAGTAGCCGGTTAGGGAAATGCCGTCTGAAACCGTATCGGGTTCAGACGGCATTTGTTTTATAGGGCAAACTTTATTTTACGCGTGTTGCCATCAGAGTATGCAGGCGGCGGTTGTCGGCGCGGGCGACAGTGAACTGCAAACCGCCGATAAGGACTTTTTCGCCGCGCACGGGCAGGTGTCCCAATTCCTGAATGACCAGTCCGCCGATGGTATCGGCTTCTTCGCTGCTGTAATCCGTGCCGAAAAAGGCGTTGATGTCTTCGATTTCGGTAACGGCGTTGATACGCCAGCGTTCGGCGGAAACGGCGTGGATGTTGTCCGCGCTTTCGTCTTCGTCAAACTCGTCTTCGATGTCGCCGACGATTTGCTCGATGATGTCTTCAAAAGTTACCAAACCCGATGTGCCACCGTATTCGTCGATAACGATTGCCATATGGTTGCGCTGTTCGCGGAACTCTTTTAAAAGCGCGTTCAGTGATTTGCCTTCGGGGACGAAGACGGCGGGACGGAGAATGGATTTGAGGTGGAACTGCTCGGGGTTGAACATATATTTGAGCAGGTCTTTGGCGTGCAAAATGCCCAAAACTTCGTCTTTGTCTTCGCCGATGACGGGGAAGCGCGAATGGGCGGTGTCGATAACGTAGGCGGTGATGCGTTCGATGCTGTCGTTTTCTTTCAAAACGTTCATACGGCTGCGCGTAATCATCGCGTCGCGCACTTCCAAATCGGAAAAATCGAGGACTTTTTCCAACCTTAAAAGCGTATCCGCATCAAATACTTCCTGTTCGTGCGCCTGCCGAAGCAGGTTTAATACGTCTTCGGCGGAATCGGGTTCGCGGGCGAGTCGGGCAATCAGGCGTTCAAAAAAATTTGTTTTCGGTTGTGCGCCGTCCATTTTAATGTCCGTCCTCTCGGTAGGGGTTGGGGAAGCCTGCCGCCCGCATCAGGCGGATTTCTTCGGCTTCCATTATTTCGGCTTCATCGTCTTCGATGTGGTCGTAGCCCATCAGGTGCAGCGTACCGTGTATGGTCAGGTGGGCAAAATGCTGCTCGGATGTTTTGCCTTGTTCGGCGGCTTCTTTCAATACGACTTGCGGGCAGATAATCAAATCGCCGTACAGTTTTTCCGAAACTTGACCGGGCAGGGTTTCGCCTTCGTTGAGCGCGAAACTCAATACATTGGTGGCGTAATCTTTGCCCCGGTAGTCGCGGTTGTAGGCGCGTGCTGCTTCTTCGTCCAAAAGGATCAAACCGATGTCGGCGCGGCGGTATCCGCTTTTCAGGGCAGACCAAGCCCAGCGGTAGAAATCACGTTCGGCGGGGATGCCGGCGGCGGAAGAGGCGTTTTCAAAGTTCAAATGGAAACGTTGCCGCTGCAACGTTAAGAAAGGGTATTTTTTGGCGCGTTTCATTGTGGCGGGTTTCGTGTTTTGTGGGCGTAAATATAACATAGACCTGACGGTGCCGTCTGAAGAAACGTTCAAAATATGATAGACTTCACGCCGTTTCCATTCTTTGAACGCATTGAACATGAACCCGAAAAAACTCGTCATCGCCAGCCGCGAAAGCCTGCTTGCTATGTGGCAGGCGAAACATATCCAAGGCCGTCTGAAGGCGCTGTATCCCGATTGCGAAGTCGAAATCTTGGGCATGACCACGCGCGGCGACCGGATTTTGGACAGAACTTTGTCAAAAGTCGGTGGTAAAGGCTTGTTTGTCAAAGAGTTGGAACAGGCTTTATATGACGGTCGCGCCGATTTGGCGGTGCATTCGATTAAGGACGTGCCGATGGATTTGCCCGAAGGTTTCGCGCTTGCCGCCATCGGCGAACGCGCCAATCCGTTTGACGCGTTTGTGTCCAACCAATACGCGCGTTTGGAAGAAATGCCCGAAGGCGCGGTTGTCGGCACATCCAGCCTGCGCCGCGAAGCCCAGTTGCGCGCGCGCTATCCGCATTTGCTTATCAAACCTTTGCGCGGCAATGTGCAAACCCGTTTGTCCAAGTTGGACAATGGCGAATACGACGCAATTATCCTTGCCGCCGCCGGTTTGCAGCGTCTGGAATTGGACGGACGCATCCGCATGATTTTGTCGGAATCCGACAGCCTGCCTGCCGCCGGACAAGGCGCATTGGGTATTGAAATTGCCGCGCACCGCGAAGATTTGTATGAGGTTTTGAAACCCTTGAACCACGGCGTTACCAATGCCTGCGTTACCGCCGAACGCGCCCTCGCACGCGCTTTGGGCGGAAGCTGCCAAGTGCCGCTGGCCGCATATTGCACGGAAGAAAACGGCTTGCTGACCTTGCGCGGCTTGGTCGGTCATCCTGACGGTTCGGTTGTGTTGCAGGCGGACGCGCAAGCACCTGCCGAATACGCCGACGCGCTCGGACGCGCAGTCGCTAAGAAATTGGCGGACGACGGTGCGCAGGAATTGATTGAGGCGGTATTGAATACGGAAAATTGATTTTATCGAAAATTTAAGAAAATAATATAAGTTATTGTTTTTAATTAATTTGTTCCATCATTTTTGCTCGCCTTATTTCGTCATTCCCGCGCAGGCGGGAATCCAGTTTGCTCGGTTTCAGTTGTTTCTAATCAATTCTTGCAGCATTGGGTTCCCGGATTCCCGCCTGCGCGGGAATGACGGCGGAAAGGTTTTTGTGGCTTCGGATAATATAGTGGATTAACAAAAATCAGGACAAGGCGACGAAGCCGCAGGCAGTACAGATAGTACGGCAAGGCGAGGCAACGCAACGCCGTACTGGTTTAAAGTTAATCCACTATACTGTGGCGTTCAAATTTTGAATTTGAGAATGATGATATTCGTATTTTTTATTTGAGTTCATCATATTGGGTTGGTTTTATAGATGTTTTCAGCTTGTTTGAAATTGTTATAGTTTATTGTTTTTTAACAAAAAACAGATGCCGTCTGAACTGGTTGAGGTTCAGACGGCATTTCATATAGCTGCGCTTTTTACAGTACTTTTACAGTACTTTTACAATGCTTTCGCACAGATAATCGATGTTGTCGTCGGTAATGCCGGCGACGTTGATGCGGCCGGAGCGGACGGCATAAATGGCAAACTCGTTTTTCAAACGGTCAACTTGTTCGGGAGTCAAGCCGCTGAAAGAGAACATGCCGTTTTGTTCGATAATGAAATCAAAGTCTTGGTTAGCACCTTTGGCCTTGAGCAACTCGACAAATTTTTGGCGCATGGTTTTGATGCGGCCACGCATTTCATCGAGTTCGGCAATCCATTGGGCTTTCAAATCATCATTTTTCAACACCAGCGCAATGGTGTTCGCACCGTGTGAAGCCGGATTGGAATACAAGGTACGGATGATGGTTTTGACTTGGCTGTGGGCGCGGGCGGCGGTTGCTTCGTCTTCGGCCACCAAAGTGAACGCGCCGACGCGCTCGTTGTACATACCGAAGTTTTTGGAATAAGAGCTGGCAATCAGCAATTCTGTATTGTGTTTCAAGAACACGCGCAAGCCGTAGGCATCTTCTTCCAGACCGTTGCCGAAGCCTTGGTAGGCAAAGTCAAACAGCGGCAGCCAGCCTTTTTCGGCAGAAAGTTTTGCCAGAGTTTCCCATTGTTCGGGCGTAGGGTCGATGCCGGTAGGGTTGTGGCAGCAGCCGTGCAGCAGGACGATGTCGCCTTTTTGCGCTTGGCTCAAGTCTTCAATCATACCGTCCCAATCCAAACCGTGTTTGGCGGCATCATAGTAGCGATAAGGTTTGTCTTGGATACCGACCGCTTTGGCGATGGCGTTGTGGTTTGGCCAAGTCGGATTGGAAATCCAGATGGTTTGCGCGTTCAACTGGCGTTTGGCAAATTCGGTCGCAATACGCAATGCGCCTGTACCGCCAAGGCTTTGCGCTGTTTTGGCGCGGCGGCTGGCGATGATTTCGTGGTCTTTGCCGAACAGCAGGATTTGGGTTTGCTCGTTGTAGTCGGCAACGCCGTCGATGGTCAGGTAGTTTTTGGTGGTTTCGCTTTCCAACAGGCGTTTTTCAGCCTCTTTGACGGCTTTGACAATGGGTGTCGCGCCGGATGCGTCTTTGTACACGCCGATGCCGAGGTTGACTTTTTCGGGGCGGGTTTCGGCTTTGAATGCTTCGCCCAAACCGAGAATCGGATCGGCGGGGGCGGCTTCGATGTGCTTGAAGAACATAGCTTGCTCCTTGATGTGGACGGAAGGTCATTCGGGTTTGCCGATTTTACGCTGTTTTATACGGGCTGGAAACAGACGCAATCACGCCTGCCCGATATGGGCGAAGGTTTCCCAGTTTGACCGTATGTGTTCTGCAAGCAGGGGCAGGTCTTGTTCGGCGGCTTCGTAGTATGCGCCGTCCCATTCTTCAAAGTCGGGGAACTGTTTGCGCAGGGAAGGGATGTCCCGCCCTTCGTCGGCAAGCGTTTCGATGTTTTCGCCGTGTTGTTCGTAGAGGGCTTTGGCTTTGTCCAAGACTTTCGGCACGGCTTTGATTTTCCAGCGGCGCAGGCTGTCGGCAAGCGGGTTGCGGAAAATGTATTCGCCGTAGCCGGAGGCGATAAGCTGTACGAAGCCGCCTTCTTCGACTTGGCTGTCGAGGTAGCAGAATGCGGTCAGCGTGTGCTGGTCGTCGGACAGGCAGGAGAGGGATTCGTCGCCGGTTTGGGCGGTGTGTTCGAGGTAGGCGGAAACGAGGGTATAGAGCAGAACGGATGGCTCTTGTTGGCGGATGTCTTCCGGAAGGGTAAGCGCAGTCATAGTATGCCGTCTGAAAAGTGGGGATTATAGCGGATTGCGGCTTTGCGCCGAAAATATCCTTTAGCCTGCCGATGGCGTAAAATAGGCGTACACCAACCACGTGAAGGAAAATCGAATGGACAATCTGAATCCGCAGGAAATTTCCGTGTTGCCGGAAAATCTGCCGCTGTATTGCTCGGGACCGGACAACGAGCAGTGGAACGGACATCCGAGGGTGTTTTTGCCTTTGGGCGAAGGAGAGTCGGGCAGCGTTGCCTGTCCGTATTGCGGCACGCGCTACCGCCTTGACGGAAAGATGCCGCATCATCATTACGCCTGAATGCAAACGGCGGAAAAATGCCGTCTGAAGCCTTTTCCGGTTTCAGACGGCATTTGTTTGGCTGGGCGGGCTTGTTCCGGCACGGGTATTCTGCCCGACGCGCCGCCCTGACGGGGGAACGGCGGTTTCCGTTCCCCGTATGGTGCTGCCGCTATGGATGGCGGCGTTTCGCCTAGAGGAAGAAAATCATTGCCACGACGACGGCAATCACGCCGTAAATCGCCATCGGGATAACGGTTTTCTTGATAATCGCACCTTCGGAATTTTTCACGTCCAATACGGTACATACGGCGATGATGTTGTTGAGGCACACCATATTGCCCATCGCGCCGCCGACGGATTGCAACGCCAGAATCAGGGTAACGGACAGGCCGGTATCCAAGGCGATTTGCTGCTGAATCGGGCCGAAGGTCAGGTTGGACACGGTGTTGGAGCCGGAGAAGAACGCGCCGATCGCGCCCAAATACGGCGAGAAGTAAACCCAGTGTTCGCCCGCCATTGCGGCAAATTCCTTACCGATGATTTTCACCATCGAATTGTCGCCGCCGACCAGCATCAGCTGAACCATAATCAGCGCGCCCATCAGGGCAAGCAGCGGTTTTTTGGTTTGATTGAAGGTTACGGCATAAATCGTCCAAGCATCTTTGAATTTGGTCTTATACAGCAGGATGCAGATCCAAACGGTAAAGACAAACGGAATCCAAGCGGGAACGTACAGCGTTTGGTAGGACGCGCTGACATCTTGTCCGAAAATATTGCCGAAGGTAATTGTCAGGGAGTCGCTGACGGTAATTTTGGACAAATCAAACGGCAGTTGGAAGCTGAACCATTCTTCTTTGCTGGTCAAAATGCCTTTGATGCCAAGTTGTTTGATGCGGGTAACCACCAGCATACCGATCAGCATACCCAAAGGGGTGAGTGCTTTGGCGACTTGGGCGAACGGCACTTTTTCGGCATTCGGGTCTTTGGCGTGGTCTTTGCTCAAGCCCCAGCCTTTATTAGCTGCAAATACGGAAAACATCAGACCGATTGCGCCGGCAACCAAAGAAGGAAATTCTTCGTTGACCATTGCCAATGCGACATAGGGAAGGGTACAGGAGAAAACGGCAATGGCGACGAAGCCCAAGTTTTTGCGGATTTCAGACCAAGGTACGATAAAACTCAAGCCGATGACGGGGATGATGAAACCTGCGAAGAAGTGCATCACGCCGGTCTGCCTGCCGATGGCGAGGATGTCTTCGGCACTCAGGTTCAGCGGTGCGAAACCGAACCAGGTCGGCGTACCGACCGCGCCGAAAGAGACGGGGACGGAGTTCATCACCAAAGTGAAAATCGCCACTTTCAACGGATTGAAGCCCAAGCTCATCAGAATCGGCGCGGCAATCGCAGCAGGCGTGCCGAAGCCGGATGCGCCTTCAATCATAAAGGCAAACGACCAGCCGATAATCATCAGTTGCGCTACGGGATTCGGGCTGATGGTCGCCAGCCATTTGCGGATGACATCGATGCAGCCCGTGGTTTCCATCATACGGTTGAACATAATCGCGCCGAAAATCACGGTAATCGGCGTGAGTGTTTTGACGAGGCCGGAAGCGGCGGTGGCGTTGAGCAGCATTCCCGCATCGCCGAAGTAGAAAAGTTTGATGGCGTAAATCAGCACTGCGGTAATCGGCAGCGCGACGTAGGAAGGCATACTGTTTTTTTTCACCATCAGCCAAATCAGCAGGACGATGGGGAATATGCTGAGGAAAAGTGCCATAACGAATCCTTTTTAGGCATTTGCATCATAAGGCGCGTTGAGGTTTGGAAAGACGTTCAAATCCCGCACACCCGATATTTTGGTTAAAAGATAAATTGGTAAGACCAATTATTATACGTTTGCACACTTTACGTAATCTTATGTAATCGGTCAAGCATTTTATCGATAATGGCTATTAATGCGGGTTAAGGATGGCGATGATGCGGCGGAGGGAGTGTGGGAAAGGGGCGTGTAAAAAAAGCCGCCCGAAAGGCTTCAGACGGCATTTTCAGCATTTTTCCAGCAGCACGAATACCGCGCCGTCCCCGTCCACGCGGAGGATTGAAGCATAGTCGTTATGCCAGTCGCCCAAAACGATGCGGGTAAAGCCGTTTTCGTGATGGATATGCTCGCGGTGGGTGTGCCCGTGTATCAGCCTTTCCGCACCGAAGGCGCGAACCTGCCGCGCGGTAAAGGCGGCATTGACATCCATAATATCGGCGGGCTTGACCTGTTTTTCCATTTTGCTGACACGCCTGATTTTGGCGGCAAGGCGCGTGCGCCACTTCAGAGGCAGCATCAGGAACAGTTTTTGCAGCCGCTTCCGATGCACGATTTTGCGGAAACGTTGGTATGCCCTGTCGTCGGTGCATAATGTGTCTCCGTGGCAGATGAGGGTTTTGCAGCCGAACAAGTCCAAAATCGAGTAATCCGGCAGCAGCGTCATGCCCGCACGCCGGCAAAAATCCTGACCGATCAGGAAGTCGCGGTTACCCCTGACAAAGAACACGGCAACGCCTTTGTTGGACAATTTCCTGATTTCCCGCGCAACCGAAGTATTCAACTCGGAAACTTCGTCATCGCCCACCCAAAAATCAAACAAATCGCCCAAAATATAAACCGCCCGCGCCTGCCCGGCGGCGGCAGAACGTAAAAAACGCAGCAGCAGCGCGGTCAGTTCGGGATGCTTTTCGCTCAAATGCAGGTCGGAGATGAAATAGGCGGGTTTCATAGGCAGGTTTCCAAATCGGGCGGATGTCGTGGCGGATTATAACGCGCCCGGCGGCGGGGCAATACGGCAAATGCCGCGCCAAGCATCGGGCGTTGGCGGAACCGGGGTTCGGGCGCGTTAAAAATGCCGTCTGAAGGCTTCAGACGGCATCGCGCGGGGCGGATGCGGTAAGGTTTTGCCGGAAAGATATGGGGTGGTGTGGCGGGATTTCCGTTAAAATACGCTTCTTTTTTATTTTTTCCGACCATTATGCGCCTTACCCACATCAAACTCTCCGGCTTCAAATCTTTTACCGACCCGACCACGATTCATGTTCCGGGGCAGCTTGTTGCGGTTATCGGGCCGAACGGCTGCGGCAAGTCGAATGTGATTGACGCGGTGCGTTGGGTGTTGGGCGAGGCTTCGGCGAAGCAGCTTCGCGGCGAAAGTATGCAGGACGTGATTTTTAACGGTGCGGCGACGCGCCGTCCCGCGCCGAGGGCTTCGGTGGAGCTGGTGTTTGACAACAGCGACCACAGTTTACAGGGTGCGTGGGGGCAGTATGCCGAGGTGAGCATCAAGCGGCAGCTGACGCGTCAGGGCGAATCGACTTATTTCATCAACAATCAGACCGTGCGCCGCCGCGACATTACCGATTTGTTTCTGGGTACGGGCGTGGGTGCGCGCGGTTATGCCGTCATCGAACAGGGGATGATTTCGCGCATCATCGAAGCGCGGCCGGAAGAGTTGCGCGCCTATATCGAAGAGGCGGCAGGCGTGTCCAAATATAAGGAACGCCGCAAGGAGACGGAAGGCCGTCTGAAAGACACACGCGAGCATTTGCAGCGTTTGGGCGATTTGCAGAACGAGTTGGCGCGTCAGGTGGAAAAGCTGGAGAAACAGGCGGAAACCGCCGAACGCTACAAATCCCTGACCGCGCAGTTGAACCAGCAACAGGATTTGCTCGATTACGCCCAATGGCAGCAATCGCTTGCCGCCGCCGATAAGGCGACCGCGCAGCATCAGTCTTTGCAGGCGCAGCAGGACGAAACCGCCGCGCAGGTTCAGGCGTTAAACGACGAAGTACACACCTTGCAGACCGCCGAGCAGTCGCAGCAGCAGGCGGTACACGAATTGAGCAATAAACGCGGCGTGTTGCGCGAACAGATTGCCCGTTTGGAAGAACAAATCCGCCATCAACAAAACCTGCACCAACGCATCGAACGCGACAAGCAGGCGGCTCAGGCGCAGTTGCAACGCATCCATCAGGAGCAGCAGCAAATCCGCGTGCAGCTTGAAGAAAACGAGTTGCAGGCCGAAGAAAAGCAAACCGAGCTGGCGGAATGGGCGATGCAGGTTGCCGAACACGAAGAACGTCTGCCCGAATTGGAAGAAGCCCAAGCCACGCTCAACACCGCCTTCCAAACCCAGCAGGACGAGGCAAACCGCATCCGCCGCGAACTGGCGTTGAAGCAGCAGCAGCTTGCCCATACCGGACAAACCGTTGCCAAGCACGAAGAGCGCAAAGGTCGTCTGAAACAGGAAAACCAAGCCCTGAACCTGCCCGACGAAGCCGAAACCGCCGCTGCGCAGGAAGCCGCCGCCTTGTTGCAAAGCCAGCAAGAGCATTACGAAGAACAAATCATTGCCGCCGAAGAAGCCTTACACGCCGCCCGCGAGGCGTTTCAGACGGCCTCAAACCGCTTCCAAAACCTGAAGCAGCGACACATCACCTTGCAGGCGCAGCAGCAGGCGTTGTCGCAAATCCTGTCGCAACAGCAGGAAGCCGCCGACTTCTGGCAGGCAACCGACCACGCCGCCGCGCCGCAGCTGTGGCAACACATCACCGCGCCCGCCGAGTGGCAGCACGCCTTGTCCGTCATCCTTGCCGAACGCCTGCACGCCCGCGCCGTGCCGCACGGCTTCGTTCCCCCCGTGCCGTTGCCGCAGGGGCAGGCAGCCTGGCTTTCAGACGACCTCTCCGGCAGCATCAAAAAATCCCTGCCCGTACAGGCATTGCTGAACCAAATCCAAGCGCAGCCGCCGTTTCAGACGGCATTGCACCACTGGCTCGACGGCGTATTGTGCGCACCCGATTTGAGTTACGCCCTCGCGCATCAAAGCGATTTGGGCGCACACCAAATTTGGCTCACGCCCGAAGGCCATCAGGTCGATAAAGTCAGCGTCCTGCTCTATGCCAAACCCGCGCAGGAAAGCCTGATTGCCCAAAAAGCACGCCTTGACGGCATCGCGTCCGAACTGGAAAACCTCGCCCCCGAACTCTCCGCCGCTGAAGCCGCGTTCAAACAGGCGGAGGCTGCCGTACGCTCGTCCGAAGTGCAGCACAAAAACCTGATGCAGCAGCAACAGCAGCACACGCGCCAATACAGTCAGGCGCAACAACGCGCTGCCGAACTCTTGGCGCGCACCAACCAAGGGCAAATCCGCCGCGAACACATCGAGCGCGAGCTGGCGCAGTTGGCGGAAGAACAGACCGTGTTGCAACACACGTCCGACGGGCTTTCAGACGACATCATTACTTTGCAGGAAGCTGCCGCCGAACTCGAACACCAACAGCAAACCACCGCGCACAGCCGCCAAGAGCAGCAAGGCCGTCTGAAACAGGCGCAGCTTGCCCTGTTGGAAGCCAACCGCCAATACGGGCTGGCCGAAGTCGCCGTCCACAAGCTCAACCAGCAAAAACAAAACTACCGGCAGCAAATCGCCCGACTCGAACAGCAAACCCTAGACTGGCAGGAACGCCAGCAAGAGCTTGCCCTCGCCTATGAAACCGAGTTCCAAAACGACGAGCAGCACATCAAGCTCGACGAGCTGACCGAAGCCGTGCACACGCTGGACGAAGAATACATCGCCGCACAGGAAAAACTCGCGCAGATTCAGGAGCAGGGCAGGGAGCAATACGCCCGCGTACAAACCCTGCAAACCAAGCTGCCACAGCTCCAGGCAGCGACCCAAACCGCCCTGTTGCAGCAGCAGGAAGCCCTGATCAACGCCAAACGTTACCATCAAAACCTGACCGAACGCGCCGCCGATTTGGACGCGCTCGAAGCGTTGGCGAAAGAATCGCCGAAAGTATCGAACAGCAGCATCGGCAGCCTCTCGCAACAAATCGAAGCCCTTGGCGCGGTCAACCTCGCCGCCCTGCAAGAACTCGAAGAAGCGCGCGAACGTGACGGCTACTACCGCAGCCAGAGCGAAGACGTGCAGGCAGCTATTACCCTTTTGGAAGAAGCCATCGCCCAAATCGACGACAAAACCAAAGCGCGTTTCAAAGAAACCTTCGACGCCGTCAACGGCAAAGTCCAAACCTTTTTCCCGACCCTGTTCGGCGGCGGCGAAGCCACCCTCAAAATGATAGGCGACGACCTCCTGACCGCCGGCGTGTCCATCATGGCGCGTCCGCCCGGCAAGAAAAACAGCACCATCCACCTCCTTTCCGGCGGCGAAAAAGCCCTTACCGCCATGAGCCTCGTGTTCGCCCTGTTCAGCCTCAACCCTGCTCCGTTCTGCCTTTTGGACGAAGTTGATGCCCCGCTGGACGATGCCAATACCTCGCGTTTCTGCAACCTGGTCAAAGAAATGTCGGCGCAAACCCAGTTCCTCTACATCTCCCACAACCGCCTGACCATGGAAATGGCAGAGCAGCTGGTCGGCGTAACCATGCAGGAAAAAGGCGTGTCGCGCGTCGTCGCCGTGGACATCAAGCAGGCGTTGGAAATGGCGGAAGCCGTTTGAACGGGTTGCAGAACGGCTGAATCTTGCCGTTTTTAATGACGTGTTGCGATACGGGTTTTCAGACGGTATAGTGAATTAAATTTAAACCGGTACAGCGTTGCCTCGCCTTAGCTCAAAGAGAACGATTCTCTAAGGTGCTGAAGCACCAAGTGAATCGGTTCCGTACTATCTGTACTGTCTGCGGCTCGCCGCCTTGTCCTGATTTTTGTTAATTCACTATATTTCAAACAGAACAGATTAAAATCAAATCCAAATCCATAAAAAATGCCGTCTGAACAGTGTTCAGACGGCATTTCGATGTGTACCGCCACGTCAAATCAGCGGTGGTGGCCGCAGCCGCATTCTTTTTTCATATCGATTACCATACGGCCAGTGATTTTGCCTTCGCGCATTTCTTGGAAAATCGCCGGAGCTTCATCCAAAGCACGCAGTTGGACTTTGGGCACAACCAAACCTTCCGCGCCGAATTGGAAGGCTTCTTCCAAATCTTTGCGCGTGCCGACCAGCGAGCCGACCACTTCGATGCCGTCCAAAACCAAACGCGGGATGGACAAATCCATCGATTCCGGCGGCAGACCGACGGCAACCACACGTCCGCCCGCACGGACGCAATCCACGGCAGAGTTGAATGCGGCAGCAGATACGGCGGTTACGACCGCAGCGTGTGCGCCGCCGGTTTTTTCCTGAATCACTTTGGCAGCGTCTTCTTTGGCGGCGTTGACAACCAAATCCGCGCCGGTTTCTTTGGCAAACGCCAGCTTGTCGTCGTTGATGTCGATGGCGGCAACGTGCGCGCCGAACACTTTTTTCGCGTATTGGACACCCAAGTTGCCCAAACCGCCCGCGCCGTAGATGGCAATCCACTGTCCCGGACGCACGCCGGACACTTTCACGGCTTTGTAGCAGGTAACGCCGGCGCAAGTGATGCTGGACGCTTGGGCGGGGTCGAGTCCGTCGGGGACTTTGACCGCATAATCCGCATTGACGATGCAGTGGGTCGCCATACCGCCGTCGGCGGTGTAGCCCGCGTTCAATACGGAACGGCACAGGGTTTCGCGGCCGGTGTTGCAGTATTCGCAAGAGCCGCAGCTTTGGAACAGCCAGGCGATGCTGACGCGGTCGCCGACTTTCAGATTTTTCACACCGTCGGCAACTTCTTTAACCAGACCGATGCCCTCGTGTCCCAGCACGCGGCCCGGTTTATCGCCGTAGTCGCCTGCCGCAACGTGCAGGTCGGTATGGCACACGCCGCAATATTCGACTTCGACCAATGCCTCGCCGTATTCCAACGGGCGAACCTCGCGTTCGACTACTTCCACATCGCCCGCTACATTTTTATTCACAACAACTGCCTGCATTTTCATGATTGCGCTCCTTTTCAAGGTAAAAAACCTGTAAACGGAATGTTGTCCGATATAAGGATAAGCATACGCTTCCGCACCTTGCGGGTCAAATAGTATGTTGTTGAAAAATATGGATTATATGTTATATTATAACAACTGGAGAGGCGCGGCATCGTGGAGGTTGCCGGATGCGGGGCGGCAGGTTTCAAGTTTGAAAAACCGGATGGGCAAACCTGTAAAGATGCCGTCTGAAGCTGTGTCCGGACGGCATTTTTACGGGTTTGGGGGCTTCGGCGGAGGGTCAGTCGAAGTCCGGGCAGTCCTGCCCGCTGCCGGCGGCGGAAAGCGTGCCGCCGTCGTTGAGCGTAACGATGCAGGTTTCGCCTTCGTTGGTCGCCCGATTGGGGTCGGCCTGAAGGGTGAAGTGGTCGGGGCTGACTTTGCTTAAGGTAATGTCGAAATATTTGTTTTGTTTCAGTTTGGTTTCGTCGTAGTTCTCAAACGTCCCTTTTTGGAGGTAGTAACGTTCCAAGTTTTGCGCGTTCATCAGCAGGGTGGATTTGACTTCCGACAGGCGGATGCGGCGGGTGTAGGTTTTATAGGAGGGGTAGGCGATGAGCGTCAGGATGCTGAGGATGGCGACGGCAATCAGCAGCTCGGTCAGCGTAAAGCCTTTTTGAACGTTTTTCATAGCAATGTGTTTCCATTTGGTTGTTTGCGGACGGCATTATAACGCCGTATCGGAAATGGCGGAATATGTAAACGGATTGAAATTTTCGGGAAAGCAGATTGTATAAGCCATTTAAAACAAATGGTTATTTTTATCGTCGGCAGTTTGCCGCCTTGGATGGGGCAGGGACTTGCGGTAGAATCCGCTTCCGATTTATGGGATTGGCGCATACAGAGAATTGAAAATATGGCAAAAATGATGAAATGGGCGGCTGTTGCGGCAGTCGCGGCGGCAGCGGTTTGGGGCGGATGGTCTTATCTGAAGCCCGAACCGCAGGTTTCTTATATTACGGAAACGGTCAGGCGCGGCGACATCAGCCGGACGGTTTCTGCAACAGGGGAGATTTCGCCGTCGAATCTGGTATCGGTCGGCGCGCAGGCTTCGGGGCAGATTAAGAAGCTTTATGTCAAACTCGGGCAACAGGTCAAAAAGGGCGATTTGATTGCGGAAATTAATTCGACCACGCAGACCAACACGCTCAATACGGAAAAATCCAAATTGGAAACGTATCAGGCGAAGCTGGTGTCGGCACAGATTGCATTGGGCAGCGCGGAGAAGAAATATAAGCGTCAGACGGCGTTGTGGAAGGATGATGCGACCTCTAAAGAAGATTTGGAAAGCGCGCAGGATGCGCTTGCCGCCGCCAAAGCCAATGTTGCCGAGCTGAAGGCTCTAATCAGACAGAGCAAAATTTCCATCAATACCGCCGAGTCGGAATTGGGCTACACGCGCATTACTGCGACGATGGACGGCACGGTGGTGGCGATTCCCGTGGAAGAGGGGCAGACTGTGAACGCGGCGCAGTCCGCACCGACGATTATCCAGCTTGCCAATTTGGATATGATGTTGAACAAAATGCAGATTGCCGAGGGCGATATTACCAAGGTGAAGGCGGGGCAGGATATTTCGTTTACGATTTTGTCCGAACCGGATACGCCGATTAAGGCGAAGCTCGACAGCGTCGACCCCGGGCTGACCACGATGTCGTCGGGCGGCTACAACAGCAGTACGGATACGGCTTCCAATGCGGTCTATTATTATGCCCGTTCGTTTGTGCCCAATCCGGACGGCAAACTCGCCACGGGGATGACGACGCAGAATACGGTTGAAATCGACGGTGTGAAAAATGTGCTGATTATTCCGTCACTGACCGTGAAAAATCGCGGCGGCAAGGCGTTCGTACGCGTGTTGGGTGCAGACGGCAAAGCAGTGGAACGCGAAATCCGGACCGGTATGAAAGACAGTATGAATACCGAAGTGAAAAGCGGTTTGAAAGAGGGGGACAAAGTGGTTATCTCCGAAATGACCGCCGCCGAGCAACAGGAAAGCAGCGAACGCGTCATGGGCGGACCGCCGCGCTGATAAACGAATATGCCGTCTGAACACGGAAACGGTTTCAGACGGCATTTATCATACTGATTGACGGAACATTATGAGCTTGATCGAATGTAAAAACATCAACCGCTATTTCGGCAGCGGCGAGAACCGCGTCCATATTTTGAAAGACATCAGCCTGTCGATAGAGAAGGGCGATTTTGTCGCCATCATCGGGCAGTCCGGTTCGGGCAAGTCCACGCTGATGAACATACTCGGCTGTTTGGATACCGCCGGTTCCGGTTCGTACCGAATCGACGGCATCGAAACTGCCAAAATGCAGCCTGACGAGCTGGCGGCATTGCGCCGCGAACGCTTCGGTTTCATCTTCCAACGCTACAACCTCTTAAGCTCGCTGACCGCAAGGGATAACGTCGCGCTGCCAGCCGTGTATATGGGCGCGGGCGGCAAAGAGCGTTCCGCGCGGGCGGAGAAGTTGTTGCAGGATTTGGGTTTGGCAAGCAAAGAGGGCAACAAGCCCGGCGAACTCTCGGGCGGACAGCAGCAGCGCGTCTCCATCGCCCGCGCCCTGATGAACGGCGGAGAAATCATCTTCGCCGACGAGCCGACCGGCGCGCTCGATACCGCCAGCGGCAAAAACGTGATGGAAATCATCCGCAGGCTGCACGAAGCTGGGCATACCGTCATTATGGTCACGCACGACCCCGGCATTGCCGCCAACGCCAACCGCGTCATCGAAATCCGGGACGGCGAAATCATTTCCGACACCTCGAAAAATCCCGAAATCCCCACAAGCAAGGTCGGGAGGATTCAGGAAAAAGCCTCGTGGTCGTTTTATTACGACCAGTTTGTCGAAGCCTTCAGAATGTCGGTGCAAGCAGTATTGGCGCACAAAATGCGTTCGCTTCTGACGATGCTGGGCATCATCATCGGTATCGCTTCGGTGGTTTCCGTCGTCGCATTGGGCAACGGTTCGCAGAAAAAAATCCTCGAAGACATCAGTTCGATGGGGACGAACACCATCAGCATCTTCCCCGGGCGCGGCTTCGGCGACAGGCGCAGCGGCAAAATCAGAACCCTGACCATAGACGATGCAAAAATCATCGCCAAACAAAGCTACGTTGCTTCCGCCACGCCTATGACTTCGAGCGGCGGCACGCTGACTTACCGCAATACCGACCTGACCGCTTCTTTGTACGGCGTGGGCGAACAATATTTCGACGTGCGCGGGCTGAAGCTGGAAACGGGGCGGCTGTTTGATGAGAACGATGTGAAAGAAGACGCGCAAGTCGTCGTCATCGACCAAAATGTCAAAGACAAACTCTTTGCGGATTCGGATCCGTTGGGTAAAACCATTTTGTTCAGGAAACGCCCCTTGACCGTCATCGGCGTGATGAAAAAAGACGAAAACGCTTTCGGCAATTCCGACGTGCTGATGCTTTGGTCGCCCTATACGACGGTGATGCACCAAATCACAGGCGAGAGCCACACCAACTCCATCACCGTCAAAATCAAAGACAATGCCAATACCCGGGTTGCCGAAAAAGGGCTGACCGAGTTGCTCAAAGCGCGGCACGGCACGGAAGACTTCTTCATGAACAACAGCGACAGCATCAGGCAGATGGTCGAAAGCACCACCGGCACGATGAAGCTGCTGATTTCCTCCATCGCCCTGATTTCATTGGTAGTCGGCGGCATCGGCGTGATGAACATCATGCTGGTGTCCGTTACCGAGCGAACCAAAGAAATCGGCATACGGATGGCAATCGGCGCGCGGCGCGGCAATATTTTGCAGCAGTTTTTGATTGAGGCGGTGTTAATCTGCATCATCGGAGGCTTGGTCGGCGTAGGTTTGTCCGCCGCCGTCAGCCTCGTGTTCAACCACTTTGTAACCGACTTCCCGATGGACATTTCGGCGGCATCCGTTATCGGGGCGGTCGCCTGTTCGACCGGAATCGGCATCGCGTTCGGCTTTATGCCTGCCAATAAAGCAGCCAAACTCAATCCGATAGACGCATTGGCACAGGATTGAGGTTGGACAAAGATGCCGTCTGAAGCTGCCGGACCGGTCATTTTGAAGCAGAAACTTATCGGACAAAACGGTTTCTTAGATTCTACGTTCTAGATTCCCACTTGCGTGGGAATGACGGCGGTGTGTTTCGTATTGTTCAATTTATTATTTTCAATCATTCAATGGGTTAGGATGTGTTTGTTGGCTTGCCAACTTTCAGTGCGGATTGGTTTTCAGACGGCATTTTCCGCAAAAAAGGCTTGGAATTTTCCAAGCCTTTTGTTTTGCGGATGGATTATTGGTTTTTGCGGATGATTTCCTCCAGTTGGGGCATCGGGCTGTAACCGCTTTGGGTGCGCCCGTTGGGGAAGACGAGGGTCGGTGTGCCGTTGAAGCCGAACTGTTCGCCCAAGGAAGTAGTTTCCGCGACGGGGTTGTCGCAGATGCCGCCGCCGGCCGGGAATTTGCCTTTACGCATCCATTCCGTCCACGCTTTGGCGCGGTCGGGCTGACACCATAAGATTTGCGCCTTGCGCGCGGCATCGGGGTGCAGGCCGGCAATGGGCATCATAAAGCTGTAAACCGTCACGTCGGTCATTTTTTCAAACTCGTGTTCCAAGCGTCTGCAGAACGGACAGTCCGGGTCGGAGAAGACGGCGACTTTCAGCTTGCCGTTGCCGCGTACTTCTTTGATGGCTTTGTCCAAAGGCAGGGAAGCGAAGTCGATTTTGTTCAAATCTGCCATACGCTGTTCGGTGAGGTTTTTCCGGTTGTTGATGTCAAGAAGTTCGCCGGAAAATAGATAATCGGCGTTTGCATCGGTGTAGATAATCTGCCTTCCGCTGATGACGACTTCGTAAATGCCTCTGACCGGTGTTTCGCTGACGCTGATGACTTTCAGACCTTGGGATTCGTAAATTTTTTCGAGGCGTGCTTTCAAGGCTTCGCCGACTTTTCCTTGTACGGGGGCGGCGGACTCGGCTTTGACGGCGGGTTCGGCGTTGGCGTTGGAAACGGGCGTTTGCCCGCAGGCCAGCAGCGGGAGGACGGTAAAGGGGGTTAAGATTTTGATTAACTTGGTTTTCATATAAAGATGATTGCGCGTGTTGGAAAAGCGGCATTGTATCAAACCTCTGTTGCGCCTGCATTGCGCCGAGGCTCAATTTATCGTCTGAAAATAGCTTCCGGCTGTTAAAATACGCAAAAAAATGATTTGCCTGCTTGTATAATCTACCACCGCATCGCTGTAAACAGATGGCTGAGCGGACTTTAGTGCCGCTTGAGGTCGTCTGAAAGATTTGCTGCGGGCAACTGAAAGATTTTACCGACACTTTGAGAAAAATGATGAACCAACAAGAATACGCTGAATATCTGTTTAAGCTGCTGGGCGAAGAGCCACGGGCAGCAGATAAATATAATGGCTGGGAAGATTATTTCTACGGTTTGTTTCAAGGTTTTATGCCCGACGGAGAAGGCGTGGCTGCGGTGTTTGAACCTTTGGAAAAGGGACAGGAATTGCTGGCGCGCATCATGCCTGTGTATCAAAGCACTGCCGAACACAACCAAGAAATCCTCGACGGCGGCTATATTCCCGGCTATTTCTGTCCGCCTGCGCAAGATGAGGCAGAAGTGAGACAGACGGGTGAGCGTTTGTTGGAAGGGTTGCGCGAATTTGCCCGCTTTGTTGAAGACGAAGAGCTGATTGCAGCCTTGGCAGCGATTAAACAGATACGTTTGGGCGAGCCTGCGGAAGAGTTTAACGATACTCAGGATTTGTTGGGAGAGGTATTCAGCGAATGGCAGACGAGCAATACAGATGACAACAGCCCCGAACAAGTGTTGTCCGAAGCCTATTATTCCGTAAGTTGTGATTATTACCTGTCCGCCTATCTGCAATACCCGCTTTACCGCACCAAACCTGACAGCGATTTTCTCCGTCCTTATTTTGATTTGTGGAAACAGGGTTACGGCTTTACCTTGGATAAAGACTGTTTGTATTTGTGCAAATAGCTTCCGTTTTTTCAGACGGCCTCAAACATTTTTTACACACCATGATCTACCACCGCATCGCTGTAAACGTGCCGCTTTCAGACGGCCTTTTGACTTATTCCCATTCCGAGCCGCTGCCGCTGGGCGCGCGGGTGCTTGTGCCTTTCCGCAACAAGACCGTGGTCGGGATTGTGTGGGAAACGGATATTGCTCCGGATATGGATGCGGCGCGGATTTTGGGCGTTCAGACGACCTTTTCGGACGAGCCGCCGCTGCCCGAAAGCTGGCGTGATTTGCTCTCGTTTACGTCGCGTTATTACCACTATCCGACGGGGCAGGCAGTGTTTGCCGCGCTGCCGCAGGGTTTGAAGGAAACGCGTGCGGTGGAAATGCCGCAGCCGCCGTTGTTTTATGCGTTGAACGAAGCAGGCAGGGCGCAAACGCCGCCGCCGCCGCGGTTCAACAAAAAAGCGGCTTTGTGGGACGCGCTGCTGTTAGGCGGGATGACGATGGCGGCGTTGAAGCAGGTGAACGCGCAGGCGGCGAAATTGATTGAGGATTGGGCGGAGCAGGGTTGGATTGAAACGATGGAAGCGGCGAATCCTATATTAAGGTCGTACCACGGGCAGGCTTCGCACTCTGAATTTGTATTAAATGCCGACCAGCAGAAGGCTTCCGATGAAATTCAGACGGCATTGGGATGCTTCCGGCCGTTTCTGCTATACGGCATCACCGGCAGCGGCAAGACCGAGGTGTATTTCGATGCGATGGCGAAAGTGTTGGCGCAGGGGCGGCAGGTGTTGTTTCTGTTGCCCGAAATCAACCTCACGCCGCAGCTTTTAAAACGGGTGGAAGACCGTTTTGCTGACGTGCCGACTGCCGTGTTGCACAGCCGGATGGCGGCAGGCAGGCGCACGCAGGATTATTTGTGCGCGATGTTGGGGCAGGCGAAATTGGTCATCGGCACGAGGCTGGCGGTGTTCACGCCGATGGATGATGTCGGGCTGATTGTGGTCGATGAGGAACACGACGGCTCGTTCAAGCAGGACAACGAATTGCGCTACCACGCCCGCGATTTGGCGGTGTGGCGGGCGAAGCAGAGCGGCTGCCCCGTCGTGTTGGGTAGCGCCACGCCCAGTTTGGAGAGTTGGCAAAAGGCGCAAAGCGGCGCGTACCGCTTGCTGCAACTGACCGAACGCGCCCATACCGCCGCACAACTGCCGCAAGTGGACATCCTCAACGTAGGCCGTCTGAAACTCGACAACGGCTTCTCGCCGCAAGCCTTACAGCTTTTGAAACAGAATTTTGAAGCAGGCGGCATGTCGCTGGTGTACCTCAACCGGCGCGGCTTTGCACCCGCGCTGTTTTGCGGTGACTGCGGCCATACCTTCGGCTGCCCGAATTGTTCCGCCAAAATGGTGTTGCACCAACGCGCCCGCCAACTGCGCTGCCACCACTGCGACCACCGCGAACCCATCCCGTTCAAATGCCCCGACTGCGGCAACCAAGACCTGACCGCCGTCGGCCACGGCACGCAGCGCGTCGAAGAAACCCTGCGCGCCTTCCTGCCCAAGGCCGCCGTCGTCCGCGTTGATAGGGACAGTACCGCGCACAAAAACGACTGGGCGGATTTGTACCGCCGCATTGCCGACAACGAAATCGATATTCTGGTCGGCACGCAGATGCTTGCCAAAGGCCATGATTTCGCGCGGCTCAACCTCGTTATCGTATTGAACGCCGACGGCAGCCTGTATAGCGCGGACTTTCGCGCGCCGGAAAGGCTGTTCGCCGAGCTGATGCAAGTGTCCGGCAGGGCGGGGCGCGCCGACAAACCCGGCAAGGTGTTGATACAGACCCAACTGCCCGAACATCCCGTCTTCACCGCCGTCAAAGCGCAGGACTACGCCGTGTTTGCCGAAAACGAATTGAACGAGCGGCAAATGTTCGCCATGCCGCCTTTCGGTTTCCAGACCGCCGTCCGCGCCGACGCGCCGCGCGTTGCCGATGCGATGGAATTTCTCAACGCCGCCAAAGAAACCCTGGCCCCGCTTTTGCCTGAAAGCATCTCCCAGTTCGGTGCCGCCCCGATGCTGATGGTGCGCCTAGCCGAACGCGAACGCGCGCAAATCTTCCTCGAATCGACATCCCGACAGGATTTGCACCGCGCCGTGAGTTTGTGGGTGCAGGTGTTGCAGCAAAACCGCGACGGCAAAATCAGATGGTCGGTGGATGTCGATCCGCAGGAGGCTTGATTATTGGCAATCCGATGCCGTCTGAAAACCGTTTCAGACGGCATTTTTATTCCGGATCGTCTGTAAACGCATTCGCCCGAAAGATCGGTACGAACGTAAAGAGATAAAGCACAAACACGGCAGCGGTCAGAATTGCAGGGAGTGTGATGAAGAATATCGGGTTCACGTTCATTAAAACAGCGCGCGAGACGGCGGCGGCGAAGAGGATGGGAACGGCGATGCGGCAGAGTTTGGGATAATCGAGTTTGGTAAAGCCGCTGTGCCACAGTCCGGCGGTCAGCCACACCATCATCACGCCGCCCATCATGCCGCCGAGGGTAATCAGGTGCAGGGGGGCGGAGGCGGGCAGGTTTTGCAGTTTCACCGCACCTGTCCACAGATAGCCTGCGGCGGCAAAAAGCTGGAGCAGGTAATAGGTGCGGACGTAGTGTTTGCGCAGGAGTTCGTAATGGTGCAGTTCGCGCAGCTTGGCGAGCAGGATGAAGCCGACGGCGAGCGCGGTAAAACCGGCGGTCTGCGCGGGCAGCCAAAGTTCGGCGGCGGCGTGCAGCAGCAGGAAGGTGATGGCGATGTTTTTATAAACGACGTTGGGGATAAATACGGGATCTTTCAGACGGCATTCTTTGAGGGCTTCCGCGCCCAAAAGGACGCTGACACGAACTGACACGAACATGACCGCTGCCATGTTCAGATGCACTTGCGCGCGCAACAGGTTCAAATCGCCGCTTACGGCATAGGCCGTCTGAAAAACGGTGAACGCGGCAAGCAGCATTAAGAGGGCAAAGTTGTCGGTGTTTCGGTCTAGCCAAATCAGCCAGGCGCAGAACAGCAGCAACACCAGCCAATAAGCCGCTACAAAGAATGCGGCAAGTTGCGGTAAAAACGGCAATAAAACAGCCGCAACAAGCAACAACACCGCCATCAAAGTAGCGGCAGGTTTCAGGTTGCCCGAAAAACCTGTCCAGTCCAACAAAGCCGCAGTCAAAAAACCTCCGTATGCCGCCGGCAGCATAAGTTCCAAGAAAATTTGGCGGTGCAGGACAACGGCGGCAGGGCTGATGAAAAACACCAACGCGCCGAGTACGGCAAGCACCGTCGCACCGACGAAAAACGGGCGCATGGGGTGGGTGAAAAATTTATTCATCGCTTGGTTTGATTCTGCATGAAGATGCTTTCGGATTGCTTACATTGGCTCTGGGGAGTTTTAAGCCTGTGTACGTAATGTAATTAGGGTTTACTTACTCTAAAATATAATTAAATTTTTCTTCGAATCCATAATCTTCATCTTGTTTCTTAACTCTTTCTAGAACCTTTACTATTTCAATAAATATATTTTCTAATTGATTTTTTGAGAACATAGCATCTTTCCATACCAAAGTAATCGGTCGTTCTACATTTGTGCTTAATAAATCCCACAGAGCATCAAGATTGTTCCCATAATAATCTTGTATAGAAAATATTTTTGAAATTTGATTATGAAAATCTTGTTCCGTATAAATTTTACTACCGATAATCTCTAATTGCATAAGTTATACTCATATTTCCAAGTTCCAATTTGTATTGCAGAGATATAATAATCAGTTGTTATATATAGCAATCCATTATGGATTTATTGGGCGGACAGATCCGTATCTTTTATCAAACAGGCAAGTCTGCGGCTTGCTTGCCCTCTCCCTAGCCCTCTCCCACGGGGAGAGGGGATTAAACTGTCGAGCCCGAACATTTTCAGGTTTGCCTACCATCCGATTCCCAATCCTGCGCTCTCTAATTTTCAGCAACCTGATTCCCTCTCCCCGTGGGAGAGGGTTAGGGAGAGGGCAACGAACCGCAAGGTTCGTCAGATACTCAAATGCCCTTATCATTCATATTATTGATATTATTGTTTGAATTGTATTATTTTCAATAATAATAAATAATCCTAAACCAATATAAATAACAGCCATTATCCAACGACTAAACTTCTCTACGATTTCACCAACACCTGAAATATTAGCCAATCTTTGTGCTGTATATACTAAAACAAAAATCAATATTAAAAATACAAGAATAGTAACTAATAAGTCGACAAGATCTAAAGTCACAAAGTAAGGAACAAAAAGTCCAATATTATCTGCACCACAACTAGCAACTGTAACCAAAGCAACAATACCGACTAATTTTGACAACCCTTTTTCATCCAATTCTTTTTTAGCTCTTTTTTCGCCCTCACAATCGTCGTAAATAGCAACTTTAATACCTAAGTAAATCGGTATTAAACCTAATAAACCCAACACCCATTTTTCCGGAACATAATTTAAAACAAAAGCTAGAAATAAACTAACTAATATTAAAATTACAGAACCTAAATATTGTCCGATATAAATATCTCGATATTCTTTTCTAGTATTTGCTCTAGCAAAAAATATTAATAGTATTACCAACAAATCTACTGCTGTAGCAATATATAAAACAGCAGCAGTAATCACAGTCGAAAACATAAAGCACCTCATAATGAATCCCCTGCCCCCTTGGCACCACGGCTTTTTCAAAAACCGAATCGCGTTCGAACAACAGATTCGTACCTTCCACCAAAGAGGCAAACCTTCGGCTCGCTTACCCTCTCCCTGGCCCTCTCCCACAGGGAGAGGGGATTAGGCTGTCAAGTCCGAGTATTTTCAGGTTTACCCGCCATCTGATTCTCAATCCTGCGCCCTCTGATTTTCAGAAACCTGTTCCCCTCTCCCTGTGGGAGAGGGTTAGGGAGAGGGCGATTCGTCAGACACTCAAATCCTTATCATTCATAATAATGAATCCCCTGAAACGCCCTTGCCACCACGGTTTCTTCAAAAGCCGAATCGCGTTCGGACAGCGGTGTGGGCAGGGTCATCACGTTTTGCACGTTCATGCCCTTAGTGGAGAGCAGCATGATTTCATGGCTCAGGCGTGCGGCTTCAAAGCGGTCGTGTGTTACCAGCATACACGCCATAGTCTGCCGCTCGATTTTTTCCACCAGCATGGCAACCAAAATATCGCGTAAATCGCGGTCCAAACCGACAAACGGCTCGTCCAGCAAGGCAAGGTCGCAGCCGCACAGCAGCAGGCGCAAAAACGCCACCCGTTTCGCCATACCGCCGGACAATTCGGTCGGATATTTGTTCAAATCGCCCGCAGTCAGCCCGACTTTCGCCGCCAGCGCGATGATTTCGCCTTCATCGGGTTTGTCCATAAAAATCGCGATATTCTGCATCGCGGTCAGGTTTTCCGGCAGGCGGTTTTCCTGAAACAGAAAACCCGTTTTGCGGAAAGTATTGCGTATCGTGCCCGATTTCGGCGTTTCCAAGCCCGCAATCAGCCGCAAAACCGTTGTCTTGCCGCAGCCGCTCGGCCCGAACAAGGCTTTCACTTCGCCGTGTTGCAGGTTCAAACTGAAATCGCGCACGATGGGGTCGCGGAGAATTTCAAAACGCACGTTTTCAAGACAGAGCATCATCTTCTCCACGGCATAAACAAAATTTCCAAAGGCTTGGTAATCAGGTATTCAAACAGCGATACAAACACGATAACCAGCACCACATAAGCCATCACCGTCGAAGTCTCCAGCATCGCCCTCGCGTCCGCAATCCGCGCGCCCACGCCTTCGCTCGCGCCCAAGAGTTCCGCCATAATCACCACCTTCACCCCCATCGCCACCGCCACGCCGATGCTGGAAATCACATAGCCTGTCAGATGCGGGATATACAGATAGCGGATTTTTTTCAGACGGCCTAATTTATAAGCGTCAAACAATTCCTCATGCTGCTTGTTCACGCTCGCCATCCCGACTGCCGCACTCGCAAACGTCAGCGGTGCAACCAACACAATGATGGTAAACAACACGCTCGGATTGCCGAAACCGAACCAAAACAGAGCCATCACCACCCAAATAATCGGCGGCATCGCCAACAAAATCGTAATCACAGGCTTAAGCAACGCCATCGCCGTCTTAAAACTGCCCGCCACCAGCCCCGCCGCCAAGCCCGCTACCAACGCAATCGAAATGCCCACCACCGACCGCCACAGCGAAATCCCGATTTCGTTTTCCTGAAAATGTTTCAATAAATCCAAAGACTTTTGAAACACCTCCACCGGCGCAGGCAGCATAAACTCACCGAACATGGCGCTGCCCCACGCCCACAACGCCACCACCATCATCGCCACGCTCAGACCGGCAAATCCGCTCCAAAGGTAGTCGATGATGTAAAACACCGCAGGCTGCGGTTTGCGGATTTTGTCGGTTTTAATCATGGTTTGGGTGTTAGTTGATGGGGATGGTTTGGGGATGGTGGGTCGTCTGAAAAAATGGTTGATTGGGTTAGACGGAACACCGTAACCCAACGAAACGGTTTGATTTCCCAAATAGTGTTTTTCAGACGACCTTGGTTTGGGATTTCGGGGTTTCGTCGGTTACGACTGCGACCAAACCAACCTAAGATTGCAGAAAAACGGTGCAAGCTATAAATGATTTATAAAAATATTCCTAACTGTTTTTTTGAAGTGGAAGAATTATCAATTTTGTAATCTTGATATAAAGACAAAAAATCTTTTTGAGATTTTAGGGCATCTTTCAAAAGCTTTCGCTTATATAAAGCGCAAAATAACGCTACCGAATACGCCTGACAATTAAGAGATTTTTCAGGATTAAATTCAATATCGCTAAATGCTGAATATTCAAGAAGCTCTTCATGAAATTCTGTATGTTGATTTAAAGCATTAACATATAGCCAATCATAATAGGCTGTAATAGGTTCAGTTCCCCATTCTTTATCTTTTTTTCCATAGGTACGAAAAGCTATTACTCTTCCAGATGATTTTAGTCTAGAGTCTTTTTTTGCTTCTCTTGATGATACTTCAAGCAAATCTAAATATTGAATATCTCCCTCAAAAACTTTACTGCTTTGGAAAACACATTCAACACTTACTTGCTTACCTTTTGTACTTTTAATCATCAGATTAAAAGCACTTAAAGAAATACCTAATTTACTTTTGGATTTGCTCGAAATTTCAAGAATCCTCTCTACTCCTTCAAGTTTTTTAGCTTCTAAATGCAAAGAATCTATAGATTTTTGTTTTTGAGAATCTGATTGGCCTGCAAACCATTTAAAATCTATATTTTTTGTTCTTACCAAAAAATCTCCATCAGTTTTAGAGATAAAAATTGGACGAGTTGCCATATCTAGTATCCTTTAAAACCATTTATTCTTGCAGAATATCTATCACTAAATACATCCCAGTATCTATGTTTGAAAAAAGTCAGCTTACTAAATTTTTCTTTAAAATAATTCACATCTTCATCTGACATTAGAACCGCTCCTAAAATATAATCAGATTCGATCGTATCAAATACTAAAACTTCTGCCTGAACGTCTGTTGGATCTTTTTCCAAAAGATTTTGTCTATTACCATTTGTTTTAAATAATTGTTCTAACGCTTCTTCTCCTTGAAAATTAGAGATAGGAATGGAATTTACATTGCTATTAGCTGCGTTAGTATGGTAAAAGGCACAATCTTTATCTATCAAAACCTGTGCATTTAAAACAATTACAGCCCACTTAACAGAACTATTAGAACAGCGTAAACCATAAAACATGCTACTATTCGGAAATGAAATAGACAGAGACGTTGCGTCTGGCTTCCCATCAATTCGATACCTATCATTAAAAATACCATGAATAGATAAACTGGGATTAGGGTTAAATTCTGCATTATACAAATTAGATCTGGGAATTAATCCATGAGTTAAAATTGACTCAAGATTCTCTAATCTTGTGAAATGACATAAATATTGAATCTGTCTTTCTCGTAATATATTTTCGATTGACATAAAATTTTCCCTTAAATATTAAAAAGATATTCAAACAACCCATCCACATACCCCAAACTCCTATCCCGTTCCCCCAGCAACTCCGTCTGATAAATCTTCATTAACAATTAGGCTTTCCCGCAAACATAGGCTAGATTATGACTCAACTTTTTAGGTAGTCCAAAGATTATGGGGATTTCTACCCAACATCCATGGCAGATAATCCTCTAATAGATTGTCTGAAACATGATAAATCAGCAAGCGTAGATTGGCTCATAACCCAATTTTTCAGGCAATCCGACGGTTTTATTGGTTTAACAACCCAATCCACGGTTACCACCGATCGTCATTCCCGCGCAGGCGGGAATCCAGAGGTTTGACGTTGCTGCAATTTTAAAATATTCCTGCAATATCAGAGACTGGATTCCCGCCTGCGCGGGAATGACGGCTCTTTGTGTACTGTTCTAACTATTATCTGATAGGCCGTCTGAAAAAAGTAGGTCGGATTCAAGAATCCGACCTACGCTGCTGATAATGTCCTTATAGGCCGTCTGAAAATGACAAGTCAGATTTCATGGCTACTCCACTATTTTCAGACGACCTCTCCTCCCTTTAAGCCAAGAAAAACCCGTTATCCGGCAGCTTGCCGCCCAAAAGTTTCGGGTTGAACTGCATCAGGATTTCGTAAAACTTCAAAATCTCGTTCTTCACTTCGCTGCCTTTGGTTACCGTCAGCCGCGCGCCGTCCAAGCCCATGACTAGGGCGGGTTCGGGGGCGGGGAGGTAGTTTTTGCCGATTTTCGCTGCGCTTTGGCGGTTGGCCAGTATCCAGTTGAGCGCGTTTTTCAAATCCTGATGGAAGAGGTCGAACTGCGCTTTGTGCGCGTGGAAATATTCTTCGTTGGCGATGATGCCTGCCATCGGAATCAGCGGTTTGGTGTCAAACGCTTGTCCCCATGCTTTCACCAAATCAAAGCCGCGCACGACGTTTACGCCCATGGTTTTGCCTTTAAGTAGGCTGGCGGTTGCCATCGGTTCAGGCAGGATGGCGGCGTGGTAGTCTTTGCTTAAAAACAGCCCCACCGCTTCGGGCGGCGTGGCTGTGTAAGTGATGCCGACTTTGTGTGCGTCGATTTTCAGTTTTTTCAACAAGGCTTGCAGCACGATGTCAGGCATATCGTTTTTAAACGGCACGAGGATTTTTTTGCCGATCAAATCCTGCGGCGAGGCAATCGCGCTGCCTTTGCACATCAGCTGCGTGATGCCGTTGGTCAAAATATTGACCATGCCGACTTTCTGCCCTTGGTTGCGCAGGTTTACGCCGACATTGCTCGGACTCATCATGACTTTAAATTGTCCGCTTGCTACGCCTGCACGCAGTTGGTCGGGCGAACGCCAGATTTTCAGCGACACGTCCGCCTGTTTCGCCAGTTTACCTTGCAACGCCGCTACGGCAATGGTAACGCTGGGCATCGCCGGTGCGCCGTACACGGTAAATTGCTCTTTACCGGCAGCAAGCAGAGAAGGCGAAACGCCTGCGGCTGCCAGAGCGGCGGTCATTTTTAAGAAATCGCGTCTTTTCAGTTCCATTTTTTATCTCCTAATTCTTAATAAGCCAATGCAGGCATTCTTTCAGACGGCCTGATTTTAAAAAGCCGCATGCAAACTCAACCAATATGTCCTGCCTGGTGCATACACCACGCTGGGCGACAGGGCGAGGACGTGGTCGCCGCTGATGTGTTCGGCGTATTTTTTGTTGAACACGTTGTTCACGCCCAAGCGCAAGCCGTATTTGTCTTTGATGTTTACGCCTGCGTACACATCGGCAACGGTAAAGCCTTTGGCGGCTTCGCGTTTGTCTATGCCCAGACTGCTTGCCGCGTCAAAATCGCCGCGCGTTTGTTTGGCGACAAAGCGTGTCGCCGCGCCGATGTTGTAGCTGCCGTAGGTAAAGTAGTTTTTGTAGTCGGCTTGGACGGCGGCTTCAAACGGACGGATTTGATAGAGAGGTCTGCCGTCGGTTTCGTTGTGTCCGTAGTTGTAGGCGGCTTTGATGCCTGCCGCCCAATGCGGATTGAAGTTGTAACGCGCGTAGGCCTGCGCGGTAAACAATCGTGCGTCCACGTTGCGTGTGATGATGCCGCCGCCTTTGGAAGCCGTGCCGCTTTGTCCGTGTGCGCGGTCAAAAATAATCAGGTCTTTGACTTTGTCCGCCACAAGCGTGCCGCCCACGTTCCAGCCTGCGCCTGCCAACGAGTTCATGTAGCCGTTGTAGTAGTCGTTGCGGCTGTCGGCGGTGAGCTTGATGCGGTTGTGTTTTTCAGTTTTCAGCAGGGGATTGCCTGCGATGGCGGCGGCCGGTTTGGAATTTGTTAATGCGCCGTTCGTACGGTCTTGCACGATGGCGGCAAGCGAGTTGAAGCGTTCGGTGTTGTCGCCGATTCGTTCTAAGTGAGCGAGGGAAACGCTGTATTTTTGCGTTTCAGACGGCGTGAAATCGTATTTGAGTTCGCCCGACAAAGCATGACGGCGCACTTTACCGTTGAAGTCGTAGCCGTAATGGGTTTTCCAGATTTGCTGCGCTGAGGCGAAGGCGAGATTGCGGTTCATCGGATGGGCGGGCTGCACTGTATTTTTGCGAACGTCCGCTTCGTTGAGCTCGTAGCTTAAACCCAAGCCCAGTTTGTGTCGGTCGTCAAACTTGTAAGACAGGGTATCGGCAATGCGCCAGCGGTCGATGTGCACATCGGCGAAACGGTAGCTGTTGAGAAAGTCGCGCATGGGAGTGTGGGCGTTGCGCTTGCCGTTTTGGCTGTCGTTGCGGTAGCTGACGGCAGCGGTGTTGTGGAACTTGCCGAAATCTGCATCGTGTTTGAGCGAGAAGTCGTACACTTTGCGGTCAAGTTCTACGAACACTTTCTGCTGCGTATTGTTTTGACGCAGGGAGTAATTGTCGGCGCGGCGTTTGAGTTTGATTACGGCTGCTTCCGCGCTGACCGTATTGCTTAAATCGGCATTGCCCCAACGTGCGTTGAGTTTGGAGATGTGGCGTTCGGTGTCCAATGCGTCGTTGACGAACTGCGGCTGGCGGTCGTTGTTGATGTCGTCGTGCAGATAAGTGAGACGGTATTCTTGATTTTCAGACGGCACGAAACCGAGTACCAAAGCCTGATTGAAGCGGCTGTATTTCCAATCGGTGTCGCGCCCACCGCCATCTTTGTAGCCGTTTGCCTTGGTGTGATTGAGGTTGGCTACGCCGTAAACATTCGCCCCACGCGCTTGCGTGGTAATGGAGTTGTAAAAGCTTTTGCCGTAAAAACCGCTGTTTGCCTTCAGCGGACGGAAGGCTTGGTCTATGTTTTCAGTAATAAAGTAATAATCGCTGCGGTCGGTGCGGTCGAATTGGTTTTCTGGGAAATAGCCTTGCGCTGCGGTCGGTGCAATCAGTTTGGGAGGGGAGAAGGTTTTGACGGATTGTATTTCTTCAGTATTTGCTAGTTGTTCTGCCCAAGATGGCGCAACGGAAAAAACGGTCATCAAAGCCCATAGGAGCGGATTCGGTTTCATTTTCCAGCCTTTGATAATAATAATTATTTATTATCCTATTAAAAATATTTTAAGTAAACAAGAAAATGATATAAAAACGCCTAGAGCATGATACATCGGTTGAAACTTGATTTTTGGAGCGTTGCGGCAGATTGATTTGGAACTGTTGCCATACTGTCGTTTTTGCAGCGGCTGATAAGAAAGGCTGTATTTTAATAATCCGTTGATTGCAACTATTTGTCAGGGAAAAGAAAATTATTTTTTCGGTTGGGTAGAAACCTATCCTATTAAATACCTTGAAGCCGAGTATGCCTGTCGGCACTATATTAAAACACAGCCTAAAAAAGCGCGAACCAAACGGTTCGCGCTTTTTTCAGACGGCATTAATTATTTTTTGTCGTCTTTTACTTCGGTAAAGTCCGCATCGACCACGTCATCGTCTTTTTGGGATGATGCGTCCGCTTGTGCGCCCTCGCTGGTTTGGGCTTCGGCTTGCGCTTGCGCGTAAACCATTTCGCCCAGTTTTTGGCTGGCTGCACCCAAAGCTTCGGCTTTGGCATCGATGGCGGCTTTGTCGTCGCCTTTCACGGCTTCTTCGGCTTCTTTCAGCGCGGCTTCGATTTTTTCTTTCTCGGCTGCGTCGAGTTTGTCGCCGTAGTCGGTCAAAGATTTTTTCACGGAGTGAATCAGGGCTTCGGCTTGGTTGCGGGAAGCGACCAATTCAGTCAGTTTTTTATCTTCCTCGGCATTGGCTTCGGCATCTTTCACCATGCGTTCGATTTCTTCTTCGCTCAAACCTGAAGAACCTTGGATGGTGATGTTGGCGGCTTTGCCTGTGCCTTTGTCTTTGGCGGAAACGTGCAGGATCCCATTGGCGTCAATGTCGAAGGTTACTTCGATTTGCGGCATGCCGCGCGGTGCGGGTGCGATGTCGCCCAAGTTGAACTGACCCAAAGATTTGTTGGCGGAGGCGCGTTCGCGTTCGCCTTGCAGCACATGGATGGTTACTGCGCTTTGGTTGTCTTCGGCGGTAGAGAACACTTGCGACGCTTTGGTCGGGATGGTGGTGTTCTTCTGAATCAGCTTGGTCATCACGCCGCCCATGGTTTCGATACCCAAAGACAGGGGCGTTACGTCCAGCAGCAATACATCGCTGCGACCGCCGCTCAATACTTCGCCTTGAATCGCCGCGCCTACGGCAACGGCTTCGTCAGGGTTCACGTCTTTGCGCGGTTCTTTGCCGAAGAAGTCTCTAACGGCTTCTTGTACTTTCGGCATACGGGACTGACCGCCGACCAAAATCACGTCGTCGATGTCGCCGGTGCTCAAGCCGGCATCTTTCAATGCGATTTTGCAAGGTTCGATAGAGCGGGCAATCAGGTCTTCAACCAGGCTCTCGAATTTGGCGCGGGTAATTTTCATCGCCAAGTGTTTCGGACCGGTTGCGTCCATGGTGATGTATGGCAGGTTGATTTCGGTTTGCTGACCGCTGGACAATTCGATTTTGGCTTTTTCGGCAGCTTCTTTCAGGCGTTGCAAAGCCATCACGTCTTGTTTCAAATCAATGCCTTGTTCTTTTTTGAACTCGGCGATGATGTGGTCAATCAAGCGTTGGTCGAAGTCTTCGCCGCCCAAGAAGGTGTCGCCGTTGGTTGCCAAAACTTCAAATTGTTTGTCGCCGTCGAGGTTGGCGATTTCGATGATGGAAATATCGAAAGTGCCGCCGCCCAAGTCATATACGGCTACTTTGCGGTCTTTGTTGTCGCCTTTGTCCATACCGAATGCCAAAGCGGCAGCGGTCGGCTCGTTGATGATGCGTTTTACGTCCAAACCGGCGATGCGGCCTGCGTCTTTAGTCGCTTGACGTTGGCTGTCGTTGAAGTAGGCCGGGACGGTAATCACGGCTTCGGTTACTTTCTCGCCCAAGTAAGCCTCGGCGGCTTCTTTCATTTTACGCAGGACTTCTGCGGAAACTTGCGGCGGGGACAGCTCTTTGCCTTGTGCTTTCACCCACGCATCGCCGTTGTTGGCTTTGATGATTTCAAAAGGCATAGATTCGATGTCGCGTTGGACTTCTTTATCTTCAAATTTATGACCAATCAAACGTTTGGCGGCATAAATAGTGTTTTTAGCGTTGGTTACCGCTTGGCGTTTTGCCGGTGCGCCGACGAGGATTTCACCGCCGTCCAAATAAGCGATAACGGACGGCGTGGTGCGTGCGCCTTCTGCGTTTTCAATGACTTTGGTTTGACCGTTTTCAGAAATGGATACACAAGAGTTGGTTGTACCTAAGTCGATACCGATTACTTTTGCCATGTGGATACTCCTATTTGATTTTGCTTATTTTGAGAAATATGTTGGAACATTTTGTCCCGATGGGCTGTAAATAGGGCGGGCGGCGGGCTGTTTCAAGCCACAGTACGGGTATAAGTATGTAACTTTATGAATATATTGGTTTTATATTTGATTTAATACATTTGGCTCCAATTCATTCGAGCATAGTATTTCAAATGGCAGGCAGGTTTATTCATAGACGATGCCGGCGAGCATTTCCTGTTCGTTCAAGTTGCCGTACTCTTTTTCCCAGTCGTGTGAAGACTCGATGATGTCGCATTCTTTGGAAAGGGAGACTTGTTCTGCATCCATATCTTTGGCGTTCAGCATATTGAATTGTTCGCACAGGGATGCGGATAAAGTGATGTCGGGCTGTTTGGCTTCAGAACGGTTTTCTTGGAAGGCAAAGCAGAATGCGGTAAATGCCGCAGTATAGATAAGATATTTGCCGGTTTTCTTCATTTTTCTATCCTTTTTCTGTTAATTCAGGATCAAACCTATGGAAAATCTGAAAAATTATGCATTAATTAAGAAAAATCATAACTTAAATTTAGTTTATCATAGTTATTCCGTTTTTTGGATAGCTAAGGTAAAATATATTTTATGTTTACTTTAGATGATTGAATGAAGGGGAGCGGAAGGATATTTATGGAAACCTTTAAAGACAGACTGGTTTTTTTATGGAAAAGCGAAGCGAAGCAGGCAAAAATCGCATCCGATATTGAAATGACGATTGCGGGCTTCAGCAGGATATGGAATGAAGGCGGCCTGCCGAAGTCTGAAACATTAAAAAAAATCAAGCAGTTGAAGGGGTGTAGTATCGATTGGCTGCTGACGGGGGAGGGTAATCCGTTTCCGGATGAAGCCCCAAAAAAATCCCTTGCTTACGATACCTTGGGCAATGAAGTTGATACGGACGAGTTTGTCTTCGTGCCGAGATATGATATTCGGGCGGCTGCGGGATACGGGCAGTTTGTCGATCATGAGGAACCGGTATTTACAATGGCGTTCAGACGGCATTGGATTGAGAATTATGTTACCCGTGATGTGAAAAACCTGTCTGTAATTTCCGTCAAGGGGGATTCGATGGAGGGGGTTTTGAATGACGGGGATTCGATTTTGGTCAACCATAGCGAGAATACGCCGAGGGACGGTCTGTATGTGTTGCGGATTAATGAAAACTTGTTGGTCAAACGCCTGCAAATCGTCCCCGGCGGGATTATCAATGTGATTTCTGCAAACGAGGCTTATCCTGCTTTTGAAATCAATTTGAACGACTTGACCGATGATGTGGAGATTATCGGGCGGGTCGAGTGGTTCGGCAGGGCGGTTTGAGTCCGGGGCTTGAAATTGCAGGCGGTCAAACTTATCTATTGGAACAATTCCTTTTTCAAAGGCGAAGCCCTGCTTGCCTTTGAAGGGGGTTTGAGAGAGAATGCGGAAAATACTATATTAAGGAATAACACCATGTCGGATGAAAGCCCCATTATTTTTACTGACAGCTGCTGTGCCAAAGTTGCCGATTTGATTGCCGAAGAAAACAACCCCGATTTGAAATTGCGGGTTTTTGTCAACGGCGGCGGCTGCTCGGGTTTCCAGTACGGATTTACTTTTGACGAAATCAAAAACGACGACGATTTTGAAATTGAGAAAAACGGTTTGGTCTTTTTGGTCGATCCGATGAGCTATCAATATCTGGTCGGTGCGGAAATTGACTATACGGAAAGTTTGCAGGGTTCGCAATTCGTCATCCGCAATCCGAATGCGGAAACGACCTGCGGTTGCGGATCGTCGTTTTCCGTATGACCGCTTGGTTCGTGTGATGCCGTCTGAACGTTCAGACGGCATTTTTACTTTTGGAAAATATATTATCGGGATGAATTCACATATAATCCGATTGTTTGAAGATGAATCGGGTTTCCCGAAAGGAACGGGCGGAACGGTATCAGGCGTATTTGTTCCCTTATGATTGAGATGAGTAAAGATTACCGAAACGATTTGTACGATGTATATGTTTCCTACCCGCCCCAAGTGGATCGCGGGCTTATCCGGGAGTGCCTTAAGGAGAATCTCGGCGAAGAAAAGGCGGAAGGATTGATTGAATCGCTCGATTCCAAACCGCAAGTGCTGGTTGAGGAAAAATGCACTTGGGCGAAACGGGAAGAGTTGCACGATTATTTCAGCTATTTGGGTTTGGATATTATTACCCGGAGATATATGGAGTTGGAAACAGTCGTGCCGCCGGAGGAAGGGGAGGGCGAAGGAGAAGGCGCGAATGGGGAAATGCCCGAATATCTTGAACTTCATGGCGGGCGGGAAGATGATATTCCCACACCTTCGCAACCCGAACCGCCGCCCCGCAATATCAAACCGCTGGTTTTCGGGCTGCTGATTGCCTTTTTGGGCTATCTGCTCGGTAAGATTTTTTGATTGTCCGATAAATGCTGTATTCGGGATTTTATATATGAAATGGTTGAAACGTCTGACGGTCATTGTCGGGACTCTTTATTACTACCGATTGGCGGGATTGTGTGCTGGATTGGTCCGGCGCGGCTGGATATACGGTTTGCTGAAAATGATGCCGCAATCTTCCAGATTTAAAAATGAACCGCCGCCCGTCCGACTTCGCCTTGCGTTGGAAAGCCTGGGGCCGATTTTCATCAAGTTCGGGCAGGTTTTGTCCACACGCCCCGATTTGATTCCGCACGATTACGCCGTCGAACTGGCAAAGCTGCAAGACAAAGTGCCGCCTTTTGACGCGCGGCTTTCGCGTGAACAAATCGAAAAATCGTTGGGTCAGCCCATCGAAAAGCTGTATGCGGAATTTGAAACCGAACCCGTCGCCAGCGCGTCCATCGCCCAGGTACACAAAGCCCGCCTGCATTCGGGCGAACAAGTGGCGGTCAAAGTTTTGCGCCCCAACCTTTTGCCCCTTATCGAACAGGATTTGTCGCTGATGCGCTTCGGCGCGGCTTGGGTCGAGCGTCTGTTTGCCGACGGCAAGCGTTTGAAGCCGCGCGAAGTGGTGGCCGAATTCGACAAATACCTGCATGACGAATTGGACTTGATGCGCGAAGCCGCCAATGCCAGCCAGCTCGGACGCAATTTCCAAAACAGTGATATGCTGATTGTGCCTAAGGTGTTTTACGACTACTGCACCAGCGACGTACTGACCATCGAATGGATGGACGGCACGCCGGTATCCGATATTGCCAAACTCAAAGCAGACGGCATCGATTTGCACAAACTTGCCGATTACGGCGTGGAAATCTTCTTCACGCAAGTCTTCCGCGACGGTTTTTTTCATGCCGATATGCATCCCGGCAATATTTTGGTCGCTGCCGACAATCGCTACATCGCCCTTGATTTCGGCATTGTCGGCACGCTGACCGATTACGACAAACGCTACCTCGCCATCAACTTCCTCGCCTTCTTCAACCGCGATTATCACCGCGTCGCCACCGCCCACATCGAATCGGGCTGGGTGCCCGCTGACACGCGCGCGGAAGAATTGGAAGCCGCGGTTCGCGCCGTTTGCGAACCGGTGTTCAACAAACCGATTTCGCAGATTTCCTTCGGCTTGGTGCTGATGCGCCTGTTTGAAGTCAGCCGCCGCTTCAACGTCGAAATCCAGCCGCAGCTGGTACTGCTGCAAAAAACGCTGCTCAACATCGAAGGCTTGGGCCGCCAACTCGATCCCGATTTAGACTTATGGAAAACCGCCAAACCGTTTTTGGTAAAATGGATGAACGAACAAGTCGGCCCCAAAGCCCTTTGGCGCAACCTTAAAAACGAAGCCCCCGACTGGGCGCAAATCATCCCTTCATTGCCGCGCAAAATCAGTGCGTTGATTGATGAAAACCGCCAGCAGGAAATGCGTGATGCTTATATTCATTTAGTCAAGGTGCAGCAACGGCAAAGCATGTGGCTGGGGGCAATAGCGTTTGTTTTACTGCTAATCTTGCTTTTGAAATAAGAAATGCCGTCTGAAATAAATTTCAGACGGCATTTTTACAGTTGTTCAGATGATAAAGTCGATTTCGGCAAATTGGATATTTTGATCCATATCGGCCGACGGTGTTTTGGGTGCGCGTGCCACGGGTTTAGCGGGTACGCCGACAACAGTGATGGAAGACGGTACGTCTGAAACCACAACGCTGCCCGCCCCGATTTTGGCATTGTCTCCGATACGGATATTGCCCAATATCGAGGCGTTTGCGCCGATCATCACGCCGTTGCCGATTTTAGGGTGGCGGTCGCCACCTTCTTTGCCTGAACCGCCTAAGGTTACGCCGTGTAGAATCGAAATGTTGTTGCCTAAAACGGCAGTCTCGCCGGCAACAAAGCCGGTGGCGTGGTCAAGCATCAGTCCGTGTCCGAAATGCGCGGCGGGATGGATGTCCACCCCAAATACTTCAGACATCCGGTTTTGCAGGAAATAGGCCAGCGTTTTACGTCCGTTTAAGTATAGCCAGTGGTTGATGCGGTGTGCCTGAATGGCGTGGAAACCTTTGAAATATAGCAGCGGAAGCGTGTATTCGTCGCATGCCGGGTCACGCTCGTAGATGGCCTTCAGGTCTGCCTCGACGCATTTACTGATTTGCTCATCGCTGCCCAATGCCTGCTGGTAAATTTCAAACAGCGCGCGCACGTCCATAATCGGGCTGCCGAGTTTGCTGGAAAGGTGGTAGGAAAGGACGGAGTCTAGAGATTCGTGCCGTAAAACAGTTTGATGCAGGAAGCTGGCCAGCATGGGTTCGGCTGCGGCTGCCGCTTCGGTTTCCTCCCGTATGGTCTGCCACAAGTTGAAACCGGCTGTGTTTAAATGGTCTTTTTTCATGAGTGATGACGTTTGAAAATCGATATGGTCGGCAGTATCTTACCGTCTATATCATTTTTTCGGTAGGGGATTTGAAAATGAATTTGAAATTCTCTGCTTTTGCTTGAAGTTTCTTGGCAACGTCCTTATCTTACGTCAGGTATAACCAGATTTTGATTTTCAATTTGTTTTAAGGGATACGATATGAGCGAACAGACGCAGCAGCAAAATAGTGAAGAGGCGGTTGAAAATGTGGAAACAGTTGAAACCGTAGAGGCTGCCGAAACAGCAGAAAACGATGCAGGGGAGCAGGAGCCGGTCTCTGCCGAGCCGACTTATGAGGATTTGCAGGCGCGGATTGCCGAGTTGGAAGCGCAGTTGAAAGACGAGCAGCTGCGTGCTTTGGCAAACGAGCAAAACCTGCGCCGCCGCCATCAGCAGGAAATTGCCGATACGCACAAGTTCGCCGGACAGAAGTTTGCCGTAGAAATGTTGCCGGTTAAGGATTATCTGGAAATGGCACTTTTGGATCAAAGCGGCAATTTTGATGCGTTGAAAATGGGCGTGCAGATGACTTTGAACGAGTTGCAGAAAGCATTTGATGCCACGCAAATCAAGGAAATCAATCCTAAAGCGGGCGATAAGCTTGATCCCAATATCCACCAGGCGATGCAGGCGGTGGCAAGCGAACAGGAAACCAATACCGTGGTCGGCGTGATGAAGAAGGGCTATACCCTGTCCGACCGTGTGTTGCGCCCGGCTATGGTTACGGTGGCGCAGAAGGAAGCCTGAAGGCGTCTGGGGAATAATCTGATTTATTTCCTGAAGCGCGTTTTGCGTATAAACCGATTGAAGTAAAGCGGCAATGCCGTCTGAACCCGCCTGTCGGGCTTCAGACGGCATTTTGTTTCGGCGTTAACGGTCAACCCGTATGCCGCCTGTCTGTTTTTCTTCATCCAGTTTCTTTTGCAGGGTGTCGCAAGGCGTGTCGCAGTCGCACATTTTTTTCATACCCAAGGCGGTAATGCCGCCGCAACTGCCTTTGATGGTGCGTTTGGAGAAAATATAGCCGACCGCCATACCGATGATGACGGTCAGGAAGATGCCGAAGGTAAGGAGCAGGGTTTTCATGGTGTTTCCTAATCGGTTTGTATGTTTAGCGGAGCAGTTTGGCAAATTCGGAAGACATCGCGGTGCGGTAGCCGTCCTTATCCCTGACAATCAGGAAAACAGCGAGTTTTTCTTGTTCTGCCAGCTTTAAGGTCTCGGTTTCTCCCAATACGAATAAGCCTGTGGACAAGCCGTCCGCCGTCATCGCGCTGTCTGCGACCACGCTGATGGAGGCGAGGTTGTGGCTGATGGGTCGGTTGTTGTTCGGATTAATGATATGGGAGAGGCGTTTGCCGCTTTTATCGACGTGGAAAATACGGTAATCGCCGGAAGTGGCAAGCGAACGGTTATTCAGCGGGACGATAATCTGCGTATTGCCGCCTTGGACGATATTGGGCTGCTCGATACCGATGCGCCACGGTTCGCCGCGTGCGTTTTTGCCTTTGCCGTGCAACTCGCCGCCGATTTCGACCAGATAATTTTGAATGCCGTATTTTTCCAGTTCGCCCGCAACTTTATCGACACCGAAGCCTTTGGCAATCGAAGATAAATCCAAATAGGCCTTGGGGTGGGTTTTGCTCAATGAGTCGTAATCTTTGCCTTGTTTCAAAATGATTTTGTCTATGCCCGTATAAGATGCCGCCTGTTTGATTTGTTCCGGCGACGGTTCACGGGTAACGGATTTGTCGGGGCCGAATCCCCAAAGGTTGACCAAGGGGCCGACGGTTACGTCCAGCGCACCGCGCGTCAGGCGGTTCAGGCGGACGGCTTCGGCGGTAACGTGTGCGAAGTCGCTTGAAATGCGGAGGGGCTTGCCGGCTGTGTGTTGGTTGAACCGGCTGATTTCGGAATCAGGCTGGTAAGTGGACATCTGCCGGTTGACTTCTTTAAGCGCGTCATCGATGCGCTTTTGTATTTCGGCGGGGGAGGGGAGTTTGTCCCGATTATTTGAAAGGTATTTGACGGTATAGGTCGTGCCCATCGTTTCGCCTTGCAGGGTAACGGTTTGCGCGGTTTGTTCCGAACAGGCGTTCAGGAAGATAAAACTCAGGGCAAATATCAAGGCGCGGATAAAGTTCGGCAGGCGTGTTTCAGACGGCATAGTGTTTGATGGTTTTGGTAAATGGCTTGAATTATATCGCAAAACGGCCGATATGTTTTTATGTTGATGCCGTCTGAAGGGTGTTCGGACGGCATCACCCGTTGTTTAAGGGGCGGTAATAAAAAACAAACCGGTGTTTTATAAACCGGTTTGTCAGGGTTTAATGGTCAGCGCGTCCTGCGTTGCCATTTGTTGTAGTAGTATTCGTAATCTTCATCACGACCGCCCGATTCAATCCAATCATCGTATTCGGGGCTGTTTTCAAAGCTGTCAGACATTATCCGTACCTCGCAAAATGGGTTTATCGATACTTTTTCAGTTATGGAATCAACCATAACTAAAAAGAAGTATACTTCTTTGCTTTCCCGCCAAAATATTTAACCGCACATCCGCCGCAGGGTAAAAAATGGAAGTTCAACGATATTGATACGGGTATGGGCGGATGCCGTCTGAAGGGTGTTCGGACGGTATCAGATACAAAAGGAAGAAACCGAAGTTTCTTCCTTTTGTATTTGAGGTTGGGTTTTAACCGCCGAAATCGTCCAAGAGGATGTTTTCGTCTTCCACGCCCAAGTCTTTGAGCATTTTGATGACGGACTGGTTCATGATCGGCGGGCCACACATGTAGAATTCGCAGTCTTCCGGTGCTTCATGGTTTTTCAGGTGGTTTTCGTAAACTACGTTGTGGATGAAGCCTGTGTAGCCGTCCCAGTTGTCTTCCGGCAACGGGTCGGATAAGGCGACGTGCCACGTGAAGTTCGGGAACTCTGCCGCGAGTTGGTCGAAGTCTTCAACATAGAACATTTCGCGTTTGGAGCGTGCACCGTACCAGAAGGTAATTTTGCGTTTGGAGTTCAAACGTTTCAGCTGGTCGAAAATGTGGGAACGCATCGGAGCCATACCTGCGCCGCCGCCGATGAATACCATTTCGGCATCGGTGTCTTTGGCGAAGAATTCGCCGAACGGGCCGGAAATCGTAACTTTGTCGCCGGGTTTGAGCGACCAAATGTAGGACGACATTTGTCCCGGAGGCGCATCGGGTACGCACGGCGGCGGTGTAGCGATACGCACGTTCAGCATAATAATGCCTTTTTCTTCCGGGTATGAAGCCATAGAGTAGGCGCGCAAAATCGGTTCGTCCACTTTGGAAACGTATTGCCACAGATTGTATTTGTCCCAGTCTTCGTGATATTTCTTGGGAATGTCAAAGTCTTTGTAGGCAACGGTGTGCGGCGGGGCTTCGATTTGGATGTAGCCGCCGGCACGGAAGGGGACTTCTTCGCCTTCGGGAATGGCAAGCTTGAGTTCTTTAATGAACGTTGCTTTGTTGTCGTTGGAAATGACGGTGCATTCCCATTTTTTCACGCCGAACACTTCTTCGGGTACTTCAATCTCCATATCGGTTTTGACGTTGACTTGGCACGACAGCCGGCAGCCTTCGCGCGCTTCGCGTTTGCTGATGTGGGACAACTCGGTCGGCAGAATGTCGCCGCCGCCGCTTTTCACGACAACGCGGCATTGTCCGCACGAGCCGCCGCCACCACAGGCGGAAGGAACGAAAATACCTTGGCTGGCAAGCGCGCCCAAGAGTTTGCCGCCGGCGGGCATCGTCAGCTCTTTTTCGCCGTTGACTTTGATGGTGATGTCGCCTTCGCTGACCAGTTTGGATTTGGCAAACAGAATCATCAGTGCCAAAACCAAAACGATGACGGTAAACATCACGATACCTAAAATAATCTCCATACCGGTCCCTTTCTTATAACTGGATGCCGGAGAACGACATAAACGCCATCGCCATCAGGCCGGCGGCGATAAAGGTAATGCCCAAGCCTTTGAGGCCTTTGGGAGCGTCCGAATATTTCATTTTTTCGGTAATGCCCGCCAAAGCGACAATCGCCAACATCCAGCCCAAGCCCGCGCCGAAGCCGTATACAACGGACTCGCCGAAGTTGTATTCGCGTTGCGCCATAAACGATACGGCGCCGAAAATCGCGCAGTTCACGGTAATCAGCGGCAGGTAGATGCCCAACGCGTTATAGAGGGCGGGGACGAATTTGTCCAAGAACATTTCCAAAATCTGCACCAAAGCGGCAATCACGCCGATGAAGGTGATGAATTTCAAAAAGGTCAAATCCACGCCTTCGACAATCGCGCCGTCTTTGAGCAGCGAGTAAACGAGTTGGTTAGCAGGGACGGACAGCCCGAGTACGAAAATTACCGCCACACCCAAACCGAATGCGGTGGATACTTTTTTGGATACCGCCAAAAACGTGCACATACCCAAAAAGAAGGATAGCGCCATATTTTCAATGAAGACGGATTTGATGAAGAGGCTCAAATAGTGTTCCATAGTTTATTCCTCCGCCTGTTCGGGTTTCCAAGTACGCAGTCCCCAAATCAAAAAGCCGATGATGAAGAACGCGCTGGGAGCGAGCAGGAACAAGCCGTTGGTTTGATACCAGCCGCCGTCCTGCACGGTTTGGAAAACGGTGTAGCCCAAGAGTTTGCCCGAGCCAATCAGTTCGCGGACGGTGGCGACGACAAGCAGCATCATCCCGTAGCCCGCGCCGTTGCCGATACCGTCGATCAGGCTTTCCAGCGGCGGCTCTTTCATCGCAAATGCTTCGGCGCGGCCCATCACGATACAGTTGGTAATAATCAGACCGACGAATACGGAAAGCTGTTTGGACAATTCGTAGGCAAATGCCTGAAGCAGTTGGTCGACCAGCGTAACCAGCGACGCGATAATCGCCATTTGCACGATGATGCGGATGCTGTTGGGGATGTAGTTGCGTACCAGCGAAATGAAGAAGCTGGAAAAACCGGTTACCAAAGCTACGGAAATACCCATCACGATGGCCGTCTGAAGTTTGGTGGTAACCGCCAAAGCCGAACAAATACCCAAAACCTGCAAGGCAATCGGGTTGTTGTCGATAAAGGGTGAAAACATCAAATGTTTCAAGCGTTTCATATCAGCCATTATTGCGCTCCTGCTGATTTCAATTTGTTCAGGTAGGGGATATAGCCGTTTTCGCCGAACCAGTAGGCGAACGAACCTTGCACGCCTTTGGATGTCAGCGACGCGCCGGAGAGAGCATCTACGCCGTGTTCTTTGTCCGAACCCGCGCCTTTGCCGACGTGCAGGGCGAGTTTGCCTTGTCCGTCAAACAGTTTTTTGCCGACGAATTTTTGCTGCCACAACGGATTGCCGATTTCGCCGCCCAAGCCCGGGGTTTCGCCTTGTTCGTAATAAGTGATGCCGTTGATGGTGTTGCCGTCGGGTTGGATGGCGACAAAACCGTACATTACCGACCACAAACCGTTGCCGTGCATCGGCAGGATGATTTGCCCGATTTTGCCGTCTTCGCCTTTTACTAAGTAAACTTCAGTGTATTTGGCGCGGCTTTTGATGCCTGCCAAATCGTCTTCAGGTTTGATTTGGATACTTTGCGCGGGGTCTTTGCCGGCAATGCGCGCGCTGAAGTCTTTCGGCGCGTCTTTCACATATTCGCCGGTTGCCAAGTCCACGACACGTTGCTCGATACGCTCGGCAAAGGTTTTGCCGATGTCGGTGTCCTTATCCATCAAACCGGCTACGCTCAAAATATAGCCTTGTTTGTCTTGGAGTTTTTGTTTCTCTTGGATGGGTTTCAAGCCGACGACCGCACCGGCAACGATGACCGAGCAAATCAGGCTGACCGCCAACACGACAATCAGCGTGCCGCTGAAGCTGTCTTTATCGAATTTCTTAGCCATTGCTGCGCGCCTTTCTGCGTTTGATGTTCGCTTGTGCGACGAAATAGTCGAAAATCGGGGCAAACAGGTTGGCAAACAGAATCGCCAACATCATGCCTTCGGGGTAAGCAGGGTTGACCACGCGGATTAACACGCACATCACGCCGATCAGCACGCCGTACCACCATTTGCCGACATTGGTAAAGGAAGCGGAAACGGGGTCGGTCGCCATAAACAGCATACCGATGGCGAAGCCGCCGACGACCAAGTGCCAGTACCAAGGCATAGCAAACATAGCGTTGGTGTCCGAACCGATGAAGTTGAACAGCGAAGACATCGCAATCATACCGATCATCACGCCGACAATAATGCGCCAAGAAGCGATGCGGGCAAACACGATAAACGCGCCGCCGATTAAGAGTGCCAAAGTGGATACTTCTCCGATTGAGCCGGGCACATTACCGATAAATGCGTCCATCCAAGTGATGGTTTGACCGGTTACGGCGTTTTTCAGGCCGTCTGCACCGTGTGCCGCCCATTGCGCCAGCGCGGTTGCGCCGGAATAGCCGTCAACCGCCGTCCAAACCGCATCGCCGCTCAAGTTGGCGGGGTAGGCGAAGAACAGGAAGGCGCGGCCTGCCAGCGCAGGGTTCATAAAGTTTTTACCCGTACCGCCGAATACCTCTTTTGCAACCACCACGCCGAAGGTAATGCCCAAAGCCGCCTGCCACAGCGGCAGCGTAGGCGGAACGATTAAGGCAAACAGAATCGAAGTAACAAAGAAACCTTCGTTGATTTCGTGTTTGCGGACGGTGGCGAACAAGACTTCCCAAAAGCCGCCCACAACAAATACGGTCGCGTAAATCGGCAGAAAGTAAATCGCGCCGAACAGCATTTTGCCCGACACGCCCGCTTCAGACGACATATTGATGCCCAAAGCGTCGGCAAGGGCGTAATGCCAGTCGTTGGCGATGCTTTGTTGCAGCAAATCGGGCGTTAACGCATCGAACGCCTGTACGCCGACGTTGTACATACCGTAAAACATGGCGGGGAACAAAGCCAGCCACACCAAAATCATCATGCGCTTGGAGTCGAGCGCGTCGCGGACGTGTGCCGCTTTGCGCGTTACCGCGCCGGATGTATAGAAAATTGTCGCCGCAGCTTCGTAGAGGGCATACCATTTTTCATGTTTGCCGCCCGGCAGGAAGTGCGGTTCGATTTTTTCAAGAAAATGTTTCAAGCCCATAATCAGCCTTCCTTCTCAATGGTTTCCAGCACCTTGCGCAACAGCGGGCCGTATTCGTATTTGCCCGGGCAGACGAAGCTGCACAAAGCGAGGTCTTCTTCGTCCAATTCCAAGCAACCCAAAGCCTGCGCGCTGTCGGTGTCGCCGACGATTAAATCGCGCAAAAGCAAGGTAGGCAGGATGTCCAGCGGCATCACGCGCTCGTAAGTACCGATCGGTACCATGGCGCGGTCGCCGCCGTTGACGGCTGTCGTGAACTTGAAGAGTTTGTTTTTCAGGAAATGGCCGAGGGTCGTACGCGTAATCGAGTATTTGTCCGGCTGCGGCGCAACCCAGCCGAACAGCTCTTTGCTGCGGCCTTCTTCGATAACGGAAATCTGATTGTGGTAGCGGCCGAGGTAATCGTGTGCGCCTTGTGCAATCGCGCCGTTCAATACCGAGCCGGAAATCACGCGGTTGTCTGCGTCAACCAATTCGCCGGCGGTAATTTGCGACACCTTCGCACCCAAAACGGTGCGTAAGAGGCGCGGTTTGTTGACTTGAGAACCACCCAAGGCAATCACGCGCTCGGTGTTCAGACGGCCTGTCGCAAACAAACGTCCGATGGCAATCACATCTTGATAATTGATGGTCCAAACAGTTTTATTCGCGCCGACTGGCTCGATGAAATGAATGTGCGTGCCGCTCAAACCGGCAGGATGCGGGCCGCCGAATTCATGTGTTTCGATATTGGCGGCGTTTTCAGACGGCACGTCTGCACCGGCTGCTTTGCACACATGGATTTTACGCTCGGTCAGGCGGCTCAATACCAACAGGCCGTGTTTGAAGTCTTCGGCGGCTTCTTTGATGATGACCGTAGGATCGGCGGCCAGCGGATTGGTGTCCATCGCATTGACGAAGATGGCGAACGGCTCGGCATCGACGGCAGGAATTTTGCTGAACGGACGGGTGCGCAGCGCAGTCCACAAACCGGATTGAATCAGGTTGCGGCGTACTTCTTCGCTGCTCAATTTTGCCAACGCTTCAGGTGCGTAGCGTTCGAACTCGATTTCGTCGTTGCCTTCAACGGCAATCACGACTGACTGAAGTACGCGCTTTTCGCCACGGTGAATCGCAGCGATTTTGCCTGAAGCCGGCGCAGTAAACACCACGCCCGGATTCTTTTTGTCTTCAAACAGCACTTGGCCTTTTTGGACGGCATCGCCTTCCTTGACTTTCATCGAGGGGCGCATACCGGCATATTCTTCGCCAAGCAACGCGGCTTCGGTAATGGCCGGCCCGTCATAAATGACTTGCTCCGGTCTGCCCGCGATGGGCAGGTCTAGACCTTTTTTGATTTTAATCATAGATTTGCATTACTTGTGATGGTTAAGGTAATAACGGCGTGTTTTGATACGGTGTCGCGGGGCATCAAAAGCATTGAATAAATTAATGTAGCAAAGTGTTAGATTTTATCAGGAATTGTACCTGTTTGTCAGATTTGCCGCTTTTTTCCTTGCGGAAGCCGTTTTAAATTGTCGGAAGGGGGAAATATCGATTTGATTATGCTGAAATTTAAAATGCCGTCTGAATGTTCAGACGGCATGGCGTTTACAGCAGTTTGAAAACGAAAAAGATAAGGGTGTGGATGATGAAGACAGGTATCAGGAAGGCAACCGACCACATCATATAGCCGAAGAAAGTCGGCATCGGTACGCCGCGCTGTTCGGCAATGGCTTTGACCATAAAGTTCGGCGCGTTGCCGATATAGGTCAGTGCGCCCATAAATACCGAACCCATAGAAACCGCCAGCAGGGTATGGAACAGGGGACCCGTCATCAAGGCTTGGGCATCGCCGCCCGCCATATTGAAAAACACGAGATAAGTGGGAGCGTTATCCAAGAATGCCGACAATATGCCGCTCATCCAGAAATACATCGTATTAATCGGATGACCTGCCGTATCGTGAACCAGCGATACCACCCCGCCCAGCGCGCCTGCCTCGCCTGCTTTCAGAATGCTCAGGACGGGGAAGATGGTGATGAAGATGCCGAGGAAGAGTTTGCCCACTTCGGCGATGGGTTCAAAGTTGAATTCGTTGCCTGCGCGGACTTGTTTGGGCGTGATTGCCATAGATACGGCGGTCAATGTAATCAGGATGACATCGCGGACAAGGTTTTGCAGGGCGTAACGGCTGCCGAGGATTTCAAATCCCGGGTGTTCGGGTTTCCAAAGGCCGGACATTAGAACCGCGCCGACCACGCCCGCAAGCAGGAGAAAATTCCATTTTCCGAAGATGGTGATTTTTTCGGGTTTTTCCTGTTGTGCCGGCATATCTTGTGCAATGCTTTCCTGTTTGAAGAAACGGTTGTCGATGAAATAGAAGGCGGTCAACAGGACGGCGGTGCTGATCAGGACGGGGGCAAGCATATGTTTGACCGTCCACATAAAATCTACACCCTTAAGAAAGCCGAGGAAGAGCGGGGGGTCGCCCAAAGGTGTCAGGCCGCCGCCGATGTTTGCAACCAGGAAAATGAAGAAGATGACGATGTGCACGCGGTGGACACGGTTTTGGTTGGCTTTCAGCAGCGGACGAATCATCAGCATTGCCGCGCCAGTCGTTCCCATGATAGAGGCAAGTGCCGTACCGACGGCAAGCAGGGCGGTGTTGAGCTTGGGTGTGCCGTTCAAGTCGCCCCAAACCAAAATGCCGCCTGAAATGGTGTACAGGGCAAGCAGCAGCAGGATGAAGGGGATGTATTCTTCAACGAGTGCGTGTGCGACGGTATGGATACCGGCGGACGCGCCAAAAACCAAACTGAACGGGATGAGGAAGAGCAATGTCCAAAAGGCGGTAATTTTGCCGTAATGGTGATGCCAGGTATGCGAAAAAAACAAGGGACCCAATGCGATAGACAGCAAAATCAGGGCAAAGGGCAAGCCCCACAGCAGGTTTAGGTTTGCGCCGTCCAAATCTGCGGCGTAAACCGATGCCGGGAAAAGCATTAGTGAAAACAGGGGTAGGTGGCGCATCGTGTTTCCTCGATTCAAGCACTGCCTTGCGCGGCGCGCGGGAGTGATACAGGCACCGTGCCGCCCGGACATAGGCGGACTGTGCTGCCTGTTTGTTTTTGAAAAAAGTTTTCCGGTTGATTGTAAAGTAAATAATCAGGATAAACCAGTTTCCCAAACCGGAAGGCGGATTGGCCGTGCTTGGGAATATATGTTCTTTTTGATAAATAATTTTATTTAAAACAAAGAAATATATATCTTTAATAAATAATCTATCAAAAACGAAAAATGAATTTATTTTAACATATATTTGCAATGAAGCAGGTTTGCCCCGTCCGTTTGTTTGCCCTTATCCCTTTCAGACGGCATTCAAGATTCGGGTCTGCGCCACATCCATATGGCGACAAGGGAACAGAAAACCGATGAAATTGCGCCTACCCACCAGCGTTGGGGGAACTGCCAAAACATCATCAGGCAGGATGCGGTCATCATGCTGATGGCGAAAATCTTGGCTTTGCGCGGTACTGCGCCGTTTTGTTCCCAGTTATGAACCATCGGGCCGAAATAACGGTGCCGGTGCAGCCAGCGGTGAAAACGCGGGGATGCCTTTGCCCAGCAGGCGGCGGAGAGCAGTACGAACGGCGTGGTCGGCAACAGCGGCAAAAAAATGCCGATTATCCCCAGCAGCAGGGAAATGCAGCCGCAGGCAATCAACAGGTAGCGTATCATTTTTCACCCTGCTGTTTATTGCGGGTAAACGGACATTGCGAAATCCCCAGTTTTTCCCAACCTTCATGCCCCATTTTTTCCAGCAGGGCGATATTGCGTTCGAATATTGCCGAAGCGTCGGGAAAGGCTTGCGCAGCTTTGGCAATGCTGTCTTCGCGGATGAGGTGCAGCGTCGGATAGGGAGAACGGTTGGTATAGTTGCCGATGTCGTCGGGTTCGGTATTCTGAAAGCGGAATTGGGGATGGAACGGCGCGATTTGGACGATGCCTTCCAAGCCGTTTTCGACAACGGCGGCATCGGCAATGTCGAGCATATCGTTGAATACGTCGAAATCGGGGAATAGGGTCGGGTGAACCAGCAGGGTGGTTTCCAGTTCGGTGGCTGGCGTATTGCCCAGTCGCTGCAGTTCTTCGTCCAAGTCTTCCAAAAAACCGTCAAGGTGTTTGGCTTCGCTGATTGCGATGCGGACAAGGTTTTTAACGTGGGGGGCTTTGGCAAAGGGACACAGGTTCAGACCGATGACGGCTTTTTCCAACCATTGTCCGGTGTGTTCGGCAACAGCATCTTTATTTTCGGAAGTATTGATATTCATTATTGTCATGTAAATGTGTTTGCAGATTGCATGTGCGGGAAAGGAAGGACATTATTCCTTCAGCAGGTGGTTGAGCGGCAGGGATGTGGTGTGTTTGATTTCTTTTAAAACAAAGCTCGATTGCGCATCCTGTACGCCGTGGTGGGACAGGAGCGTATCCAAAACAAAATGGGAAAACGCGTTCATATCGGTAAAAAATGCCTGAAGCAGGTAGTCGGTTTCCCCTGTCAGGGCGAAGCAGCTCAAGACTTCCGGCCATTTTCGAACCGATGCGGCAAAGTCTTCCCGCGCGTCTTTTGCTTTGCTGATGGAAACGCGGATAAATGCCTGAAGCCCCAAGTTGACGGATTCCGGAGACAGCAGCGCGGCATATTGGCGGACGATGCCGGCATCTTCCAACTGCTTCAGACGGCGCAGGCACGGAGAAGGAGAAAGTGCGACACGTTCGGACAGTTCGACATTGGTCAGCCTGCCGTTTTCCTGGAGAACCTGTAAGATTTTAATATCGGTTTTGTCTAAAGTGAGTTGGGGCATATTTGCGTTCCGTTTTAAGGAATTCGGATTGTCTGTCCGTATGTTTGCGGCAATCCGCACAGATGGAGGCCATATTAACATATAAAAAGTTATACCGTCATCCGGGACAAATTTTGTTTTCGGAAAATCATGTGGAAACAGAGGCGGTCGGTTTGCATCTCTTTAAGACGGCTTGCCCAAACCGCCGATTCAAGACATAATCGGGAAATGTGCAGGAGAGAGCTACACCCGATTACGCGTAGCCGCCGAAGGCGCAGATGCCCTTAAATCGCTCAGGCAACAGGGACTGCACATTGAAATAAAACATCTGGAGAGTGGCGTTTCCCAAAGATACGCCCACCGAAGGGGAGAAGGCCGTCTGAACCACCATTCAGACAACCGCGCAAAGCAGTGAGCAGACTGGTTTGCCATCAAGCGGATACGGCCGAAAATCTCAGGTTCAAGGACAGATAGGGTCTTCCGCGCATCTTGTGCGGACGACATCTGAACAATAAATCCGGAGAAGCTGAGAATGACTGCCCTGAAAACCACCCCATTTCATCAAGCCCATCAAGATGCAGGCGCGAAGCTGGTCGATTTTGCCGGCTGGGAGCTGCCCATCCATTATGGTTCGCAAATCGCCGAACACGAAGCCGTGCGCACCGACGCAGGTATGTTCGACGTATCCCATATGCTCGTTACCGATGTCGCCGGAGCGAACGCCAAAGCCTTTTTCCGCAAACTGATTGCCAACGACGTTGCCAAACTCGCCTTCGTCGGCAAAGCCCTTTATTCCGCGCTGCTCAATGACAACGGTGGCGTGATTGACGACTTGATCGTTTACCGTACCAACGAAGCCGAAACCCAATACCGCATCGTATCCAACGGCGCGACCCGCGAGAAAGATACGGAGCAATTCCACAAAGTCGGACAAGAGTTCGGCGTTGCCTTCAATCCGCGCTACGACCTCGGTATGCTTGCCGTACAAGGTCCTAAAGCCATTGAAAAACTCCTGACCGTCAAACCCGAATGGGCGGATGTCGTCCACAACCTCAAACCGTTCCAAGGAGCGGATTTGGGCAACGACTGGTTCGTCGCCCGCACCGGTTACACCGGCGAAGACGGCGTCGAAGTCATCCTGCCCGGCACCGAAGCCGTCGCATTCTTCAAAGCCTTGCAACAAGCCGGCGTACAGTCCTGCGGCCTCGGCGCGCGCGACACCCTGCGCATGGAAGCCGGCATGAACCTCTACGGCAACGATATGGACGATGACACCAGCCCGCTCGAAGCAGGCATGGGCTGGACGGTTGATTTGAAAGACGAAAGCCGCGACTTCGTCGGCAAAGCCGCCTTGCTGGCATTGAAAGAAAAAGGCGTTGCCGTCAAACAAGTCGGTTTGCTGCTCGACAAAGGCGGCATCCTGCGCGCGCATATGGAAGTGTTGACCGACAAAGGCAAAGGCGAAACCACCAGCGGCGTATTCTCGCCCAGCCTGAAACAATCCATCGCCATCGCGCGCGTACCGAAAGATTTTGACGGCGATACCGCCAAAGTGCTGATTCGCGGCAAAGAAGCGGACGTGCGCGTACTGAAGCTGCCGTTCGTCCGCAACGGTCAAAAACAGTTTGATTAATATCGGTTCAGACGGCATTTTCATTTCATATGCCGTCTGAAAGCAGGTTTTAAGGAATTGTTGTTCCCTATGAAAGCAACCTTTGGCAGTTTATTGTTGTTATTGATGTTATCGGCCTGCGCTTCGTCTGCCGACGAGCGCGGATTGATGTTTTTCGATACAGAAGGAAAATCCCATACTGCAATATTTATGAAAATCGTTGGCGGCAATGGAAAGATTGCCGGCGAGGTGGTGATAGACGGGGAATATGCTCTTGATATTGTCCGCATGAATGATGATTTGAGTATTGCCGTGCAAGATAATAAGGGTAGAAGCCGTGCTTCCGACCTGAAATCATTGTCGCAAGCGAAATCATTTACCCTGTTTGCGTTCAGCCGTTATGCGGGCACAGTTGAAGTGGATGAAGTATCGGCTGTTGCAGGCATTTGTGCAGATTACCGCAGCAAAGGTCTGAAGGTTGTCGTTGCAGACAATATGAGGTCCAAACAAGAAATCGTTGTATTCCGTGCAAGCGGCGTAATGGCAAGTAACAAGCGCAAGATAAACGAAGCGTATTTGGATTATTCTGCCTCCCCTAAACTTCCTTCCGCCCAAAAGCAAGAATTGGAACAAGATAAAAACAATATGATTGCCGTCCATTACGGACGCTTGGAAGAATTAATCGCACGAGGTATCTGCGCACGCTAAGCTGAGCAGATGCCGTCTGAAAATAACCCCCTACCAATGGAGAATCAAACCATGAGCAACAACATCCCGGCCGAACTGAAATACGTTGCCAGCCATGAATGGCTGTGCCTTGAAGAAGACGGTACCATCACCGTCGGCATTACCCACCACGCGCAAGAGCTGTTGGGCGACATCGTGTTTGTCGAGCTGCCTGAAGTCGGCGCGAACCTTGCCGCCGAAGAACAAGCCGGTGTGGTTGAGTCTGTAAAAGCCGCATCTGACGTGTACGCGCCGATTGCAGGCGAAGTCGTTGCCGTCAACGATGACTTGCCCAGCGCACCGGAAACTGCCAACAGCGACCCTTACGGCGCAGGCTGGTTCTTCAAAATCAAACCTGCCAATCCTGCCGATTACGACGGTCTGCTGACTGCCGAACAATACGCAGGCGAAGTAGATTAAATTCCCATCCTGATAATAGGATGCCTTATTTAAGGAACTGCACTTTCAGACGGCAAGGATGCGTTTGGAAGTGCAGTTTTTGTCTGTGTCTTCAAGGTCAGTTAGGCTATAATAACGGCCTATATTCATCTTTACCGATTTTTTCATGCAACTTACCGCTGTCGGACTCAATCATCAAACCGCACCTTTAAGCATACGGGAAAAGCTGGCGTTTGCCGCCGCCACCCTGCCTGAAGCTGTCCGCAATCTTGCCCGAAGCAATGCGGCAACGGAGGCGGTAATCCTTTCTACCTGCAACCGCACCGAGCTTTACTGCGTCGGCGATTCGGAAGAAATCATCCGATGGCTTGCCGGTTACCACAGTTTGCTAATTGAAGAAATCCGTCCGTATCTGTACACGCTGGATATGCAGGAAACCGTGCGCCATGCTTTCCGCGTCGCCTGCGGGCTGGATTCGATGGTGTTGGGCGAGCCGCAGATTTTAGGACAGATTAAGGATGCCGTCAGGGTTGCTCAAGAGCAGGAAAGTATGGGTAAGAAACTCAATGCCCTGTTCCAAAAAACCTTTTCCGTTGCTAAAGAGGTCCGTACCGATACTGCCGTCGGCGAAAACTCGGTTTCCATGGCTTCCGCTTCCGTCAAGTTGGCAGAGCAGATTTTCCCCGACATCGGCGATTTGAATGTCTTGTTTATCGGCGCAGGCGAAATGATTGAGCTGGTTGCCACTTATTTTGCTGCTAAAAACCCCAGATTGATGACGGTTGCCAACCGGACGTTGGCGCGTGCCCAGGAGTTATGCGACAAACTCGGTGTCAACGCCGAACCGTGTCTGCTATCCGATCTGCCTGCCATTCTGCACGATTACGACGTGGTGGTTTCTTCAACGGCAAGCCAGCTCCCTATTGTCGGCAAAGGCATGGTGGAGCGTGCATTGAAACAAAGGCAGAGTATGCCGTTGTTCATGCTTGACTTGGCCGTGCCGCGCGATATTGAAGCGGAAGTCGGCGATTTGAATGATGCCTATCTTTATACGGTGGACGATATGGTCAATATCGTCCAAAGCGGTAAGGAGGCAAGGCAGAAGGCCGCCGCCGCCGCCGAAACGCTGGTGTCCGAGAAGGTTGCCGAATTTGTCCGGCAGCAGCAGGGCAGGCAGAGTGTCCCCTTGATTAAAGCCTTGCGGGACGAGGGCGAGAAAGCGCGCAAGCAGGTGTTGGAAAATGCGATGAAACAGCTTGCCAAAGGCGCAACGGCAGAAGAGGTTTTGGAACGGCTGTCCGTCCAACTGACCAACAAGCTGCTGCATTCGCCGACCCAAACCTTGAATAAGGCGGGGGAAGAAGATAAAGATTTGGTTCATGCCGTCGCGCAGATTTATCATTTGGACAAATAACGGTGCGCCGGAAAAGGATGCCGTCTGAAGGGGTTTCAGACGGCATATTTTTGTGCCGCCTGACAACATCGTGAAATCCCACATTATATCGATGTAATTACAAAGTATTATCCCGTATGCGGATTGGTTTTAAGATTTGTAAATTTGATTTGCATCAAAAAATCGCCGATAGATGATTCATATAATATCAATATTAAAGAGTATCGGTATATCGGGGATAGCTATGTCCTGTTTTTCAATCCGGCGTATGTCTGCGTTTCGGGCGCGGATAACGGCGTTTTTTGCCGCCTTTGTCTTTTTGACGGCGGCACTGCCCGCTTATGCGGAGCGTCTGCCTGATTTTCTGGCGAAAATACAGCCTTTGGAAATCTTTCCGGGGGCGGACCGTTACGGCAAACCGGAAGGTAAGCCCATGGTCGCCCGCGTTTACAAAGGCGACGAGCAGCTCGGTTTGGTCTATATTACAACCGATGTGGTTAATACGCGCGGTTATTCGAGCAAACCGATCGATACGCTGATGGCGTTGGCAAACGACGGCACGATAGCAGGGGCGAAACTGGTCGATCATCACGAGCCGATTATGCTGATCGGTATCCCGCAGTCGCGTGTCGATAAATTCATCGACAAATATATCGGTCTGAACTTTATTAAAAATCCGCCGACTCCGGGCGTGGCGCCGGGCGACATTATCAGCGGTGCGACTGTTACGCTGATGGTGATTAACGACAGTATCCAGCGTTCGTACAAGGTCATTGCCAACCAATACCGTTTGGGTTCGGATAAGGCTCTTCAGACGGCATCCGCTTCCGATGTTCAGGAAGCCGCGCCTGCGGCAGAAACCCGTCCGCGCCGTATGGCAAATCCCGACAAGCAGGATATTTTGTCTTGGGACGAACTTTTGAAACAAAAGGCCGTCGGCCATCTGCACATCACGCTCGATCAAATCAACAAACTGTTTGAGAAAGGCGGCAAGGCCGGCGTGGCCGATCACGCCGAACAGGGCGATCCTGACGATACCTTTATTGATTTGTATGTTGCCTTGGTCAGCCAGCCTTCCATTGGTAAAAGCTTGCTGGGTGAGGACGGCTGGGCGCATCTGCAAAAACGGCTGAAACCTGGGCAGCAGGCGGTTTTGGTTGCCGGAGAGGGCCGTTATTCTTGGAAAGGTTCGGGTTATGTGCGCGGCGGTATTTTCGACCGTATCGAGATGATTCAGGGAGAGAACAGCTTCCGTTTTACCGATGCCCAACACGAACGCGTAGTTGCACTGTCTGCCGCCGGTTCGCCGCGTTTTAAAGAAGTTTCTTGGTTTACCATCCCTGAAGGCGTAGCGTTTGACGGTGCGGAGCCGTGGCGGCTGCAATTAATGGTTCAGCGCGTATTGAGCGTGAACGATAAAGCTTTCGTTACCGCCGATTTGGATTACGAACTGCCTCAGGGTTATTATGTCGATGATCCTAAAGCACCGCCCGTAGAAATCAGCGCGCCTGTCGAAGCCGTACCTGCCGCGGCATCCGATGCCGCTTCAGACGGCATTGCCGAAGATGCGGCATCTGAAAACGGTGTATCCAATCAATTATGGAAACAGATTTGGAAAGCGAAACAGGGGCAGATTATCGTTGTCGGCATTGCACTGACCATATTGTTACTGGTGTTTTTGTTCCAAGACTGGATTGTGCGTTACGAAAAATGGTACGACCGCTTTCGCCTCGCCTTTTTGACCTTCACGCTCTTCTATATCGGCTGGTATGCACAGGCGCAGCTTTCGGTCGTCAATACGCTGACGCTGTTTTCAGCCATCCTTACCGAATTTCATTGGGAATTTTTCCTGATGGATCCGATTGTGTTCATCCTGTGGCTGTTCACGGCTGCAACTATGCTGCTGTGGAACAGGGGAACGTTTTGCGGTTGGTTGTGTCCGTTCGGCTCATTACAGGAATTGACTAACCGGATTGCCAAAAAACTGGGTGTGAAACAGATTACCGTGCCGCATATGCTGCATACCCGTTTGAGCGTTATCAAGTACCTGATTTTCTTCGGACTATTGGCAATCTCCCTGTATGATTTGGGTACGGCGGAAAAATTTGCCGAAGTCGAACCCTTCAAAACGGCGATTATCTTGAAATTTGTACGCGAGTGGTGGTTTGTCGCCTTTGCCGTGGCTCTTTTGGTTGCAGGGCTGTTTATCGAACGTTTCTTCTGCCGTTATCTGTGTCCTTTGGGTGCGGGCATCGCGCTGCCGGGCAGATTCCGCGTGTTTGATTGGCTGAGACGTTATAAAATGTGCGGTAATCCCTGCCAAATTTGTACGCATGAATGCCCTGTACAAGCGATTGCCCCGGAGGGAGATATCCATCCGAACGAATGTATCCAGTGTCTGCATTGTCAAGTCATGTACCACCACGATACGCGCTGTCCGCAAGTTGTGGCAGTGAATAAGAAAAAACAAAAACAGGCTGCTGCAAAATCAGGGGAATTGGAAAGTGTCTCCAAGCAGCCGCAGGAACAGGTTGTCCATTTTGTCAAACCCGAAACGGCGCAATCTGAAAAATAAGCATCCAGGGGAAGCCTGAAGCCAAAGTGTCAGGCAGGCAGGGTTTCCCCGGAAGGATAATAAAATTTTTCCCATCGGCTTGCCGTCTGAAAACCGGTTTGCCGTATTTTATCCAAGGAGTGTTGTATGTCAGACGAAAAATTAGAACAAAACGGCTTGAGCCGTCGTTCATTCTTAGGTACGGCCGCTGCTTCCGGTGCAGGTATTGCCGGTGCGGGCCTGTTGGGTTTGGCGGGTTGCTCTAAAGACGGCGAACAGGCTGCCGCTTCTGGTGCCGCCCCTGCCGCCAAGGAGCATGGTGAAGCCAAACCAGGTCAACTGTCTTCCGAAGTCGGTCCGGGCGAACTCGACCAATATTACGGCTTCCTTTCCGGCGGTCAGTCCGGCGAGATGCGCCTGATTGGTCTGCCTTCCATGCGCGAACTGATGCGTATCCCCGTGTTCAATATGGACAGCGCGACCGGTTGGGGACGTACCAATGAGAGCTTGAAAGTCCTCAACGGCAATATTACCGAAGAAACCCGTAAATTCTTACAAGACAGCGGCCTGCGCTGCTATCCCAACGGCGACCTTCACCACCCGCACTTGTCGTTTACCGACCAAACTTATGACGGCCGCTATGCCTATGCCAACGACAAGGCAAACAACCGCGTCTGCCGCGTGCGTCTGGATGTGATGAAGGCCGACAAAATCATCGACATCCCTAATGCCTCAGGTATTCACGGTCTGCGTCCGCAACGTTATCCGAAAACCGGTTATGTCTTTGCCAACGGCGAACACATTACTCCTGTTAGCGGCGTAGGCAAATTGGATGATGCAAAAACCTGGAATGCCGTGTACACCGCCATCGACGGCGAAACCATGGAGATCGCATGGCAAGTATTGGTTGACGGTAACCTGGACAACGGTGATGCCGACTATCAAGGCAAATATTCTTTTGCCACCTGCTACAACTCCGAGCGCGCGCTGACCGTACAAGGTGCGTCTTCCAACGAGCAGGACTGGTGCGTCGTTTTCGACCTGAAAGCCATCGAAGAAGGCATCAAAGCGGGCGACTTCAAAGAAGTGAACGGCGTGAAAATGCTGGACGGTCGCGCTGAAGCCAAATCCAAATACACGCGTTATATCCCTGTGCCGAACTCTCCTCACGGCTGTAACGCAAGCCCTGACGGTAAATACATCATGCTCAACGGTAAACTGTCTCCAACCGTTACCGTATTGGATGTCAGCAAACTGGACGATTTGTTTGCAGGCAAAATCAAAGAGCGCGATGTGGTCGTGGCCGAACCGCAACTGGGTCTCGGCCCGTTACACACTGCATTTGACGGTCGCGGCAATGCTTATACGACATTGTTTATCGACAGCCAAATGGTGAAATGGAATATTGACGATGCGATCAAAGCCTACAAAGGCGAGAAAATCGATCCGATCAAACAAAAACTCGACGTTCACTATCAACCGGGCCACAACCATACGACCATGGGCGAAACCAAAGAAGCCGACGGTCAATGGCTGGTGTCTTTGAACAAATTCTCTAAAGACCGCTTCTTGAATGCCGGTCCTTTGAAACCTGAGTGTGACCAATTGATCGACATCTCCGGCGACGAAATGCGTCTGGTACACGATAATCCGACTTTTGCCGAACCGCACGACTTGTGTTTGGTTGCCGCGTCCAAACTGAACCCTGGCAAAACTTGGGACCGTAAAGACCCTTGGTTCTGGCAGGATGCTTTGGAACAGGCGAAAAAAGACGGTGTCGAGCTGGAAAAAGCCGCCAAAGTCGTACGCGAAGGCAACAAAGTACGCGTGTACATGACTGCCGTTGCGCCTGCATTCAGTATCCCTCAGTTTGAAGTGAATCAAGGCGACGAAGTAACCGTATACGTTACCAACGTCGAAACCATCGAGGACCTGACCCACGGCTTCACTTTGGAAGGCTACGGCATCGCTATGGAAATCGGCCCGCAAGCCACTTCTTCCGTAACCTTCAAAGCCGTCCGTCCGGGCGTGCACTGGTACTACTGCCAATGGTTCTGCCACGCCTTGCACATGGAAATGTCCGGTCAGATGATTGTTCATCCCAAATAATGCAGTCTGACGGCTGAATATGGAGAATGCCGTCTGAAGGCAACAGGTCTTCAGACGGCATTTATAGCCAAACCGCTTGCCGTACCGTTTCAGGCGGTTTCGCTATAAAAACAGGCACATTTGAATGATGCTTTATTTTGTTCGGCCATACCGAACGAAACAGAGGGACACTATGCACACATCCGCGCTCCGTATATGGCTGAAGGCCGTGCTGATACTTGCCGCCGGCAGCATTTTTCAGACGGCATCGGCAGCCGTCGTCCACGTTTCCCCGCAAGACAACCTTGCCGAAATTTTTGCCCGCGCCCGGGCGGGCGATACGCTCAAACTGGCTTCCGGCGTATATCAAACCAAACTTTATATCGACAAACCGATTACGATTGAAGGGCCTGCCGACCGTTCTGCAACCATCGAAGGGGACAGGAGCGGTCGCACCATAGCCGTACATGCGCCAGACGTAACGCTCCGCAACCTGACCGTTACCCGTTCCGGTATGAGCCTGCCAGCAATGGATGCCGGTATTTATCTCGAAGAAACCGCTCCGCGCACCCTGATTGAACACAACAATATTTTCGATAATTCGGTCGGTGTCTATCTGCACGGTTCTGCCGATGCGATGGTGCGCGAGAATAAAATCGTCGGCGACGCGACTTTGCGCGTGAATGAGCGCGGCAACGGCGTTACCGTTTGGAACGCGCCCGGCGCGCAAGTCGTCGGCAACGACATTTCCAAAGGGCGGGACGGCATTTTTTCCAACACCAGCACGCACAACACCTATAAAAACAACCGCTTCAGCGATTTGCGTTTCGCCGTCCACTATATGTACACCAACGACAGCGAAGTCAGCGGCAATATTTCCGTGGGCAACAATATGGGCTATGTGCTGATGTTTTCCGAACGGCTCAAAGTGTTTGACAATATCGCCGTCGGCAGCCGCGATCAGGGCATTATGCTCAACTATGTCAACTATTCCGATATTCACGACAACATTATCAACAAGGCGGGCAAGTGCGTTTTTGCCTACAATGCCAACTACGACAAACTGTCCGCCAATCATTTTGAAAACTGCCAAATCGGCATACACTTTACCGCCGCCATCGAAGGCACGTCCCTGCACGACAATTCCTTTATCAACAACGAAAGCCAGGTCAAATACGTCAGCACGCGCTTTCTCGACTGGAGCGAGGGCGGACACGGCAACTACTGGAGCGACAACAGCGCGTTCGATTTGAACGGCGACGGCTTCGGCGACAGCGCGTACCGTCCCAACGGCATCATCGACCAAATCATCTGGCGCGCGCCCGTATCGCGCCTCTTGATGAACAGTCCCGCAATCAGCATCGTCAAATGGGCGCAGGCGCAGTTTCCTGCCGTTCTGCCCGGCGGCGTGGTGGACAGCAAACCGCTGATGAAGCCTTATGCCCCCAAAATTCAAACCCGTTATCAGGCGATGAAGGACGAGCTGCTCAAAGAAGCCGAAACGCGGCAGTCGGAGTGGGGCAGGGCGGAAAACGGTTCTTTGAACTAGTCTGCTTCAGACGGCATCCGGATTCAAATGCCGTCTGAAAACACAAAAGGAACAACCATGACCACACATCATGTCGAATTGAGGAAGGTAACCAAACGCTTCGGGGCGCAAAAAGCCGTCAACCAAGTCGATTTGGTTTTGAAGGCAGGAGAAAGCGTCGGGCTTGCCGGACACAACGGCGCGGGCAAGTCCACCATTATGAAGCTGATACTCGGGCTGATTACCCCGACCGAAGGCGAAGTGATGCTTTTGGGCGAACGTACCGGCAGCAAAGCGGGGGCGCGGCTTCGCAGCCAAATCGGCTACCTGCCCGAAACCGTTGCGCTGCACCCTTCGCTGACCGGCATCGAAACGCTGGATTTTTACGCGAAACTTAAAAAACAGCCGCTCACGCAGAACCGAGGGCTGCTTGAGCGTGTCGGCATTTCCCAGGCGGCACACCGCCGCGTCGGCACTTATTCTAAAGGGATGCGCCAACGCCTTGCCTTGGCACAAGCCCTGCTGGGCGAACCCAAAGTCCTGCTGTTTGACGAACCGACAACCGGCCTTGACCCTGCATCACGACAAATGTTTTACGAAGTCGTGCGCGAACTCAACGGGCGCGGCGCGACCGTATTGCTCAGTACCCACGCCCTTGCCGAGTTGGACGGGCACGCCGACCGCATTATCGTGATGAAAAACGGCGTTAAGGTTGCTGACGGCAGTATGGACGAATTGCACGTTCAAAGCGGACTGCCGCTGACCGTCAATATCCGCCTCAATGCACCGCGCACCTTGAGCAGCCGCTGGCAGCCGCTTTCAGACGGCATTTCTTATCGGGCACAATGTCAGGCGGAAGAACGCATGAACCTTTTGGGTGAGCTGGGCAGCCTGTCCGACCTTGCCTATCTCGACATCCACACGCCGACGCTTGACGAAATGTATGCACAGTTCTTGAAAAGGGAGGACGTATGAACCCCGTTTGGATTATTACCGGCAAAGAAGTCCGCGACAGCCTGCGTAACCGCTGGGTGCTTGCCGCCGCCCTCCTGCTTGCCGCACTCGCCCTTTCTTTGGGTTTTCTCGGCAGCTCGCCCACCGGTTCGGTCAAGGTCGATCCGCTGACCGTTACCGTCGTCAGCCTGTCGAGCCTGTCTATTTTCCTGATTCCGCTGATTGCCATGCTGCTCTCCTACGATGCACTGATTGGGGAGATTGAGCGCGGTACGATGGCGTTGCTGTTGAGTTATCCCATTTCGCGCAACCAAATCCTTGCCGGCAAGTTTGTCGGACATCTCATCATCCTCGCACTCGCCACCACGGCAGGCTACGGATTGGCAGGCATTACGCTGCAACTTGCCAACGGCAGTTTCGACATCGCCGCTTGGAAACCCTTTGCGCTGTTGATTGCCGCCAGCGTCATCCTCGGTGCGGCTTTTCTGTCTATGGGTTACTTGATCAGTGCGAAAGTCAAAGAACGGGGGACAGCGGCCGGTATTTCCATCGGTGTGTGGTTGTTTTTCGTCGTCATCTTCGATATGGCCCTTTTGGGTATTCTGGTTGCCGACTCAAAACAGGTTATCACCGCGCCCGTCGTTGAAACGGTGCTGCTGTTCAATCCCACCGACATTTACCGCCTGCTCAACCTGACCGGTTACGAAAATACGGCTATGTATGCGGGTATGGCGGGTTTGAGCGGACAAATCAGCCTGACCGTCCCCGTTTTGCTGACCGCGCAGGTTTTATGGGTTATCATTCCGCTTGTTTTGGCAGCCGGAATTTTTAGAAAGCGACAAATATGAAAAAAACCCTGTTGGCAATTGTTGCCGTTTTCGCCTTAAGTGCCTGCCGGCAGGCGGAAGAGGCGGCGCCTCCTTTACCTCAGCAGATTAGCGACCGTTCGGTCGGACACTATTGCAGTATGAACCTGACCGAACACAACGGCCCCAAAGCCCAGATTTTCTTGAACGGCAAACCCGATCAGCCCGTTTGGTTCTCCACCATCAAGCAGATGTTCGGCTATACCAAACTGCCCGAAGAGCCTAAAGGCATACGCGTGATTTACGTTACCGATATGGGTAATGTTACCGATTGGACGAATCCCAATGCCGACACGGAGTGGATAGATGCGAAAAAAGCCTTTTATGTCATTGACAGCGGCTTTATCGGCGGTATGGGTGCGGAAGACGCGCTGCCGTTCGGCAACAAGGAGCAGGCTGAAAAATTTGCAAAGGATAAAGGCGGTAAGGTTGTCGGTTTCGACGATATGCCTGATGCTTATATTTTCAAGTAAATCCAAACAAAAATGCCGTCTGAACGTTGAAGCCAAGGTTCAGACGGCATTTTTATAGTGGATTAAATTTAAACCAGTACAGCGTTGCCTCACCTTAGCTCAAAGAGAACGATTCTCTAAGGTGCTGAAGCACCAAGTGAATCGGTTCCGTACTATTTGTACTGTCTGCGGCTTCGTCGCCTTGTTCTGATTTAAATTTAATCCACTATATTATGGGTTCAAACGGGGCAGGTTTGAACAACTGCCCCATTCCTTATTCCTGACCGGGCGTAACGGTGGAATAAGGTTTACATCCCGCCGTAATTCGGCCCGCTCGCACCTTCGGGACAAATCCAAGTGATGTTTTGCGTCGGGTCTTTGATGTCGCACGTTTTGCAGTGAACGCAGTTGGCGGCGTTGATTTGCAGGCGCGGGCTGCCGTTTTCTTCGACGATTTCATACACGCCGGCCGGACAATAGCGCGTTTCGGGTGAGGCGTATTCTTTATAGTTCACATCTATCATCGTTTGCGGATTGTTCAACACCAAATGGTCGGGCTGGTTTTCTTCGTGCGCGAGATTGGCGAGGAAGACGCTGCTTAAGCGGTCAAAGGTCAACACGCCGTCGGGTTTCGGATAATCAATCGGCTTGCATTCGGCGGCTTTTTTGAGCTGCTCGTTGTCTTTGCCGTGATGTTTCAAAGTCCACGGGGCCTTGCCTCTGAAAATCATCTGGTCGATGCCTGTATAAAGCGAGCCGAGGTAAACGCCCCATTTGAATGACGGACGGACATTGCGCGCGGCGTAAAGCTCTTGATACAGCCAGCTTTGTTCAAAACGTTGCTGATAATCCGCCGCTTCTTTGCCACTGTCGAAGCTTTCCACTTCTTCAAGGTTTTCCAACAAGGGGAACACGGCTTCGGCGGCAAGCATGGCAGACTTCATCGCGGTATGGATGCCTTTGATGCGCGGCATATTCAGAAAACCCGCCGCATCGCCGATTAAAACGCCGCCTTTGAACGAAAGCTTCGGCAGGCTTTGCAAACCGCCTTCAATCAGCGAACGCGCGCCGTAAGCAATACGGCGGCCGCCTTCAAAGGTTTTGCGGATTTCAGGATGGGTTTTGAAACGCTGGAACTCTTCAAACGGAGACAGATACGGGTTTTGATAGTCCAAACCGACCACGAAGCCGACGGCGACTTTGTTGTCGTCGAAATGGTAAACAAACGCGCCGCCGTAGGTTTTGCTGTCCAGCGGCCAGCCCGCGCTGTGTACCACCAAGCCGGGCTGATGCTGTTCAGACGGCACTTCCCAAACTTCTTTAATGCCCAAGCCGTAAGTTTGCGGCTGGCTGTTTTGGTCGAGTTGGAAGCGTTCGATGATTTGCTTGGAAAGCGAACCTCGGCAGCCTTCGGCAAACAGGGTTTGCTGCGCCCAAAGCTCCATGCCGGGCTGGAATGAATCGGTCGGCTCGCCGTCTTTGCCCACACCCATATTGCCGGTCGCAATACCTTTGACCGAGCCGTCTTCGTGATACAGCACTTCGGCGGCGGCAAAGCCCGGATAGATTTCCACGCCCATATTTTCCGCCTGCTCCGCCAACCAGCGCACGACTTCGCCCAAGCTGGCGATGTAGTTGCCATGATTGTCGAAATTAGGAGTAACTGGCAGATTGAAGGCTTTTTTCTCCGTCAGGAACAACACCTTGTCCTGCGTTACCGTGCGCGTCAGCGGCGCGCCTTTTTCTTTCCATTCGGGAATTAGCTCATTCAACGCAATCGGATCGACAACCGCGCCCGCCAGCGAATGCGCGCCCGCCTCCGAACCTTTCTCCACCACGCAAACGCTGATTTCGCGCCCGTTTTGTTCGGCAAGCTGCTTGAGTTTGATGGCGGCGGACAAACCCGACGGGCCTGCGCCGACAATCACGACATCGTATTGCATACTGTCGCGGGTGATGGATTCTGTCATGGCGGTTCCTATGATTTATTATCGATTATAAAACGGGCAATTATACAACGCAGACAGTTGCTTACCAAATAAAACAATGCCGTCTGAAATAGCTTCTCAGGCATTCAGACGGCATTTGCCCCCATATGGTCAAAGATATTTTTTATCCGGCAGTTGCGTAAAGAGGCTGTCATATTCTTTCTTCAGTTCAGGGATATTTTTGACAATTCTGCCAACTTTATCGAATTCAATCAGTAGGATTTGACGGACAGTTTCTGCGTATCTTGAATCGGTCTGCCTTTCCATCAGCGGTACGAGGTAGGTAAGCAGATTGTGAAGGTAATCGGTCAGCCTGTGGTCGGGTAGGGCGGTTGTCAGACTTCCTTCTCTGCGGTGGTAAATAAAAAAGGGAATGTCAACCTCCAAGACTTTTCCGCCTGCAAGCAGAAATTCAGAGATGAAAACCATATCTTCCCCAAAACGCATACCGTTGCGATAGGTAACGCCCGTAGCGACAAGGTGGCGACGGTCAATCATAAAGCACATATTGTGTAGAGGCCAGTGATGAGGCAGACTCTGCATCAATATCCCCTGCATAGATGAGATTTTCCCATTGTGCTGTTCTTTAAATTGAAAAACGGGCTTACACCTCAACATATTTTTCCCCTCTTCATAAGGAGGACGGAGATATACGCCTTTAATCGCTTGAAGTCCGTTATCTTGAGCAAGTCTTGCCCACAAACCGAAATCTATGGGGTAAAGTTCGTCATCAGGGTCTAAGAACATGATGAAATCCCCCGTTGCAAGTTTTAATCCGGCATTGCGTGCCGCCGCCACGCCCCTGTTTTGGCTGCTGACAACGGTAATAAAGGGATATTGGTGCATATATTTCGCCAGGATTTCCGCACTGCCATCTGTCGAACCGTCATCTATCAAAATAATTTCTTTGCGTACCGTTTGAAGCAATATGCTTTCGAGCGCGCGGGGGATATAGGGTGCAACATTATAGACGGGCAGGATGAAGCTGATACTGGGTAGATTATCGGAGGTTGCTTTATCGTTGGAGTACATCTGAATCCTTAATTTGTTGTATAGTGGATTAAATTTAAATCAGGACAAGGCGACGAAGCCGCAGACAGTACAGATAGTACGGCAAGGCAAGGCAACGCTGTACTGGTTTAAATTTAATCCACTATAAAAGGCGAAGTATGCAGATGGGCAACTTTAGGATATGGCCTGCATACAAAATCCAAAATGCCGCACTTATCTGCAAGTGCGGCATTTTTACTATAGGCTGTGTTCCAATAGGTATTGATGGCGGAAGATCACCATTGATAGCCGACAGCCGCTCCAAATAACGGTTTTTTGGTATTGTTGCCGGAGAAATTGAACGAAGCACCTGCCTTCAGGATTACTTTGCCGTTATCTGAGAGGCTGGAGTAACCGATTGCAAGAGCCTGTTCACCATTGTAGTGTGCCGTAGAAGCGGATACCATCGAGTGTCCTGCATAAGTCGGTTGAGGAAGGAGTGCAACCGCTCCTGCTTTGGCGATACCGCCGTTCATTGATTTATCCAACTTGTCGACTTTTTGCTCTATAGAGGAAATCCGTTCATGCACCTCAAACAACTGTGCGCCGTTGACTGCGTCTGAGCTTGATGGAGAAATCCTGCCTGCCGCCAAGCCGCTTATACGGACTTCGCCATTGGGGCGTTCATTAGTAATTGTACCTTTGGCGGTCAGCATGGTACCGTCCGATTCTTCGGTTCGGGTAAATCCCCCCCCGAGGGAGTCGATAAAGTCTTGTTCTGTTTTATTAGCACGTTTTTCAGTATCTAAAGATTTCCAGATTTCATAGGCGGATTTGCCGTTTTCGCCATTAGCGCCGCGTTCGCCTTGCTCACCTTTATCGCCTTGTAGGCCGCGTTCACCCTGGAGGCCGCGTTCGCCTTGTAGGCCGCGTTCGCCTTTATCGCCTTTATCGCCTTTATCGCCCTGTTCACCTTTATCGCCTTGTGCACCTTTCTCACCCTGTTCGCCTTTAAGGGATTTCAGGAAGGCGGCTTCGGATGTGTCGTCAAGGGTTGTGTTCTGTTCTTTCCAGATTTCGTAGGCAGATTTGCCGTTTTCGCCTTTATCGCCTTTCATTTTCTCTTTCGATTTGTCGGAAAGGGTTAGGGTTAGTCGTTCATTATCGGATGAATATTCAATTTTAACGTCTGATTCAGAATCAACTTTATCAGGTAAACCTTGAATAAATTCCTCAAGCTTTTTCTCAATCTTTTCAGGTACGTAGGAATACAGTTGACCTCCGGTAACCGCATCAGTCGATCCCAAACCAATCTCACCATTTGCAATCTCGGTAATCAAGGTGCCACCGCCGTTATAGCCGATGATGGTCTCCTCAATTTCATATGTACCCGAATTCCAATTGCCAACATTTTTTTTATTGTTGCCATCATCAGTTATTGGGTTTATAACCAGCTTTCCAACCGTCGTTACCTTATTGTCGTCAGCCTGAGCGTATGGTATGGCGGATATGCCGATTCCTGTGGCTGCTGCTGTGAGGATGAGTTTGGATATTGCCGTATGTTTTTTGTCGGAGTGGGTCATGATTGTACCAATTAGAGTTAACGCTAACGTAATCCTCCGATTATATATTCAGACCCTTACTCTGTAAATAATACGTTGTATTATTTTATCCATTTTTTTTTTTTTTTTTTTTT
>NZ_CAUIYF010000004.1 GCF_962719845.1 Neisseria uirgultaei | reverse complement strand
TTTTTTTTTTTTTTTTTTTTTTTGGCGTGTCAATGATTTAAGCATATAATGATAAAAATCACATATCTTCAAAATGGAAAACTGATGAAACAAAAAAAGACAGTTCAATGCATCTTACTTGGTTTTGCAGCCGCTTCTATGCACGCGCAAGGGGCGGATGCAAATACAGGAACAATCGTTAAAGAAGACAAATACACCCTCGTCCTCGCACAAAAAGGGCAAGAGAACAACTATACCTACGATGGCGAAACCGAAGTCAAACCCTTAAATTCCCTCATCATTGCCGCCAACGGCGGTACGAACAACATTACGATAAAAGGCAAATTGGCAGACGGCTCTGCCGATGCCTCGCCGACGATTGACAATAAATCGCTTGAAACAAAGATAAACCATTCATCAGGTTATTTGTACGACTTAAGCAGAACTAGCGGGGAGAAGAGAGGCGGCGCGGTGATGTTGGCGGATCAAAGCTATGAGGGCGAAAACAACATCACTTTTGAAAACGTAACCATAGCCTCCCATAACGCGAATGTCGGCATTTTGTCTTATGACGGAATCAATACGAGAAAATCCACAAGCTTGGCGCCGGCGACGCTTACCTTTAAAGGGCGCAATACCATCAATATGGATGCGGATTCCGACTCTACTAACGAAGGTATCCTATTGTTTAATAATGGTGAAAAAGTGGGGAACTATCATTTTGTTTCCCAAGAAGGCTCGACGCTGAATATCAACATCAAATCAGGAAAAGATAGAGGGCAAGGCATTACCGCCAACCACTATAATGGCACCAAACCCAACCCTCAATATCCAAGCATCACCACGATGGAGTTTAAGGGCGACGTAAACATTAAAATCGATAGGAACGGACAGGACGAGGCGGAAAACAACGGTTTCGGTTTCTATTCAAGCAATAGCAGAGGCAATAAGAAGCAGATTCCGGAAGGCTCCAAAATGGAAGCGGTCTTCCGTGGAAACGTCGATATCGATATAACGCCGGTTTATGACGGGCAGGGCAGGCCGAAAAGCATAGGCAGCGCGTTTGCGATTGACGGGAAAAACAGCAAAGTCGAGGTTGTCGGCGGGGAAGACAAGGTTGTCAAAATCAAAGGCGATATTTTCGCCTACAACGGCGGCAGCGTGAGCGTAAACCTCGCCAACAAAGATTCTTATTTTGAAGGGGAAGCCCATATCGGGAAAAGGAGCTTTGCCAAAGGGAAAGATATGTTCAGCGCAACCGTGGATGCGGACGGGAATGTACTGCCCACGGAACAAAGTATCGACAGTACAAGGAAAAGTCTAGTTAAAAAGCAGGAAAGATTGCTTAAGCTGGATGACGAATTGGCTAAACTCAAGGAAGAATTGGCTAAACTCAATGAAAATGACCCAAAAGAAAAAGAAAAAAAAGAAAAACAAATAAAAGCAAAAGAGAGATCAAAAGAAAGCCAAATAAAAAGTATTGCGAGAGACGAAGCAAAAATCAAAGAATATGAAGATTTCTTCGACGAAAACGGTTGGATTAAAGACAGTGCGATCGACGACAAAACAAAAAACACCATCAATCTCAAAATGAGCAACGGCGCGCGCTGGACGGTTACCAATGATTCAATGCTGAAAGAGTTGGATTTATCGGAAGACGCGCAGGTCGAATTTAGCGACAACAATAAATTCGTCAAAGTGTCCGTGAGCAAGCTCAAGGGTGATGGCGGCGTGTTCAAAATGTATGGCGACATCGTCAAAGGCGAATCGGACAGGCTGATTACGCGCGAAGGCAGCGAAGGCGTACACATCATCGAATATGAAGACAATGCCAAGGCACCAACGACGGGCAGGGAATTTTTAAAGCTGGTCGAAAACAAGGGCAATCAAGAAGACAATAAAGCATCATACAAATTGAATGTCCGCTGTACAGAACAGGGAGGGTGGTGTTTTGCCTTGGATGAGTCGGAAAAATCCAAATATGTCGAAATTACCCCCGACGGCAAGAGGGACTTCTACCTTTTCGCGTCAACATTGTCAACGGGCGCATCGAGCAGCGTCCTTTTCGGCGAGGCTTTGTATCAGTTGAACGCGGTTTCCGATGAAACGCTGGTGCAGCGTATGGGCGAAATCCACGCCGACGGAACGCCGCAGGAAGACAACAACGTTTGGATCAAACGCGTCGGCGGAAAATTCGCCGGCAGCCGCAGCGATTACCGCGTAGGCGGTTACAGCAACCGCTATTGGGGTTTTGCCGGCGGCTTCAACCGGACGGGGTTCGGCGACAAATGGATTCATTACAAAGGGCTGATGCTCCGCCACCTCCAATCGTCCTACACCCCCGAAGACTACGCCGGCATCGGCAAAATCTACGGCAGGACGGCAGGCGTTTATTCCACCTGGCTCAACCGGGAAAGCAGGGCTTATTATGATTTGGTCGCCAACATCGCCCGATATAAGGGCAGCTACGGGCTGACCAATTACGCCGGCGTCCGTGTCGAATCGGACGAGGCGCGCCTGAATGCCTATATGCTTTCCGCCGAAACCGGCAGGCGGATGGAAAAACAGGACGGCGGCAAAACCTATTGGTGGCAGCCGGAAGCGCAGTTGTCCTACTGGTTTACACGCGGCTACGGCTTTTCGCTGTCAAACGGGCTGGATGCCGAGACGGACAACTTCCGCAGCCTGATGGGGCGGTTCGGCTTTCGGGCGGGCGTGGACGGTTTGGACGGCGGCAGGCTGAACATCTACGGCAAGCTGATGTACAAACGCGAATTTATCGGCACGATCCGCCACAGGTTCAACGGCTCTGCCGTAGAGGAATTCAAACACCGTGGCGGCTGGTTGGAATACGGTTTGGGCGTGGTCAGCCGCAATGCCGGAAACGGACGGCAGCTTTATTTTGAGGCGCAAAGGTCTTCGATGCACAAGATGCGGCAGAATTGGCAGGTCAATATGGGCGTGCGCAGTATGTTCTGATGCGCGGATGCGCCTGAAAACAATCCGGAACGGTCAGACGCGTTCCGGATTGTTTTTTTTGTCGGGGCGGTTTGCCGCCATATCAAAACAGGCGGGCGATGCCGTCTGAAGCCTGACAAGGCATTAAATGCCGTCTGAAACTCCGTCATTCCCCTGCTGTCCGCAACTTTTTGTCATTCCCGTGAAAGCGGGAATCTAGAACTTTTAAATCTTCAGACGGCTTTTGAATATTGCCGCTGTCCAATGGTCCGGATTCCCGCCTGCGTGGGAATGACGGGTTTTTATAATCTTTAAAAACTGCCACTGCCCGACAGTTCGGGGTGGGAATGACGGCGGTGGGATAATGCCGTCTGAAAACTCAAATGGCGGCATAACAATGCCGCGCCGCCGACATTGCCATCCCGACACAAAACGGCACAGACAATAGAAAATGCCGTCTGAAAGGGCTTCAGACGGCATTGTGTTCGGACGGGCGGGCTTATTTCGCGGCCTGTTCGCCTTCTTTTGCAAAATATTTGGCGTAGATTTTGTCGTATTCGCCGCTTTCGCGTACTTTTTTCAACGCATCGTTCATTACTTTTAAGGTTTCCCCGTCGCCTTTGCGTACCGCGATGCCGTAGTGTTCGGTGGTAAAGTCGGGCAGGGTAACGAAGTCCATCCCTTTGGTCGGATTGTTTTTCACATAATTGGCGATGACCGCGCTGTCGCTGACTACGGAATCTAAGCCGCCGTTTTCCAGTTCTTTGATAATCAGGGGAACGTTTTCAAAGCGCGCGATTTTCGGATTGTCGTTGCCCAAGAGTTTGGATACGGAGAAATCGCCCGTGTAGCCGGTTACCACGCCGACTTTGTTCATCTTTTTCAAATCTTCGGAAGAAGATACTTTTTTGCCTTTCGGAACGAGGACGACTTGGGTGATTTCAAAATACGGGTCGCTGAAGTCCATAGACTGTTTGCGGTCGTCGGTAATGGTTACGCCCGACATCACAACGTCCGCATCGCCGTTGTTCAAGGCGGGGAAAAGGCTGTCCCACGGCTGGTGTTTGAATTCGATTTTAAAATTGCCCGCCTTCGCCATCGCGTTCATCAAATCCACATCGAAACCTTCGACATTGCCTTTCGAGTCTAAAGATTCAAAGGGGGCAAATTCGGCGTTGGAAGCCACGCGGTACACTTTGTCGGGGTTTGCGGCGGGCGCGGCGGTATCTTTGCCCTGACCGCCGCAGGCAGACAGCGCGAGCGCGGAACAGGCAAGGGCGGCGGCAATCCATTTTTTCATATTCATCAAAATTCCTTTCGGTAATCAAAAATCCTAAAAAATCAGTTTAACATAAAATTAACGTTCCTTTTCACGGAAAAACGCATAAGTAACGTCGTGGAACAAATCCGTATGCGGGCTGTCCTCATAGCTCAATTCTGCCAAGGCGTCCTCAAAAGCAAGCTGAATCGACTCGACCGCGACTTCGGCGGTTTCGGCGGGAAGGGCGCGGATTAAGGCTTTGAAGGCGGTGGACAGGACGTGGTTCTGCATACGCAGCACATCGTTTGCCTCTTCCAGATATTCCAAACGCTGTTCGATGCTGCTCATGATGTATCCTCGCGAATCTGTTAAAATGCGCGATTATATCAAACGCGCTTCAGGCGGGGTTTGTCCGCCTGCAAAGATTAAGGACCGGAAGCCGAAAAAATGGATACGAACAATCAGGATAAAGAGCCGAATTGGGAAAAACGCTTGGAAAACCTGCGCCGGACGCGCCGTATGAATACCGCGCCCGACCGTGTGCCGCCGGTTCAAACTTCCGAAGCGGCAAAGGGTTCGCCCGCACCGAAATTGGACGATGCAAGCCGAAACCGTGTGTTAAAGGCGTATCTGAAGAAATGGCAGGAGGAGCACAATGCCGCCGTTGCCGATTGCGGGGAAGAAATCGAAACCGACCCGATGGTTATTCTTCAGGAAAACTGGCTCAACGCGCAGGCTTCCCTGCAAATGTCGGTTTCGGAAAAACACATTGAATCGCAGCGGAAAATCTGGTTTGATGCCAAAAAAGACAGTGTCGAATTTGAAACCGCACAGATTGGGGACGGGGAAAACGCCGACGAGGCAGAATCCGGCACGAATGAGCCGGCGGTTTCGGAAAACGGGGAAAACGATGCGGAAGAAACGTTGATGCCCGTCCAACTCAATATCCTGAACCCGAAAGCCGTCAACCGGCGCGAAGTGTTCTGCCTGTCCGAACAGGAGCTGACCGAACGGCTGATTAAACGCCTGCGCCCACATCTGACTGATACCGTCAACGGCATTATCCGTACGGCGGTGCAGAAGCAGATGGCGCTCTTTACTTATCAGCTCCAGCAAATGCTGCACGAGCAGGCGGGTGCGGTAGTCGAAGACGTGTTGGAACACGATATCCGCAAAATCCTCAATGACATCAAGTACGAATTAAAATACAAACGCTGACCGTCATGCCGTCTGAAAGCCGTGTTCAGACGGCATTTGCATTCTCATCCGACTTGAAAGCCTCACGGAACGGGCGCAAAATATTAATAAATTAAACAACGGGCGCACGCCCCGTTGCCGAACGGACAAAACCGAGGAATTACCGATGAGCAAAAAACTCCACCCGCAGACGCTCGCCATACGCGGCGGCAAAGAACAAACCGAATACCGCGAACACAATCAGGCCTTGTTCCTGACCAGCAGCTTCATGTGGGACAACGCCCAACACGCTGCCGATTTGTTTTCAAAAAAAATCAAAGGGTTCACTTATACCCGTACTGCCAATCCGACCATCGCGGCCTTTGAAAAACGCATTGCCGCTTTGGAAGGTGCGGAACGTGCGGTCGCCACTTCGACCGGCATGTCCGCGATTCAGGCAGCGTTTTTCACCTTCCTGCAGGCGGGCGACCATGTGATTTCCAGCCGCAGCCTGTTCGGCACGACCGTCGGCTTTATCAATAACATCGTTACCAAATTCGGCATCGGAGTGAGCCACGTGTCGCCGACCGATATAAACGAATGGAAAGCCGCCGTCAAAGCCAATACCAAACTGCTGTTTTTGGAAACGCCGTCCAACCCCTTGGGAGAAGTAGCCGACTTGGAAGCCTTGGCGGAATTGGCGCACGGCATCGGCGCGCTTTTGGTGGTGGACAACAGCCTCTTGTCGCCCGCCGGCTCTCAGCCTTTGAAACACGGCGCGGATATTTCTGTTTCTTCCGCAACCAAAGCCATAGACGGACACGGGCGCGTGATGGGCGGCGTGTTGGCGGGTTCGGAAGAGCTGATGGCGCAGGTCGCCGTTTACTGCAACTCTTGCGGTTTGGCGATGTCGCCGTTTAACGCGTGGCAGTTGTTGAGCGGCGTGGAAACCCTGTCGCTGCGTATGGAAAAACAGTTTGACAACGCCTTGAAAATCGCCCAATGGCTGCAAGCGCAGCCGCAGGTTCAAGCCGTGTACTACACCGGATTGCCCGACCATCCTCAGGCAGAGCTTATCCACAAACAGCAAAACGGTGGCGGCATCGTCATCGGTTTTGAAGTCGCCGACCAAGCAGCCGCGTGGAAAGTCGTGGACGGCGTGGAACTCTTTTCCCGCACCGCCAACCTCGGCGACGTGCGCTCGACCATTACCCACCCGTGGACAACCACGCACGGCAGAATGCAGCCCGAAGAAAAACTCGCCGCCGGTATCCACCCCGGATTGGTGCGCCTGTCGGTCGGTTTGGAATATGTTGACGACCTCGTCGATGATTTGAAACAGGCACTCGCACGCTGATTGCGTGTTTCAGACGGCATTGGCGGAAAACACCGCAAATGCCGTCTGAAACCCTTATCGCGTATGGCATACACATCAACAATAGGAAAAAATATGGATGAAGCGGTTTTTGCCGATTGGGCGTTGAAAATCTGCCTGACCAGCTTGATTATTTTTTTGGGTTTTATCGTTTGGAATTTGGGCAAGGAGTCTAAAGCGGGCAAATTCGGCATCGCCATTTTGTTTTTGGTTTTGGGCTTGGGCGTGTTCGGTTTTGTGTTCAAAGAGTTATTGATTAAGTTTTTGGTATTACCGAAATAGGTTTGCCATCTGTCGAAATGCCGTCTGACATCATAAAAAGTAATCTGCACCCTAAAAGTTTGATTTAACCGCTAACTGATTAAGGTGCGGATTTTTATGACAAAATAAAAATCATCTTTCCGCAGTCATTCCCACGGATGCGAAAGCCTGTCTTTTTGAATCCCGGATAATTTTACATCGTCATCCCCGCGCAGGCGGGAATCCAGATCATTGGGTAGCGGCAATGTTCAAAAGTTGTCTGAAAAATCAGAAGTTCTAGATTCCCGTTTTCACGGGAATGACGGAATTTCAGACGACATCCTCCCGCCCCGTCATTCCCGCGCAGGCGGGAATCTAGTCCGTTCGGTTTCAGTCATTTACGATAAATTCCTGTTGCCTTTCATTTCTAGATTCCCACTTTCGCGGGAATGGCGGAGAAGCGGATAAATTCCCGCAATCTAAAACTTCGTCATTTCCATAAAAAACAGCAACCCGAAGCAGCAACTTAAAAACAGCAACCTGAAACCCCGTTATTCCCGCGCAGGCGGGAATCCAGATCATTGGGTAGCGGCAATGTTCAAAAGTCGTCTGAAAAATCAGAAGTTCTAGATTCCCGTTTTCACGGGAATGACGGAATTTCAGACGGCATCCCCCCGCCCCGTCATTCCCGCGCAGGCGGGAATCCAGTGCGTTCAGTTTCAGTCATTTACGATAAATTCCTGTTGCCTTTCATTTCCGGATTCCCACTTCCGTGGGAATGACGGAGGAGCGGATAAATTCCCGCAATCTAAAACCTCGTCATTTCCATAAAAAACAGCAACCCGAAACAGCAACTTAAAAACAGCAACCTGAAACCTCGTCATTCCCGCGCAGGCGGGAATCCAGATTATTGGGTAGCGGCAATGTTCAAAAGTCGTCTGAAAAATCAGAAGTTCTAGATTCCCGTTTTCACGGGAATGACGGAATTTCAGACGGCATCCCCACGCCCCGTCATTCCCGCGCAGGCGGGAATCTAGTCCGTTCGGTTTCGGTCATTTACGATAAATTCCTGTTGCCTTTCATTTCTAGATTCCCACTTTCGTGGGAATGACGGTTTGGAAGTTGCCTGAAACTCGAAAACAACTAAAACTGAACGAATCGGATTCCCACTTCTGTGGGAATGACAAACTTTAAGGTGTGATGACTTATCCAAAACAGTCGAAACGCAAAAACCGGTTTCTCGTTTGCATAAGAACGGCAAATTTTTCGGTGTCTTGTTTTATGGGCGTTATCCCTTGTCCGCTCCGTAGGGCAGGTAAACGTCGAAGCGGGTGCTTTTGCCGGTGTATTGGTAGGCAGCAGCTTGTCCGGCAAGGTGTTCGCCGAGGCGCGGGCGTTTGACGACGACGCGTTTTTTTGCCGTTTGGCGTGCGGTATGCAGGAGTGCCGCTTCATCTTGCGCTTCGCCGACGAGCCGGTGGAAGTAGGCCATTTCTTTTTTAACGGCGGCACTTTTGCGGCGTTCGGGATACATGGGGTCGAGATAGACGATGTCGGGTTTGCCTTGTGTTTGAACAAGGGCGGGCATTTGTTCGGCGGCGTTGCCGAAATAGAGGTTGATGCGCGCGGCGGTGTCTTGCGTTTCGGGATTGAGGAGGGCGCGGCGGATGCCGTCTGAAAGCAGGCAGGCGACGGCGGGATGCTGCTCGAAGGCGGTAACGGCCAGCCCGAGCGAGGCGAGGACGAAGCTGTCGCGCCCCAATCCTGCGGTCGCGTCCCAAACGGTGGGGTGCGCGGTGTGGTTGACGGCTTTGGCGATGAGTTCGCCTCCGCCTTTTGTGCGCCGGTATTGTGCCGCGCCGGAGGCAAAATCGACGGTAACGCCGCCCTTTTCCCCGACAAGCTTGAGGCTGACGGTATCGTGTCCGGCGAGCAGGTAACTGCCTTGTTCGGGCGGTTGGGAAACGGGCACAAGGGGGAATGCCCGTATCAGGGTGCGGACGGTTTCGGTGGCGGTGTTGTCAATAAGGATGTCGGTCATAGTAGTTTTGTTTGTTCGGAAGCAAGGGGCGAACCCGCTTTCCCGTGCCGTTTCAGACGGCATTTTTTCGGGTGGGCGGGGATGGTGCGGATGCCGTTTTGCCGTCAGCCGATGTTGAGGCGTTCCATACGGTAGCGCATGGAACGGAAGCTGATGCCCAAGCGTTTGGCGGCCTGCGTGCGGTTGCCTTCGGTTTGTTTGAGGACTTGTTCGATGATGTCGCGTTCGATTTGGTCGAGATAGTCCTGTATCTGCATGGTATCGGGGTCGAACGGCAGGACGCAGTACGGGGCGGACGCTTCAGACGGCAAGCTATCGGCAACGGGTTCGGCGGTTTCGGACTGAAGGGGTTTGCGGCGCACGTCTTGAATCTGCAAATCGTCGATTTGGACGGTGTGTCCGACGCACAGGGCGACGGCGCGTTCGAGGATGTTTTCCAGTTCGCGGAAATTGCCCGGGTAGCTGTAATTCAGGAGCATCTGTTGCGCGGCGGGGGAGAGTGTGTAAGGCAGGTTGTTGCGGCTGTGTTTGTGCAGGAGGTAGGGGATGAGCAGCTTCAAATCTTCGCGCATTTCGCGCAGGGACGGCATATTGAGGCTGACGACATTGAGTCGGTAATACAGGTCTTGGCGGAATGCGCCGCTTCCGACAAGGGCTTCGAGGTTTTTGTGGGTGGCGCAGACGATGCGGACATCGACGGGCTGCTCGGCCGTATCACCGATGCGGCGCACGGCTTTTTCTTGAATCGCGCGCAGGAGTTTGACCTGCATGGAAAGGGGCAGGTCGGCGACTTCGTCCAAAAACAAAGTGCCGCCGTCGGCGTGGCGGAAGAAGCCGTCGTGGTCTTTGTCGGCACCGGTAAAGCTGCCTTTGCGGTAGCCGAAAAATTCGCTTTCCATGAGGTTTTCGGGAATCGCACCGCAGTTGACGGCGACAAAGGGTTTGTCCGCACGGTCGGACAGTTCGTGTATGGTGCGTGCCGCCTGTTCCTTACCTGTACCGGATTCGCCGGAAATATAGACGGGTACTTTGCCGGGCGCGAGGCGGCGGATGAGGTGGCGGACTTCGACCATCTGCGGAGAGCTGCCGAGCAGGCGGGGCATATCGGATTCCGCATAGGGAAGGGCGGCGGAAACGGGCGGTGCCGTCGGTATCGCGTTTGCAGGTTTTGGGGCTTCAGACGGCATGGGGGAAGAAACGGGGGATGCCGTCTGAACGGGCGGTTCGGGGATTTTGTTTTGGTTTTCGGAAACGGAAATTGCCGATTTGACGAGGGAACGCAGCCGGGCGAGGGTGATGGGTTTTTGGATGTAGTCGAACGCGCCGCAACGCAACGCTTCCTGTGCCTGATCGGCATTGCCGAAGGCGGTAATGACGGCAATCGGGATGTCGAGTGCACGGCTGTTGATGTGTTGGACGACTTCCAGCCCGGAGCCGTCCGGCATACGCATATCGGTCAGGACGAGCGAATAGCGTTGGCTGTCGAGCTTGTTTTTGGCTTCGGCAACGCCTGACGCGGTATGGACGCGCAGCCCCATTTTCATCAGGGTCATTTCCATCAGGTCGAGAATATCGGTTTCGTCATCAACGACGAGGACGGGATGTTGCAGTTCAGTCATTGCTTTTTTCCGGTAATGTGAGTTCGAAACATTTGGCTTCGGGCAGGTAGGTCAAATCGCCGAAGTTGGCGTGTGCCAGTTCACGGGCGACATACAGCCCCAGTCCGGTTCCGTTTTTTGCTGTGGTGTAAAAGGGTTCGAACAAGTGTTCCTGCACTTCGGGCGGAACGCCGCCGCCGTCGTCGGCAAACAGGATGCTGATGGTGTTTTTTTGTGCAGGCCGGGCGACGACGGCAATCGAGCCGTTACGTTTGCTGCTGTGCCGCCATGCGTTGTTGCACAGGTTCCACATAATTTGCCTCAAGTGGGCGGAATCGAAATAGGCAGTCAGGTGATTGCCCTGCATATCCAGGCGGATGCAGCCGACGGCATCGGGATTGTTGAGCAGGAATTCCTGTTTGAAGCCTATCCAAAACTGCATCAGGTCGATGGCTTCGCGTGCGGTTTTGTTGCGTTTGTTGAGCGAGGAGATGTCTTCGAGCATTTTGTCGATACGGCGGACGTTGCCGTCGATGATTTCGCAAAGTTTGACCTTGAATGGGTCGGTTTCTTCTTCCTCTGCATTTTCGCGCAACAGGTCGTTTGCATGGCGGATGGCGGACATCGGGTTGCGGATTTCGTGGGCGAGGTTGGCGGTCAGTTGTCCGAGTGCGGCAAGTTTGACGGACAGGGCTTCTGCCTGAATTTCGCTTTGCGGGCGGATGTAGAGGATGAGCAGCTTGTCCGGCCCTTTGTTGACCGGAACGGCGCGGATGCCGGCGTTCAGGCCGGGTGTGCCGAGGACGTATTCGAAATTGTGCGGAGAGGCTTGATTCCACAGTTCGGCGGCAGAATCGGACAGGCCGGCGCGCCGTCCGATTTCGAGCGCGGGGAAAAGGTCTTTCGCCTTCCGGTTGAACAGCACCGCCAGCCCTTCGGTATTGATGACGACGACGGCTTCCTGAACGCGTTCGAGTACGGTTTGGCTCAAGCCTTTGATGCGCCGGTAGGCGAGGTGGTTGTTGCGGGCCAGTTGGCCGGCGCTGTCGATGTATTTGACCGACAGGGAAGTGAAGATGGCGGAAAGATAGGAGGCGGCGACGAGGATGAAGGTTGCCGAGGCGGTACGGGTATCCGATATGAGCGGGTATTTGCCGATATTGCCGTCGGCAATGGCGTTGAATATCAGCAGGATGGCGGCGTAGCTGGAATAGAGCAGGGGATAACGCCCGTAGCTGAGCAGGCAGGAGCAGACGACGAAGGGCAGGATCAGGATGCCGAAGCCGGAATCGATGCCGCCGAACAGGTAGGTCAGCACGCCGATCATCGTGATATCCGCCACCGCGCTGAAACGCGGCATTTTCAGCGACTGCCATTGCCAATGCGGATGGATGATGGAAAAGAAAATCAGCCAGCAGGCAATGGCGAGCCAAACATAAAACGCCCACGCCGTCCACGAAGCGTGCAGGTTCGCACGGCTGCCGGTTTCCAGCCCGAGGATGTGCATAATCATCAGCGGGAAAACGATGGCGACGCGGATGATGTTGATCAGATTGGGAATCCGGTCTTTGAGTTTTTCAAGTTCGCGGGGGTTGGAAATCACCATAATATGTGCGGAACCGGGTTTATTTGGGGGAAGAAAGCTGTTTCAGGCTGCCCGATATGGGCAACAGTCTGCCTTTTTTGCCGCGTTTTGCCTCAAGCAGGGAGACGGGGAGGCGGTCTTTGTGCGCCGCGCCGCGCCTGCCTTCGCTTTCAATCAGGATTTCCGCCTCGGAAGAAACGGCGGTATGCGTCATCGATTCGCCGGCGTTTAATCCGATGATTTGCAGTCCTTTGCCTTTCGGCATGATTTTCAATTCGCCGATGGGGAAGGCGATGGCGCGGTTTTGATTAGTGGCGGCAATGATTTTGCAGTCAGGATTGATCAGCGAAGAAGCATAGACGGTAACGGGCGGCAGGACGGTTTCGCCGCTTTCTACGGTCATCACCACTTTGCCCGCTTTCACGCGTCCGACCATATCGGCCAACTTGGCGATGAAGCCGTAGCCGCCGCTGCCTGAGAGCAGGTAGTGCTGTTCGGGCTGGCCGGTGAGCATAGCGACGGGTTTCGCGCCGTTTTGCAGCTCTATTAAGGATGAAACCGGTACGCCGTCGCCGCGTCCGCCGGGAATTTCGGCGGCATCGAGCGTGTAGGTTCTACCCAATGAATCCAAGATGACGACAGGTAAAACAGTGCGGCCTTCAAGGGTTTGCTTGAGGCGGTCGCCTTCTTTGAATGCGGTTTGGCTCAAATCAAGGTTGTGTCCGGCACGGCTGCGTATCCAGCCTTTTTCCGACAGAATCAGCGTGATCGGCTCATCGGCGGTGGTTTGCGTCAACACGGCGCGTCCGGCTTCTTCCACCAGCGTGCGGCGCGCGTCGCCGAACTGCTTCATGTCCGCCTGCATCTCTTTGATAATCAGCTTGCGTTTTTCGTTTTCGTCGCCCAAAAGGATATTCAGACGGCCTTGTTCTTCGCGCAACTCGTTCAATTCTTTTTCGAGTTTGAAACCTTCTAAACGCGCCAACTGGCGCAGGCGGATTTCCAAAATGTCTTCGGCTTGGATTTCGGTCAGCCCGAACGCCGCCATCAGATCGGCTTTCGGGTCGTCTGATTCACGAATGACTTTAATCACTTCGTCAATGTGCAGAAAGACTTTCAGACGGCCTTCAAGGACGTGCAGTCGTTTTTCCACTTGGTTCAAACGGAATTTCAGACGGCGTGTTACGGTCACGACGCGGAAATCCAGCCATTCCTGCAAAATCGTTTTCAGGTTTTTCTGCGCAGGGCGGTTGTCCAGCCCCATCATCACCAAGTTCATGGACACATTGCCTTCCAGAGAAGTCTGCGCCATCAGCGTGTTGATGAAGGTATCCGTATCGATGCGGCTGGATTTTGGCTCGAACACTAGGCGCACGGGATGTTCGCCGTCTGACTCATCGCGCACGCGGTCGATTAAATCCAGCATCAGCTTTTTGGTGTTGAGCTGGTCTTGGTTGAGCTGTTTCTTACCCGCTTTCGGTTTCGGGTTGGTTTGTTCTTCGATTTCGGCAAGGATTTTGGCAGAGTTGGCGTTCGGCGGCAGCTCGGTCACAATCACGCGCCATTGTCCGCGCGCCAGCTTCTCGATTTCGTAACGCGCACGCACGCGCACGCTGCCCTTGCCGGTTTCGTAAATCCGGCGTAATTCGTCCGCCGGCGTGATGATTTGACCGCCGCCGGCAAAGTCTGGAGCAGGGATATATTGCATCAGGTCGGCGGTCTCCAGCGTCGGCTTTTTCAACAGCGCAATCGCCGCCTGCGTAACTTCGTTCAAATTGTGCGACGGAATTTCGGTCGCCATGCCCACCGCGATGCCCGACGCACCGTTGAGCAACACCATAGGCAGACGGGCTGGCAGGTGTACAGGCTCGTCAAACGCGCCGTCGTAGTTCGGTACAAAATCCACCGTACCCTGATTGATTTCGGACAACAGCAATTCCGCAATCGGCGTCAGCCGCGCTTCGGTGTAACGCATCGCCGCCGCCCCGTCGCCGTCGCGCGAGCCGAAGTTGCCGATGCCGTCGATTAAGGGATAGCGCAAGGTAAAATCCTGCGCCATGCGGACCATCGCCTCATAGGCGGAACTGTCGCCGTGCGGGTGGTATTTACCCAAAATCTCACCGACCACGCGCGCCGATTTCACCGGCTTCGCCCCCGCTGTCAAGCCCATATCGCGCATGGCAAACAAAATGCGCCGCTGCACGGGCTTTTGACCGTCTGAAACTTCAGGCAGCGCGCGGCCTTTGACCACGCTCATGGCGTATTCGAGATAGGCGCGTTCGGCGTATTGACCGAGTATCAGCGTATTGGAATCGGTATGGGAAGCGTGCGGTTGCGTATTCATTGTGTATGCGGAATGTAAAGCAAAGGACATTATTGTAAATCAAAACGGCAAACCATAGTGGGTGCCGTGTCTGAATCTGAATCAAATACGGGAAATGTGAAAATATGTTATAAATAAGGCTTTCCCACTTTCACACATTGGAGACGATATGGAATTGGTATTTATCCGCCACGGACAAAGCGAATGGAACGCGAAAAACCTGTTTACAGGCTGGCGCGACGTAAAGCTGAGCGAGCAGGGGCTTGCCGAGGCTGCCGCCGCCGGTAAGAAACTGAAAGAAAACGGCTATGAGTTCGACATCGCCTTCACATCCGTCCTGATCCGCGCGATTAAGACCTGCAACATCGTTTTGGAAGAATCCGACCAACTGTTCGTACCGCAAATCAAAACATGGCGGCTGAACGAACGCCACTACGGCCAACTGCAAGGTTTGGACAAAAAACAAACCGCCGAAAAATACGGTGACGAGCAAGTCCGCATCTGGCGGCGCAGCTACGACACCCTGCCGCCGCTCTTGGACAAAGACGACGCGTTTTCCGCACACAAAGACCGCCGCTATGCCCATCTGCCTGCCGATGTTATCCCCGACGGCGAAAATTTGAAAGTTACTTTGGAGCGCGTATTGCCGTTTTGGGAAGACCAAATCGCCCCCGCGATTTTGAGCGGCAAACGCGTCTTGGTGGCGGCGCACGGCAACTCCCTGCGCGCGCTGGCAAAACACATCGAGGGCATTTCCGACGAAGACATCATGGGCTTGGAAATCCCGACCGGCCAGCCGCTGGTGTACAAATTGGATGACAACCTGAAAGTCCTCGAAAAATTCTACCTGTAAGGGTGTGAAATAAAAAATGCCGTCTGAAACGCTGGGCTTCAGACGGCATTTTTGACAGTACCGAAACCGAACGTCCTAGATTCCCGCCTGCGCGGGAATGACGAGATTTTAAATTACGGTAAGTTATCAGAAAAACAGAAACTTCCCCGCCGTCATTCCCGCGAAAGCGGGAATCTAGACACCCGAAACCGCAGGAATTTATCCGAAACAACAGCAACCTCCGCCGTCATTCCCGCGAAAGCGGGAATCTAGAACCTCTGAATTTTCAGACAACCTTTGAATATTGCTGTTGTTCTAAGGTCTGGATTCCCGCCTGCGCGGGAATGACGGGATTTTAAGTTACGGTAATTTATTGGAAAAACAGAAAATTCTCCGTCGTCATTCCCACGAAAGTGGGAATCTAGAACCTCTGAATTTTCAGACAACCTTTGAATATTGCCGCCGTCCCGCGTTTCTGGATTACCGCCTGCGCGGGAATGACGATTCATCAGTTTCTCGAAATTCCAATATAACCGAAACCGAACGCCCTAGATTCCAGCCTGCGCGGGAATGACGGGATTTTTGTAACCGTAGCAACTGCGTGCGGAAAAAATGCCGTCTGAAGGCTTGGGTGTTCAGACGGCATTTTGCTTCGGCAGAGGGATTACGCGAGTTTGGCTTTTACCCATTCTTCCGCGCTTGCCAGCATTTCGGGCAATTTGCCGGCATCTGTGCCGCCGGCCTGCGCCAAGTCGGGACGGCCGCCACCTTTGCCGCCGACTTGTTCGGCTGCAAATTTAACCAGATCGCCTGCTTTGACTTTGCCGGTCAGGGCTTTGGATACGCCGGCACACAGGGAGACTTTGCCGTCGTTTACTGCCGCTAAAAGAATCACGGCGTTGTCGGATTTTCCGGTCAGGTCGGTTACGATTTCGCGCTGGGCGGCTGCGTCGGCTTCGATTTGGGCGGCAACGAGTTTGGCTGCGCCCAAGTCTTTGGCGTTGTCCAAGAGTTTGGCGCCTGCGTGGACGGCGAGTTCGGCTTTGGCGCGTGCCAATTCTTTTTCCAATGCTTTGGCGTGTGCCGCGCCTGCTTGGATTTTCGCCAGTACGTCTTTTTCGGTTTGGGCTTTGGTTTCGGCAATAATGTCTTTAACCAAACGCTCTTGTTCTTGCGCCCATTTGAGTGCGTTCAGGCCGGTGATGGCTTCGATACGGCGCACGCCTGCGGCAATACCGCCTTCGCTGATGATTTTGAAGAGGCCGATGTCGCCGGTGCGTGAAACGTGTGTACCGCCGCACAATTCGGTAGAGAAACCGCCCATTTGCAATACGCGTACTTCGTCGCCGTATTTTTCGCCGAAAAGCATCATCGCGCCGGTTTTTTGGGCGTCTTCCATGCTCATAATGGCTGCGTTGACGGCAACGTTGGCCAAAACGGCTTCGTTGACGCGGCGTTCGACTTCGGCGATTTCTTCGGCAGTTACCGCTTGAGGATGGGAAATGTCGAAACGGGTGGATTCGGCGGTAACCAAAGAGCCTTTTTGTTCAACGTGTTCGCCCAATACATCGCGCAGGGCTTTGTGCATCAGGTGGGTCGCGCTGTGGTTGCGCATATTGGCATTGCGGATTTCGTCATCCACTTTGGCGGTAACGCTGTCGCCGACTTTCAGGCGGCCTGATGTTTGTACGCCGAATTGACCGAATACGGCCGCTTTGATTTTTTGGGTATCACGTACTTCAAAGCGGTTTTCGCCTGCGAAGATATAGCCGACGTCGCCGACTTGGCCGCCGGATTCTGCATAGAACGGGGTAAAGTCGATAACGATGGCACCTTCGTCGCCTTCGTTCAATTCGTCGACTTGCTCGCCGTCTTTGTAGAGGGCGAGGACTTTGGATTCGGTTTGGCGTTCGCTATAACCTTTAAATTCGGTGTCTTGACCGTCGTAAGGCAGTTGGGCGTTGGCTTTGAAGCTTTGTGCGGCGCGTGCGCGTGCGCGTTGGGCTTCCATCTCACGCTCGAAGCCTGCTTCGTCCAGTTCGATATTGCGTTCGCGGCAGATGTCGGCAGTCAAGTCGTATGGGAAACCGTAGGTATCGTAGAGTTTGAAGATGATTTCGCCGTCGAGTTTTTTGCTGCCTTTAGCCAATGCGTTTTCCAACAAAGCCATGCCGGTTTCCAGCGTTTGGGCAAAACGACTTTCTTCGTTTTTCAACGCTTCTTCGATTTGGGCTTGTTTTTCTTTCAATTCAGGGTAGGCATCGCCCATCTCTTTGACCAAATCGGCCACCAGTTTGTGGAAGAATGGTTTGCTTTGACCCAGTTTGTAACCGTGGCGCACGGCGCGGCGGATGATGCGGCGCAATACGTAGCCGCGGCCTTCGTTGGAAGGCAAGACGCCGTCTGCAATCAGGAAGGAGCAGGATCGGATGTGGTCGGCAATCACTTTCAGGCTGGGTTCTTCCATGCTGAATGGCGCACCGGTTTCGCGGGCAACGGCTTTGAGCAGGTCTTGGAACAGGTCGATTTCGTAGTTGCTGTGGACGTGCTGCATGACGGCGGCCATGCGTTCCAAGCCCATACCGGTATCGACGGACGGCTTGGGCAGCGGGTTCATATTGCCTTGTTCGTCGCGGTTGAACTGCATGAATACGCAGTTCCAAATTTCGATCCAGCGATCGCCGTCTTCTTCAGGGCTGCCGGGAATGCCGCCCCAGATTTCTTCGCCGTGGTCGTAGAAAATTTCGGAGCAGGGGCCGCAGGGTCCGGTGTCGCCCATTTGCCAGAAGTTGTCAGACGCGTATTTCGCGCCTTTGTTGTCGCCGATGCGGACGATGCGTTCAGACGGCATGCCGATTTCGTTCAGCCAGATGTTGTAGGCTTCGTCGTCTTCGGCATACACGGTCGCCAAGAGTTTGTCTTTGGGGATGTTCAACCATTCAGGGGAAGTCAGGAATTCCCAAGCGAAGTGGATCGCGTCGCGCTTGAAGTAGTCGCCGAAGGAGAAGTTGCCCATCATTTCAAAGAAGGTGTGGTGGCGGGCGGTGTAGCCTACGTTTTCCAAGTCGTTGTGTTTACCGCCTGCGCGTACGCATTTTTGCGCGGTAGTGGCACGGCTGTACGGGCGTTTGTCGAAACCTAAAAATACGTCTTTAAACTGGTTCATGCCCGCGTTGGTAAACAGCAGGGTCGGGTCGTCGTGTGGCACGAGGCTGGAAGAGCGGACGACGGTGTGACCTTTGGTTTCAAAAAATTTTAGGAATTTTTGGCGCAGTTCGGAAGTTTTCATAATTTTTTCAATGTCTCTCAAATGTCTTGTCATGGTAAAAGCAGGGAAAACGAACGGCGGTATCTTACCGCAAATCCCTGTTTCTAGCTATGGAAGCGGCGGCTTTCAGACGGCATTGCGGGATTTTGAATGCCGTCTGAAGCCCTGTTGCCAATATCGGCTATAATGGCCGCTTTCTCCAACCCGATATGCAAGGAATGATAATGGCCAAACATCTGCCACTCGCCGTCCTGACTGCTTTGCTGCTTGCAGCGTGCGGCGGTTCGGACAAACCGCCTGCCGAAAAACCGGCACCGGTGGAAAACCAAAACGTATTGAAAATTTACAACTGGTCGGAATACGTCGATCCGGAAACCGTTGCCGATTTTGAAAAGAAAAACGGCATCAAGGTTACTTATGATGTGTACGACAGCGATGAAACGCTGGAAAGCAAGGTGCTGACCGGAAAATCCGGTTACGACATTGTCGCGCCGTCCAATGCGTTTGTGGGTAGGCAGATTAAGGCAGGTGCGTATCAGAAAATTGATAAGTCGCTGATTCCCAATTATAAACATCTCAACCCCGAAATGATGAGGCTGATGGACGGGGTCGATCCCGGCCACGAATACGCCGTACCGTTTTATTGGGGGACAAATACCTTCGCCATCAATACCGAACGCGTGAAAAAGGCTTTGGGTACGGACAAGCTGCCGGACAACCAGTGGGATTTGGTGTTTAACCCCGAATACACGTCCAAACTCAAACAATGCGGCATCAGCTATTTGGACAGCGCGGCGGAAATCTATCCTATGGTATTGAACTATTTGGGTAAAAACCCGAACAGCAGCAATACGGAAGACATCAGGGAGGCAACCGCCCTGCTCAAGAAAAACCGCCCCAATATCAAACGCTTCACTTCGTCCGGCTTTATCGATGATTTGGCGCGCGGCGATACTTGCGTAACAATCGGTTTCGGCGGCGATTTGAATATTGCCAAACGCCGTGCCGAAGAAGCAGGCGGCAAGGAAAAAATCCGCGTGATGATGCCGAAAGAGGGCGTGGGGATTTGGGTGGATTCTTTCGTGATTCCGAAAGATGCGAAAAACGTCGCCAACGCGCACAAATACATCAACGACTTCCTCGATCCGGAAGTGTCGGCGAAAAACGGCAATTTCGTTACCTACGCGCCTTCGAGCAAGCCGGCGCGCGATTTGATGGAGGACGAATTTAAAAATGACAATACGATTTTCCCGAGCGGGGAAGATTTGAAAAACAGCTTTATTATGATTCCCATCCGGCCGGCGGCATTGAAGTTTATGGTGCGCCAGTGGCAGGATGTGAAGGCGGGGAAATAAAGCCCGATATGCCGTCTGAAGGATGTTCGGACGGCATTTTTTATCTTTGGCGGAACAGGGATTGCAGCCGTTGTTTGAAGGCAATGGGGCGGATGCTGCTCAAAATGCCGCTGAGGATGATGATGCACATACCGAGTATTTCCTGCCAGAAAAGCTGTTCGCCCAAAAAGAACGCCGCCGAAAGCGCGGAAAAAACGACGGTCATATAGGAAAGCGAGGCAACCGTGAATTTGTCGCCGACTTTGTAGGCGCGCGTCATCGACAGTTGGGCAATCAGCGCGGACACGCCGATGCCCGACAGATAAACCGCCGACTGCCAAGACAGCATATGCCAGCCGGTAAGCGTCGCCCAAACCGAAGACATCGCCACGCCGGTTGCGGAAAGGTAAAACACGACGCGCCAGCCGGGTTCGCCCGCCAAAGACAGTTCGCGCACTTTCAAATACGCCCAGCCGGACATCGCGCCGCCTGCAAGACCGGCGAGTGCCGCCAGTTCCTGACCGCTGCGGAACGATGGATTAAGCAGCAATACCACGCCGGCAAAACCAAGGAGCAGCACCGCCTGCGTGTAAACGGAAATCCGTTCTTTCAAAATCAGGAAGGAGAATACCGCCAAAAAAATCGACGAGGTGTAACTCAGGGTAACGCCGGTTGCCAAAGGCAGATGCGTTACCGCGTAGAACAGCAGCAGCATCGCCCCCGCCCCGACCATACTGCGGTTTAAGTGGTTTTTCCAATGGGGCGTGCGGAAGGTGTCCCGACGCAATACGGCGGCAGCACCGAGCGCAACGGTTGAAAACAGCATACGCCAAAAGACCAATTCGCCGCTGCCGAGGGCAAATTTTGCCGATGCCCCTTTAATCAATACATTCATAATGGTGAAGCAGGCCGCCGCCACCAGCATCCAGCCGGAACCCAAAACGTCTTTTTTTGCGGTATCCATATAATATTTGTCGCGATAAAAAGGTCAAATTGTAAACCTTGCGGCAGGGTTTGCGGCGGCGGATTCGGGCGCGCGCCAATGATGCCGAACCCCCGTTTTTTCGGAACAATTTGTTTTTTCAGGGCAAACCTGATTATAATGGCGGGTATGAAAAAATATCTTGCCCTCATCCCCATCGCGGCCGCCCTGTCCGGCTGCGGAACTGTTTATGTGCCCACCCTGACCGAAATCCCCGTCAGGCCGATTAATACCGTTCCGGCGGAAGCGTCTGCAAAAGGTTTCCGTCTCGCCCCTTCGCATTGGACGGACGTTTCCAAAATCCGCGACGAGGCGACGCGCCTAGGTTATCAGGTGAACATCGGCAAAATGACCAAGGTTCAGGCGGCGCAATATCTGAACAACTTTAGAAAACGTCTGGTCGGGCGCAATGCCGTCGATGACAGTATGTATGAAATCTACCTGCGTTCGGCGGTGGACAGCCAGCGCGGCGAAATCAATACCGAACAGTCCAAACTGTATATCCAAAATGCCCTGCGCGGCTGGCAGCAGCGTTGGAAAAATATGGATGCCAAACCCGATAACCCCGCATTTACCAACTTTTTGATGGAAGTGATGGAGATGCAGCCCTTGAAATGACGCGGTACGCAAATGCCGTCTGAAAGCCTTTTCAGACGGCATTTGCGTTTGAGTCCCCGATTTATTTTTGCCCGCCTTCTTTGCGGTATTGCCCTGGCGAAACAAGGTATTGCCGTTTGAACGCCTTGCCGAAATGCGTTTCCGACTGGAAACCCACCGACAGCGCGACCGACAAAACCGAATCCGGCGTTTTTTTCAGCAGCAGCGCGCCTTTCTGCAGGCGGATGTAGTTGACGAAGGCATGCGGGCTGAGTCCGACCTGTTCTTTGAAGCGGCGCATCAGCTGCGCGCGCGACATATTGGCGGCGGCAACCATTTTGTCAATATTCCATTCGTCTTCCGGTTTGTCTATCACCTTTTGGATCAAATGTCCCAAACGTTTGTCCTGCCAACCTTTCAACACGCCCGAGAGTTCGACATCCTTATCCTGTTCGAGATAGGCGCGCAGGATAAGCACCAGCAGGACGGATGACAATGCGTTGACTACGGAAACCGTCCCCGTCAAAGGTTTTTCGCTTTCCAGTTGCAGCATTGAAACCACATACTGCAAACTCGGATGGGCAATGTTCAGAAAAACGGTTTCCGGCAGGCCGTTCATCAGATCGGCGTGGGTGTCGTAGCGGAAACGGGCGCAAAACAGGCTCATATCCTGTCCGTTGCCGCACTGTTTGACCGTGAATGCACCGTTTTGTCGTATATCCGGTTGTAAACTTTCTCCGTATTTTCCGTCGTGGCTCAACACATGACCCAAGCCGCGCGGGAAAAATACAATATCGCCCGTGCCGACCGGACGCGGGGAAGTTTCGCCGTCTATGCAGATGTAGCCGCTGCCCGCCGTAACAATATGCACCAGTCCTTCGCGTTGCAAGGTTTCATGCCGTACCGACCATTGTCCGCCCAAAAGGCACTGCACATCGACACTGCCCGTTAATTGGGCAAGTTCTACCAGTTTGTCCAGAATGTCCATAAATCTTTTTGAACCATAAAATGAGATGATTAAACGAGAAACACAACTGAATAATTGCGATAATACGCACATCGAAAACAGATACGCAACTGCGTATCGGGGCCAAACACAAGACAAAGGAAAAGAAAATGTTTAAAGATTGGAAAGAACATACCGCGTTGGTTAAAAAATCATTCGGCGAGCTGGGCAAATCCCATCCGAAAATGCTGCAAGCCTACGGCGCACTGGAACAGGCCGCCGCTGCCGAAGCACTCGATGCCAAAACGCGCGAGCTGATTGCCATCGCCGTTGCCATTACCACCCGTTGCGAAAGCTGCATCAGCGTTCATGCCGCCGCCGCAGCCAAAGCCGGTGCGACCGAAAGCGAAATCGCCGGCGCATTGGCAACCGCCATCGCCCTGAATGCCGGTGCTGCCTACACTTACGCCCTGCGCGCACTGGAAGCGGTTGAAACGCAAAAATAATCCGTTTCGGATTGAAATGCCGTCTGAAAATATTTCAGACGGCATTTTGTCTGATATGCTTCCCGATATTTTGCAGACAACATATGCAGCCGTTTTTTCAGACGGCATTTGAGAAACAGGGAACAAGTATGAAATATCACCGCTTGGCATTGTTTGCCGCCATAAGCTGTCTGCTGTTGTCCGCCGTTTTTATTGCACCTTACCTGACGGCATTTCACGAACAAGAAAAAACATTCGAATATGCAGAATTGACCGTTACCGCACCCAACCGCAGCGGACGGGCAATCAAACTGAATGCAGACGGGCAACATTACCGGTTTTCCTGCTACGGGTTCGACGATTTGTGCACAGGCGGCAATATCGGCAGAGCCATCAGGGCGCGGCAGGTTAAGATTGTTTTCAGCGAAACCGTCGGCAAAGGTTTTTTAAACGGCGTTCTGTTGGAATACCGCAACAGTGGCAGTGTCTATAGCAATAAAGATTTTTCCCGCACGGAAGACCGCCTTGTCGAAGTGTTGGCACAACCTGCCGTTTTCAGTCTGAAACTGGGTATTTTGCTTTTATTGCCCGCCATTTTCCTGCGTTTGAAAAGAATATGAAAACAGATTGGCGGGGCAGGGGGAATGACTATGCGGAAATTTTACGTTTTGGGTTATGAGGATAACCGTTATAATCATAATTTTACAGTCCGCACAGAGAAAACTGATGCCTTGGAACATCCCCATCTTCCTCACATGGTTGAGGGTCTTGCTCATTCCCGTACTGATTGTCCTTTTCTACCTGCCGTTCTCATGGTTTTCGGAAGAAGCAGTCAATGTTGCCGCCGCCGTCATTTTTGCCGTTGCCGCCTTGACCGACTGGTTTGACGGATTTTTGGCAAGGTTGTGGAAACAGACCTCGGATTTCGGCGCATTCCTCGACCCCGTCGCCGACAAGCTGATGGTCGCCGTATCGCTGCTTTTACTGGTCAAACTCGATCGGACCTATGTTTTGTTTGCCATGATCATCATCGGCAGGGAAATTACCATTTCCGCATTGCGCGAATGGATGGCGCAAATGGGAAAAAGGAGCAGCGTTGCCGTCGCCACCATCGGCAAGTTCAAAACCGCCGCGCAAATGCTGGCGATTTTCTTTTTGCTGCTGAATTTTCCCGATTTTTACGGATTTAATCTTGTTGTTACCGGCAACATATTGATGTTTATCGCATCTTTGCTGACGGTTTGGTCGATGCTGTATTATCTGAAAATGGCGTGGAAAGAAATTGCCTGAAAAAAACATAAAAATAGCTTGACGGTAAAAACATAATCCATAATAATTGCGTCTTCTTCGATGTTGGAGAATGAAATCGGGCGGGAATAGCTCAGTTGGTAGAGCGCAACCTTGCCAAGGTTGAGGTCGCGAGTTCGAGACTCGTTTCCCGCTCCAAAAATTTCATTCTTCCGTAATCATTGCGGGAATAGCTCAGTTGGTAGAGCGCAACCTTGCCAAGGTTGAGGTCGCGAGTTCGAGACTCGTTTCCCGCTCCAAGTTTTATTTCAAACATATCAACGCGGGAATAGCTCAGTTGGTAGAGCGCAACCTTGCCAAGGTTGAGGTCGCGAGTTCGAGACTCGTTTCCCGCTCCAAAAACCGATATGTTTGAACGCGCGGGAATAGCTCAGTTGGTAGAGCGCAACCTTGCCAAGGTTGAGGTCGCGAGTTCGAGACTCGTTTCCCGCTCCAAGTTTTTAGATAAGCCAGTTTTAGGCGAGATAGCAAAGTGGTTATGCAGCGGATTGCAAATCCGTCTACGCCGGTTCGATTCCGACTCTCGCCTCCATTATCGTACCATGGCGGGGTGGCAGAGTGTTTATGCTATGAGGAGTGCAATCTTCATACAGGCCGGTTAAAATCCGCGCCCCCGCCTCCACCTTTCACAAATGCCCGGGTGGTGAAATAGGTAGACACAACGGACTTAAAATCCGTCGGGACTAAACATCCCGTGCCGGTTCGATTCCGGCTCCGGGCACCAAGCTGAAAATAACAATACCGCTCCAAGCGGTTATTTTTTTATCTGTCGGACGGGGATGGACAATATTGACATGTTCATGCCTGAACAAGAGGAAATCCAATCAATGTGGAAAGAAATTTTACTGAATTACGGTATTTTCCTGCTCGAACTGCTTACCGTGTTTGGCGCAATTGCGCTGATTGTGTTGGCTATCGTACAGAGTAAGAAACAGTCGGAAAGCGGCAGTGTCGTACTGACGGATTTTTCGGAAAATTATAAAAAACAGCGGCAATCGTTTGAAGCATTCTTTTTAAGCGGGGAAGAGGCAAAACATCAGGAAAAAGAAGAAAAGAAAAAGGAAAAGGCGGAAGCCAAAGCAGAGAAAAAGCGTTTGAAGGAGGGCGGAGAGAAATCTGCCGAAACGCAAAAATCCCGCCTTTTTGTGTTGGATTTTGACGGCGATTTGTATGCACACGCCGTAGAATCCTTGCGTCATGAGATTACGGCGGTGCTTTCGATTGCCAAGCCTGAAGATGAGGTTCTGCTCAGATTGGAAAGTCCGGGCGGTGTCGTTCACGGTTACGGTTTGGCAGCTTCGCAGCTTAGGCGTTTGCGCGAACGCAATATTCCGTTGACTGTTGCTGTCGATAAGGTCGCGGCAAGCGGCGGCTATATGATGGCGTGTGTGGCGGATAAAATTGTTTCCGCTCCGTTTGCGATTGTCGGTTCGGTGGGTGTGGTGGCGGAAGTGCCGAATATCCACCGCCTGTTGAAAAAACATGATATCGATGTGGATGTGATGACGGCAGGCGAATTTAAGCGCACGGTTACCTTTATGGGTGAAAATACGGAAAAGGGCAAACAGAAATTCCGGCAGGAACTGGAGGAAACGCATCAGTTGTTCAAGCAGTTTGTCAGTGAAAACCGCCCCGGGTTGGATATTGAAAAAATAGCGACGGGCGAGCATTGGTTCGGTCGGCAGGCGTTGGAGCTGAATCTGGTTGACAGTATTTCGACCAGTGATGATTTGTTGTTGAAAGCGTTTGAAAACAAACAGGTTATCGAAGTGAAATATCAGGAGAAGCAAAGCCTGATCCAGCGCATTGGTTTGCAGGCGGAAGCTTCTGTTGAAAAGTTGTTTGCCAAACTTGTCAACCGGCGGGCGGATGTGATGTAGTTTGCCGAAAGGATGGAAATGCCGTCTGAAGCGTGTTCAGACGGCATTTTTCAAGTTCCGGCTTTGATGTTCCGTTCCGACCACTCTATCCGTTGTCCGATGTCTTTCAAATTGGAATATTGTTCGACCAATCGCGGTACGTCGTCCAAACTCATGGCAAACATCCACAGATAAGTGCTGACCGAATAAATATGCCCCGCGCTGCCGTAGCCTTTGAGCGTCATCATTACAAAAGCAAAGCCGAACAAAATACCCATCGCCGCGCCGACGCAGAGATAGCCGAAGGCTTCGCGGTTGGAAATCAGCACACGCAGGCGCGCAACCAGTCCGTAATGGCGGTACAGCTGCCGCTCGTCGCCTTTTCGGATAAAGTGGTTGTCGCGTTCCAAGCTGTTGTTCAGGCGGAAATACAGGTTTTCGCTAATGGCGGCAAAACGTGGCAAAAGCCATAAAAACAACGCAAGTATGCCCACCGCCGACACGCCGACCCAAAATTCCAGCACCAGCAGCATGATGCACGCGCCGAATATGGATACGACGGATGTCGCGGCAATCGGCAAGTGTTCTTCAAAAAAGCTGACAAACTCACGCGACAGGGCAACCCGCGCAGTTACCGCTGAATGCGTGACTTGCCGCTGCTGCTGTTCCAACACAACCGGCACGGCGATTTCGGTATAAATTTAAATCAGGACAAGGCGACGAAGCCGCAGACAGTACAAATAGTACGGCAAGGCGAGGCAACGCTGTACTGGTTTAAATTTAATCCACTATAAATCCGCGTAAACGTGCGCGTATCGGCAATCCGTCGCGCCGCACCGACCAGCCACATTAAAAGCACAATCAAAGCGTACAGCAACGCCTGCCACACCTTCCCCGCAATTACGGCATTAATTGCCCAACCGCCAAACACCGGATACACCAGCATCAAAAGGTTTTCCAGTCCGACCAGAGAAAATGTGCCGAGCAGACGCTTGCGGTGGGTTTGGGCTATGTGTTTCAACATTTTCCACATATTTGCTCTCTATTTTTTATTTTCCGAGATTGTTCTTTCCATCACTTCCGCCAGTGCATCCAAATCGGCAAACAGCCGGGTTGTGCGCTTGTCGCCGAATGTGGCAAATACTTTGTCGCTGAATTCCTGCGCGCTTTCTGTTAAAGGTGCGGCATGGGCTTTGCCTTTTTCGGTCAGCGACAGCAACCGTTCGCGCCGGTCCTGTTCGCCTTCCTGCCATTCGATTAACCCTTGTCCGGCAAGGGTTTTGCATACGCCTGAAACGGTCTGTTTGGGCAGACTCCACTCTTCGCCGATATGCTTTTGCGTGCGGCTGCCTTCGGTTGCCAGGGTATAAAGTACGGCAAAGAGGTTGTAATTCAAATCCTGCTGCCCGATCCATTTGTCGAAGACATTGCAAATCAGGTTGATACGGGTTCCAAGTTGGTCGAGTCGGTTCATAATTGGTCTTGATATTGACTAAATTTGTGCGGATTATAGTCATAATCGGGACTGATTTCAAGCGCGGGGCGATAAAAATGCCGTCTGAAATATGTTCAGACGGCATTGTGTTTGGAAAAGGCAATCAGTGTTCTGCCAATTTCAGGTAAACGCCGGAAACGTCCTGTTCGCCGTAGCCGGCTTCGACTGCTTTGCGGTAGCTGGCAGCAACGGTTTCGACGGCGGGCAGGGTGTTGCCTGCCTGTTCAAGCTCTTTGACGGCGAGGTTGAGGTCTTTGGAGGCGTGTTTGAGGGCGAAGGCGGGTGGGAATTCGCGGTTTGCCCACAGGGATTTTTTGGTTTGGAACATGGGCGAGTCCATTGCCGAGCCGCCGATGGCTTCGACGATGGTGTCGGTATCGATGCCGAACTGCCGCGCCATCAGCATCGCTTCGCTGTACGCTTCGCCGAAAATGCCCAAGAGCGAGTTCAAGACGAGTTTCGCGCCCGAGCCTTTGCCCACTTCGCCGAAGTGGAAGGTTTTTTTGCCGACGAGGGAAAATATTTTTTGCAGCGGGTTTAAAACGGCTTCGCTGCCGCCGAACAGAATCAGCAGCGTGCCGTTGGTGGCGGGGCCGACCGATCCGGAAACGGGTGCTTCGGCAAACTGTCCGCCTGCGGCTTCGACAAGTGCTTTGACGGCGAGGTTTTCGGTCGGGGAGATGGTGCTCATATTGACGATGATTTTGCCGGACAATCCGTCGCGGACTCCGTTCAGGATGTTGCACACGGCGGCATAGTCGGAAACCATCAGGAAAATGACGGGATAGTCGCGGACGAGTTCGGCGGTGCTGCCGTAAACTTTTGCGCCTTTTTCAACTAAGGTGGCGGCTTTGCCGGGCGAGCGGTTGTATACGCCGACTTCGATGCCGCCGTCCAAGAGCCGCGTTACCATAGGCAGACCCATTTGCCCTAAGCCTATCCAGCCGATTTTTGTGTATGTTTCTGCGGACATAGTGTTTCTCCTTTGTTGGGGTGCTGTAATGCCGTCTGAAGGCTTTCTGCGCTTCAGACGGCCTGTTTGTGTTATGCGGTCAGCGTGCCTTTGGTGGACGGGGTCTGCCCTGCCATGCGCGGGTCGTGTTCGACTGCCATACGCAGGGCGCGCCCGAAGGCTTTGAATACGGTTTCCGCCTGATGGTGGGCGTTTTTGCCGCTGAGGTTGTCGATGTGCAGGGTCATCATACTGTGGTTGACGATGCCGTGGAAAAATTCTTCAAACAAATCGACATCGAATTTTCCAATCAGGGCGCGGGTAAATTCGATGTTGTACACGAGTCCGGGACGGCCGGAAAGGTCGATGACGACGCGGCTGAGGGCTTCGTCGAGCGGGACGTAGGCGTGTCCGTAGCGGCGGATGCCTTTTTTGTCGCCGAGTGCCTGCCGGATTGCCTGTCCGAGTGTGATGCCGATGTCTTCGACGGTGTGGTGGTCGTCGATGTGCAGGTCGCCTTTGCAGCTGATGTCGATGTCGATCATGCCGTGGCGGGCGATTTGGTCGATCATGTGTTCGAGGAAGGGAACGCCGGTATCCAGCCTGCTTTTGCCGCTGCCGTCGAGGTTGATGGAGACGGTAATTTGGGTTTCGCAGGTATGGCGGTTGACGGTAACGCTGCGGCAGCCGGCAGCGGATGCGGTTTCGGCAATTTGGGTTTCGGCAGTTCCGGTGTTTTCTGCGGCGGTTTCGGGGACAGTGCGTTCGCGGTGTTTTCTGTCGAGCCAGCCTTTGGGTTTGCCGGTGTGTTTTTCGAGTTTTGCCATCAGGCTGGGACGGATGCCGCGCGCGTCGGGGTCTTCTGCCTGCTTTTCAAGGCGTTGTTTGAGTTTGTAAAGTGAGACGGGGGTGCGGTAGCCGCAGAGTTTGGCGAGCTTGGACAGTGAACCTGCTTCTTGGGCGAGGGTCAGGAAGTTGTGCAGTTGGCGTTGTGTTTTAGTCAAATTCATAGGAAATCCGTTGGTTGGCAGTAAAGTTGGCGGATGACGTTGAGAACGGCATCGTTTTGTGCGGGGCTGCCTACGGTAATACGCAGGCAGTGTTCCAAAAGCGGGTGAGAGCCGTGCAGTTTTTTGACGAGGATGCGGTTTTGTTTGAATGTGTCAAACAACAAATCGGCATCGGGTACGCGTATGGTAATGAAGTTTGCCTGACTTGGAAAGGCGTTCAGACGGCATATTTTGCCCAATTCGGCGAACATCCGTTCGCGTTCGTTTTTCAGTCTGTCGATGTTGGCAGAGATGATGCCGTAGTGTTGCAGGGCGAGTTTGGCGGTGGTCAGGCTCAGTTGGTTCATATTGTAGGGCGGCAGGATTTTTTGCGGTTCGCCGATGACTTCGGGACAGCCTACCGCATAGCCGATACGCAGTCCGGCAAAACCGATTTTGCTGAGGGTGCGTAAGACTATCAGGTTGGGAATCCTGCCCGCCTGTGGCAGAAAGCTGTCGCCGTTGAATGCGCCGTAGGCTTCGTCGACCACGACAATGCCGTCTGAAGCCTCGATGACGGCTTCGATTTCGCCGCGCGCGAAGCATACGCCGGTCGGGTTGTTCGGGTAGGCGATAAAGGTTAGGGCAGGGCGGTGCTTCCTGACGGCTTCGAGGACGGCGGGCAGGTTGAGGGTGAAATCTCCGTTTAATGGAACGCCGACATAATCCATACCGTAAAGGGCGGCGTTGTGGCGGTACATGACGAAACTGGGTTCGGCTGCCAACATTGCCGCGCCCGGTTTGGCGGTCAGCATGGTGATGAACTGTATCAGCTCGTCCGAGCCGTTGCCCAGCACGATGTCGGCGGACTCGGGAATGTCGAACGCCGAACGCAATGCTTCCTGCAAACCGCTCTTTGCGGGGTCGGGATAGAGGTGGATGGGGGTGGATGCCAGTTGCGCCAGCCATTCCCGCATCAGGGCTTCGTGCCCCTCAAAAGGATGGGCGGGGCTTTCCATCGCATCGAGTTTGGCAAAACCGGGCGGGACGTCGGCAATCTGATATGCCGACATAGCCCGTATGTCGTCGCGGATGAGGTGTCGGACGGATTTCATCGTGTTTCCTTAATGGTTGGAATATGCCTGTACGCCGTTTCGGCATTATTTCATACGGAACTCTGCCGCGCGGGCGTGGGCGGTCAGGCTTTCGCCGTGTGCCAGCACGCTGGCGGTTTCGCCTAATTTTTGCGCACCCTGTTCCGAAACCTGAATCAGGCTGGAGCGTTTTTGGAAATCATATGTCCCTAAAGGCGAGGAAAAGCGGGCGGTGCGGCTGGTGGGCAGCACATGGTTTGGGCCGGCGCAGTAGTCGCCGAGGCTTTCGCTAGTGTAGCGTCCCATGAAAATCGCGCCGGCGTGGCGGATTTTTTTCGCCCATTCCTGCGGGTTTTCGACTGACAATTCCAAGTGTTCGGGGGAAATGTAGTTGGCGATTTCGCAGGCTTCGTCCAAGTCTTTGGCGAGTATCATCGCGCCCCTGTTGCCGAGCGAGGCTTCGATGATGTCGCGGCGCGGCATGGTTTCGATGAGCCTGTCCATAGCGGCTTCTACTTCGTCGAGATACGCTTGAGACGTGCCGATGAGGATGGCTTGGGCAATTTCGTCGTGTTCGGCCTGGCTGAACAAATCCATCGCCACCCAGTCGGCGGGTGTCGTGCCGTCGGCGATGACCAGGATTTCAGACGGTCCCGCCACCATGTCGATGCCGACCACGCCGAACACGCGGCGTTTGGCGGCGGCGACGAAGGCGTTGCCCGGGCCGGTAATCTTATCGACTTGAGGCACCGATTCCGTACCATAAGCCAAAGCCGCAACCGCCTGCGCGCCGCCGACGGTGAAGACTTTGGTTACGCCGGCGACGTATGCGGCGGCAAGCACGATGTCGTTGCGTTCGCCTTTCGGTGTCGGTACGGCCATAATGATTTCTTTCACGCCTGCGACGTGGGCGGGCATCGCGTTCATGATGACGGAACTCGGATATGCCGCCTTGCCGCCGGGGACGTAAATACCGACGCGGTCAAGCGGGGTAATCTGTTGCCCCAACAGCGTGCCGTCTTCGTCGGTGTAGCTCCACGATTCCATTTTTTGGCGTTGGTGGTAGCTTTCGACACGGCGGGCGGCAATCCGCAATGCCGTCTGAACGTCGTTCGGAATGCGCTCGAACGCGGCTTTCAAATCGGCTTGCGTGAGTATTAAATCATTGATGCTTTGAGCGTTTGCCCGGTCGAATTTGTTGGTGTATTCAATCAAAGCCGCATCGCCGCGCTTTTGCACATCGGCGCAAATGTCGGCAACGATGCGTTCGGTTTCGGGGTTTTGCGCGGTTTCAAAAGCCAGCAGGGCTTTGAGTCCGGCTTGGAAATCGGGCGATTGGGTGTTGAGTTTTTTCATGATTTGTTCTCCTTGTGATTTGTTCCGAATGCCGTCTGAAAGCAGTTCGGAAAGCATTTCGGTTTGATTTATACGGTTTTGGGGCGGATATAGGTTTTGTCCGAACCGTTGGCAAATTTCAAATCGGGCAGCGATTTTTGCCGCAATCCCAAAGTTTCCGCCGCATCGGTTTCGGGCAGGAAGGCAAAACGGTACGTCGTCAGCGTTTTGCCGTTTTTTACCGTTTCCACCGTTTCAAAACCTGCCACTTCATAGGCGCAGACGACGGCATTGCTTGCAGCCGTATCGATACCGACCAGATATTTCACTTTTTTAATCAAGTCTTTGGCTGTCGTCCAAGTACCGCGTGCGCGTTCGGCGAGTATTTCGGCGGATTCGTTGCGTAAGACTGCGTCGGGCAGTTTGACCGCTAAAACCAAACCGTCGGGGTTCAGCACGTCCGTCTGCACGGCTTCAAAGCCGAAACGGCGTTCCCACTCTTCCGCGCTGATGCCCCAAGCCGAACCATCGGCGTGGTTTTTCAGTTTTTTGCCGCCGACGCTGCGGACAAACGCCACCACTGCCTGTTCTGCCGCACGCGCTTCGTTTTCGGTCAGATGGCTGTTCAGGATAAAGCGTCCGGTTTTCCGGCACTTGGATACCGCTTTCGCCGTCGGCGCGTCGAAATGGTCGAACTCGAAAATGCGGTTGCCGCAACCCGTACCGATGTGCAGCACCTTCCCCTTTTTCAAGTCGGTCAGACAATACACATAAAAACGGTTTTCACCGCTGCCCAATGCAGACAGCGCAGCTTCGGAAAAGCCTTTGCTTGCCGTATCCATTCTGTTCTCCAAAATAATGTTCCGAAAACTGAAATGCCGTCTGAAACGTTTACGCCTGTGCGCCGACCGCGCTTTCAAAAGCACGGATAATCGGCTCCAGCAGCGCGTATTTCGTTTTCAAAGCAGCCTTGTTGACCACCAGGTAGCTGGAAATGTCGACGATGTGTTCGACTGCCTCCAAGCCGTTTGCCTTCAAGGTGTTGCCCGTCGAAACCAAGTCCACAATCGCATCGCTCAAGCCGACCAGCGGCGCAAGTTCCATCGAGCCGTACAGTTTGATAATGTCCACATGGACACCCTTGCCGGCAAAATGAGATGCCGCGATTTCAGGATACTTCGTGGCAATCTTCAGACGGCATCCGGGTTGCGAAGCGGCTTCGTAATCAAACCCTTTACGCACAGCAACCATCATGCGGCACTTGGCAATCTCCAAATCCAAAGGCCGGTAAAGCCCCGTGCCGCTGTGTTCGATCAGCACGTCTTTGCCCACAATGCCGAAGTCCGCCGCACCGTAGCGGACATAAGTCGGAACATCGGTTGCGCGGACAATGACAAGGCGGATGTTTTCATGGTTCGTCCCGATAATCAGCTTGCGCGATTTTTCGGGCTCTTCAGTCGGAACAATGCCGGCAGCGGCAAGCAGTGGCAGCGTCTCCTCAAAAATGCGCCCTTTGGATAAGGCGATGGTCAAAGCATTATCCTGCATGGTTTGGATGTCCTTTGTCGGTTGAAACAATAATGCCGTCTGAACAGGCATCGGCGGTTCAGACGGCATACGGTTTTATCAGAGCAGGGTTCTCACATCGGCGGCAATCGTTTCCGGCTCGCTTCCGTAAGGCGAGAAAATGGCAACCTCACCGTTTTTGTCGATGAGATACGCACCGGAAGAGTGGTCGACCAAATAGTTTTCGCCGTCTTCTTTTTGATTGACTTTGGCAGAAACCACGCGGTATTGCTGCTTGATGACCGGCAGGCTTTGGCCGCCCGTTGCCGTCAGACCGATAAAGTCGGGATTGAACTGCTTGGCATATTTGCCGATGATTTCGGGCGTATCGCGCTCGGGGTCGATGCTGACGAACACCACTTTCACATCTTTAGCCCGATCGCCCAACTGCTTCAACGTGTCGCTATAAGTCAGCAGCTCGGTGGGGCAGACATCGGGACAGTGCGTATAGCCGAAAGACAGAATCACGACCTTGCCTTTCAAATCGCTCAGGCTGAAAGGCTTGCCTTCGCCGTCGGTCAGCGTGAAATCGCCGCCGATGTCTTCCTTACGCATATCCGTACCGCGTGTTTGCGGTTTTGCCGCATTTTCCGCAGCCGGCGCGGATGCACTTGAAGAAGCGGCTCGCGCCGCACTGTTGTCTTGAGGTTTGCAGGCGGCAAGCGAGGCAAGTGCGAAAACGCCCAGCAAAAAGGAACGCGGTACAGAAAACATGACAATCTCCCAAGAATAAATAGAAAAACCTGATTTGTACGGAATTTGAATATTTCCATCTTAACGCGTTTGGCAGATTTAATGTAGTATTTTTTACATTGTCCGTACAGCAGGAATTGCCGAATCATACAGAATGCTTTGAAGCGGAAAGCACAGCAAGATTAAAATAATAAAAATTTTATTTAAAATCAAAAAACAAAATAAAAACAGATAAAATAATTTCAAAAAAAGGTTTACAGAATCTCAAAAGCCATTATAATGGCAACTTCTTCACCAGCCCAGGTGGCGAAATTGGTAGACGCAGGGGACTCAAAATCCCCCGCCGCAAGGTGTGTCGGTTCGAGTCCGACCCTGGGCACCACAACCGCTTTATAGCGGTTATTTTTTTTGTCTATTGCTGTTTACTAAAATAGATAAGACTAAATATAATCAATATCTTAAGTCGTTGTTAGCCCTCTTGGTTCTGTCAATGCCGCCCAATACAGTCCGGTGCAATGAGCTATTTTCAGGAAGTATGGTTGGGAATATTTTTGATATATCAAAAATAAAATCAAGTTCAATCAATATCCCGAGTCTTTAATTGGGATGAAACCCTGTAAATTTTAAAATTCTTGATACCGAAGAAGGGTTTTTTCACATCTTCCCTCATGCAAACTGTCAACAATTCCCATCTTTCAAAAAAAGGCACTCCTGATTTTATTCTTTTAAAATCAATCAATAATTTCTCCGCCTTCAAAAAATATTAAAAGATGAAAGATTTTTCTTGATTGAACTGTCGGTTTGCGTTATCGTTTCTACTCTTTTTCACAAACTCTGTGTTCCTTTCCAATTGATTGGATAATCCGTCTGTTGCCGTGTTCTTCCAATGCGCGTACCCTAAATCGCTGCTTGGTGGAATTGCATTACAGGTGCTGTGGCAAAGCGGTTTGTCCCTATTGGTTTGAAACCGTATAAAAGAGGTCGTTATGCAGTTATCAGGCGCACAAATCATAGTGCAGAGTCTCAAAGCCGAAGGCGTCGAGTACGTTTTCGGTTATCCCGGCGGTGCGGTTATCGAAATCTACGATGCCCTGTTCCAACTCAATAAATTCAAACACATTCTTACCCGACATGAGCAGGCGGCAGTACACGCGGCAGATGCGTATGCGCGCGTCAGCGGTAAGGTGGGCGTGGCATTGGTTACATCCGGCCCGGGTGTTACCAATGCGCTGACCGGTATTGCTACTGCCTATACGGATTCGATTCCGATGGTGGTCATCAGCGGACAGGTAGGCAATTCCCTGATTGGTACGGATGCGTTCCAAGAAGTTGATACGGTGGGCATTACCCGTCCGTGCGTCAAACACAATTTCCTGGTTACGGACATCAATGAGTTGGCGGAAACCATTAAAAAGGCGTTCCAAATTGCCGCAAGCGGCCGGCCGGGGCCCGTGGTGGTCGATGTCCCGAAAGATGTTACGCAGGCGATGGCGAAATTCAGCTATCCTCAGGAAGACATTTTTATCCGTTCGTATCAACCGGTTGTTCAAGGGCATATCGGTCAGATTAAAAAGGCCGTGCAGATGTTGGCATCTGCCAAACGTCCGGTCGTCTATTTTGGCGGCGGCGTGGTGTTGGGTAATGCTTCTGAAGAGCTGACCCGATTTGTCCGAATGACGGGTGTTCCGTGCACGGGTACGCTGATGGGCTTGGGTGCTTATCCTTCCAGCGACCGCCAATTCCTCGGTATGCTCGGTATGCACGGTACTTACGAGGCAAACCTTGCCATGCAGAATGCGGATGTCGTTCTTGCCGTAGGTGCGCGTTTTGACGACCGTGTGGTTTCCGTACCGTCCAAATTTTTCGAGAAGGCGAAGAAGGTTATCCATATCGATGTCGACCCTTCCAGCATCGCCAAACGCGTGAAGGTGGACATTCCGATTGTCGGCGACGTGAAAAACGTTTTGTCCGAGATGGTTGCGCTGTGGCAAAAACAAGAGTCCATGCCGTCTGAAGATGCTTTGGGCAAATGGTGGAAAACCATAGAGGAATGGCGTTCCCGCGATTGCTTGTGGTTTGACAACGGCAGCGAAATTATCAAGCCCCAATATGTGATTCAGAAGCTTGCCGATATTACCGGCAATTCGGCAATCATCACATCGGATGTAGGGCAGCATCAAATGTTTGCGGCTCAATATTATCCCTTCGAACGTCCGCGCCAATGGCTCAATTCCGGCGGTTTGGGTACGATGGGCGTAGGTCTGCCTTATGCGATTGGTGCGAAACTTGCTGCCCCGGATCAAGACGTATTCTGTATTACCGGCGACGGCTCGATCCAGATGAACATCCAAGAGTTGTCCACCTGTTTCCAATATCGGATTCCGGTTAATATCATTACGCTGAACAACGGTTATCTCGGTATGGTACGCCAGTGGCAGGAAATATATTACGGCGGACGAGAGTCGGAAACCTATTTCGATTCTTTGCCCGATTTCGTCAAACTTGCCGAGGCATACGGCCATATCGGTATCCGCGTGGACAAGAAGTCTGATGTGGAAGGTGCGTTGTTGGAAGCATTGAACCAAAAAGACAGGCTGGTATTTATCGACTTCCTGACCGACCAGAAACAGAATGTGATGCCCATGGTCGGCAACGGCAAAGGTTTGGACGAAATGGTACTTCCGCCGCATATGCGTGCGGACGGAAAGGCGTAAGGAGAGGCAAATGCGACATATCTTATCTGTTCTGATCGAAAACGAATCAGGTGCGATGAGCCGTGTGGTCGGTTTGTTCTCTGCACGCGATTACAATATCGATTCCTTGGCGGTAGCCCCGACCGAAGACAAAACGCTTTCACGCATGACCATCGTTACCCATGGCGACGAGCATGTTATCGAACAAATCACCAAGCAACTCAATAAATTGATTGAGGTGATTAAAGTGGTCGATTTGAACGAAAGCCGTTTTGTCGAACGCGAATTGATGCTGGTAAAAGTCCGCGCCGTCGGCAAAGACCGCGACGAATTTTTACGCTTGACCGAAATCTACCGGGGCAGCATCATCGACGTAACCGACCGCAGCTATACGATTGAAATTACCGGCTCGACCGACAAGCTGGATTCCTTTTTGGAAACGGTCGGACGCGCCCAAATTTTGGAAACCGTACGTACAGGCGCGGCCGGCATCGGTCGCGGTGAGCGTATTTTGAAAATTTAACGCCGTAACCTTTCAGACGGCATGGTATTTGAATGCCGTCTGAAAAACGAACGGCAGGAGAGATTTATGTCGAACATTAAAATTGTCGCACTGGTTACCGTCAAACCGGAATACACGGAAACACTGGCAGCACAGTTTAAAGAACTGGTCAAAGCCAGCCGTGCGGAAGAGGGCAACATCAGCTACGATCTCCATCAGGAAATCGGCAAACCGAACCGTTTTGTTTTCGTGGAAAATTGGAAATCCCAAGCAGCTATTGACGAACATAACGCCAGCGCGCATTTCCAAGCCTTCGTCCAGTCCGTTGACGGCAAAACCGAAGCGTTGGAAATCGTATTGATGAATGAAGTTGTCGCTTAAGCGGTACACTCTGTTTAACCCGTCCGAAGCCGCTCAACATTATTAAGGCTTCGACAACCATTTACCTTAAAGGAAATCAAATGCAAGTCTATTACGATAAAGATGCCGATCTGTCCCTGATCAAAGGCAAAACCGTTGCCATCATCGGTTACGGTTCGCAAGGTCATGCCCATGCCGCCAACCTGAAAGATTCGGGTGTAAACGTGGTGATCGGTCTGCGCCAAGGCTCTTCTTGGAAAAAAGCCGAAGCAGCCGGTCAGGTCGTCAAAACCGTTGCTGAAGCGACCAAAGAAGCCGATGTCGTTATGCTGCTGCTGCCTGACGAAACCATGCCTGCCGTCTATCATGCAGAAGTTGCAGCCAATCTGAAAGAAGGCGCAACGCTGGCATTTGCACACGGCTTCAACGTGCACTACAACCAAATCGTTCCGCGTGCCGACTTGGACGTGATTATGGTTGCCCCCAAAGGTCCGGGCCATACCGTACGCAGTGAATACAAACGCGGCGGCGGCGTACCTTCTCTGATTGCCGTTTACCAAGACAATTCCGGCAAAGCCAAAGACATCGCCCTGTCTTATGCGGCTGCCAACGGCGGCACCAAAGGTGGTGTGATTGAAACCACTTTCCGCGAAGAAACCGAAACCGATCTGTTCGGCGAACAAGCCGTATTGTGCGGCGGCGTGGTCGAGTTGATTAAAGCAGGTTTTGAAACCCTGACCGAAGCCGGTTACGCGCCTGAAATGGCTTACTTCGAATGTCTGCACGAAATGAAGCTCATCGTTGATTTGATTTTCGAAGGCGGTATTGCCAACATGAACTACTCCATTTCCAACAATGCGGAGTACGGCGAATACGTTACCGGTCCTGAAGTGGTCAATGCTTCCAGCAAAGAAGCCATGCGCAATGCCCTGAAACGCATTCAAACCGGCGAATACGCGAAAATGTTTATCCAAGAGGGTAACGTCAACTACGCGTCTATGACTGCCCGCCGCCGTCTGAATGCCGAACACCAAGTTGAAAAAGTCGGCGCACAACTGCGTGCCATGATGCCTTGGATTACTGCCAACAAATTAGTTGACCAAGACAAAAACTGATTGTTTTCAAACGGAACTGCCTACACATCGTGTAGGCAGTTTTTTATATGGATGCCGTCTGAACATCGTGTTCAGACGGCATCTGTGTTGCGGATGAATTTAACAGGTACAGTTCTGTCAGTCGCCCAGAGCCGCGACCATTACCGCTTTAATCGTGTGCATACGGTTTTCCGCCTGATCGAACACGATGCCGGCGGGGCTTTCGAATACTTCTTCTGTAACTTCCACACCGTTCAGCCCGAAGGTTTCGTAAATCCATTCGCCGACTTTGGTTTCTCGGTTGTGGAAGGCGGGCAGGCAGTGCATGAATTTGACCTGTGGATTGCCCGATGCCGCCATCAGTTCGGGGGTAACGCGGTAATCTTTCAGCAAATCGATGCGTTCCTGCCATACTTCTTTCGGCTCGCCCATACTGACCCATACGTCGGTATGAATGAAACCGACACCTTTGACGGCTTCATGCGCGTTTTCGGTCAGGGTAATTTTTGCGCCGGTTTCTTTGGCGGCGGCGTGTGCGGCGGCAATAATGCCTTCAGACGGCCACAGGCTTTGCGGTGCGCCGATACGCACGTCCATGCCGAGTTTCGCACCCAAAATCAGCAGGGAATTGCCCATGTTGTAACGCGCGTCGCCGACGTAGGCAAACGCGGTTTGGTTCAAAGGTTTGCTGCTATGTTCGCGCATAGTCAGTGCGTCGGCAAGCATTTGTGTGGGATGGAACTCGTTGGTCAGCCCGTTGAACACGGGTACGCCCGCATATTTTGCCAATTCTTCAACAATTTCCTGACCGAAGCCGCGATATTCGATGGCATCGTACATCCTGCCCAAGACGCGCGCCGTGTCTTTGATGCTTTCTTTGTGCCCGATTTGGCTGGCGGACGGTTCCAGATAGGTTGCGCCCGCGCCTTGATCGCGTGCGGCAACTTCAAACGCGCAGCGTGTCCGAGTAGAGGTTTTTTCAAAAATCAGGGCGATGTTTTTCCCTTTCATCCGCTGCACTTCGCACCCTGCCTTTTTGGCGGCTTTCAATTCGGCGGCAAGGTCGAGGTAGGCGGTGATTTCTTCCGGCGTGAAGTCTAAAAGTTTCAGAAAATGGCGGTTTTTCAGGTTCACTGTCGTTTCCTTTATGTGGGGGAGTGAACGCCGTATTTGCAGCGTTTGCGGAAAGAAGGGTTAGCGGAATGTTGCAATGCCGTCTGAAGGTTGTTCAGACGGCATTGCGGTCAATCCCTTACTTCATACGGATGACGGGAATCAAACATTCACGGTCTCGGCTACTTCGTTGTAGCTGTCGATTTCGTTGAAGTTCATATAGCGGTAGATTTTATCGCCCTGTTCGTTGATGATGCCGATATTGGCTTGGTATTCTTCAACGGTTGGGATTTTACCCAGTTTGGAGCAGATTGCCGCCAACTCAGCCGAGCCGAGGTAAACGAAGGTGTTTTTACCCAAACGGTTCGGGAAGTTGCGGGTCGAAGTGGACATGACGGTTGCGCCTTCGTGTACTTGGGCTTGGTTACCCATACACAATGAGCAACCCGGCATTTCCATACGCGCGCCTGCACGGCCGAGCACACCGTAGTGGCCTTCGTCGGACAACTCTTTCGCGTCCATTTTGGTCGGCGGTGCTACCCACAAGCGGACGGGGATGTCGCTCTTGCCTTCCAAGAGTTTGGAAGCAGCGCGGAAGTGGCCGATGTTGGTCATGCACGAACCGATGAACACTTCGTCAATTTTGGTGCCGGAACGTTCAGACATGAAGCATACGTCGTCGGGGTCGTTCGGACAAGCAATAATCGGCTCTTTAATGTCGTCCATGTTGATTTCAATCACGGCGGCGTATTCGGCATCTTTATCTGCTTCGAGCAATTCAGGATTTGCCAACCATGCTTCCATGGCTTTGATACGGCGTTCCAAAGTGCGCGGGTCTTGATAGCCGTCGGCAATCATGTTTTTCATCAACACGACGTTGGATTTCATGTACTCGATAATCGGCTCTTTATTGAGCTTCACGGTACAGCCGGCGGCGGAGCGTTCGGCGGATGCGTCAGTCAATTCAAAGGCTTGTTCCACTTTCAAATCAGGCAGGCCTTCGATTTCGAGGATGCGGCCGGAGAAGATGTTTTTCTTACCGGCTTTGGCAACAGTCAGCAGACCTTGTTTAATCGCGTACAGCGGAATGGCGTTCACCAAATCGCGCAGGGTTACGCCCGGTTGCAATTTGCCGCTGAAGCGTACCAATACGGACTCGGGCATATCGAGCGGCATCACTCCGGTGGCTGCGGCAAAAGCGACCAAGCCGGAACCGGCTGGGAAGGAAATACCGATAGGGAAACGGGTGTGGCTGTCGCCGCCGGTGCCGACGGTATCGGGCAGCAGCAGGCGGTTGAGCCATGAGTGGATCACGCCGTCGCCCGGACGCAGAGCCACGCCGCCACGGGTAGAAATGAAGGCGGGCAGTTCTTTATGGGTTTTCACATCGACAGGTTTCGGATAGGCGGCGGTGTGGCAGAAAGACTGCATTACCATATCGGCGGAAAAGCCCAAGCAAGCCAAGTCTTTCAACTCGTCGCGGGTCATCGGACCGGTCGTGTCTTGCGAGCCGACCGTCGTCATGCGCGGTTCGCAATAAGTACCCGGACGTACGCCTTGTCCTTCGGGCAGACCGCAGGCGCGACCGACCATTTTTTGCGCCAACGTGAAACCGGCTTTGCTTTCGGCAGGCGCTTGCGGCAGGCGGAATTCGGTGGAAGCAGGCAGTTTCAACGCTTCGCGCGCTTTGGCGGTCAGACCTCGACCGATAATCAGGTTGATACGGCCGCCGGCTTGCACTTCGTCCAGCAATACTTGGGATTTCAGGCTGAATTCGGCAACGGTTTCGTCGTTTTTCACGATTTTGCCTTCATAAGGCAGGATATCGACGACATCGCCCATTTTCAGCGCGGAAACATCGACTTCAATCGGCAGCGCACCGGAGTCTTCTTGAGTATTGAAGAAAATCGGCGCGATTTTGCCGCCCAAGCACACGCCGCCGAAGCGTTTGTTCGGCACGAACGGAATGTCTTCGCCGGTATGCCAAATGACGGAGTTGGTCGCGGATTTGCGTGAAGAGCCGGTACCGACCACGTCGCCGACATAGGCAACCGGATGACCTTTGGCTTTGAGTTCTTCTAGCAGTTTAATCGGACCGATTTCGCCCGGTTTGTCGGGGTTGATGCCGTCGCGCGGGTTTTTCAGCATCGCCAGCGCGTGCAGCGGAATATCGGGACGGCTCCACGCGTCGGGCGCGGGAGAGAGGTCGTCCGTATTGGTTTCGCCGTCAACTTTAAAGACGGTAACGGTGATTTTTTCGGGAACTTTGGCGCGAGAAGTGAACCATTCGGCATCCGCCCAAGATTGCAAAACCTCCTGCGCGTATTTGTTGCCTTTTTCGGCTTTTTCCTGAACATCGTGGAAGGAATCGAACATCAGAAGCGTATGTTTCAAGCCTTTGGCGGCAATGGGTGCGAGTTTGTCGTCGTCCAAGAGTTCGATTAAGGCGTGAATATTGTAACCGCCGAGCATCGTGCCCAACAGTTCGGTCGCATATTCGGGGGAAATCAAGGGGCTGGATGCGCTGCCTTCGGCAACGGCAGCTAGGAATGAGGCTTTGACTTTGGCGGCATCGTCCACGCCGGGCGGTACGCGGTGGGCAAGCAGTTCGACCAAGGATTCGCCTTCGCCTGCGGGCGGATTTTTCAGCAGCTCGACCAGATCGGCGGTTTGCTGCGCGTTCAAAGGGAGGGCGGGAATGCCGAGGGCGGCGCGCTCGGCGGCGGCTTTACGATAGGCTTCTAACATCTCTTTGTTCCTTTTTCTGTTTTTCTTTTGTCCGGTTGCAAATGATTTGCGTTAAATATTGTAAACAATATTTGCACTGCTATCATAGACTAGTTTTAACAAAAATGGAACTGTTATGACAGGTAATGCAATAGGGAACGGCTATCTGTCTGCGGGAATGTGTCAATGAAAACAAATGCCGTCTGAAGAGAGGTTCAGACGGCATTTGTTCAACGTTTTTCCTGTTTGCGTATCAGCCAAACGGCGAGCAGGGCGAAGGCTATGGTAGGCAGTGCGCCGGCGAGGAAGGGTGGGATGCCGTAGAGCTGGGCGGTAAACCCGAAGAGCCTGCCGGCAAAGTGGAACAGCAATCCGAGGCAGATGCCGCCGAAGAGTTTCAAGCCCATATTGCCGTGGCGCGTGGTTTGCGGGGTGAAGGCGAAGGCGACGAGTGCCATCACCCATGCGGCAACGGGATACACCAGCTTGCGCCACCATGCGATGGCATAGACTTGGGTATTTTGGTTGTTTTTTTCCAGATGGTCGATGTAGGTGGTCAATTCTCCGACAGACATTTGGTCGGGCTTGACGAGCAATACGTCCATCAGGTTGCGTTTGACGGAAATCGGCCAGTTTTCTTCGGCGGCAGTGGAAACTTCGACTTTGTCTTCGCTAAGTGTGCTGCGGCGGATGTTTTTCAGCTGCCAGCTTCCGTCGGGATTTAAAACGGCGGATTCGGCTTCTGCCGCCTGCGTCAGCTCGTTTTTGTCGTTGCGCGCCCAGATTTTAATGCCCAGTAGGGTGTGGTCGGGCAGCATTTCGCGCACGTTGATGATGCTGTTTTTTTCTTTGAGCCAAAGGCCGGTATTACCGGTGCTGATTTTGCCGTTGATGGCGGCGGCTTTGATGTTTTCGGCTTTTTGGCTCAGCGTGGGTGCAACCCATTCGCCAAGCGCGACGGTGGCAATGGCGAAAATCAAACCGAACTGCGACAGAATCAACAGCAGCTTTTTGGTGCTCATGCCGCTGGCTTTGATAACGGTCAGTTCACTGCCGGAAGCCAGTTGGCTGAGGGAAATCAGGCCGCCGATCAAAACGGCGAGCGGCATCAGTTCATAGGCGCGCGCAGGCATCTGCATGAGGACGTATTGCGCCATGGTTGTGCCGTGATAGCTGCCTTTTCCAAGATCGCCGACTTCGTTGATGATTTCAAAAAAGCTGTACAAAGCGAGGAAGGCAAGGAGGGCGTAAACCGCCATAACCGCCATTTGACGGATGATGTAACGTGAAATCAGGTTCATTTTCCGCCTCTCAATGTCAGACTTTTACCAACCGCTTGCCAAAAGGGTTGGCTAGGCATACTGCGTACGCGCAGGAGTACGATGGCAATGGCGAACATGATGATGTGCATGGGCAGCAGTCCGAGCCAGAAATGGATTTTGCCGTCTTCCACGGCATTGCGCAGGAAGGTCAGCCCGTTTTGGTAAACCAAAAACAAACCAATGGCAATCAGGATATTGTAGGTATGGCCGCTGCGCGGGTTGAAATAGGAAAGCGGCACGGCAAGCAGACACAGCAACAAAACGCTGACGGTCAAGGAAATACGCCACATCAATTCCGCTTGGTGTTGGGGATTGCTGCTGCCAATCAGTTGGGCGGTCGGAATGGTACGGCGATGTGAAACAGGGTCGATGAGTTTAGGCGTAGTGCTGATAATCAGGCTGAGGTGTTGGAAAGAAACGCGGTTGTAATCGGCTTTGCCGGGCGTACCGCTGTAACGGTAGCCGTCGCGCAATTCAAGCGTGCGTTTGTTGTCGGTCAGCGAAAAATTGCCCTCTTTGGCAAAAACGATGTTGTCGTTGCCGTTTTTATCCTGCTCGCGCAGGAACAGGTTTTTCATGATGCCGGATTCGGTATCGAAGGTTTCGACAAAATAAACCCTGCCGTTGCGCTTGCCCAAGTTATTGAACTCGCCGGCTTCCACCAAAGACAATTCCTGCTTCTGCTTCAAAATTTCGGCATATTCGCGGCTGCGCAACTCTGCCCACGGCATCACCCAAAGCTGCATGACGGCAATCAAAATGGCAAACGGCACGGCAAACTGCATGACCGGGCGTATCCATTGTTTCAATGCCAATCCGCAGGAGAGCCAAACCGACATTTCGCTGTCGCGCCAGTAGCGGGTCAATACGGTCAACGTACTGATAAATGCGGTCAACACCAGCAAAAGCGGCGTCATGCCGATGACCCAGAAGCCTACCAAGGTCAGCACGGCATCGATGGCGACACGCCCGTCGGCTGCGCGGCCGAGCAGGTTGATTGCCTGAGTGGAGACCAACACTGCCAAGAGGACGACGAAAATGCCGACGGCGGTAAAAGAGAGTTCTTTGATGAAGTTTCTTTGATAAATCATAGAATCGCGGCTAGGAGCGGTAAGCGGTTCGGCGCAGGCGGATTGTCTGCGCAAGGTTTCAGACGACCTCTCAAATGGAGTACAATCTTTCCAACCGTTTTCAGACGGCCTCTTGATGCAAAGGGTTGTCTGAAACTACCCGAAACCATCTCAATCAGGAGAATAAACGTGAAATTTAGCACAAAAGCCGAAACTTTGCAGGCTCAACAGGCAGGTGCGCAATTATTTGTCTGCGCCGAAGAGGCGCAATTAAACCACCCGACCGCCCTTGCCCTTTTGTCTTCGCTTGAAGAAGGTCAAAATTTCGCCGACACCAAAATCCCGACGGACAACGGTTTGCAAGCCATTGCCGTTGCCCGCCTCGAAAAAACCGACCGCGCTGCGCTGAACAAAGCCGCTGTCGAAGCCGCCAAATGGGCGCAAAACCAAGAAACGGTCAATGTGGACGTTCATGCCTTTGAAGAAGCGCAAGCGGCAGCCGTTGCCGAAGCGTTTGCGATTGCGTTCGGCAACGCCGCCTACCGTTTCGACCGCTATAAAAAAGAAGCCAAGCCCGCCAAATTTGAAACTGCCGTGTTCCATACCGCGCACGAAGCCGCCGTCAAAGAAGCCCTGCGCGTCGCCGAAGCGCAAGTTTACGGACAAAGCCTCTGCCGCGACTTGGGCAATGCCGCACCCAACGAATGCACGCCCGAATTTTTAGCGCGTACCGCCAAAGCCGAAGCCGAAAAATTGGGCGCACACGCCAAAATCATTGAAAAAGACTACATCAAAGAAAACATGGGTTCGTTCTGGTCTGTCGCCAAAGGCAGCGTCGAAGATCCCTATTTGGTCGAACTGAGCTATTTCGGTGCGGCCGACAAAGAAGCCGCGCCTGTGGTATTGGTCGGCAAAGGCATTACCTTCGATACCGGCGGCATTTCCCTCAAACCCGGCCTGAACATGGACGAAATGAAGTTTGACATGTGCGGCGCGGCAACCGTCATCAGCACCTTCTGCGCCGCCGTCAAACTGCAACTGCCGATCAACCTCGTCGCCGTCGTCGCCACCTGCGAAAACATGCCTTCCGGCGCGGCCAACAAACCGGGCGACGTCGTGAAAAGCATGAAAGGCTTGACCATCGAAGTGTTGAACACCGATGCCGAAGGCCGTCTGATTTTGTGCGACGCGCTCACTTACGCCGAGCAGTTCAAACCTAAAGCCGTTATCGACGTTGCCACCCTGACCGGCGCGTGCATCATCGCCTTGGGTCATGACGTCAGCGGCGTGATGGGCAACAATCAGGATTTGGTTGACAGTCTGCTTGCTGCCTCTCGCAACGTGGACGACAAAGCATGGCAACTGCCGCTCTTTGAGACCTACAAAGACCAACTCAAATCCAATTTCGCCGACATCCCCAACATCGGCACGCCCGGCGCAGGCACGATTACCGCCGCCACCTTCCTGTCTTACTTCACCGAAGACTACCCGTGGGCGCACCTCGACATCGCGGGTACGGCATGGAAATCCGGCAGCGAAAAAGGCGCGACCGGTCGCCCCGTTCCCTTGTTACTGAACTATCTGCGGAATCTTTAATTTTGCCACAATGCCGTCTGAAGCCTTTCAGACGGCATCATCCTGTCAAATGCTCAAACAATATGCCGAAAGTTACCTTTTATACCCATGTTGACCAAATCCCCCTTTTTACCTGTCGGTTGATTGCGCGCGCTATCCGAGACGGGGGTAGGGTGCTGGTGTGGTCAGACTCGTTCGGGCAGGTTCAAGAATTGGATAAAGCACTCTGGCAATATGAAGCGGAAAGCTTTGTTCCTCATGAAGTCTGGACAACAGAGTATCCGATGCCGACGGATACGCCGGTTTTGTTGGCGGCTGGCGATAGGATTCCCGAAATTGCGGAAAATATGACGGTTCTTAATTTATCGGATGATTTTTGGAATGCTGCGCCCGTATTGCCGGAACGTATCTTGGAAATCGTCGGCAGCAGCCTTGAGGAACTTGCCGAGGCACGCGGGCGTTTTGCCGCCTACCGTAAAAGCGGTTTCCACATCGAACACCACGGCATGGGCGGGAGGGGTTAATGCTGTCTTGCCGCCATGCTTACAAAATTTAAACAGCTTTGATTCTATTTGATTCAAACTCGGCTATAATCCCGTTTTTCCGACCTTATCGACAGCGAAGATCCATCATGAACACAATTTTCAAAATCAGCGCACTGACCCTTTCCGCCGCTTTGGCACTTTCCGCCTGCGGCAAAAAAGAAGCCGCCCCCGCATCTGCATCCGAACCTGCCGCCGCTTCTGCCGCGCAGGGCGACACCTCTTCAATCGGCAGCACGATGCAGCAGGCAAGCTACGCGATGGGCGTGGACATCGGACGCTCCCTGAAACAAATGAAGGAACAGGGCGCGGAAATCGATTTGAAAGTCTTTACCGAAGCCATGCAGGCAGTGTATGACGGCAAAGAAATCAAAATGACCGAAGAGCAGGCTCAGGAAGTTATGATGAAATTCCTTCAGGAACAACAGGCCAAAGCCGTAGAAAAACACAAGGCGGACGCGAAGGCCAATAAAGAAAAAGGCGAAGCCTTCCTGAAGGAAAATGCCGGCAAAGAAGGTGTGAAAACCACCGCTTCCGGACTGCAATACAAAATCACCAAACAGGGCGAAGGCAAACAGCCGACCAAAGACGACATTGTTACCGTGGAATACGAAGGCCGCCTGATTGACGGTACGGTATTCGACAGCAGCAAAGCCAACGGCGGCCCGGCCACTTTCCCCTTGAGCCAAGTGATTCCGGGTTGGACCGAAGGCGTACAGCTTCTGAAAGAAGGCGGCGAAGCCACGTTCTACATCCCGTCCAACCTTGCCTACCGCGAACAGGGTGCGGGCGATAAAATCGGCCCGAATTCCACTTTGGTATTTGACGTGAAACTGGTTAAAGTCGGTGCGCCGGAAAACGCGCCCGCCAAGCAGCCGGTTCAAGTCGACATCAAAAAAGTAAATTAAGTCCGAATCCTTGCCCGAAACAGGTTTTCGGGCATTTTTACGGCAAATGCCGTCTGAAACCACCAAACAGCGGTTCAGACGGCATCCCTTTCAAAAGCGCACCATTATGAAAAACATCGTTATCCTGATTTCCGGACGCGGCAGCAATATGCAGGCAATCGTCAATGCCGCCATTCCCAACGTCCGTATTGCCGCCGTGTTGAGCAACAGCGAAACGGCGGCGGGGTTGCAATGGGCGGCCGAACGCGGCATCCCGACCGGCAGCCTGAACCATAAAAACTTTGCGTCCCGGCTTGCCTTCGATACCGCCATGATGGAAAAAATCGATGCATATCAACCCGATTTGGTGGTTTTGGCGGGTTTTATGCGGATTCTGACCCCCGAGTTCTGCGCCCATTACGAAGGCAGGCTGATGAACATCCATCCGTCCGTCCTGCCTTCGTTCACCGGGCTTCATACGCACGAACGCGCTTTGGAGGCGGGCTGCCGCGTTGCCGGCTGCACCATCCATTTCGTTACTGCCGAACTGGATTGCGGCCCGATTGTGTCGCAAGGGGTTGTGCCGATACTCGACGGTGATACGGCAGATGATGTTGCCGCCCGGGTTTTGGCTGTCGAACACAGACTCTATCCGAAAGCCGTTGCCGATTTTGCCGCCGGCCGCCTGATTATCGAGGGAAACCGCGTCAGAAATTCGGAAAACGCCGATGCCGCCCGTTTTCTGACGGCGTAAACCGGACGGGAGCAAATGATGAAGACTTTTAAAAATATATTTTCCGCCGCCATTTTGTCCGCCGCCCTGCCGTGCGCGTATGCGGCAGGGCTGCCCCAATCCGCCGTGCTGCATTATTCGGGCAGCTACGGCATTCCCGCCACGATGACATTTGAACGCAGCGGCAATGCTTACAAAATTGTTTCCACGATTAAAGTGCCGCTGTACAACATCCGTTTCGAGTCCGGCGGCACGGTCAGCGGCAATACCCTGTACCCCGCCTACTATAAAGACATACGCAGGGGCAAACTGTATGCGGAAGCCAAATTCGCCAACGGCAGCGTAACCTACGGCAAAGCGGGCGAGAGCAAAACCGAGCAAAGCCCCCGGGCTATGGATTTGTTCACGCTTGCCTGGCAGTTGGCGGCAAACGACGCGAAACTCCCTCAGGGGCTGAAAATTACCAACGGCAAAAAACTTTATTCCGTCGGCGGTTTGAATAAGGCGGGTACGGGAAAATACAGCATAGGCGGCGCGGAAACCGAGGTTGTCAAATATCAGGTGCGGCGCGGCGACGATACAGTAACGTATTTCTTCGCACCGTCCCTGAACAATATTCCGGCACAAATCGGCTATACCGACGACGGCAAAACCTATACACTGAAGCTCAAATCGGTGCAGATCAACGGCCAGGCCGCCAAACCGTAAACCGGTTTTCGGGCGGTTTTTTGCCGTTTTGTCCATATTTCTGTATAAGCCGCTTGAAATTGTTTGCAATAACGCCATATGCAGGGCGGTTTTAATGTGATTATCCGGAGGGAGGAACGATGCAGGTTACATCAAAATGGATAGACGGGATGTGTTTTGTCGGCACGACGGAAGGCGGACACAGCGTCGTTATGGAAGGTGCGGCGGCAGAAGGCGCGGTCAAACGCGGCCCCAGCCCGATGGAGATGCTGCTGTTGGGCGTGGCGGGCTGTTCGAGCATCGATGTGGTGATGATTGCCGAAAAACAGCGTCAGAAAGTGACTGACTGCCGGGCGACGGTTACGGCGAAACGGGCGGACGATGCGCCGCGCGTGTTTACCGAAATCCACATCCATTTCAAAGTATTCGGGCACGATTTGAAAGAATCGGCCATTGGGCGCGCCGTGCAGATGTCTGCCGAAAAATACTGTTCGGCTTCGATTATGTTGGGCAAGGCGGCAAAGATTACCCACAGTTTTGAAATTGCCGGAGCGGAGAAATAAGCATCATTATGAGGAAAATATCCGATGCCGTCTGAAGGGGGAAAAGCGCGGCAGGCAGGTCGGAGGCGCATAAAAAAGCAGATATATTCGGACTGCACCTCCCGAATATATCTGCCTGCTGTTTCCTCTTTATTCAGCCTTTATAATACTTGGACTTGTCGGGGTATTGTGCAGGCTTGATTCCGGATTGTCAACAATTTTCGGTCAAATTTTAAATGCTGCGTTTTAAAATGATACCCGACTGCTTCTGCAGGCGGGCGGAAGGCGGGCATCCCGTTATTTTAAGCCATATATTAATTTATTGAATTATAGTGGATTAACAAAAACCAGTACGGCGTTGCCTCGCCTTGGCTCAAAGAGAACGATTCTCTAAGGTGCTGAAGCACCAAGTGAATCGGTTCCGTACTATTTGTACTGTCTGCGGCTTCGCCGCCTTGTCCTGATTTTTGTTAATTCACTATAAAATAAATTTGTGCAATGCTTTAATTTCCCCGACACGATTTGAAACACAGCCGCCTTAAAACATCTTAAAAAATTTGAAAGCGTAAAAATACGGAAAACATCATGAACTTTGAAAACGACGACATTATCCATGCGCCGACCACGTCTTCCCTGATTCTCGAAGAGCGGCACGATTCGGAGCTGTTCCGTGTTTACGCTCTGATTTTGGACGGCATTACCGATCAGGTGCTGCTGCCCGGCAAAAAGCTGACCGAGTCCGAACTTTGCCGCCAGATGGTGTGTTCGCGCAACACCGTCCGCGGCGCGCTGTCGCTTTTGGCGCACGACAAGATTGTCGATTTGCAACCCAACAGGGGCGCGTTCGTCCACGTTCCCGATTTGAAAGAAATGCAGGATGTGTTCAACGCGCGTATCGAAATGGAGACGATGATTTTGAACATCCTCGCCGGCCTGCCGGACTTGGAAACGCGCCTCAAGCCGCTTTATGCGATGATAAGGCGCGAAGAAGAGGCTTCCGGCAGGGGCGACCGCGTCGGCTGGAACCGCCTGTCCAATGCCTTCCACGTCGAACTGGCGCGCCTGGTGGGCAACGATGTGCTGTTCGACATTATGAACACGCTGTGCGCGCGATCTTCCCTGATTGTCGCCGTGGCGGGCGTGCATCGTGAGGAAAAGCACGCCATCAATACGCACACGCATTCCGAACATCGGGAAATCCTCGACCTGCTGCTGGCAGGCAGGCGCAACCGCGTGGTTAAAATCCTGCGCCGCCATTTGGGCAACTGTATGGAGCGTTTGGAAAAGACTTTGGAAGATTGAATGCCTGATGGTGAGAAAACCGTCTGAATCAGATGTTCAGGCGGTTTTTTTAACGGCGGCCTGATGCCGTCTGAAATATGGATGCGGGTATCTGCAATTTTCAGACGGCATTTTCAAGCCGCACATATTATGCGGCAATAAAGGAGGGCAGGAGATGGACAGCCTGATGACATTGATTTCGGTATTGGTACCGATGTTCGCCGGATTTTTTATCCGTGTTCCCAAACCTTATCTGGGCGTGTTGGACAGGATGTTGTCGGTTTTGGTGTATGCCGTGCTGCTGCTGATCGGCGTATCGCTTGCCCGCGTGGAAAACTTGGGTACGCAGTTGGACGATATGGCGCTGACGGCTCTGTGGCTGTTTGTTTGTACGGTAGGGGCGAACCTGCTTGCCTTGGCGGCTTTGGGGAGCTTATCCCCGTGGCGGATAAAGGGAAAAGGCAAGGGTGTTTCAGTCGGTGTGTCGGGCAGTGTGAGGCAGCTCGGATGCGTGGTACTCGGTTTTGTGTTCGGTAAATTGATGCGCGATATTTGGCTGCCGTCTGAAAACGCGGGTATGTACTGCCTGATGCTGCTGGTGTTCCTCATCGGCGTACAGCTCAAAAGCGGCGGCGTATCGTTGCGGCAGGTTTTGGTCAACCGCAGGGGTATTCGGTTGTCGGTCTGGTTTATGCTTTCATCTCTTTCAGGCGGGCTGCTGTTTGCCGCATCGGCAGACGGTGTGTCGTGGGTGAAAGGTTTGGCGATGGCTTCCGGCTTCGGTTGGTATTCCCTCTCGGGTTTGGTGATGACCGAGGCGTACGGCGCGGTATGGGGCAGTATCGCGCTTTTGAACGATTTGGCACGAGAACTGTTCGCGCTGGCATTTATTCCGCTGCTGATGAAGCGTTTTCCCGATGCGGCGGTGGGGGTCGGCGGCGCGACCAGTATGGATTTCACATTGCCCGTGATTCAGGGTGCGGGCGGCTTGGAAGCCGTACCGGTAGCGGTCAGCTTCGGCGTGGTGGTCAATATCGCCGCTCCGTTTCTGATGGTGGTGTTTTCCGCTTTGGGCTGAACGCGGTAAAATCGGCATCCCGATGCAAGGAGGCAGAAAACGATGAAACCGAAAATCCAAAGGCACGGAGAGATTTTAAGCCTTGTCCGCCGGCATCAGTTTATGTCGGTGGACGAGCTTGCCGCCGCATTGGACGTTACCCCGCAGACGATACGCCGCGACATCCGCGAGTTGGAGGATGCCGGCAGCCTGAAACGCCATCACGGCGGCGCGTCCTCGGGCGGAAACTTGCCGGAGGGGCTGCCTGCCAGCCGCCAAATTCAATGTCAAAACGAAAAAAACGCCATTGCCCGGCTGATTGCGGAACATATTCCCGACGAGTCATCGCTGTTTGTCAGTATCGGCACGACGATGGAAGCCGTGGCATCGGAGCTGGTGAGGCGGCGCGGCAGCCTGAGGGTGATTACCAACAATATCCACGTCGCCTCCATCGTTTCGGCGCGGACGGATTACACGGTCATCATCACTTCCGGAGTCGTCCGCCCTTTGGACGGCGGCATTACCGGCGTGGCAACCGTCGATTTTATCAACCAGTTCAAAGTCGATTATGCAGTGATGAGTACGCACGGCGTGGAGAGCGACGGTTCGCTTTTGGATTACGATTACAAGGAAGTCAGCGTCATGCAGGCGATGATAGCCAACGCGCGCGTCCGCTTCCTCGGCGTGGATCACAGCAAATTCCGCAGCAACGCGCTGGTCAGGCTCGGCGACATTACGGCATTTGACAAAGTATTTACCGACCGGCTGCCCGATACCGCGATGCAGAAGATGCTGAAAGAGGCGGGGGTGGAATGCCTGATTGCCGATGCCGTCTGAACGCTATGTCAAAGCGCGCAAGTCGGGTACAATAAACACATTCTCAAACCGCTTCAGACGGCATACGGAATCATTCCAATGCCGTCTGAAGCCATCCGTTCAAAGAAAACTATGCTCAATAAAGACCAATTCGCGGACAACCATTTCATCCGCACCATCATCGAAGAAGACCTCAAAAGCGGCAAACATACAGCCGTCCAAACCCGTTTCCCGCCCGAACCCAACGGCTACCTGCACATCGGACACGCCAAATCCATCTGCCTGAACTTTGGTTTGGCGTATATTTACGACGGCTTGTGCAACCTGCGTTTCGACGACACCAACCCCGAAAAAGAAAACGACGAATACGTCAACGCCATCAAAGAAGATGTCGAGTGGCTCGGTTTCCATTGGGCAGGCGAGCCGCGTTTCGCTTCCAACTATTTCGACCGGCTCTATGATTACGCCGTCGGTTTAATCCAAGACGGCAAAGCGTATGTCGATGATTTGACACCCGAAGAAATGCGCGAATACCGTGGTACGTTGACCGAAGCGGGCAAAAACAGCCCTTACCGCGACCGCAGTATCGAAGAAAACCTCGACCTGTTCACACGCATGAAAAACGGCGAGTTCCCCGACGGCAGTAAAACCCTGCGCCTGAAAATCGACATGGCATCCGGCAACATCAATATGCGCGACCCCGTCATCTACCGCATCCGCCGCGCCCATCACCACAACATCGGCGACAAATGGTGCATCTACCCGATGTACGACTACACGCATTGCATTTCCGATGCCATCGAAGGCATCACGCATTCCTTGTGTACGCTCGAATTTGAAGCCCACCGCCCGCTTTACGATTGGGTGTTGGACAACATTCCTGCGCCGCACGCCACCCGTCCGCGCCAATACGAGTTTTCCCGTTTGGAGCTTTTGTACACCATTACCTCCAAACGGAAATTGAATCAGTTGGTTGTGGAAAAACACGTTTCCGGCTGGGACGATCCGCGTATGCCGACCATTTCCGGTATGCGCCGCCGCGGCTACACGCCCGAAGGGCTGCGCCTGTTTGCCAAACGCGCCGGTATTTCCAAATCTGAAAACATCGTCGATATGAGCGTGTTGGAAGGCGCGATTCGCGAAGAGCTGGAAAACTCCGCCCCGCGCCTGATGGCGGTGTTGAACCCGCTCAAAGTTACCCTGACCAACTTTGAAGCCGGTAAAACCCAAAGCCGCCATGCCGCGTTCCATCCGAACCACGAGGAAATGGGCGATCGCGAAGTACCTGTTTCACAAACCATTTACATCGAAGCCGACGACTTTGCCGAAAATCCGCCCAAAGGATTCAAACGCCTGACTCCGGGCGGCGAAGTGCGTTTGCGCCACGGCTATGTCATCAAGTGCGACGAAGTAATAAAAGACGAGGCAGGCAATGTGGTTGAACTCAAATGCAGCATCGACCACGATACCTTGGGCAAGAATCCCGAAGGCCGCAAAGTCAAAGGCGTGATTCACTGGGTTTCCGCCGAACACGCAGCAGAAATCAAAGTCCGCCTGTACGACCGCCTCTTTACCGTCGAGCGTCCCGATGCCGTGCGCGGCGAAGACGGCGAATACCTGCCGTTTACCGATTTCCTTAATCCTGAATCCATCAAGGAAATCACCGCCTACGCCGAACCTGTCGCAAAAGATTTACCGGCGGAGAGCCGTTGGCAGTTTGAACGCATCGGCTATTTCGTCACCGACCGCAAAGACCACGGCAAAGACACGCCGGTGTTCAACCGCACGGTAACGCTGAAAGATTCTTGGCAGCCTAAGTAAAACCTCATCTTTGCCGTCTGAATATTGTTCGGACGGCATTTCTCCTTTACCCGCGAAATGCGGCACATTCGGCACACCGGAAAGAAAATATGATGAAAGTCCTCTTTATTGCCGACCCGATGGCAAGTTTCAAAACCTACAAAGACACCACCTACGCGATGATGCGGGAAATGGCAAAACGCGGCTGGCGGCTGTTTCATACCTTGAGCAGCGGATTGTCGGTTAAAAACGGTCTGGTGGTTGCTGATGCGTCTGCTTTTGAGTTTCTCGGAGCACAAGACGACCACGACAAAAACTGGTTTGCCGCCGCCGACAAAGTTCAGACGGCATTGAAAGCATTTGATGCCGTGATTATGCGTACCGATCCGCCGTTCGATATGCAATACCTCTACGCCACACAGCTTCTGACGCTGGCGGAACAGCAGGGCGCGAAAGTGTTCAACAGCGGACAGGCGATGCGCGACTTCAATGAAAAACTGGCGATTTTGAACTTCAGCCGCTTTACCGCGCCTACGCTGGTTACGACCCGTTCCGCCGATGTCCGCGCATTTTTGAAAGAACACGGCGACATCATCATCAAACCGCTGGACGGCATGGGCGGTATGGGCATTTTCCGCCTGACCGAAAAAGACCCCAACATCGGCAGCATCCTCGAAACCCTGATGCAGCTTGATTCCCGCACCATCATGGCGCAATGCTACATTCCCGAAATCGTACACGGCGACAAACGTATCCTGATTATCGGCGGCGAAGTCGTGCCCTATGCTTTGGCGCGTATCCCGCAAAACGGCGAAACACGCGGCAACCTTGCGGCAGGCGGGCGCGGCGTGGCGCAGGAATTGGACGGACGCGACCGCGAAATTGCCGAAACGCTCGCCCCCGAACTCAAACGGCGCGGCATCCTACTTGCCGGTTTGGACGTTATCGGCAGCAACCTGACCGAAGTCAACGTAACCAGCCCGACCGGATTCCAAGAAATTATGAAACAAAAAGGTTTCGATGTGGCGGCAATGTTTGCCGATGCCGTTGCCGAGTGGTCGGTACGTTAAACCGATGCCGTCTGAAAGGCTTTTGCTTCACAACCGCTTGGTTTGATCGGGCAGGCAGGGTTTTCTCTCAGCCAGCAGGGATGCGCTTAATACCGTACGGACACCCCGCCGCCCCGTTTTCAGACGGCATATATAGTGGATTAACAAAAATCAGGACAAGGCGACGAAGCCGCAGACAGTACAAATAGTACGGAACCGATTCACTTGGTGCTTCAGCACCTTAGAGAATCGTTCTCTTTGAGCTAAGGCGAGGCAACGCCGTACTGGTTTTTGTTAATCCACTATATTGAGAACATTTTGAAAGGATACCGATGGAACCTTCCTCCTACGCGGCAGAAAAAAAAGGAAAAGGCGGCATCAGGCGCGTCATCAACGCATTCGGCTATTCGATAGACGGCATCGCCGCCGCCTACCGTTACGAAGCGGCATTCCGTCAGGTTTTGTGGCTGAACGCGCTGCTGGTGTGCGCGGCATTTTTTTGGGTTTCCGAAACCGCCGTCCGCCTGCCGTTGATTATCGCGTCTTTTGTGTCGGTCATTGTCGAACTGTTCAACACTGCCGTCGAAGCCGCCGTCGATCATACTTCGACTGAAAAACACGAGCTGGCTAAACGCGCCAAAGACGCAGGTTCTGCCGCACAATTGTTCGCGATGCTGATGTTAGCGGCGGTTTGGCTGTCCGCCCTGTTCGGGTAAAACGCTTGCAGCAGGATTTGTAACCCTTTAGGATTAGTATGTAGTATTTATTATTCGCTTAATCTATATCAAATTTCCGAACGGTATTTGTTTGTAAGATGAGCGCATCCTCGTTTGACATTTAAGGAGTAGAAAGATGAAAAAACTATTGGCAGCCGTGATGATGGCAGGTTTGGCAGGCGCGGTTTCCGCCGCCGGAATCCACGTTGAGGACGGCTGGGCGCGCACCACTGTCGAAGGTATGAAAATGGGCGGCGCGTTCATGAAAATCCACAACGACGAAGCCAAACAAGACTTTTTGCTCGGCGGAAGCAGCCCCGTTGCCGACCGCGTCGAAGTGCATACCCACATCAACGACAACGGCGTGATGCGGATGCGCGAAGTCGAAGGCGGCGTGCCTTTGGAGGCGAAATCCGTTACCGAACTCAAACCCGGCAGCTATCACGTGATGTTTATGGGTTTGAAAAAACAATTAAAAGAGGGCGATAAAATTCCCGTTACCCTGAAATTTAAAAACGCCAAAGCGCAAACCGTCCAACTGGAAGTCAAAACCGCGCCGATGCCGGCAATGGATCACGGTCATCACCACGGCGAAGCGCATCAGCACTAATCTGCTGAAAATATTTGAAATGCCGTCTGAAAAAGCTCGGGCTTTCAGACGGCATTTTTATGCCCGCCTTTAAAATGTGTTAAAATCTGCCTTTAAAAACCGCCGTTTCCAACCATATTCTACGCATGAATACGACAGCAAACCCCTCCAATATCATCGTCGGGCTCTCTGGCGGTGTCGATTCTTCCGTAACCGCCGCCCTGCTCAAGCAGCAGGGTTATCAAGTGCGCGGTGTATTCATGCAAAACTGGGAGGATGACGACAATGATGAATATTGCAGCATCAAACAGGATTCGTTCGATGCCATCGCCGTTGCCGATATTGTCGGCATCGATATCGACATCGTCAATTTCGCCGCGCAATATAAAGACAAAGTCTTTGCTTATTTTCTTCAGGAATACAGTGCGGGGCGCACGCCGAATCCGGATGTTTTGTGCAATGCCGAAATCAAATTCAAATGCTTTTTGGACTACGCCGTAGGGCAGGGCGCTGATACCATCGCCACCGGACACTATGCGCGCAAAGAAGTCTGCAACGGCGTGCATTACCTGCTCAAAGGTTTGGATCGAAACAAAGACCAAAGCTATTTCCTCTACCGCCTCAAGCCTTTCCAACTCGAACGCGCGATTTTCCCGTTGGGCGGTTTGGAAAAACCCGAAGTCCGCCGCCTTGCCGCCGAGTTCAAACTGCCAACCGCCGCCAAAAAAGACAGCACGGGCATCTGCTTCATCGGCGAACGCCCGTTTCGCGAGTTTCTGCAAAAATACCTGCCGACCGACAACGGTAAAATGGTTACGCCCGAAGGGAAAACCGTCGGCGAACACGTCGGGCTGATGTTCTACACGCTCGGACAGCGCAAAGGTTTGGGCATCGGCGGCGGGGGCAAGCCGTGGTTTGTTGCGGCTAAAGATTTGACGAAAAACGAACTGATTGTCGTGCAAGGACACGACCATCCGCTGCTCTATACCCGCAGCCTTGTGATGAACGATTTGAGTTTCACGCTGCCCGAGCGTCCGAAAGAAGGGCACTACACCTGCAAAACGCGTTACCGTATGGCGGACTCGCCTTGCGAATTGCGCTATTTGGATGATGAAGCCGCCGAGCTGGTGTTTGACGAACCGCAATGGGCGGTTACGCCGGGTCAGTCTGCCGTGCTGTACGACGGCGATATCTGTTTGGGCGGCGGCATTATCCAATCGACCGACAAGCCTGTCATCATCACACGATAAAACTTATGTCGTCTGAAACGGTTTTCAGACGGCATTGTTCCGCTCAATTCCACTTTGACGCTACTCCATCATTTCTGACTACCTCGGCACGCCCATAGAGGCGTATGACGAGGAAGGACGGTGTGTTTGGGCTCGAGAGCTAGACATCTAGGGGTTGGTTAAATATATTGTTTATCAAGCACCAGAACTCGATGCAACTGGGAATCCTACAGGAAAAATCTACACTGGTAGAACGAGTGGGGCTGATGAGATGTCAGTGCGTCAAATTTTATCTAAAAGGAAAAGAGGGCATCACCGAAAAAACAGAAGCATCATATTGAGAATTGGGAAACTCAAACAAGCGAAGAGATCGAAACGGGACTACTCGATGATAATTTATCAAATAAATCACATTAAAAATAATCAATATGGATAAGGGTGTAAAAAAATACGGAAAAATCTATGAAATCTCGCTCCCAAATGGGAAATTTGCTTACATATGTAGGGTGAGGCAATACGAGTTTGGTATTTTTGATTATCTCTCGGAAAAGACAGCCAATATGGATGAGCTTCTTTCTGTTGGGTTTAAGACTTATAAATCCTGTATAGAAACAGCCATAAGAAAGAAGATTTGGAAACTGATAGGGCAAGTTGATTTAGAGAAAGAAAATATAATATATCCAGATTTAGCGATTTTCTTATCATACAATAAAGAACTTTTTATTAGACAATCAAGAGTAATGAGAAACGGAAATCCTTTGGTAGTTTCTCAAAAAGATTATATAGACTTACTAAAGCGAGGGTATATATTTGGTTTCTTTGACGATTACAAAATCTTTGAACTCTGGCTGTCTAGTAATGTGGAAAATTATCCAGAAAGTGAAGGCATATTTCCTTTGCCATCTCAGTATTTATAGGGGCAACGGCCTATGTCGCTGGAAAATGAAACTATTGAAAGACTGATACCTATGGAAAAAATCTGGTTAGACAGTTATGAACAGGGCGTGAATGCCGAAATCGACATTACGCAATACAATTCCATCAGCGATGTATTCCGCCAAAGCGTGGAAAAATTTGCCAGGCTGCCCGCTTTTCAAAATATGGGCAAAACGCTCACTTATGCCGAAACCGGCAAACTGGCGACCGATTTCGCCTCTTATCTGCAAAACATCCTGAAGCTGCCGCGCGGCGAGCGTGTTGCCATTATGATGCCGAACGTATTGCAATACCCGATTGCCCTTTTCGGCATTTTGCAGGCAGGTTTGGTGGCGGTGAACACCAATCCGCTTTATACGCCGCGCGAGTTGGAGCATCAGTTGAAAGACAGCGGCGCGACCGCCATCATCGTTTTGGAAAATTTTGCCAACACGCTGGAGCTGGTGCTGCCGCGCACGCAGATCAAACACGTCATCGTCGCCTCCGTCGGCGAAATGTTCGGGCTGCTTAAAGGTTCGCTGATCAATTTCATCATCCGAAAAATCAAGAAAATGGTTCCCGAATACCGTATTCGGGAAACCGTTTCCTTTCAGACGGCATTGAAAGAGGGGGCGAAGCACGTTTTCCAACCTGTCGCATTAAACCGCGAAGATACCGCGCTGTTGCAATACACGGGCGGCACGACAGGTGTTGCCAAAGGCGCAGTGCTGAGCCACGGCAACATCTGCGCCAATATGCTTCAGGCAAAAGAATGGATTAAAAACCAGTTGCGCGAGGGCAAAGAAACCGTTATCGCCGCCTTGCCGCTGTACCATATTTTTGCCTTAACCGTGAATCTGATGATTTTTGCCAATGCCGGCTCAAAAATCATCCTGATTACCAACCCGCGCGATATGAAAGGCTTTATCGGCGAACTGAAAAAACAGCGGGTTAATGTATTTATCGGCGTAAACACACTGTTTAACGCGATGGTTAACCGTCCTGATTTTGCTGAAGTCGATTTTTCAGAATTGCGGCTGACTTTGGGCGGCGGTATGGCGACCCAAAAAGCCGTTGCCGAAAAATGGAAAAAAATCACCGGCACGCCTATTGTCGAAGCCTACGGTCTGACCGAAGCCAGCCCCGGCGTGTGCTGCAACCCCTTAAACATCGAATCATACAGCGGCAGCATCGGTTTGCCCGTCTCGTCCACCGAAGTGGAATTGCGCGACGCAAACGGCAAAGAAGTCCCCGTCGGACAGCCGGGCGAATTGTGGGTAAAAGGCCCTCAAGTGATGCAAGGCTACTGGAACCGCCCCGAAGAAACCGCTAAAGCCATAGACGCGCGCGGTTTCTTGGAAACCGGTGATATTGCCGTGATGGACGAAAAAGGCTGGTTGAAGCTGGTCGATCGTAAGAAAGACCTCGTCGTTGTTTCCGGATTCAATGTTTATCCGAACGAAATCGAGGAAGTCATCGCGCATCACGGCAAAGTCATGGAAGTCGCCTGTATCGGCGTACCCGACGAAAAAACCGGCGAGGCACTCAAAGTATTCGTCGTCAAAAAAGACCCGTCATTGACCAAAGAAGAACTTATCGCCTTTTGCCGCACCGAATTAACCGCATATAAAGTTCCGAAAAATATCGAATTCCGCGACGAGTTGCCCAAGTCCAACGTCGGCAAAATCCTGCGCCGCGAGTTGCGCCAAAGTACCGGGAAATAAAGAAAAGATGCCGTCTGAAAACAGCCGTCCACCGTTCAGACGGCATCCGCCTGTTTGCCAGAACCGCGCGCTTCACGTTAAAATCACGCATTCCAACATGGGTATTCCATCATGACCAAATTCATTTTCGTAACCGGCGGCGTTGTCTCCTCACTGGGTAAAGGTATCGCCGCCGCTTCTATTGCCGCCATCCTCGAATCGCGCGGCTTGAACGTTACCATGCTCAAGCTCGATCCTTATATCAACGTCGATCCCGGCACGATGAGCCCGTTCCAACACGGCGAAGTGTTCGTAACCGACGACGGCGCGGAAACCGACCTCGACTTGGGACACTACGAACGCTTCATCGATTCCACGATGACCCGCCGCAACAGCTTCAGCACGGGGCAGGTGTACGAAAACGTCATCGCCAAAGAACGACGGGGCGACTATTTGGGCGGCACGGTTCAAGTCATTCCGCACATTACCGACGAAATCAAACGACGCATCCATGAAGGCGCGGCAGGTTACGATGTGGCGATTGTCGAAATCGGCGGCACGGTCGGCGACATCGAATCGCTGCCGTTTTTGGAAGCCATCCGCCAGATGCGAAGCCAGTTGGGACGCAACAACACCTTGTTTGCCCACTTGAGCTACGTCCCCTACATCGCCGCCGCAGGCGAAATCAAAACCAAGCCGACCCAGCACACCGTTAAAGAAATGTTGAGCATCGGTTTGCAACCCGACATCCTGATTTGCCGTATGGACAGGACAATGCCTGCGGACGAACGCCGCAAAATCGCCTTGTTCTGCAACGTGGAAGAGCGCGCGATTGTGGGCAGCTACGACGTGGATAGCATCTACGAATGCCCCGAAATGCTGCACGACCAAGGCATCGACAACATCATTACCGAGCAGTTGCAGCTTAACGTGCAACAGGCGGATTTGACCGCGTGGAAAAAAATTGTCCACGCCGTCAAAAATCCGAAACACACCGTCAAAATCGCGATGGTCGGCAAATACGTCGATTTGACCGAATCCTACAAATCATTGATTGAAGCCTTGAAACACGCGGGCATCCACACCGAAACCGACGTACAGATTACCTTTGTCGACAGCGAAAACATCGAGAAAAACAACGGCGACGTTTCCATGCTTAAAGACATGGACGCCATCCTTGTCCCTGGCGGTTTCGGTTCGCGCGGCGTGGAAGGCAAAATCGCCGCCGTTCGCTATGCCCGCGAAAACAACGTGCCATACTTGGGCATCTGCCTCGGTATGCAGATTGCGCTGATTGAATACGCTCGCGACGTGGCAGGTTTGAAAGGTGCGAATTCCACTGAGTTTGACTTGAAATGCGCCGCCCCCGTCGTCGCCCTGATTGACGAATGGCAAACCGCCGACGGAAGCGTCGAAACCCGCGACGAATCCGCCGATTTGGGCGGCACCATGCGTTTGGGCGCGCAAGAAGTTGACCTCAAACCGGGCAGCCTTGCCGCAAAAATCTACGGCAGCGAACATATCCGCGAACGCCATCGCCACCGCTACGAAGTTAACAACAACTATGTTCCTCAGTTGGAAAAAGCCGGTTTGGTTATCGGCGGCGTATCCGCAGGACGCGAACGCCTGGTCGAAACCATCGAACTGCCGAACCATCCTTGGTTCTTCGCGTGTCAGTTCCATCCCGAATTCACGTCCAACCCGCGCAAAGGGCATCCCTTGTTCACCGCGTTTGTCAAAGCCGCGTTGAACAATAAAAAAGCCTGATAAAGCGTTACTTGATGATCAAAATGCCGTCTGAAAGCCTGACAAAGACTTTCAGACGAGCTCATTCCACAGATTTTCGATTTTTCAACACTTCGAGCCATTTATATGGCTTGTTCGTTAAGGCTTTGCACGTTTCAAATTTGGAGAATCGATGTGAATTTCGACTATATAGCCCATGTCCGCCAAGACGCATCAGGAAATTGGCATCCCCATCCCCTGCAAGACCACCTGCAAAAAGTCGCCCAACTCGCCAAGCGTTTTGCAGGGCGTTACGGGGCGTTGTTTGCCGAATATGCGGGGCTTTTGCACGATTTGGGGAAATTTCAGGAAGCTTTTCAGAAATATATCCGTAATGCATCCGGTTTTGAAAAAGAAAATGCCCATTTGGAAGATGTCGAATCTACCAAGTTGCGCAAAATTCCGCATTCCACTGCCGGTGCCAAATATGCAGTAGATCACCTCAATCCGTTTTTTGGGCATTTGCTGGCGTATTTGATTGCCGGGCATCATGCCGGGCTGGCAGATTGGTATGACAAAGGCAGCCTGAAACGCCGTCTGCAACAGGCGGATGACGAGTTGGCGGCATCTTTGTCGGGTTTGGTGGAAAGTGGTTTGTCTGAAGATTTTTTCCCGTTATCAGATGATGATCTGAAGCGGGATTTTTTTGCATTTTGGAAAGACGGGGCAAAGCTGGAAGAGCTGCATATTTGGCTGCGTTTTCTCTTTTCCTGCTTGGTGGATGCCGATTTTTTGGATACCGAAGCCTTTATGAACGGTTACGCCGATGCAGATGCCGCGCTGGCTGCCGGATTGCGCCCGAAATTTCTCGGTTTGGATGAGTTGCACCGAAGATATGAGCAATATATGGCGCAACTTTTAGAAAAAGCAGATAAAAACTCATCTTTAAACCAAGAACGCCATGCCATTTTGCAGCAATGTTTTTCTGCCGCAGAAACGAACTGCACTTTGTTTTCTTTAACCGTGCCGACCGGTGGCGGTAAAACTTTAGCGAGCTTGGGGTTCGCTTTGAAACACGCACTGAAATTTGGCAAAAAACGTATTATCTATGCTATTCCTTTCACCAGTATTATCGAGCAGAACGCCAATGTTTTCTGCAAAGCATTAGGCGATGATGTGGTTTTAGAACACCACAGCAATTTAGAAGTGAAAGAAGATAAGGAAACAGCGAAAACTCGTCTTGCTACGGAAAATTGGGACGCGCCGCTGGTTGTTACCACTAACGTGCAACTGTTTGAAAGCCTGTTTGCGGCGAAAACCAGCCGTTGCCGTAAGATTCACAATATTGCCGATAGCGTGGTGATTTTGGATGAAGCCCAGCAGCTTCCGCGCGATTTCCAAAAGCCGATTACCGACATGATGCGGGTGTTGGTTCGCGATTACGGCGTTACCTTTGTGCTGTGCACGGCAACTCAGCCTGAACTTGGCAAAAATATCGACGCATTCGGCCGCACCATTTTGGAAGGCCTGCCGGATGTGCGCGAGATTGTGGCAGACAAAATTGCCTTATCGGAAAAACTGCGCCGCGTCTGCATCAAAATGCCGCTGCCAAACGACGAAGCGCAAAGCTGGCAGGAAATTGCCGATGAAATCGCCGCGCGTCCGTGTGTTTTGGTGGTAGTCAATACGCGAAAACACGCCCAAAAACTCTTTACCGCCCTGCCTTCTGACGGAATCAAACTACATTTATCCGCCAATATGTGCGCCACACACCGAAGCGAAGTGATTGCGTTGGTTCGCCGATATTTGGCACTGTATCGCGCAGGCAGCCTGCACAAGCCCTTGTGGCTGGTCAGCACGCAGTTGATTGAAGCCGGCGTAGATTTGGATTTCCCTTGCGTTTATCGGGCGATGGCAGGGCTGGACAGCATTGCCCAGGCGGCGGGGCGGTGCAACCGTGAAGGCAAACTGCCGCAGTTGGGTGAAGTAGTCGTATTCCGTGCCGAAGAAGGCGCGCCCAGCGGCAGCCTGAAACAGGGGCAGGACATTACCGAAGAGATGCTGAAAGCAGGGCTGCTTGACGACCCGCTTTCCCCGTTGGCATTTGCCGAATATTTCCGCCGATTCAACGGCAAAGGTGATGTGGACAAACACGGTATAGCAACGCTTTTGACGGCAGAAGCATCAAATGAAAATCCGTTGGCAATCAAATTCCGCACCGCAGCCGAACGTTTCCGCCTGATTGATAACCAAGGCGTGGCACTCGTTGTGCCGTTTATCCCATTGGCTCATTGGGAAGAAGACGGCATTCCGCAAATTATCAAAGCAAACGAGTTGGACGATTTTTTCAGACGACATTTGAACGGCGTGGAAGTTTCAGAATGGCAGGATGTTTTGGACAAACAACGCTTTCCTCAGCCGACTGACAACTCCTTCGGGCAAACTGACAGTCCACCGCTGCCCGAGCCGTTTGAAAGTTGGTTCAAATTTTTAGAAAGCGATCCACTCAAACACAAATGGGTTTACCGCAAGCTGCAACGCTACACGATTACCGTGTATGAACACGAACTCAAAAAGCTGCCTGCACATGCCGTTTTTTCCAGGGCGGGATTGCTGGTGTTGGACAAGGGCTATTACAAAGCCGTGCTTGGTGCGGATTTTGATGATACGGCTTGGCTATCTGAAAATTCGGTTTTATGAAAAATGCCCCTATTTTTAGGGGCATTTTGCCATTTTTAACATGGCATTATAGTTTCAACACACAGCCGCCCAGAAGCGGCTGACCGCTAATAATCCATTTAATCAATTGTATGGAAAGAGGTTTAGCGTAGGTATATTTTACAGTTTATTGAAAAAATAAGCGAATCACACTTGACATGAATAGTATGATTTACTTAATATGGCTTTATAGAATTATTAATGAGGAGTCGATATGAGTTTCATTTTAGAAATTAGCGGTGAGCTGGCGTGCTTTACCAGACCTGAGCTTAAGGTGGAACGGGTTAGTTATCCCGTAATTACACCATCAGCAGCACGAAATATCCTAATGGCAATCTTGTGGAAACCCGCCATTCGATGGCGGATACAGAAGATCGATATTCTCAAACCGATTCAGTGGACAAATATCCGCCGCAACGAAGTGGGAATTAAGATGAGTGAGCGTAGCGGCTCGTTCTATATTGAAGACAACCGCCAGCAGCGTGCATCTATGCTACTGAAGGACGTAGCCTACCGCATTCACGCTGATTTTGACATGACAAGCGAAGCAGGCGAGGGCGACAACTACGTCAAATTTGCCGAAATGTTCAAACGGCGCACGAAAAAAGGGCAGTATTTCCACCAGCCTTATTTGGGTTGCCGCGAGTTTCCTTGCTATTTCAGGCTGCTTGAAAAGGCTGAAGACGGTTTGCCGCGCGAAGACATCACCCAAGATTTCGGCTTTATGCTGTACGACATGGATTTCAGCAAATCCGACCCGCGCGATTCCAATAACGCCGAACCCATGTTTTACCAATGCAAAGCGGTAAACGGCGTAATTACCGTACCCCCAGCTAATAGCGAGGAGGTGAAACGATGATTCTGCACGCACTCACCCAATACTACCAACGCAAAGCCGAAAGCGATGGCGGTATTGCCCAAGAAGGGTTTGAAAATAAAGAAATCCCGTTCATTATCGTTATAGACAAACAGGGTAATTTTATTCAGCTGGAAGATACCCGTGAGCTGAAAAGCAAGAAGAAAGTTGGCCGCACTTTTTTAGTACCGAAAGGTTTAGGCAGGAGCGGTTCAAAATCCTACGAAGTAAGTAACATTTTGTGGGATCACTACGGTTATGTGCTTGCCTATGCCGGAGAAAAAGGGCAGGAGCAGGCGGACAAACAGCATGCCAGCTTTACCGCCAAAGTAAACGAATTGAAACAGGTGCTGCCCAATAATGCAGGTGTTGCCGCCGTTGCCGCCTTTCTGGCTTCTGCGGAAGAAAAAAGCAAAGTCATGCAGGCTGCAAATTGGGTGGAATGTGCCAAAGTCAAAGGCTGTAATCTCAGCTTCCGCCTAGTGGATGAAGCGGTAGATTTGGTTTGCCAGTCAAAGGCGGTTCGGGCATATGTGAGTCAAGCCAATCAGGCGCAGTCCGATAACGTCCCAAAAGGCATTTGCCTGGTAACGGGCAAGCCTGCGCCGATTGCGCGGCTGCATAACGCCGTGAAAGGTGTGAACGCAAAGCCTGCCCCATTTACATCAGTGAATTTGTCGGCTTTCGAATCATACGATAAAGAGCAAGGCTTTATCTTTCCTGTGGGCGAACAAGCCATGTTCGAGTACACCACAGCCTTAAATACCCTGCTTGCTAGCGAAAACCGATTCCGTATCGGTGATGTAACGGCCGTATGTTGGAGCGCAAAACCTACTCCGTTGGAAGAGAGTCTTGCTTCGCTGATTAGCGGCGGCAAAGACAATCCCGATGAGCATATCGATGCCGTTAAAACCCTTTATAAAAGCCTGTACAACGGCCAATACCAAAAACCTGACGGCAAAGAAAAATTCTACCTTTTAGGCTTGTCTGCTAATTCCGCACGCATTGTCGTCCGATTTTGGTACGAAACCACTGTTGCTACCTTATCCGAAAGCATTGCGGCATGGTATGACGATTTGCAGATGGTGCGTGGCGAAAACTCGCCATACCCCGAATATATGCCGCTACCGCGCCTGCTGGGCAATTTGGTGTTGGACGGCAAGATGGAAAACCTGCCGTCCGATCTAATCGCCCAAGTAACAGATGCCGCACTTAACAACCGCGTTTTACCCGTCAGCCTGTTGCAGGCTGCTTTACGGCGTAATAAAGCGGAACAGAAAATTACTTATGGCAGAGCAAGTTTACTTAAAGCCTATATCAATCGCGCAATCCGCGCGGGTCGTCTGAAAAACATGAAGGAGCTAACTATGAGCTTAGATAGAAACCGTCAAGACATCGGCTATGTGCTGGGGCGGCTGTTTGCCGTACTGGAAAAAACACAGGCCGAAGCCAATCCCGGCTTGAACGCCACCATTGCCGACCGCTATTTCGGTTCGGCAAGCAGTACGCCGATTGCCGTATTCGGCACACTGATGCGCCTGCTGCCGCACCATTTGAACAAGCTTGAATTTGAAGGACGTGCCGTACAACTGCAATGGGAAGTCCGCCAGATTTTGGAACATTGTCAGAGATTTCCCAACCATTTGAATTTGGAACAGCAAGGCCTATTCGCCATCGGTTACTACCATGAAACCCAATTCCTGTTTACCAAAGACGCATTGAAAAACCTGTTTAACGAAGCGAAAACCGCATAAGGAGCAAATGCTATGACTATTGAAAAACGCTACGACTTTGTCTTTTTATTTGATGTGCAAGACGGCAATCCCAACGGCGACCCCGATGCAGGCAACCTGCCGCGTATTGACCCGCAAACCGGCGAAGGTTTGGTAACCGATGTCTGCTTGAAGCGCAAAGTCCGCAACTTTATCCAAATGACCCAAAATGGCGAACATCACGACATCTTTATCCGCGAAAAAGGCATTTTGAACAACCTGATTGACGAAGCCCACGAGCAGGAAAACGTAAAAGGCAAAGAAAAAGGCGAGAAAACCGAAGCTGCCCGCCAATACATGTGCAGCCGTTATTACGACATCCGCACATTTGGCGCAGTGATGACTACCGGCAAAAATGCAGGACAAGTGCGCGGTCCCGTGCAACTGACTTTTTCTCGCTCTATCGATCCCGTCATGACCTTGGAACACAGCATTACCCGCATGGCGGTAACTAACGAAAAGGATGCCAGCGAAACCGGCGACAACCGTACCATGGGTCGCAAATTTACCGTCCCCTACGGTCTATACCGCTGCCATGGCTTTATTTCCGCTCAATTCGCCAAGCAAACCGGTTTTTCCGAAAGTGATTTAGAACTGTTTTGGCAGGCACTCGTCAATATGTTCGACCACGACCATTCCGCCGCTCGCGGACAAATGAATGCACGCGGGCTTTATGTGTTTGAACACAGCAATAATTTAGGTGATGCGCCTGCTGATAGTCTGTTCAAACGTATTCAGGTAGCTAAAAAAGACGGCGTGGAAGTGGCAAGGAATTTTGACGACTACCTTGTCAGCGTGGACAATCAAAATCTTGGAGAAACCAAGCTGTTGCGTAAATTAGGCTAAAAATGACCGCACTTTTAACCAAAAACCAAGGGGAAAATCAGGACACGCGCCTGATTCCCCTTTCTGCCTTGCAACACTATGCCTTCTGCCCGCGTCAATGTGCGTTGATCCATAACGAGCAGGCGTGGGCGGAGAACTATTTGACCGCGCAGGGCAAGGCGTTGCATGAGCGGGTGGATTCGGGCGATCCGGAAACGCGTAAGGGCGTGCGCTTTGAGCGGACGGTACACGTTTCGGCAGAAAAACCGGGCATCAGCGGCGTGTTGGATTTGGTGGAAGTGGATACGAAAACAGGCCGTCTGAAACCCGTGGAATACAAACGTGGCAAGCCCAAACCCGACCCGATGGACGAAATCCAGCTTTGCGCCCAAGGCTTGTGCTTGGAAGAAATGACGGGTCAAACTGTCTCTGAGGGCGCGTTGTGGTATATGCAAACCCGCCACCGTGTCCCCGTCGTGTTTTCAGACGGCCTACGCGCCCAAACCCTCGCAACTATAGCCGCCGTCCGCGAACTTTTAAACAGCGGACAAACCCCGCCGCCCGACTCTGTCAGCCGGAGTTGTTGGGGAAACGGGATAGGAGTGTGGGATATGTGGAAGCGTTGTTTATTGTGTAAGAAAAAACCGCAGGTATTTGAAACCTGCGGTTTTTTTGGTTTACAACTTGCTGTCTTCACTGTCTAAGAAGCTTCTCAAGCGGTCGCTGCGGGTCGGGTGGCGCAACTTGCGGAGTGCTTTTGCCTCAATTTGGCGGATGCGTTCGCGGGTTACGTCAAACTGTCTGCCGACTTCTTCCAGCGTGTGGTCGGTATTCATATCGATACCGAAGCGCATACGTAAGACTTTGGCCTCACGAGGTGTCAGGCTTTCGAGTATTTCTTTGGTTACTTCGTGCAGGCTGGTGTACATTGCCGCATCAGCCGGCGCAATATTGTTGGAATCCTCGATAAAGTCGCCCAAGTGCGAATCGTCGTCGTCGCCGATGGGGGTTTCCATCGAAATCGGCTCTTTGGCGATTTTCATGATTTTGCGGATTTTGTCTTCGGGCATCTGCATCAGTTCGGCAAGTTTGGCGGAATCGGGTTCTTCGCCGGTTTCTTGCAGGTGTTGGCGCGAGATGCGGTTCATCTTGTTGATGGTTTCAATCATATGAACCGGAATGCGGATGGTACGCGCCTGATCGGCAATCGAGCGGGTGATTGCCTGGCGGATCCACCATGTTGCGTAGGTGGAGAACTTGTAGCCCCGGCGGTATTCGAACTTATCGACCGCCTTCATCAGGCCGATGTTGCCTTCCTGAATCAAATCAAGGAACTGCAAGCCACGGTTGGTGTATTTTTTGGCGATGGAAATCACGAGGCGCAAGTTTGCCTGAATCATTTCCTGCTTGGCGGCTGCGGTTTCTTTTTCGCTCGACACCATATTTTTGTTGATTTCTTTCAACTCTTCGATGGAAATGCGGGTTTCTTTTTCCATATCTGCCAACTCGGTTTGTTTTTCGAGAATGGCGTGGCGGAAGCGGTCGAGTGCGTCGCTCCAGACCCTGCCTTTGGCGATTTCTTCTTCAATCCATTGCAGATTGGTGATTTCGGGCAGGAAGTTTTGGATGAAGTAGTCGCGTTCCATATGGACGCGGTCAAGACAGATATCGCGGATTTCGCGTTCGAGTTTGCGGATGTTTTCTACTTTTCCGCGCAGGCTGCTGCTGAGGTTGTCGATTTGGCGGGTGGCGAAACGGACTTCCAGCAGTTTGTTGGCAATTGCGTCGCGGTAGGCGAGATAGTCTTTGTGCCGGCTGTGGTGTTTTTCCAAACGGCCGATCATTTTTTTGTAGTCTTTTTCGATTTGGGCAAAGTGGCCGATGACTTTTTGTTTCAATTCGGCGAGATTGGCTGCCGAGATTTCATCTGCATCTTCTTCCGACTCTTCGTCGTCTTCGTTTTCATCCGAATTGTCGTTGGAAGGTTTCTCGGGCACTGTGGTTTCCAAGTGCCCCAAGCCCAATTCGTTGAGCAATACTTCATTCGGGTCGATAATGGCTTCTACGACTTCGTCGACGCGGATTTCGTCTTTGCGGATTTTTTCGATGAGTTCTAAGATTTCCGCAATGGATCCCGGGCAGGCGGAGATGGCCTGAACCATATTTTTCAGGGCGTTTTCGATTTTTTTGGCGATGATGATTTCGTCTTCGCGGGTCAGCAGGTCGACCTGCCCCATTTCGCGCATATACATACGGACGGGGTCGGTGGTTCTGCCGAACTCGGAATCTGCGCTGGAAAGGGCGGCCTCGGCTTCTTCGACGGCATCATCGTCGGTAACGGCGGCATTGTCGCTTAACAATATGTCTTCCGCATCGGGGGCGTGTTCGGTAACTTGGATGCCCAAACCGGAAATCATACTGACGATGTTGTCGATTTGATCGGCATCGGACATATCGTCAGGCAGTGCGTCGTTGATTTCGGAGTAGGTGATGTAGCCGCGTTCTTTGCCCATAATGATGAGTTGGCGCAGGCGCGCGCGTTGTTCCTCAATCGTCAGGGGGCGGGTATCGTCTTGGTATTCTTCGTGATTTTGGTTTTTGGACATTGTCTGCTTTCTGTTGGTAAGGTGCCGACGGTTTGCGTTTGGACGCACCTGAAGGCGTGGCAGAGCGGGTACTCTGATGCCGTCTGAAGGCTTTTGGGGATGGGTGTTCTGCAGGTGTCGTTGTTGCAGCCGGTGCGAATGCTTTTCAGACGGCATAACGGTTTACGGATGGCGGAATCCGCCGGTCAATTTTGTTTTGCGGTCAGCAGCGACAGCAAAAGTTTTTTCTCGCTTTCATTTAAGCCGGATTGCAGGCTTTTTTGTTTTAATGTTTCGATTTGGCTGTATTTTAACTCATTGAGCAGTTTTTTGATGCCGATTTGGAAGTTTTCGCAATCTTCTTCGCCGCCGCCTTCCATTTCTTCCGATTGAAGTGCCGACCGGAAGATGCGGTTGATTGTTTCTTCGTAGGGCGAACCGCGCATATGTTCCAAAACCTGTGCGGTTGCCGGCACGGAAGGATGGTTTTTAATGGTTTCGGCGAGGTTGGCAAGGCAGGCGAAATCGCCGTCCAACGCCAGATAATCGGGCAGGTCTATATATGCAGCCCAATCCGGATTTATCAAGAGGCTGCGGATTTGCCGTTGCACCAATGTCGGCATAACGGGCTGTTTGACGGAAATCGGGGGCAGTTTGTAGCTTTTTTGTTTGACGTGCCGCTTCGGCGCTTCCTGTCCCAACAGTTGGGCGAGGTCGTCGGGGTCGATGCCGACCAGCTCGCTAAGCCGTTGTTTTAACAAATAAGCCAATGCCGGCGCGGTAATCTGCGCCAAAAGCGGCGAACTGGTTTTCACCAATTCCGCCTTGCCTTCCTGCGTATTGAGATGAATGCCGTCTGAAAGGTGTTCCCAGAAATATTCCGATAAAGGCTTGCTTTGATTCAGAAGCGCGTCTTCAAATTGCGCTTTGCCGTAGGCGCGGATGTAGCTGTCGGGGTCGTGTTCTTCCGGCAGGAACAAAAAATGCAGCGATTTGTCGTCCTTCAACTGCGGCAACGCGTTTTCCAGAGCGCGCCAAGCCGCTTTCCGCCCCGCGCTGTCGCCGTCGAAACAGAAATAAATACTGTCCGCCTGACGCATCAGGATTTTGACGTGTTCCGCCGTCGTTGCCGTGCCCAAAGCCGCCACGCCGTAGCCCACGCCGAACTGCGCCAGCGCGACCACGTCCATATAGCCTTCGACCACCAAGATCAGTCCTGCTTCCTTGATAGCGGTACGCCCTTCATACAAGCCGTAAAGGTTTTTCCCTTTGTCAAACAAAGGTGTATCGGGAGAGTTTAGATATTTGGGTTTGGAGTCGTCCAACACCCTGCCGCCGAAACCGATGACCTGCCCGCGCGGATTGCGGATGGGGAACATAATCCGATGGCGGAAGCGGTCGTAATACCGCCCCTCATTGTCAATCACCATCCCCGTATCCACCAACGCGGTATTCGGATACGGTTGGAATACTTGCGCCAAAGGCTGCCAGCCGTCGGGCGCATAGCCCAAACCATAATGCGCGATGACTTCCGCGCTCAAGCCGCGCTTGTCCAAATAAGCCTTCGCCGTCGGATTGAAGCGCAACTGTTGCGCGTAAAAATCCGCCGCCGCCGCCGTTGTTTCCTCCAGCGTCTGCTGTTTTTTCTTACGTTCGGCACGGACTTCGGGATTATCGTTCTGCCCGCGCACTTTAGGCACAATCATACCCACGCGGTCAGCAAGGAACTGCACCGCCTCCGGAAACGACAGCCCCTGATGCTCCATCACAAAACCAATCGCCGAACCATGCGCCCCGCAACTGAAACAGTGGTAAAACTGCTTGGTCGGACTGACCGAAAACGACGGTGTTTTTTCCTTGTGGAACGGGCAACACGCCATATAGTTTGCCCCGCCTTTTTTCAGCGGAACCTGCTCGTCGATAATATCGACAATATCGACTTTGGCTAGAAGTTCGTCAATGAAGTCGGATGGAATCATAGTTCGGCGGGGCGGATGCCTGTTTTCGGTACGGACGGTACGAAATCGGGATTTTTCGGAATGGCGGTCGGATGTGGCGGTTCAGGCAAAATGCCGTCTGAAGCCGGAAACCGGATGTTCAGACGGCATTTGCGTTCAAACGCTTAAGCCAATTTGCCGTGGCATTGTTTGTATTTCAAACCGCTGCCGCAGGGGCAGGGGTCGTTGCGGTGGACGATTTGCCCCCGTGCTTCCAAGGCTTCGGGGCTGAAATCCGTCCCATCGGGATTAAAGGCTTCGGTAACCAGATCGGTTTGCGACTGACCCAAAAGTTCTTCCATATCGGGCGATTCGGAATGGATGGACTGGATGTTGCCGACGGGTTGCTCTTCAACCGCCGCGACAGGGTTTTGTTCGATTTGAACCGAAGTAAGCAGGGAGGCAATATGGAATTTGATGCCGTTCCACAGGTCTTGGAACATCGTGAAGGCTTCGCGTTTGTATTCCTGCTTCGGATTTTTCTGGGCATAGCTGCGAAGGTGGATGCCTTGGCGCAGGTAGTCCATAGCGGCGAGGTGTTCGCGCCATTGGTTGTCGATGACCTGCAACATCACGTTGCGCTCGAAATCGGCCATTGCCTGCTTGCCGACCAGTTCGGTTTTGGCGGCATATTCGTTTTCGATGCGTTCGATCAGGCGCTCTTTGATGTCTTGACCGTCAATTGTATTGTCTGCTTTCAGCCAGGACTGAATGTCTTCGTGCAGTCTGAATTCGGCAGCCAGGCGGTTTTCCAGAGTCGGAATGTCCCATTGTTCTTCCATGCTGTCCGGCGGCATATAGGTATCCACGAGGTCGCTGACGACATCAGAACGGATTTCCTGCATCAGGTCGCTGATGTCTTTGCTGGTCAGAATTTCGTTGCGCTGGCTGTAAATGACTTTGCGCTGTTCGTTGGCAACGTCGTCGTATTCCAAAACTTGTTTGCGCATATCGAAGTTTCTGCCTTCGACTTTGCGTTGCGCCCCTTCGATTTGGCGCGTCAGCAGGTTGTGCTCGATGGCAACGCCGCGTTCGGGGGCGAGGCGGTTGAGGATGGCGGCGGCGCGGTCGAGTGCGAAGAGGCGCAGCAGCGGATCTTCAAACGAAAGGTAGAAACGGCTGGAGCCGGGGTCGCCCTGACGGCCGGAACGTCCGCGCAATTGGTTGTCGATACGGCGGCTTTCGTGCCTCTCCGTACCGATGATGTGCAGGCCGCCTGCTTCCATCACTTTGTCGTGTTCTGCCTGCCAGCCGTCTTCCAATGCGGAAATTCGTGCGGCTTTTTCATCATCGTTCAGGGTTTCGTCGGCGCGGATGGCATCGGTTTGGTGCTTCAGGTTGCCGCCTAAAACGATGTCCGTACCGCGTCCCGCCATATTGGTAGCAACGGTAATCGCGCCGACTTTGCCGGCTTGGGCGACAATCAGGGCTTCGCGTTCGTGTTCTTTGGCGTTGAGGACGTTGTGCGGCAGTCCGGCTTTTTGCAGAAGGTGGGAGACCAGTTCGGAGTTTTCGATGCTGGTCGTGCCGACGAGGACGGGCTGCCCGCGTTTGTGGCATTCCTCGATGTCTTTGACGACGGCCTCGAATTTTTCTTCGGCGGAACGGAAAATCTGGTCGTTGAAGTCTTTGCGCTGTACGGGGCGGTTGGTCGGGATGATGACGGTTTCGAGGTTGTAGATGCTTTGGAACTCGAAGGCTTCGGTATCGGCTGTGCCGGTCATGCCGGAGAGCTTGGTGTACAGGCGGAAATAGTTTTGGAAAGTGATGGAGGCGAGGGTTTGGTTTTCGCGTTTGATTTCCACGCCTTCTTTGGCTTCGACGGCTTGGTGCAGACCCTCCGACCAGCGGCGGCCGGACATCAGACGGCCTGTAAATTCGTCCACGATGACGATTTCGCCGTCTTGGATAACGTAATGTTGGTCTTTGTGGAACAGCGAGTGCGCGCGCAATGCCGCCATAAGGTGGTGCATCAGGGCGATGTTGGCGGCGGAATAGAGAGAGTCGTTTTCTGCCAGCAGCCCCATTTGGGTCAGAATCTGCTCGGCGTGTTCGTGGCCGGCTTCGCTCAGGATGACCTGATGCGCCTTTTCATCGACCCAGTAGTCGCCTTCGCCTTCTTCGGTCTCTTGGCGGACGAGGTGGGGCGGGACGGTGTTCATGATTTGGTACAACTGGATGTTGTCGTCCGCCTGGCCGGAGATGATCAGCGGGGTGCGCGCTTCGTCAATCAAGATGGAATCCACTTCATCGACAACGGCAAAGTTCAATTCGCGCTGCACTTTGTCGTATTGGTCGGTTACCATATTGTCGCGCAGGTAGTCGAAGCCGAATTCGTTGTTCGTACCGTAGGTAATGTCGGCAGCGTAGGCGTTTTGACGGTCGAACGGCTGCATATCTGAAATAATCACGCCGACGGTCAGACCGAGGAAATTATAGAGCGGCTCCATAATGCCTGCGTCGCGCGAGGCGAGGTAGTCATTGACGGTAACGACGTGCACGCCTTTGCCGGCCAGCGCGTTGAGATAGACGGCGAGGGTGGCGACCAGGGTTTTGCCTTCGCCGGTACGCATTTCGGCGATTTTGCCGTCGTGCAGCACCATGCCGCCGATAAGCTGCACGTCGAAGTGGCGCATACCGAGGATGCGGCGGGACGCTTCGCGGCAGACGGCGAAGGCTTCGGGCAAAATACCGTCCAAAGTCTGACCGTCGGCGAGGCGTTGTTTGAATTCGGCAGTTTTGGCTTGCAGATCAGCATCGCTTAGGGCTTGCATCTGTTCTTCGAGCGCGTTGATTCTGGCAACGGATTTACGGTATTGTTTCAGCAAGCGGTCGTTGCGGCTGCCGAAGATTTTCTTGGCAATGTTTGTCAGCATGAATAATTCCTGCGCCTGATATAATAGTGGGGCGAAAACGCGATTTTAGCACAAGCGTTTGTGCAAAGTGCTAATGCCGTCTGAAATAAAGGCGCGTTTGCGGTATTTCAATCTTTTTGGGTGTATGTTTTATGAATTTGGAACAGTTGGGCAGGCGGGACGCGCTGCTTTCCGGACTTTTGAAACAGGCGGGACAGTGGCGGCGGTTGGATGCCGCCGTGAAAAAACTGCTGCCCGCCAACCTGCACCCTCATTTTCAGACGGCATGTATCGAAGACGGTAGGCTGATTCTTTTGGCGGCAAACAATATGGCGGCATCGCGTTTGAAAATGATTGCACCGTCGGTATTGCCGCAGTTGGCAGGGCTTGACGCTTCGATACGGTCTGTTTCGGTCAGGCTGATCCCGAAACCGGAAAAACCGCCGAAAACCAATACCCTGCATTTGAGTAAGGCTGCGCTGGAGAGTTTCGATTCGGCGGCGGCAAAGTTGGAAAAACGGCATCCCGAATTGGCGGCAGTGCTGGCGGAGCTGGTCAGGAAGCACGGGGCATAAGGCGGCCGGTAGGGATGTTGTAAATATCCGTTAATATTTGCGCGTCGGGGGACGGCTTCCCTAATACTAAAGAAATAGGTTCTGGGTAAAATTGCCCCATTTCGGGGTAAACGATTGTAAACTTGCAAACAGGCTTTGATTTCAAATGAAGTTTGTAGCAAAATGCCGCCCCGAAACATCTGTTTGTGCAACGCGGCGGAATCTTTTTCAAGGTTTTGTTAATGGCGGTTGCACTTTGATTTCCGTAAAACCGAATATTATTTTATCGATTGGAGATTTACCATGAAAGCTTATCTGGCCCTGATTTCTGCCGCCGTTATCGGTTTGGCTGCCTGCTCTCAAGAACCTGCCGCGCCTGCTGCCGAAGCAACTGCCGCTTCTGAGGCTTCCGCAGCCGAAGCGGCTTCCGCCCCTGAAGCCCCTGCCGCCGAAGCTGCTCCTGCAGATGCTGCCGAAGCCCCTGCTGCCGGCAATTGTGCGGCAACTGTCGAATCCAACGACAATATGCAGTTCAACACCAAAGACATCCAAGTCAGCAAAGCATGTAAAGAGTTCACAATCACTCTGAAACATACCGGTACGCAACCCAAAGCCAGCATGGGTCACAACCTCGTGATTGCCAAAGCTGAAGACATGGACGGCGTATTTAAAGACGGCGTAGGTGCTGCCGATACCGATTATGTTAAACCTGACGATGCACGCGTTGTTGCCCATACTAAATTGATCGGCGGCGGCGAAGAGTCTTCTTTGACTCTGGATCCTGCCAAATTGGCTGACGGCGAATACAAATTCGCTTGTACCTTCCCAGGTCACGGTGCTTTGATGAACGGTAAAGTTACTTTGGTTGACTAATCCGTCTAAAGCTTGAAAACAGACAGCCTGCCTTGCGCAGGCTGTTTTGTTATAATTTGGAAACGTTAATTTAAGAATAAAACCTAAAAACCATGAATCCGTTTGAAACCAAAAGCGTTACCTTTGCCGAACCGATAGAAATGCTGTATGCCTGCCACGGCAAAGTGCGCCGTTTCTGCGGACAAGTCGCCATGCTGTCGGACTATATCGCCGAAAACGGCTGCAATCAGATTGTTTTGCAAACCATCCGCCAAATCGCCCAGTATTTTAATGTTGCCGCGCCGCTGCACCATGAAGACGAAGAAGAAAACTTTTTCCCGCTCCTGCTGCAATATGCGCCGCAAGCCCAAGAAAGTGTGAATGAGCTTTTGCACCAACATGTAAGCCTACATGGCAACTGGGATGCCGTGGCTGCCGAATTTGCCAAACTCGAAGCAGACAACGCTTATGTCCCCGATGCGGAAGCGTTCAAACGCTTTGTGGCGGGTTACGATGTGCATCTGGCGATTGAAGAGCCTTTGTTCGACATGGGCAAAACGTTTATCCCCAAAGAGAAACTGACCAAAATCGGCGAAATCATGGCGGCGCGCAGGCGCAGATAAGGTCGTTTGCAGATTGCCGTTTCTTCAAACAAAGGTCGTCTTAAAACTTGAAAACAGAGTTTCAGGCGACCCCAGTATCCCCGTAACACAACCACGTCGTCTGAAAAGGAAGCCAATCATGCTGACCCCGAAAAGTTGCGATTTGTTCAATATCCCGTTTTTCCAATTTTCCCAGCTTAAAAAATACCAGCCTGAAAGCATTCCGCAAATCAAGGCTGACTATAAAGAAAACTGGCAGATATGGCAGCAGCTGATTCAGCAGGTCGCCGCCGAATTGGGTGCGCCGTTTGCGCCGCCGCACATCGAACGCTGGTGTAACGGCTGGCAGGTGCGCGCCCACTTCTTTGCCTACTTCAAATACGAACAATATAAAAATTCCGCCGCGATTTTGTCGATACTGCTCAACCGCCGCCGTCTGAGCGTCAGCTTGGATTGGCACTGCTATAAAGCCGACGTTTCCCCCATCGCGCTGCCTGATTACAACCGTTGGTTGGATAATTTTGATACCGAAAAATACGCTTCTTTCGATATGTGGCACGGCGCGGAAAGCGAATACGACGACTACCGCACCGTCGCGCAACAAAGCGAATCCGACCGAAAGTTGCAAAACGGCGAAGACTTTTTCTGCATCGGCAAACACATCGAGCGCGACGATTTGGGCAGGCAGGATGTCGCGAAATGGATAGCGGAAACGGTGGAAGATTTGCTGCCGCTTTACGAAGCGTGTCATGGTGCTTGACCTGAAGAACCCGCTTCGCTATCGTTAGCCCGTTCCATTCAACATCAAATGCCGTCTGAAACGCCGTTCAGACGGCATCTCAAACAGAAAAGCCGAAAAATGACCGAAACCCAATCCCTAGAACTCTCCAAAGCATTGATTTCCCGCCCATCCGTTACCCCCGACGACCGAGATTGCCAAAAACTGCTTGCCGAACGCCTGCACAAAATCGGTTTTGTGGCTGAAGAACTTCATTTCGGCGATACCAAAAACATCTGGTTGCGACGCGGCACGAAAGCCCCCGTCGTCTGTTTTGCAGGACATACCGACGTTGTACCGACCGGCCCTGTTGAAAAATGGGATTCGCCCCCGTTCGAGCCGACCGAGCGAGACGGAAGATTATACGGGCGCGGCGCGGCGGACATGAAAACCAGCATCGCCTGTTTTGTTACCGCCTGCGAACGCTTTGTTGCCGAACACCCCGACCATCAAGGCAGCATCGCGCTCCTGATTACTTCCGACGAAGAGGGCGACGCGCTGGACGGCACGACCAAAGTCGTCGATGTATTGAAAGCGCGCGGCGAGTTGATTGACTACTGCATCGTCGGCGAACCGACCGCCGTGGACAAATTGGGCGATATGATTAAAAACGGCCGGCGCGGCTCGCTGTCGGGCAACCTGACTGTCAAAGGCAAGCAAGGCCATATCGCCTATCCGCATTTGGCAATCAATCCCGTCCACACTTTTGCCCCGGCCTTGTTAGAGTTGACGCAGGAAGTCTGGGACGAAGGCAACGAATACTTCCCACCGACCAGTTTCCAGATTTCCAATATCAACGGCGGCACAGGCGCGACCAACGTCATTCCGGGCGAGCTGAGCGTCAAATTCAATTTCCGCTTCTCCACCGAGTCCACCGAAGCAGGGCTGAAACAACGCGTTCACGCCATTTTGGACAAACACGGCGTGCAATACGATTTGCAGTGGTCGTGTTCGGGGCAGCCCTTCCTGACCCACGCGGGCAAACTGACCGACGTGGCACGCGCCGCCATCGCCGAAACCTGCGGCGTAGAGACCGAATTGTCCACCACCGGCGGCACTTCGGACGGACGCTTCATTAAAGCCATTGCGAAAGAACTCATCGAATTAGGCCCGTCCAATGCCACCATCCACCAAATCAACGAAAACGTGCGGCTGGACGATATTCCGAAGCTGTCGGCAGTGTATGAGGGGATATTGGCGCGGTTGTTGGCTGGAAATGCCGTCTGAAAGCAGCTTGCTTGCCGGATAAGGATGTCCGACAATTTGATTAGACCTAGTGTGAGTTTGAGATAACGCATTGATTTTTATGTAGAGCGATTTATTTGAACGGCAATCCATTCCCTCTCCCGAGGGAGAGGGTTAGAGAGAGAGCATCGGGGCGGTAACGGAAATATTGTCTGTATCTGCCCCGTTTTACTCTTTCCCCGAGCCTCCCCCATAGGGGCCAAGTTGCAGGCATACCGACGGAATTTCGCTTTGCATTAACTGCCTTATTTCGAACGCACGTCAAACTTAAATTTGCAATGCCGTCTGAAAAGAAGATGGGCTGTCGGATACGGATGTCCGACCATTTTATTAGACCTAACGTGAGTTTGAGATAACACATTGATTTTTATGTAGGACGATTTATTTAAACGGTAATCCATTCCCTCTCCCGTGGGAGAGGGCTAGGGAGAGGGCATTGGGGCGGCAACGGAAATATTGCCTGTATCTGCCCCGTTTTACCCCCTCCCCGACCCTCCCCCACAGGGGAGGGAGCCAAGTTGCAGGCACGCCGACGGAATATGGTTGAAACCCGGCCATTCGGGGCGGTGGGATTTTGGTTTATTTTTTGGGAAGTAACCCCTTCCAAATCAGGGTAAACAGGGCTGCGCCTTATGTGCAGCCCTGCGTGTTGGAGATAATAGTGCCGTCAAATTACTTTCATACGCGCGAACGATTGGGTGCTTTAGGCGGCATCGTGCAACATCATACCGCCTTGTACCGCAGCGTGGCGGTATATGAACCGGCTGTGCTTATCGTGCGGCGCGGATGCAAGAAGCTGCGGTGGGCGGGGCGCGAATTGAGGATTGCGGCGGGTGAGGTGGTCGCGTTGGCAGGCGGGCAGACGTTTGACGTCATCAATATTCCCGATTCAGACGGCCTCTATCAGGCGCAATGGATTGCTTTCGAACAGGAAACCGTAGAAAGGTTTGCCGCACAATACGGGACGGCGCAGGCAGTGTGCGATGCGGTGAAGCTGCCGCACCCCGGGCGGATGAACACGGCGTTTGATTATGCAGCTGCGGTACTGGCGGATGAAGAAGTGCCGCACAATGCGGCGGAGGCCGCACTTTACGGCGTGTTGGCGTGGTTGCAGCATGACGGCATCGGTTTTACCGTGTACGAAGGCGTCAACCTGATGCGGCAAATCCGCAAACTGATTACCGCCGATATGGCTGCGGACTGGTCGTCGGCGATGTTGGCGCAGCGGCTTAATTGCAGTGAGGCCGCGTTGCGGCGGCGGTTAGCGCGGCAGGACACGAATTTCCGTACGCTGCTGACGGATGTACGCATGATGCGCGCGCTGACGCTGTTGCAGGTTACGCAATGGCCGGTGGCGCAGATTGCCGGCGCGGTTGGCTATAACTGCCCATCCCGTTTCAGCGCGCGCTTCAAAGAGCGGTTCGGTTGCGTGCCGTCGGCGGTCCGCTCGGAAGCGGAGCCTGCGGCATATCGGCGCACGGTGCAGGTCAGCGTCGGTGTTCGACCGTGAATTTTGCTTCGCCCAAGCTGTTTGCCTTAGTGAAGAAACCGACCAGCGCGGGTGTGGATTCGGCGGTGATGTTCGGCAGCTTGGCGACTTTTAGCGCGGTGAGCGTGAATTCGTAGCGGTGTTCCCTGCCTTCGGGCGGACACGCGCCGCCGTAGCCCGGCGTGCCGAAGTCCGTGCGGGTTTGCAGCGCGCCTTTGGGCAGCCTGCCGCCTTGCGCGGTAATGCCTGCGGGCAGGCTGCGGACATCGGCGGGAATGTCGGCGACCACCCAGTGCATCCAGCCCAGGCCGGTCGGCGCGTCTTTATCGTAAACGGTCAGGACGAAACTTTTTGTCCCGGCGGGCGGATTTTTCCACGACAGCGCGGGCGAAGTATAGTGGATTAAATTTAAATCAGGACAAGGCGACGAAGCCGCAGACAGTACAAATAGTACGGCAAGGCGAGGCAACGCCGTACTGATTTAAATTTAATCCACTATATTGCTGCCCGAACAACCGAAGCCGTAAAGCGCGCTCAAAAGCTGGTTTGGCGTGAAGCCGCCGTCTTCGGACGGGTTGTCGAATTGCAGCGTGAATGCGCCCTCGGCAAAGGCAGCGGTTGAAAAAGCCAGCAGTACGGAGGAGAGGATGCGGGTTTGCATAGATGATTCCTTTGCTTGATGAATAAGTGGATTCATTATAGGCTGTCAATGGCGGCAGGAATGTGCCGAAACGGTTGGATGATGTGCCGAAATGTGCAAATGTAAAAATCCGTGGTTTCAGATGACCCTTTGCAGGTCGTCTGAAATCTTTAATTCCTTTCCCTGAGGCTTTGGAAATATCGAATATTTAGGAATTGCCGCAACCCAACCCTCAAGATTTACGTCATAGCCCGTTCCTGCGCCGGCGTGCGGGAATGGCGGAAATCGGGGATTTTGCCGTCAAATCCATGATAGAGATACGGAGCAAACGAATGATTACCCTGCCTGCCTTAAACAATCTGCCGTCAAAATGGGATGAAATCCGCCATTGGCTCGAAACCCAAGTTTTTGAGTGTGAAGTCATGCCGTATCCCAATCTGACGGAATGCGAAGCCAAGCAGTTCGAGCAGGATTTTATCGACCGTATCGGCTGCGCGTCTGAAGAATATGTCCGTATCCGCCGTGCCATCCGTCTCTTGGAAGCGCGTTATCCCGACAGCTTGAACGAACTGACCTCCGCCGCCATTGCCACGCCGTTGGGCGAGATGCTGGCGGTGTTCGGTAGCAGGGGTTTGTGTTTGCTGGAATTTGTCGGGCAGAAGCATATGGAGCAGGAAATTACCGCCGTCCAAAAAGCTTTGCGCGGACGGTTTGTGTTTCGGGAGGATGAGCGGACGCAACTTCTGCGGCAGGAATTGGATTTGTATTTTCAATGCCGTCTGAAAACCTTTGCCACGCCCTTGGAAATGATTGGTACGGCGTTTCAAAAGCAGGCGTGGGACGCGCTCTTGGCGATTCCTTACGGCGAAACGCGCAGCTACAAGGAGCAGGCGCAGCGTTTGGACAAGCCCAAAGCCGTCCGCGCCGTTGCCGCCGCCAACGGGCAGAACAAAGTGTCCATTCTGATTCCCTGCCACCGCGTCATCGGCAGCGACGGCAAACTGACCGGCTACGCAGGCGGGTTGAACCGCAAACAGTTTTTACTGGCTTTGGAACGCGGCGAAGTTCAGACGGCATTGTTTTGACGGGCGCGGCGGACAACGGGGCTTGAGGGGTTCAAGCCCCGTCCGCCTTTCAGACGGCATCGGAGGTTTTTTCCGCCCCGGTTTGGCTTTGTGCCTCCTGATACAGGTAAACGGTTGCCAACGGCGGTACGGTTACGGACAGGGAATTTGGTTTGCCGTGCGACCAAACTTCTTCCGTTTCCAACGTCGCGCCGGCAGAAACGCCGCTGCCTTTGTAATGCAGACCGTCTGAATTGAGGATTTCGCGGTATCCGCCGGCAGAATTTACGCCGAAGCGGTAGCCTTCGCGCACCACAGGCGTGAAGTTGCTGATCACGATGACGCGGTTGCCTTCGCGGTCGCGTCGCTCGAAGACGAATACGGAGTTGTCGCCGTCGTCGGCAACCAGCCACTCGAAGCCTTCCGGCCATTGGTCTAATTGGTAAAGCGGCGCGGTGTCTTTATAGATGCGGTTCAAATCGCGCACGAAGTCTTGTACGCCTTTGTGCCGGCCGCCTTCTTGTTCGAGTAAAAACCAATCCAGTCCTTCGTTGTAGTTCCACTCTCTGCCTTGCGCGAACTCGTTGCCCATAAACAAGAGTTTTTTGCCGGGGAAGCCGTACATAAAGCCGTAGTAGGCGCGCAGGTTGGCGAATTGCTGCCAACAGTCGCCGGGCATCCGTCCGAGCAGCGAGCGTTTGCCGTGCACGACTTCATCGTGTGAAAGCGGCAGCACAAAGTTTTCGCTGTACTGGTACATCATGCCGAAGGTCATTTTATTGTGGTGGTATTTGCGGTTGATGGGGTCTTCCATCATGTAACGCAAAGTATCGTTCATCCAGCCCATATTCCACTTGTAGCTGAAGTTCAGCCCTTCTTGGCGGGTTACGTTGGCAAAGGAGGTGGATTCTTCGGCAATTTCGGCGGCAGCCGGAACTTCCTTTTTCAACATCGTATTGGTGTCGCGCAGGAAAGCGATGGCTTCAAGGTTTTCATGGCCGCCGTATTGGTTGGGTATCCACTCGCCGTCTTTGCGTGAGTAGTTGCGGTAAATCATCGAAGCCACCGCGTCAACGCGGATACCGTCGAAGCCGAAGCGTTCTATCCAATACAGGGCGTTGCCTTGCAGGAAGTTTTTCACTTCGTTTCTGCCGAAGTTGTAAATCAGGGTGTTCCAGTCTTGGTGGAAACCTTCGCGGGGGTCGGCGTGTTCGTACAATGCCGTGCCGTCGAATTTGGCAAGCCCGTGGTCGTCGGTCGGGAAGTGTCCGACCACCCAGTCGAGGATGATGCCGATGCCTGCATCGTGGGCGGCTTTAATCAGGGCGCGCAATTCGTCGGGCGAACCGAAACGACTGGTCGGCGCATACAATCCGGTCGCCTGATAGCCCCACGAGCCGTCAAACGGATATTCGGAAACGGGCAGGAATTCGATGTGGGTAAAGCCCATGTCTTTGACGTAGGCGATCAGTTCTTTGGCAAGCTCTTCGTAAGTCAGCCAGAAGTTGTTTTCGGGATTGCGTTTCCACGAACCCAAATGCACTTCATAAATGCTGATAGGCGCGTCAACGGCGTTGGCACGGGCGCGGAAGCCGGGGGCTTCGACTTTTTCCGGCAAACCGCGCACGACCGATGCCGTATTCGGACGCAACTCCGCACCGAAGGCATACGGGTCGGCTTTTTGCCGCACATTGCCGCCGGCATCGCGGATTTCAAATTTGTAGAGGGCATTGGGTTTGACGGAGGGGATGAAGATGTCCCAAATGCCGTTGTCGCGGTGGAAACGCATCACATGGCGGCGGCCGTCCCAGTTATTGAACTCGCCGATGACAGACACGCGCTGCGCGTTTGGCGCCCATACGGCAAAGCTCACGCCTTTCACGCCATCCACTTCGGCAAAATGCGCGCCCAAAGTTTCATAAGGACGCAGGTGTCTGCCTTCCGCCAACAGCCAAGAATCCATTTCTTTCAATGCCGACGGGAAGCGGTAGGGGTCTTCTTCGCGCACGGGGTTGCCGTTTCCGCCGTAATAGACGTTCAGCGCGTAATCGGGCGCATTATCGGGCAGTACGGCGACAAAGAATCCGCGCCCATCGATTTTTTCAGACGGCACAATCAGTCCGCCGCTTTCACGGTCGACAATATCTACTGCCGAAGCGTCGGGAATCAGCGTGCGCACGACTTCGCCGCCTTCGGCAAGGCGGTGCCGTCCCAAATAGGCGAATACGTCGCCGTGGGCCGCAAAAAACAGGCTGTCAACCGTGTCGCGTTCTGCTTGATCGGGTTGGCGGTAGGAAAGGGTTGGGCAGTTCTTTTTCATACGGACTCCGTCAATCATGGCAAGTTGGGCGGTCATGGTTCGGCAATCTGCAAAGTCTTCCAGCGCGACGGGCATTTTGCGCGCCCAGTTGGGATAACCCTCGGCAACGCCCGGCACATTCAGGTTGTCGCCCACGCCCAGCAGGTTTTCCAGTTGCACCGCATACAGCCTGCTGCGGCTCATGGCGGCGTATTTGTGGATGGCGGACATCAGCCTTTCCGTCATTTCAGACGGCATTGTGCTGTCTTTGTCCAAACAGCCGCATTGTTTAAGCTTGTCGAACAGGTCTGCCTTGTCGTGTTCGCGCGCTTCCAATGCCGTCTGAAAAGTTTCCTCATCGGGAATCGTGCCCAGGCGGAACATCCAATCCAAATCCTTGCCCGTCCAATAACCCGCCAAAGGCGCGACATCGTGCGTGCTGACGACCGTAATCGCCTGTTCGGGATATTCATCGGGCAATTCAAAGCCGTGCCTGCCTTTGCTGAAATACACGACCTTATAAGAAAACACCTGATAACGGTTCAACAAATCACGCACCCGGTCGGGCACCGTCCCCAAATCCTCGCCGATGACGATGCAGCGGTTGCGCCGGCTTTCCAAAGCCAAAATGGCAAACATCACGTCCGCGTCGTAATGCACATACGCGCCCAAGTCCGCCGTCTCGCCCGCAACCCACCACAGGCGGTACAAAGCCATTACATGATCGATGCGCAAGATGCCGTAAAGCCGCATATTTTCACGCAACAGCCGGGCGAACTTCTCATAACCTGTGTGCTTCAGCATTATCGGATTGAGCGGCGGCAGATCCCAGTTTTGCCCCGTCGGGCACAAAGGATCGGGCGGCGCACCGACAGACATATCCATACAATAATCTTGGCGGTTTAACCAAGTGTCCGCGCCGCCGCGCGCCACGCCGACCGCCAAATCGCCGTAAATCCCCAACTTGATGCCGAGTCTGACCGCCGTTTCCTGCACTTTGTACCATTGTTCCGCGCAAAGCCATTGCAGCCACATATGAAAACGGATGTCGTGTCCGTGGTTGGCGGCAAAGTTTTTGACGGCTTCTCCGTCGGGGTCGTGAAACTCGGCAGACCAAGATTGCCAGCCTATGCCGTCGCAGCCGCCGTAATATTGGTCGAGGGCTTCAAACAGCCCGAATCCCGACAGTGCCGCTCCTTTTTCTTCCGCAAATGCGGCAAAAGCCGCACGTTCCTTTTGGGCGGCTTCGCACGGTTCGGTTTCAAATGCTTGGAATGCCGCCTGAAGAGCTTCGCGTTTGAACGCCCAAACCGCCGTGTAGGTTACGGTATCGGTAATCCGCAGTGCGGCAATGCGCCGCTGCATTTTTTCTTGGGCAAAACGGTTTTTCAGGGTTTCGCTGTAGGAAAACGCCCCGACTTTTTCCACATTCAGATAAATCGGATTGAGCCATTCGCGTGAAGACGGGCTGTACGGGCTGGCAAAGGCAGGCTTGGCACTGAAAAGCGCGTGCAGCGGATTGATGCCGACGAAATCCAGCTTTTTCTCTGCCGCATAAGCCATCAGGTTCTGCAAATCGGTAAAGTCGCCTATGCCCCAGTTGCGGTGCGAACGCAGGCTGTACAAATGCACCGTCAGCCCGTTCATTCTTGCGCCGCAGTTTGGTTCGGGCAGCCGGTAAACCGATTGCGGTGCGACAATCAGACGGATTTTTCCGGCAGCGCACGAAAGGGTGTAGTAGCCGCAGGAAAGATCGGGCAGGGCAAGCCGGTATGTGCCGTGGTCGTCGCGGTCGAGGGGTAAAACCCGATGTGTGCCGTTTTCATCTTCCAAAACGGTTTCCGTTTCGTCCGACCATGCGGACGGCAGGGTCAGATTTTCGCATCTGTGTTCGCGGGCTGCCAGCGTGTCGAGATAAATGCCGTCTGAAACACCATCTTTCTGCAAGGTGTCGGCTATCGTTTCCCATACCTCGGGCGGTGTGGCGCGATATACGCCGTTAATATCGTGAAACCCCAAGCTGATGCCCAAAGCAGAGGCCTGCTGTTCCGATACGGTATCCATCTTGTCGTCCTGTCTGTTGTCCGTAATCTCAAGGCGTAATCTTAATATAAATACGGAATGATGACGGCTGTAATTGCGTGCAACGGCAGTTTCTTCCATATTGTTTGATTTGAACCAATATGCCGTCTGAAGCCGGTTTTCCCGTTCAGACGGCATATTTGGTTAAATGTCTTTTCCATTCATATATTTGTAGTTTTGTTACCCGTTTGGACAAAATTAAGGATTGACACATTTTTTCCGGACGCTATAATACGCCCCATTCCCCGATAGCTCAGTCGGTAGAGCGACGGACTGTTAATCCGCAGGTCCCTGGTTCGAGCCCAGGTCGGGGAGCCAGAATTTTGAAGCCCGAACTTGAATGTTCGGGCTTTTTCATATTTGCACGTCCGGCGTTCGGAATGCGGCAAGATAGGTTTTCCAACGGTTTCGCGGTAAAATTCTGCCTGTCTGATTTCGGTTTCTTGTTATGTCCATCAAAATCCTGATTATTTCCCCCAGTTGGATAGGCGACTGCGTGATGACCCAGCCCTTGTTCCGCCGTTTGAAGGAACTTCACCCCGGTTGCACGATTGATGTGTTCGCACCGAAGTGGTCGATGGCGGTGTTTGAGCGTATGCCTGAAGTGAATGAGATTCTTGAAAATCCGTTCGGACACGGTGCGTTGGAGTTGAAACGCCGTTGGCGGGTCGGTAGGGATTTGGGACGGCGCGGATACGATCAGGTTATCGTGTTACCGGGTTCTTTGAAATCGGCAATCATCGCGCTGGCAACGGGTATCGGAAAAAGAACGGGTTATGTCGGCGAAAGCCGTTATTTTCTGTTGAACGATATACGCAGGCTGGATAAGGAACGTCTGCCTTTGATGGTGGATAGATATACGGCTCTTGCGCATCAGAGTCAGAAAGATTTTGACGGGTGTTCAGGATTTCCTAAGTTTTCCATTGATGAACGGCAGAGGAAAATTTCTGTCGAAACCTTTGGCTTGGATATTGGAAAGCCTGTTTTGGCTTTTTGTCCGGGTGCGGAATTCGGGCCGGCAAAGCGTTGGCCGGCAAAGCATTTTGCCGAGTTGGGCAAACATTATTCGGCGGCGGGTTGGCAGGTTTGGCTGTTCGGTTCGCAAAAAGATGATGAAATTGCCGAGGAAATCAACCGCCTTTCAGACGGCATATGTGTGAATTTATGCGGAAAGACCGATTTGTCGCAGGCAATGGATTTGCTGTCGTTGGCAGATACGGTTGTGTGTAACGACAGCGGGCTGATGCACTTGGCGGCAGCTTTGGGCAGAAAGGTAGTGGCGGTTTACGGTTCTTCCAGCCCGACGCATACGCCGCCTTTGAGCGACAGGGCGAAAATCGTCAGCCTGCACTTGGAATGTTCGCCCTGTTTCAAACGTGAATGTCCGTTGGGGCATACCGACTGCCTCAACAGGCTGTATCCCGAGAAGATTGTGCAGGCGGTTGAAGAGGCGGTATGATGGGTTCTGTTTTCGGATTTATGCCGTCTGACGGCGGATATTGATAGGATGTTTATGGCTATTGCGAATAATAAAAAAGCATTTCACGATTTTTTCATTGAAGACCGGATTGAAGCCGGTTTGGTATTGGAAGGCTGGGAAGTCAAGGCGATCCGTGCTGCACGCGTACAGCTTAAAGAGAGTTATATCTATTGGAAAAAAGACGCGTTTTATCTGGTCGGTTGCCATATTACCGCGTTGCCCACTGCCTCGACACACATCAAACCTGATGCCGTACGCCCGCGCAAGCTCTTGTTAAAACAGTCGGAAATCAACAAATTAATCGGAAAAACGGAACGTGCCGGTTACACCATCGTGCCGCTGGATTTGCATTTTTCACGCGGAAAAATCAAGATGGAAATCGGTTTGGCAAAAGGTAAGAAACAACACGACAAACGCCAGAGTATGAAAGAGGCGGATTGGAAACGCGAGAAACAGCGGTTGATTAAGCATACGCGCTGATGGGGGATGCGGTTTCAGACGGCATTTGAACAATGCCGTCTGACGGTTGTTTAGACAATGGTGTTGAAATACGAAACGGAAAAACAGGGCGGTTGCCCTGTTTTCTATTTGCGTAAAAGATGCGAATGACGGGAAGCGGAAAAACGGAAATGCCCGTCTTTGGCGAAATCGTAAACGTTGCTGACTGCCCTGATATGGTGGGGTGGTTCTTTTCCTTGTTTCAGACATTCGCGCGCTATTCTCCGTAATTTCCGGTTGGCAAGGCGTTTGTCCTGTTTTTCGCTGACTGCCGTGGTTATAGGGGAAAAGGGGTGTTTTCTGTAACTTTTACTCATGATGGTCTCCCAGGTTGAAATACCTAGGTTTCCTTGAGTGCGATTCCGTACTTTGTCTTCATTAAAGTTTCCGTGGTGTTTGAAATATATTTAGTAAATGCTGACCAGTACATTGCTATTTGAATGCCGGGCGGTTTTGTAAAAATTGCCGATTTTGTAAAAGTAGTCGGTAATTTCTTCTTTTATATCATCAATTTCATCTTCATAATCCCAAATGTCGGGGTAGATATGATGCTCTTTGCACACCTGCATACTGAAATGCTCCATTGCGCTTTTTATGTCGAAGCCTTCCAAAGCTGAGATGATTTCATGGATTTGGGCGGATTCGATATAAGCGGCGTATCCGTCGTCGTCCGAAATGGGTGTCGTTCCGACGATTGATTCGGATAACAGATTGCCCTTTAAGGGATTTTCTGCACTTGTTCCGGTCAGTATAAAATGTAAAACATCCCACATTTTATCAATGTCGAGGCAAACGGCAGCCTCATCCTCCAAATCTTCCAGTTCTTCAAACAATTCTTGCCATTCGGTATCGGTGTTTTTAAGCAAAGCCAGTTTTTCATTATCGACCAGTTGATAGGTTGCTGTCATTCCCATGATATTTCCTATAATTTCATTTTGAATCAGTTATTTATGGAAGAAGTTTGCCCGGGTTCATGATGTTATATGGATCAAGGTGTTGTTTGATGCTTTTCATCAGGGTGATTTCGGCAGGTGTGCGTACTTTGTCCAGCCACTGTTTTTTGATGATACCTATGCCGTGTTCTGCGGCAACTGTACCATTGCAGGCAAGAACGTTGCAATAGACTGTGCTGTTGATGTCGTTTTCGTAACGATAGACTTCATTGCTGAGGATTTCGGGCAGGAAAGTATTGTAGTGCAGGCTGCCGTCGCCCAGATGTCCGAAGCAGACGATTTGTATGCCTTTGAAATTTTGTTCCAAATCTTTGGCGCACCGGCGGACAAAGTCGGCAACGCGCCCAATGGGGACGGCAATATCGTGTTTGATGCTGGTTCCCAGTTTGCGTTGTGAAGCGGAGATATTTTCGCGCAACGCCCACATATTGATACGTTCTTGTTCGCTTTGTGCCAATACGCTGTCGGTAAAGCCTTTTTCGTACAGGAACTCGGCAAGTTGTCCGTCAAGGTTACCGTTTGGCAGAGAGTCGGTCAACTCAAGTAAAATATGCCATTCTGAATGTGTCGGCAGGGGGAGTTTGCTGAATTCGGAAGACAACTCGGCGGCAAAACGGCCGACCAGTTCAAAACTGCATAGGCGTTCGGCAAAGTGAGCTTGGGTTTCGGTCAGCAGGCGGACGGCGGATTCGATGTCGGGAATGCCGACCCATGCGGTTGCTTTGTCTAAGGGGTTGGCAAACAGCTTGAGCGTGGCTGCAGTGATAATGCCCAATGTACCTTCGCTACCGATAAACAGATGGCGCAAATCGTAACCCGTGGTGTTTTTATGCAGGGGATGGAGATGGGAAACCAGTTCGCCGTTGGGGAGGACGACTTCCAAACCGATAACCAGGTCGCGCATCGTGCCGTAACGCAATACGTTCAAACCTCCGGCATTGCAGGCGATGTTGCCGCCGATTTGGCACGAGCCTTCGCTGGCGAGACTGAGTGGAAACAGCCTGTTTGAGGCTTCGGCTGCCTGTTGGACGGTTTGGAGTACGGAACCTGCTTCGACGGTTATGCAGTTGTCTGCCAAATCGATGTTGCGGATGCGGTTAAGTTTGGAAAGGTTAAGCAATACGCCGTTTTCCGATACTGCCGCGCCGCACAAACCGGTATTGCCGCCTTGCGGCGTAACCGGAATACGGTGTTTGTGGCAGAAACGCATAATGGTTTGCACGCTTTCAACGCTGCGCGGCTGCAAAATGATGTCTGGTGCAGACGTAAAGCGGTTGCGCCGGTCTTCTAAAAGCGTCGGAGAAGGTTCGACAATTTCATCTGCCGGCAGGAGTCGGGAAAATTCGGTATGCAGGTCAAGCATGTTTGTCGGAAGGGTGGGGAGGAGATTGAGGAAGGGAATCTGATGCCGTCTGAAAAGTCAAAAAAGCAGGATACTGAACGTATCCTGCTTTTTTGCAAGCGGAAAATGCTTATTTTGCAGCTTCAGATGCAGCGGCAGGAGCTTCGGCAGCAGGTGCTTCAGCAGCGGGAGCTTCGGTAGAGGAAGCCTCAGCAGCAGGAGCTTCAGCGGCAGGAGTTTCGGTAGCGGAAGCTTCAGCAGCAGGAGTTTCGGTAGAGGAAGCTTCAGCAGCAGGTGCTTCGGCAGCAGGAGCTTCAGCGGCAGGAGCTTCAGCGGCTTTTTCTCCGCCGCAGGCGGCCAGGGCCAAAGACAACAAAGCAGCGGCAAACAGGGATGTTTTCATTTTAGTAACCTTTAAAATCAATTTAAATCAAATTAGGGTAAAACAGTCATTATCGACCATCATTACAAACCAAGTTGAAAATTCATTGCTGAATTTTGCGTAATTATGCACCACGAAATAGGGGATTGCAACGGTGTGCAAATGGGAAAGCAGGTTTGAATGAAAAGTTTTTCCTCCGGGCGAATGATAAATCCTGTAAAACGGTTTTGCTGTTAAAAAATCGATAGGGATGAATATTATAGAGATTAATATAATTCAGTATCTTGTATGATTTATTAAGGCGGATTGGGGAAGTCGGCAGACGGGTCGGAATGGTTTTTGAGAATGTTGTAAAAAAGTTACACTACAATAAAATAACAAAAATTTACATTGAAATATGTGCCGTACAGTTTATGAACAGGTTAACGGTAATCGGCCGGCGCGGCGGTTGTGTTAGAATGCGCCTGTAATCAATCTGCTGTTCCTGAAAGGACAAATATGGCTATTGCAAAAAATTCCGTGGTTTCGCTGCATTATGAGATGTATGATGCCAACAATCAGCTTTTGGACAAAACCGAAGAACCGATTGCGTATCTGCATGGCGGTTACGACGGCATTTTCCCTTTGGTGGAAGAGGCGTTGCACGGCAAGGATGCCGGCGATACGGTCGATGTGGTACTTTCGCCCGACGATGCGTTCGGCGAGCAGGATCCGGAGTTGGTCCGTATTGAAGATGTGGGCGTGTTCCCTGTTGAAGTCGAAGTCGGCATGATGTTTGAAGCCGACGATCCTGAAACGGGCGATGTTGTCGTCTATCGTGTAACCGATGTTGCCGACGGCAAGGCGGTGGTGGACGGCAACCATCCTTTGGCAGGCATGAAAATCCGCTTTAAGGCTACGGTTGAAAGCGTGCGCGATGCATCCGATGAGGAAATTGCACACGGTCATGTCCACGGTCCGCACGGTCATCACCACCACTGATTGCCGGCAGCTTGGAGGTATCTGATGCCGTCTGAAAAGGGTTTGTTCCGTTTCAGACGGCATTTTGTTTGATGGATGGAGAAGGTATGTCGGTTGGGCATTATGAGAATTTTCCCGTCGGTTCGCTGATTTTGCCGCGCAGGTTGAGGAAGCCGGTTCATGCGGTGTACGCGTTTGCACGGACGGCGGACGATATGGCGGACGAGGGCAGTATGCCGTCTGAAGCCAGGTTGGCGAAGTTGGAGGGTTTGCGGCGCGAGTTGGACGTGTTGGCATCGGGCGGCCGGTCGGCGCATCCTTTGATTGCACGATTGGATGCCGAGGCCGTTGTGCCGTTCGGTTTGGATTTGCAGCCGTTTTATGATTTGCTTTCGGCGTTTTCGCAGGATGTGGTCAAAACGAGGTACGCGCATTTCGGCGAGCTGGCCGATTATTGCCGGCGTTCCGCCAACCCTGTCGGACGCATTATGCTGGCTTTGTACGGGAAAACGGATGCGGTGTGCGTGGCGCAAAGCGACGGCATTTGTACGGCTTTGCAACTGGTGAATTTCTGGCAGGATGTGGCTGTGGATTGGCAAAAGGGCAGGGTTTATATTCCGCAGGACGATTTGTTGAAATTCGGTGTTTCCGAGGAACAGATTGCGGCAGGACGGGCGGATGCGACATTTCAGCGGCTGATGGCGTATGAGTGCCGGCGCGCATTCCGTATGCTGAAGGCGGGTTCGCCTTTGGCGCGCGAATTGAAAGGGCGTATCGGTTTGGAACTCCGTATGATTGTGTTGGGGGCGCAGTTGATTTTGCAGAAACTGGACGCGTGCGGCTACGATGTGTTTGCACAACGTCCGGTTTTGGATAAGAAGGATTGGCTGATTATGCTGAAACGCGCGTTGTGGAAATGATTGGGGGAAATGAATGCCGTCTGAAAGGGGTTGTTCCGCTTCAGACGGCATTTTGCAGGCGGTCGGTATGGTCAGGCGATTTCATGCGGGTTCAACCTGGCTCGATCCTCCGCACCCAAGCCGATGAGTTTGCGCAGTCGGGTCATGTAGAAATTGACATCCAAACCGGTGCCGTAGCGTTGCGCCGTCCACAGTGTTTCCGCCAGCGCCTCCATCATTTCGTGTTCGGCTTTGAGCCAGCCGTTTTTGGCACACAATGTTTTATGGATGGCATGTATCCCGTGCGGTTGGTCTATGCCTGCCTGTTCTTGGATGGAAAGGTGCAGCGACATGTGAAGAAACGGGTTGCTTTCGCCGTTTTCCGGCAGCCAGTCGGTGTCCAGATGGTCTTCGATATGTTCGAGATAGCGGTGGTATTCGGGATGGGCCTCGACAATGCGGAGGGCTTTCTGTTCCAACGCGCCCAATTGCAGCGGATTGAGCCGCTGCTGCCACACGCGGGCGAAAAAGCGGCGGACATCGTGGGTATTGACATCGTACATGGCGGGTTCGATAAGATGTTTATGTAAATAGGTTCGGACAATGGCGGGTTTTACATAAATTAAATCCCGCCGTCAACCTTACCTTTTATAATGTGGACAAATTATTTGTCTGAAACGGATTCGATTATGAAAAAACTGATTTGCCTGTTCGCCGTATTTTTGATGTTGTGCGGACGGGCTTTCGCGCTGGATGCGAACGATCTGCTGCCGCCGGAAAAGGCATTCGTGCCGGAGCTTACCGTTGCCGACGACGGTGTGAACGTCCGTTTCAGGATTGCCGACGGATACTATATGTATCAGGCGAAAATCGTCGGCAAAACCGATCCGGCGGATTTGTTGGGACAGCCTTCTTTCAGCAAGGGCGAAGAGAAGGAAGACGAGTTTTTTGGCAGGCAGACGGTTTACCATCACGAGGCGCATGTTGCCTTTCCTTATGCAAAGGCTGTCGGCGAACCGTATAAATTGGTTTTGACCTATCAGGGCTGTGCCGAAGCCGGTGTGTGCTATCCGCCCGTGGATACCGAGTTTGATATTTCCGGCAACGGCACTTACCATCCGCAAACCGACGAACCGGCATCGGCCAAAGACCGCTTTTTGCAGCCTTCCGCCCCAAACGGCAGCGAGGCGTTGCCGCCCCCGAAGGGGGACGAGGGCGGCGACAGCCGTTTCAAGCTGTCTTGGGATACGCTCAACGCCAACCTGTTGGCGTTTTTTCTCGCCGGTTTGGGTCTGAGTTTTACCGCCTGTATGTATCCCCTGTTGCCGATTGTTTCCAGTATCGTGGTCGGTGACAAAAAGGCGGGCAAGGCACGGGCGTTTGTGCTGTCCGTCGTTTATGTTCAGGGTTTGGCTCTGACTTATACGCTGGTCGGCATTGTTGCCGGACTGACGGGCGCGCTGCTGACCGTATGGTTGCAGCAGGCTTGGGTCGTGTTGGCGGCATCGGCTTTGATGGTCGTCTTGGCACTGTCTATGTTCGGGCTGTTCAACATCCAGCTTCCCAACGCCGTACAGTCGTATTTCCAAAACCAGAGCAGCAAACTTTCAGGCGGTAAAATCGTTTCCGTCTTTATTATGGGCATATTGTCCGCGCTGATTGTCGGGCCGTGCGTCGCCCCGCCGCTGGCATTTGCCTTGGGCTATATCGGTCAGACGGGCGATGCGGTTTTGGGCGGTTTGGCACTTTACACTTTGGCGTTGGGCACCGGCGTGCCGCTGATTGCCATCGGCACGTTCGGCGGACATATCCTGCCTAAGGCTGGTGATTGGATGAATGCCGTCAAATACGCATTCGGCTTCATCCTGCTAGCCGTCGCCGTTTACCTCGCCACGCCGCATTTGCCCTATTATCTCGTCGTCGCGCTGTACACGCTGCTGATGCTGGTTCCTGCCTTTATGCTGCTGGTCAACGGACGCAGGCAGAAACGCCGTCCGAAAGCGGCGGCGTATGTGTTGGGCGGCATTTTGCTGATAGGCGGCGCGTGGTTCGGCTGGCAGGGCGCAAACGGCAAAACGACCGCGCTGCACCATTTCCTGACCCTCAATCCCCCGGCCGAAGCAGGCAAATCTTCGGAACACGGCAAAATGTTTGCCGATACTGCCGCGCTGAAGGCAGCGATGGATACGGCGTTGAAAGAACATCCCGACAAACCCGTCGTTTTGGATTTTTATGCCGACTGGTGCATTTCCTGCAAAGAAATGGCGGCATACACGCTCAATCAGCCGGAAGTGCATCAGGCGGTCGATATGGAACGCTTTTTCCAAATCGATGTAACCGCCAATACGCCCGAACATCAGGCGTTGTTGAAAGAATACGGTCTGTTCGGGCCGCCGGGCGTGTTTGTCGTCCGTGCGGACGGCAGCCGCAGCGAGCCGCTTCTGGGCTTTGTCAAAGCCGACAAGTTTGTAGAATGGTATGAGCAGAACCGCTGAATACCGATGTTGGAAATGCCGTCTGAACGTTCAGACGGCATTTTTGTCAGAAAGGAAAACGGCAATATCCGCTATACACACGGAAGCAGTCCAAAGATGTGAAAACCATGTGTATAAGTCGGTTTTCGTATTGAAATTAAAAGATAAAAATACGATGATTAAAAAATAGGCATAAGAAAAGATAAACACAGCCGGTGTTTGCCGGTGTGTGTATCTTTTGTGGAAAAACATCTTAATACCATGTATTTTATGGAAAATAATAACGTGATTAAAAAATAGTCAATCATTAAGGTTCAGGTAGGCGGCTGCACCCGTCAATGTCTGAAAAGAGGCAGTGCTGTTTAAGTATGGAAAGCCGGATAAAAAAACTGCCTCCGTTTCCGGAGGCAGTTCGCGTGAGGATAAAACCTTACAGACCGCTCAAACGGGCGGTATCGTGGGCAATCATCAGCTCTTCGTTGGTCGGAATGACCACGGCAACGGCTTTGCTGTCGGCAGTGGTAATCACGCCGGCGTTGCCGAAGCGGGCTTTCAGGTTGGCTTCTTGGTCGATGTTCAGACCGAGGAAGCTCAAGTAGCCGATCACGCGTTCGCGGATGATGTCGGAGTTTTCGCCGATGCCGCCGGTAAAGACCAGTGCGTCCAAGCCGCCTGCGGCAACCGCCATGCTGCCGATGTATTTGGCAAGGCGGTAGATAAACATATCCAAGGCCAATTTCGCGCCTTTATGCCCCTTGGCGGCCTCTTCTTCAATGGTGCGGCAGTCGTTGGACAGGCCGGAAATACCGAGCAGGCCGGATTTTTTGTTCAGCATTTCGGTGATTTGAGCAATGGTCATATTGGCGTTTTCGGCGAGGAAGCCGAATACGGAAGGATCGATGTCGCCGCTGCGCGTACCCATTACCAGCCCTTCCAGCGGGGTCAGGCCCATGCTGGTGTCGCGGGATTCGCCGTTTGCGACGGCGGTAATGGACGCGCCGTTGCCCAAGTGGGCGATGACCATACGCAGGTCTTTTTTGTCTTTGCCGAGGAAGTGCGCGGTTTCGTCGGCGACGAAGCGGTAGCTGGTACCGTGCGCGCCGTAGCGGCGCAGGCCGTATTTTTCATACAATTCTTGCGGAACGGCGTATTTGTAGGCGTGTTCCGGCATAGTCTGATGGAAGGCGGTGTCGAAAACGACGACGTTGGGCAGGCCTTTGAAGATGCTTTGCGCGGCACGCAGGCCCAAGAGGTGGGCAGGGTTGTGCAGGGGGGCGAGCGGGATGCATTTTTCGATGCCGGCGATGACTTCGTCGTCAACGAGGATGGATTCGCTGTACAGTTCGCCGCCGCTGACGACGCGGTGTCCGATGGCACCGATGCGGCTGTCGAGGCTGTGGGCTTTGAGTTCTTCCATCAGGGCTTCAACTGCGCCGGTGTGGTCGGGTTTGGCAGACAGATCGACTTTGTGTTTTTCGCCGTTTACTTTGAATGTGATGTATGCGTCGGGCAGGTTGAGTTTTTCGGCAAGGCAGCTCAGCAGGACTTCGCCGCTGCCGTTATCCAGGACCGCGCCTTTGAGGGACGAACTGCCGCAGTTCAAAACCAAGATTAATTTTTGGGACATTTTCTTACTCCGGAAAGTTTCAGACGGCATCGGAATCGGCACCGGATACTAACCAAGCCCCGTGCCGAATCCATTTTGCCTTCCTTGGCGGGAAAGTAGTGGGGCCGTCTGAAACGGTTGATAAAAGAAGCAGGCTATTCTAGCAAAAAATCTTTGCAATTGCTTGGCTTAATCGGGCGTTTGCGTGAAAATGGAAGAATGCGTAATTTTTTGACGAATAAGGGGAAATATGGGGTTTGCCGGTGTTTTCGGCTGTGGGAGGGAGAATTTCTTTGCATTCTTCCCGTCCAAACTGGTACATTTGCCCTGTTTTTGGTTGATGCCGTCTGAAAAAGGCAGATGGGGGATTTATGCATTATTTCAGTATCCATACCCAATTGGGACGGCATATAGGCTTCTTCATCCTGCTTGCCGACGACGAATCGGAAGCACGGCCGCAGAGCGGGCGTTTTGCCGTCAAACTTGAAGGAGGAATGGAAAATCATGTCCTTTCGCCGTTTGCCCAGACGGAAATTCCCCAATATTGGCGCGTGGTCAAAGACCGTATCGAGCTGTTTTTTGACGAAGCCCCCGTCGGAACTTTGCGTAACGAATATCTGAACGTGTCGGGGCAGACTTTTGTTTTGAACGATTTGACAGGGAATATGTGATGGAAAGCATGTTTATATTGGTGCCCATCAGCATTATTTTGGCATTTGTTATCGGCTGGTTTTTCTGGTGGTCGGGCAAAAACGGGCAGTTTGACGACTTGGAAGGGCCGGCGCACCGCATTCTGATGGATGATGATTCGACAAGTAAACTGGTTGAAAAGAAAGAGGAAAAAGATGAACGCTGAGCAGGGTGTCCGGGGATTGTGCAAAAGCCGCCGTTTCGCCCCGCTTTTCGGCACGCAGTTTCTCGGCGCGTTCAACGACAATGTGTTTAAAACCGCGCTGTTTGTGATGATCAGCTTTTACGGTTTGGGGCAAAACGGCGTTCTGCCTGCCGGACAGATGTTGAATTTGGGCGCGTTGCTGTTTATCCTGCCGTATTTCCTGTTTTCTGCACTGTCGGGACAGTTGAGCAATAAATTCGACAAGGCCGTTTTGGCGCGGTGGGTCAAGATGCTGGAAATCATCATTATGGCGGTGGCGGCATACGGGTTTTATATCCGGTCTGCCCCGCTGCTTTTGGTCTGTCTGTTTTGCATGGGCGCGCAATCGACGCTGTTCGGCCCGCTGAAATACGCCATCCTGCCGGATTACCTCAACGACAAAGAGCTGATGATGGGAAACAGCCTGATTGAATCCGGTACGTTTATCGCCATCCTGTTCGGTCAGATTTTGGGAACGGCGGTTGCCGGCGCGCCGCCTTGTATTGTCGGGATACTGGTTTTGCTGGTCGCCGTCGGAGGCACGGCCGGCAGCCTGTTTATGCCGTCTGTACCCGCCAAAGCGGCAGATACGGAAATCGAGTGGAATATTGTCCGTGGCACAAAATCCCTGCTTCGTGAAACGGTGCGGTACAAACCCGTCTTTACCGCCATTATCGGTATTTCGTGGTTTTGGTTTGTCGGCGCGGTCTATACTACGCAACTGCCGACCTTTACCCAAATCCATTTGGGCGGCAACGACAATGTTTTTAACCTGATGCTTGCTTTGTTTTCCATCGGTATTGCCGCCGGTTCGGTACTGTGTGCCAAGTTCAGCAGGGAACGCCTGATGCTGGCTTGGGTAACGGTTGGTGCGTTCGGTTTGACGGTTTGCGGCCTGGTTTTGGTGTGGCTGACGCACGGACACCGTTTTGAAGGGCTGAACGGCATTTTTTGGTTTTTATCGCAAGGATGGGCATATCCCGTGATGGCGGTGATGACGCTGATCGGCTTTTTCGGCGGCTTCTTCTCCGTTCCGCTCTATACTTGGCTGCAAACCGCCAGCAGTGAAACCTTCCGCGCCCACGCGGTTGCCGCCAACAATATCATTAACGGCATCTTTATGGTTTCCGCCGCCGTTTTGAGCGCGGTGCTGCTGTTTTTGTTTGACAGCATTTCACTGCTGTATCTGATTGTCGCCTTGGGCAATATTCCGCTGTTGGTGTATTTGGTGAAACGTGAGAAGCGGTTTTTGGGAGTTGTGCCGATTGGGGAAAAACGTTGAATGCCGTCTGAAAAAATTGTCCCCAAAATACACAATCCGCCTGTCCAATGTTGTGAACACGCTGTGAATAAGTGGGTTTGTGCATTGAAATGAAAACAGAAAAATACGCTGCCTAAAAAATAGTCAGTAGATGGAAAATTTGAAGAAAGAAGCAGACATGATTCAACGCCAAATCATCCTCGATACCGAAACCACCGGCCTGTATGCCGACGGCGGCGACCGTCTGGTCGAGTTTGCCGGTTTGGAAATGGTCAACCGCCAAATGACCGACAAAAACCTGCACCTCTATGTCCACCCCGAGCGCGATATGCCCGAAGAGGCGGCACGCGTCCACGGCTTGACGATACAGGTTTTGGAAGAGAAAAACGCGCCGCCGTTTGCAGAGGTTGGAAGGCAGATTGCCGATTTTCTGCGCGGTGCGGAACTGATTATCCACAATGCCAAATTCGACGTGGGCTTCCTCAATATGGAGTTCCGCCGGATGGGGCTGCCGACCGTCGAGGAACTCGGCTGTACCGTTACCGATACCCTGGCGATGGCGCGCGAAATGTTCCCCGGGCAGAAAGCCAGCCTGGATGCCCTGTGCAACCGTTTTTCCGTCGACCGCAGCAAGCGCGTCCTGCACGGCGCATTGATCGACTGCGAACTTTTGGGCGAAGTTTATCTGGCGATGACGCGGCGGCAGTTCGACCTGATGGGGGAGGCCGAGGAGGAAAAAATGGAAACCAAACCCGTGGCGCATACCGAAACCAAACGCAGTGGCAAACTGAAAGTCATCAGGGCGGACGAAAACGAGTTGGCGGAGCACGGGCGATATTTGGACGGCTTGGGCGAAGCCTGTATCTGGAGCAAGACGCAGATGCCGTCTGAAAACGGCGGGACGGACGCATGAAGCGCAAAAATATCGCCCTGATTCCCGCCGCCGGCATCGGGGCGCGTTTCGGTACGGACAAACCCAAGCAATATGTCGAAATCGGAAGCAAAACCGTTTTGGAACATACGATTGGGATTTTTGAACGGCATGAGGCCGTCGATTTGACCGTCGTTGTCGTCTCGCTCGAAGACACGTTTGCCGATAAGGTTCAGACGGCATTTCCACAGGTTCGGGTGTGGAAAAACGGCGGACAGACCCGCGCCGAAACTGTCCGCAACGGTGTGGAAAAACTGTTGGAAACCGGTTTGGCGGCGGAAACCGACAATATTCTGGTACACGATGCCGCCCGATGCTGCCTGCCGTCTGAAGCCCTGACGCGGTTGATAGAACAGGCGGGCAACGCCGCCGAAGGTGGAATTTTGGCAATTCCCGTTGCCGATACGCTCAAGCGCGCAGAAGGCGGACAAATCAGTGCAACCGTCGAGCGGACGAGCCTTTGGCAGGCGCAAACGCCGCAGCTTTTTCAAGCAGGTCTGCTGTACCGCGCATTGACTGCGGAAAACTTGGACGGCATTACCGATGAAGCGTCCGCCGTGGAAAAATTGGGTGTGCGTCCGCTACTGATACAGGGCGACGCACGCAATTTGAAACTGACGCAGCCGCAGGACGCATACATTGTCAGGCTGCTGCTCGATGCCGTCTGAAATTTAATCAAACCATCAGGAACATAAACGATGACAAACATCCGTATCGGACAGGGCTACGATGTCCACCAACTGAGCGAAGGCAGAAAGCTGATACTCGGCGGAGTTGAAATCCCATTTGAAAAAGGACTGCTCGGACATTCCGATGCCGACGCGCTGCTGCACGCCATTACCGACGCGCTGCTCGGTGCGGCAGGTTTGGGCGACATCGGCAGCCATTTCCCCGACACCGCCGCAGAGTTCAAAGATGCGGACAGCCGTGTCCTTTTGCGTGCGGCGTATCAAAGCATTCAGGCGCAGGGTTGGCAGGCGGTCAATGTCGATACGACCGTCATCGCGCAAAAACCCAAGCTCGCGCCGCACATTCCGCAAATGCGTGCCAACATCGCCGCCGATTTGGGCATAGACATTTTGTGCGTCAACATCAAAGGCAAAACCAACGAAAAACTCGGCTATCTCGGACGGATGGAAGGCATAGAGGCGCAGGCGGCGGTATTGCTGATACGGATTTGAACGCGGCAGGTTTCCGGCGGGCAGGACGTGCAAAAAAATGTTAAGATGGCGGCTGTTTGTTGATACGGTTTCCCAAAGGACAAAAATATGACGACACAAGACGAACTCAAGCGCATCGCCGCCGAAAAAGCAGTCGAATTCGTACCCGAAAACGAATATATCGGTATCGGTACCGGCTCGACCATCAATTTTTTCATCGAAGCCTTGGGTAAAAGCGGTAAAAAAATCAAAGGTGCGGTTTCAACCTCCAAAAAATCCAGCGAACTGCTTGCCCAATATGATATTCCCGTCGTTTCCCTGAACGAAGTGTCCGGTTTGGCGGTCTATATCGACGGTGCGGACGAGGTGAACCACGCCCTGCAAATGATTAAAGGCGGCGGCGGCGCACACCTCAACGAAAAAATCGTCGCCAGCGCATCACAAAAATTCGTCTGCATTGCGGACGAAAGCAAATATGTTTCACGGCTGGGCAAATTCCCACTGCCTGTGGAAGTCGTCGAAAGCGCGCGCTCTCTTGTTTCGCGCAAACTGCTCGCTATGGGCGGGCAGCCCGAACTGCGTATCGGCTACACCACGTTTTACGGCAACCAAATCGTCGATGTCCACGGCTTGAATATCGACAAACCGCTGACGATGGAAGACGAAATCAACAAAATCACCGGCGTGCTCGAAAACGGAATATTCGCCCGCGATGCCGCCGATGTGTTGATTTTGGGGACGGCTGCCGGCGCGAAAATCATCTATCCCTGCCAAGGGTAATCCTGACGTTAAGATGCCGTCTGAAATCCGGTTCAGAGATGTTCAGACGGCATCGGTATTTGAAAAATATGCAGATTAAAAAAATCATGAAATGGCTTCCCGTCGCCCTGTCGCTTTTGGGCGTGTTGGGTTATACGGGATACGGCAGCGAGGCGGTGCGGACGGCGGTTGCCGTACTCGACGTACTCGGTACGGCAGGAGACGTGGGTTCCGACGCGCCCGCCCGCCGACGGGCATCGGCGAAATCCGGTCACCGCTATACAGGCACGGTGTCCAAAGTCTATGACGGCGACACCCTGCACGTCATCGACGGCGACGGCGCGAAACACAAAATCCGGATGGCGTATATCGACGCGCCGGAGATGAAACAGGCTTACGGCACGCGTTCGCGCGACAACCTGCGCGCGGCGGCGGAAGGCAGGAAAGTCAGCGTGCGCGTGTTCGATACCGACCGTTATCAGCGCGAAGTGGCGCAGGTTTCTGTCGGCAAAACCGATTTGAACCTGATGCAGGTGCAGGACGGGGCGGCGTGGCATTATGAAAGTTATGCTAAAAAACAGCAGGATAAGGCGGATTTTGCCGACTATGCCGATGCCCAGATGCAGGCGGAAAGGGAACGCAAAGGATTGTGGAAAGCTAAAAACCCGCAAGCGCCGTGGGCGTACCGCCGGGCAGGCAGGAACGGCGGGGGCAATAAGGATTGGATGGATTCCGTGGGCGAATGGTTGGGCATTTGGTAAAGACACCGCACGGCTTTGAACGGCAAATGCCGTCTGAAACCGCGCGCCCTGCATTTTTTGCGGAAACGCGCAACCGCCGTCCGCCGCGATAAAAAAGTTCAAGAAGTGTTTTTTACGGTAAAATGGCGGATTGTTTGTAAACGGCGGCAGTTCCGCCGGTTTTTGATACGGACGGTATATGGATTTTCGTTTTGATATTATTTACGAATACCGCTGGATGTTCCTTTACGGCGCACTGGTGACCTTGGGGCTGACGGTCGTGGCAACGGCGGGTGGTTCGGTATTGGGGCTGTTTTTGGCGTTGGCGCGCCTGATTCACTTGGAAAAAGCCGGTGCGCCGATGCGCGTGCTGGCGTGGGCGTTGCGTAAGTTTTCCCTGTTGTACGTTACCCTGTTCCGGGGCACGCCGCTGTTTGTGCAGATTGTGATTTGGGCGTATGTGTGGTTTCTGTTTTTCGTCCATCCTTCAGACGGCATTTTGGTCAGCGGCGAGGCGGCAGTCGAGCTGCGTCGGGGATACGGCCCGCTGATTGCCGGTTCTTTGGCACTGATCGCCAACTCGGGGGCGTATATCTGTGAGATTTTCCGCGCGGGCATCCAGTCTATCGACAAAGGGCAGATGGAGGCGGCGCGTTCTTTGGGTATGACTTATCCGCAGGCGATGCGCTATGTGATTCTGCCGCAGGCATTGCGCCGTATGCTGCCGCCTTTGGCGAGCGAGTTCATCACACTCTTGAAAGACAGCTCGCTGCTGTCGGTCATTGCCGTGCCGGAGTTGGCGTATGTTCAGAAAACGATTACGGGCCGGTACTCGGTTTATGAAGAACCGCTTTATGCCGTCGCCCTGATTTATCTTCTGATGACGACTTTCTTGGGTTGGATATTCCTGCGTTTGGAAAAACGTTACAATCCGCAACACCGCTGATTGGAGCCATATCAACAAAAAGCTGCCCGGGTATTCATTTGGGGCAGCTTTTTTGTAGCAAATTTATAGTGGATTAACAAAAACCGGTACGGCGTTGCCTCGCCTTAGCTCAAAGAGAACGATTCTCTAAGGTGCTGAAGCACCAAGTGAATCGGTTCCGTACTATTTGTACTGTCTGCGGCTTCGTCGCCTTGTCCTGATTTTTGTTAATCCACTATAAATTCAAAGAGAAAAAGCTATGCCGTCTGAAAGCCTTTCAGACGGCATCTGTCAGCCTCACGCAAGAGGGAGTCCCATTTGTTTGGTTTCAATTTTTTTGGATGATGTATGAGCCGTCATTCCCGCGCAGGCGGGAATCCTGTCCGTTCGGTTTCCGTTGTTTTTGAGTTTCGGTTTTTCCGATAAATTTCTGTGGCTTTGGATTCCCGCTTTTGCGGGAACGACGAATCCATCCATACGGAAACCTGCACCACGTCATTCCTACGAACCTACATCCCGTCATTCCCACGAAAGTGGGAATCCAGAACGTAAAATCTGAAGAAACCGTTTTATCCGATAAGTTTCCGCACCGACAGACCTAGATTCCCGCCTGCGCGGGAACGACGGCGGCGGCGTTTCAGTTATTTCCGATAAATTCCTGTGGCTTTGGGTTTCCGGATTCTCGCTTTCGCGGGAATGACGGCGGAGGAGTTTTGGTTTTTCCGATAAATTCCCGTGGCTTTGGGTTTCCGGATTCCCGCTTTCGCGGGAATGACGGCGGATGGTTTCTGTTTTTTTTTGATAACTTCCTGTGATTTTGGATTTTTGGATTCTTATAAGGCAATTTATCGGAGATGATGAATGTGGGTTGGCCTGTCTGAAAAATGCCGTCTGAAGGCTGTTTGTGCTTTCAGACGGCATCTGCTTATTTGATTTTGAAGTGCAGCCAGGCGACATGCCCCTGTTTGAGGTAGCGGAAGGTTTCATTGAGGTTGCCGACGGGCGGCGGATGGTCGCCGACGATGATGACTTCCACGCCTTTCATTTCGGGTCGTCGGATCAAATCCGCCAGTTGGTCGAAAAATTGGGTGTGCAGGCTGAAGTTGCGGCAGAGGTCGGTTTCGGCGGGCAGGCCGTATTCGGTGCATTTGAGCCTGTGGTTGAAAATGTCGGATTCGGGATAGTCGGCGTGGCTGGTCAGCGTCATCCAGTAAAACAGTCCCTTGTCGTGTTTTTTGAAAAATGCCGACACTTCGCCGAACAGCTCGCTGTCGCACACGCCGCCGAAAATGGCGCAGGTTTTTTTACCGATCAGGTTTTCGGCGGTTTTGATTTCTTGAAAGCCCGCCCTCGGATACCAGCTGAAGCGGTCGTAAAGTGAACTGCCCGCGCCGTGCATCGCAAAGGTGGCGTAACCTTCTTGTTTCAAACGGTTGGGGAGGCAGCGGGCAAATTTTTCGTCGGGAGCGCGGCGCAGTGCGAACCCGCGCAAACCGCCGTAGGCGCACAATTCGCGCATTTCGCCTTCGACCGTCGCGCCGATGAAGGGAAAACTGCCGCTTTCCCAAACCGAAAAACGGTCTTTTTGCGCCAGCAGTTTGGCAAAAGTGGCGTTTTGAAGTTCGGGATTGGCCGGCAGCCCCCAAGATTCGGCGACGATAAAGAGGATTTTTTGAGATTTCGGCTCACTCAGCCGCGTGGCGGCACGCTGCTGATTGCCCAAGGGGAGGAAGACGGGATCGACCAGACCGGCGGTAATAAAGTCGGCATTCTGGCTGACGGTGTAGAGCATCGCCTGACTTTTGGCGTAATAGAAGTTGTTTGCGCCGAAGATATTGGCCATCCGCCCACGGTCGTAGTAACTCAAATGGCCGGTGAAATAGCCGGCTGCCGCCACGACGGCGGCACAGGCGGCAATGTGTCGGAAGTCAGTTTTGGCGGCGGCTTTCTGCAACACAAACGGCATCGCCAGCATATACAGCAGCAACAGCCCGGTCATTATCTGATAAGGGGCGGGGGCGGTCAGGATGAAGGGGACGAGGTTGATGGCGCCGATGAGGTCCATAAAAGGGAAGAGCTGGATCACCATCATCAGTCCGTCAAACAAAACCGCCAGCCAAAATGCCAATACGCCGGCAATTTTGACGAAACGCCAAGGCAGGGCGATCAGCAGCGCGGCGGGAAGGTAGTCTAAATTGACAATCGGGCGGGCGGTGGCGGTCAGCAGTGCCAAAACCCAAAACACCGCATTGGGGACCAGCAGGATCAGCAGGGACAGCAGCAGCCGTTTCGGCAGGAATGGCGGCAGCGTCCATTGTTTGGAGAGCAGGGCGTGAATATTCATCGTATTTCCTTTTCGGTTGAAACCCCGCCCTTTAGGGCGGCAGAATCAGACTTTATTTGGGAGGCGTAACCCCTTCCAAATCAGGACGACACATAGGGCGGTGTTTTATGTGTCGTCCTGTGTGTTGAAACATCTGTATTTTTTTCTGAAACAGGGGTATTTGAAACAGAGAACCGGATGGCGGAACGATGCCGTCCGGGCGCGAAAGTGCGGCACGGTGCGGCAGGGGGCGCGCATGCGTGTCGGGGAAAGGAAAACAGGGAAAGGAGGCGGGCTGAAACCCTGCCTGAAGAAAAGGCAGGGTTGAGGGGCGGGGAAAGGGGGATGCGCCGCGCGGAAAGTGCGTCGGTAGGAAGGGGGTTATAATTTTTTGCTTGCTTGCTTGCTTGCTTGCTTGCTTGCTTGCTTGGCGTTTGTCTGTTTCGCATTTTGGGAAGGGCGGCGGATACGGTGTATCGCGCCGCTTTTTTCAGATTCGGATGAGGATGGCGGGGCTGTTGTCCGCAATTGGGCGGTGCGGTTTTACATTACGTCCAACACATCAATGCCCAACAACTCCAAGCCTTGTTTCAGCGTATCGCCGGTGAGTTTTGCCAGTTGCAGGCGGCTGTTGCGGCTTGCTCCTTCGGCTTTCAGAATCGGGCAGGCTTCGTAGAAGCGGCTGAACAAGGTAGCGATTTGATAGAGGTAGGCGGCGAGGTAGTGCGGATACGCGGTGTCCGCCACGCTTTGCAGCACGTCTTCAAATTTCAGCAGCTCGGCGGCAAGCTGTTTTTCCAGCGGTTCGGTCAAAATGGTTGGCGCGGTTGCGTCCCATTCGCCGGCTTTGCGGAATACGCTTTGCACGCGGGTGTAGGCGTATTGCAGGTAGGGGGCGGTGTTGCCTTCAAATGAGAGCATGGCGTCCCAGTCGAACACATAATCGCTGGTGCGGTTTTTGCTCAAGTCGGCATATTTGACTGCGCCGATGCCGACGGTTTTGCCGATTTTCGCCGCCTCATCCGCGCCCAATTCGGGATTTTTTTCCTTCACCAAAGCAGTGGCGCGCTCGACGGCTTCGGTCAGCAAATCGACCAGTTTCACGGTGTCGCCGCTGCGCGTTTTGAACGGTTTGCCGTCTTTGCCCATCATCGTGCCGAAGCCGACAAATGCCGCGCCGACGTTTTCCGGCAGATAGCCTGCTTTGCGGGAAGTGGTGAAGAGCTGCTCAAAGTGCAGGGCTTGACGGTGATCGACGACGTACAGCAGGCGGTCAGCTTTCAGACGGCCTATGCGGTAGCGCAGGCACGCCAAATCGGTGGAGGCGTAGAGGAAGCCGCCGCCTTGTTTTTGCACGATAAACGCGGCGGGTTCGCCTTCTTTGTTTTTGAACTCGTCCAAGAACACGACTTTTGCGCCGTCGTCTTCGACTGCCAGACCTTTTTGAACCAAATCATCGACTACGGGCTGCAAATCGTCGTTGTATTTCGATTCGCCCGCCACGTCTTCGGGGCGCAGTTTCAAGCCCAGCGTGTCATAAACGGCTTGGGCGTGCGAGAGCGAAATATCGACAAACTGTTTCCACAACGCCAACACGGTTTCATCGCCGCCTTGCAGCTTCACAACGTATTCGCGCGCGGTGTCGGCAAAGGCAGGGTCTTCGTCAAAGCGTACTTTGGCGGCGCGGTAAAACTGCTCCAAGTCCGCCAGTTCAAACTCGGCATTGTCTTTTTGCTGTTCGACCAAATAAGCGACCAACATGCCGAACTGCGTACCCCAGTCGCCGACGTGGTTTTGGCGGATGACGGTGTTGCCCATAAATTCCAATACGCGCGAAATGCTGTCGCCGATGATGCTGGAACGCAGATGGCCGACGTGCATTTCCTTTGCCAGATTGGGCGAGGAATAGTCGATAACGACGGTTTGCGGTTTGTCGGTTTTCGCCACGCCGAAACGTGCGTCGTTCAAGGCCGTCTGAATGTTTCGGGCGAGGAATTCGGGGCGCAGGCGCAGGTTGATAAAACCGGGACCGGCGACTTCCGCGCTTTCGATGACGGCGTTGCCTGCCAATGCGTCGGCGACCTTTTGCGCCAATTCGCGCGGGTTTTGTTTGGCTTTTTTCGCCGCACCCATCACGCCGTTGATTTGGAAATCGCCGTGTTCGGCATTTTTGGTCGGCTGCAAGACAACGGAGCTGCCGGCGATGCCTGCGGCGGCAAAGGCGGCTGCTGCTTCGTGTTCGACGGTTTGATGTAGGTTCATGAAGTTCGGTCTTTCGGTTAAATTCAAATCAGGCGGTATTTTAAAAGATTTTATGCGGCAGAAACAGGAATTGTGCGCTTTTTCTGCCGGTTTACGGCGTTTCGGGTTCGGGTACGTCGAACACTTGGCGCAGGTAGGCGAGGAAGGTGCTGTTGTTGGTCATGGTTTTGCCCGGCGAGTCGGACAGCTTGGCGACGGACTGCCCGTTGCATTCGACCAGTTTCAACACGATATTCAAAGGCGTATGCCCCATATCGTTGGTCAGGTTGGTGCCTATGCCGAAACTGGTTTTGAAGCGGTCTTTGAAATATTGGTGCAAAGCCCAAGATCGGTCGATATCCAGTCCGTCGGAGAAGGTCAGCATTTTGGTGCGGCTGTCGATTTTGAGCTTTTGATAGTGGGCGTAGGCTTTGTCGCCCCAAACGTAAGGGTCGCCGCTGTCGTGGCGCAGCCCGTCGAAGAGTTTGGCGAAATAGAGGTCGAAATCGCGCAGGAAGGCATCCATACCGACCACGTCGGTCAGGGCAACGCCCAAATCGCCCCGGTATTCGTGCACCCAGCTTTCGAGCGCGGCCTTTTGGAAATTCCGCAGGCGTACGTCGAGGGCTTGGAAGGCTTGGAGGAATTCGTGCGCCATGGTGCCGATGGGCGTGATGCCGAGTTTTTTGGCGAGGTAAACGTTGCTGGTGCCGCGCACGATGCTTGGGGCGGCTTCGAGCAGGGTGCGGATGACGTGTTCCTGCCACGCGAGCTTGTAGCGGCGGCGTGTGCCGAAGTCGGAAATGAGGAAGGGCGGTTCGTCGGGGTTTTGTGCGGCGGCGATTTCTTTGAGGCGCGCGGCTTTGGCTTGAAGCCGGCGTTCGCCTTCTTCGATAACGGCGGGGGTTTCGAGGCGGCGGAAGTAAAGTTCGTTGACAATGGCGAGGATGAAGATTTCAAAAAACATCGCCTGTATCATCGGGCCTTCGATGCGGATGTTCAGACGGCCTTCGGCATCGGGGCTGACTTGTACGAAGCGGCGTTGGAGCTGGAAGAGTTCGAGATAATCGACAAAGTCGCTTTTAATGAAGCGCAGGGAGCGCAGATAGCCGAGTTCGTCATGGGTAAAGCGCAGTTGGCAGAGTGAGTCAAGTTCCTTTTCCAAGTCTTCCTTGATATCGGCAAGCGGATAGACGGTCGAGGCATTGCGGCATCGGAATTCGTAAAGGCTGTGTGTTTGCGGAAACTGGTGCAGAACCACTTGCAGCATAGTGAATTTGTAGAGGTCGGTGTCAAGAAGTGAATGTATGATGCCTGTCATGCGGCGGTTCTCCCGGTTTCTGTTGGCGGCTTGGGGCGTATTAGAACACATCGCGCCCGCCCCGTGTGCCGAAAATGCCGTCTGAAGGTCTTTCAGACGGCATGGTTTCAGGGTTTCTTCCTTACGGCCGCATTGAGCAGGCAGCCTAAGGCAAAGCAGGTTAAAGAGGGAATAATCCAACCCAGTCCTATGCTGTATAGGGGAAGGGCTTTGTCGATGGCTTTTGCTGCCGTTTCGCTGAAACCGAAGGCGGTTTTGTAGGCATCGAGCAGGCCGACCGCCAGTGCGGGCATCATGGTGCAGAAATAGACGATGCGGCTACCGCCGAACAGCCTGTCGGTCAGGGTCAGCAAGATGAGTACGATGGTCAGCGGATAAAGCAGCATGAGCATGGGGACGGAAATCTGCAGGATGGCTGACAGCCCCTTGTTTGCCAAGACGATGGAAACCAGCGTATTGATGATGACGAAGGTTTTATAGGAAATGCCTGGACAGAGGCGGTTGAAGTATTCGGCACACGAAGTAACCAGACCGACCGCCGTGGTTAGGCAGGCAAGCAGTACGATAACGCCCAGCAGCAGGTTGCCGCCCAGTCCGAAATAGTATTGTGCCGATTTCGACAATACCAGCGCACCGTTTTCCTGCAAACCGATTCCCGCCACACTGGTCGCCCCCATATAGCCTATCAGCAGGTAAACCGCAGCAAGGCAGCCTGCAGCCATCAGGCCTGATATGGCGGTGGTTTTCAGCAGGTCCGAACGGTTGTCGACACCCATGGCGCGGACGGCGTCGATAACGATAATGGCAAAGACGAGTGAGGCGAGGGCGTCCATCGTGCCGTAGCCTTCCAAAATGCCTTTAATCATCGGGCGGAGGGCAAAATCGCCTTGTGCAGCGAGCGGTGCGCCGATGGGGTTGAGTGCGGCATAACCGACCAATACGGCGATGGTCAGCAGGAGTGCGGGCGTCAGGATTTTTCCGATGCGGTCAACCAATTTGCTCGGAGACATCGAAAGCCAGTAGGCCAGGCCGAAAAAAAGCAGGCTGAATACTGCCTGAGCCATATTCGGGGAAAGATTGTCGATCAGCGGTAAAACGCCGATTTCAAAGGAAACCGTCGCCGTCCGGGGCAGGGCGAACAGCGGGCCGATGGCAAGGTAGAGGGAGGCGGCAAACGCTATGCCGTACCAGGGGGCGACACGCGAGGCGAGTGCTTCGACATCACGGGAACCCGAGTAGCCGATGGCGATTACGCCCAATAGCGGCAGGCCTGCACCGGTCAATAGGAAGCCGGGCATGGAAATCAGCCAGTTTTCGCCTGCCTGCTGACCGAGATAGGCGGGATAAATCAGGTTGCCCGCACCAAAAAACAGGGCAAACAGCATGAGTCCGACCGCCCATAATGAGGCCTGGTTTTGTTTGCTTGTCATCATGTTCCTTTTTAAATAGGTCAATCCGGTGTTTCTGTCCCGTTCATGCCGTCTGAATGCGCCCCTTCATGATTGAGGCTGATTCGGATTTCTCCGAAACTGTTTTCCTGTACGATTCTGACCAATCCTTCTTTGGCAAGCTCCAACAGTGCGATGAAGTTGACGACCACGTAAGCCGCACCCTGTCCGGGCTTGAACAGGTCGTGAAACCCGCATATTCCGTGTCCGTTCAAACGGCGCAGGATTGCCGTCATTTGCGCTCGCACGGAGATGGTTTCTTTGATCACTTCGTGGCTGCGCGTATGTTTTGCCCGAGAAAGAATGCCCAACCATGCCTGCGTCAAATCGGCGATGTAAACCTCGGGCAGCTTGGCTTCGACGGCAATTTCCAGAGGCAGGTACGCCCATGCGAAATCTCTGCCTGCACGAGGAAGTGCATCCAACCCTTGTGCCGCCAGCTTCATCTGTTCATAAGCCAACAGGCGGCGCACCAACTCGGCACGCGGGTCGGCTTCTTCGTCTTCGACGGCTTCGGTACGCGGCAGCAGCAGGCGCGATTTGATTTCAATCAGCATGGCCGCCATAAGCAGGTATTCCGCCGCCAAATCAAACTGATAGGCTTCCATTTGGGCAATATAGTGCAGATACTGTTCGGTAATCTTCACCATCGGAATATCTAGTACGTCGATATTCTGTTTGCGGATCAGATACAGCAGTAGATCCAAAGGGCCTTGAAAACTGCCCAATACGACTTTCAGCGCGTCGGGCGGGATAAACAAATCCTGCGGCAAATCGGTAACGGGTTGACCGAATACCCATGCGACAGTGTGCTCGGATGGTGCGGATGGGGCAGGGATGGGCGGCATGGCGTGAATCGGTAAGTGGATTTTAATATAAGTTTACAAAAGAAAACAATCTGCCGACATTCACGCATAATGTGGTCGGGCAGATGTTCAGACGGCATTATAACGGCTTTTAAATGCAAATGTTTTGAAAAGGAGCGGGTTGTGAATACGGTTTTAGGCGTGCCGATGTTGGTTTTTCTGAACCGACAGCTTGATTGCCGCGTTCAGGTAGTCGGCCACCAAACCGGGATGCCGGTTTAGATAGTCTATGGATTCTTTTTTCAAATCCTTGAAACGTTCATCGTAGCGTTTGTCTTTCGCGAATTCGATGATGCGCCCTATATTTTGACGGCACTCTTGCTAAACCTCTTAATTAATATAAATGTCTGAATTTTAAGTTTCTTGAGACAATATAATCAGTACTGGCTCTATCTATATAACCAGTAGCTTCTTTTACTTCAATATTATCTACATTACCGTATATTACAGGTAGCGACCCATAAATGATAAATTTATTCCCCAAAATTTTTTTACTAATTGATATATCATCTTCCATAAGTAATTCAGCGTAATTTTTAGCTCTTACTTGAAATCTACACAATATTTTTCCTGCGTAAATTCTCGCATATGTGGGAGAGTTTATACCATAATCTTTGTATAGATGAACAATAGAAATACATTGCTCATCTATGCAATAATAAGCTACTTTTTGTTGGTCAAGATAACGGCAATATATGTAATACATACTGCAAAGTATTACCACTAATAATGTAAAACTTGTTCTTAGGATACATATTTTGCGATAACGTATCTTATGGTATATACCATATACTACAAAAAATATCGGAATAAGCATTAGTAATAAAAATGAAAAAATAACTAAATTATTAACGAATTCCATTAAATAGCTCTCCGATACTTGGTATATTATTTAGGAATCATATATTTTATGTTATTTTTTATCCGTATCCTTTTTTGTCCTAAATCATAACCATAGTTTGTTAAAATGCCGTCTGAATCCTGTTCCAGACGGCATTGCTTATTTTTTGCCCGCGATGTGTTCCACCGCCGCCTGTGCGCAATATAGCCCGAACGAAGCGGTAACGAGCATGCTTGCACCGTAGCCCGCGCACGACAAGCCCTGCGGTGCGGCATCGGCAGAACATGCCGCGCCCGATTGCGGCGGCACGATGTTTTCGGTTGAGAACACGCACGGCACGCGCATTTTTGCTTTCGTATCGCGGCTGAATCCGTAGCGTTTCCGTAAGGTATAGCGCAGGTTGGCAAGCAGCGGGTCGTGGGTTGCGCGGCTCAAATCGGCGGTTTGGATCAGGGCGGGATTTTTCTGTCCGCCCGCGCCGCCGCTGAGGACAAACGGTTGTTTGCGTTCCACAAAATAAGCCGCCATTGCCGCTTTAACGCGCACTTGGTCGATTGCGTCGATGACGAAATCAAAACCTTTTCCGAAGTATTCCGGCAAATTGTCTTCGGTAACGAAATCTTCAATTTCAAACACTTCGCATTGCGGATTGATTTGTGTAATACGTTCGCGCAAGGCGGTAACTTTTGCTTTGCCGAAGTCGCCGGTCAGGGCGTGCAGCTGGCGGTTGACATTGGATTCGGCAACATTGTCCAAATCAATCAAAGTCAAACGCCCGATGCCCGTGCGCGCCAAAGCCTCGACCGCCCAAGAGCCGACTCCGCCTACACCGACTACGCAGACGTGTGCCTGTGAAAAGTGCGCCAAGGCAGAGTCTCCGTAGAGTCTGGCGATGCCGCCGAAGCGTCGCGAAGAGGTCAAAGCGTTGTCGGACATGGTCGAATCCTGCAAGATTGCGTCAAATCAAAAAGTGAACGAAAGCCGGCAAAAAATGCCTGACTGCACGAAAGCGGCATATTATACTGGAAAGCAGTCGGGCTGTTCGGCTGTTGTATAAAGCCCGACGGCGGGTCTATAATGAAACGGCGCAAGCTGTCCCTGCGCCCATCCGACAAGACGGCACCGCGAGGCGGTGCAAAAGGAGAATACGATATGTACAAACATCTGGTTGTTGCCGTTGACGGCAGTGAAACGTCCATCAATGCCCTGAAACACGCCGCCGAACTTGCAGGAGTCAACAGCGCGCGCCTGACTTTGGTGCACGTTGCCAATCCTGCCGAATATATGGCGCTCGCCCCCGAATTTTTGCAACACGAAAGCTACGAAGCCGCCGCCGTCGCGCAAGGTAACGAGGTTTTGGATGCCGCCGAGCGCACCGCCCGGGAACTGGGTGTGGAAAATACCGTCAAACACCTGCTGGTTGCCAATAAGGGTGCGCGCGAAATGGCGCAGGATTTGGTCGATTATGCCGATGAAAACGGTGCCGACCTGCTGGTGTTGGGTACGCACGGACGCACCGGGCTGATGCACCTTTTAATGGGTAGTTTTGCCGAAACCGTCATGCGCCAAAGCCATCTGCCGCTGCTGATTATCCGCAGTAAAGCCGAAGAAGCGTAGAAATTTTCAGTTTGAAGGCCTTAAATGTGATTTTTCATATTTAAGGCTTTTTAATTTATCTGTTTTTAACGGGAGGGCAGTATGCCTGATTACATCCGCACCTCACGCGCCGCCGACAGCCTGCGCGATATCAAAATCACCCCTCATTTCCTGCCGCATACGGACGGTTCGTGCCTTATTGAATGCGGCAACACCAAAGTCATCTGCACAGCCTCCATAGACGAAAATGTCCCACCGTTTTTACGCGGTAAAAACCAAGGCTGGGTAACGGCGGAATACGGTATGCTGCCCGCCTCAACCTCTTCGCGGATGCGCCGCGAAGCTTCGGCAGGCAAACAGTCGGGACGCACACAAGAAATCCAGCGCCTTATCGGACGGTCGCTGCGCGCGGTCGTGGATATGGAAAAACTCGGCGAACGACAAATCCTGATTGATTGCGATGTGATTCAGGCGGACGGCGGCACGCGCACGGCTTCGATTACCGGTGCGTTTGTCGCGCTGCAAATCGCCGTCAGCAAACTGGTTTCAGACGGCATATTGACCGAAAACCCCATCCGCGAAGCCGTTGCCGCCGTATCAGCAGGCGTAGTGAACGGCGTGCCGCTTTTGGATTTGGATTATCCCGAAGACTCCGGTTGCGACAGTGATGTGAACATCGTCATGACCGCATCGGGGAAAATCATCGAAATACAGGGGACGGCGGAAGGCGCGCCGTTCAGTTTGGACGAGTTGGGCAAACTGATCGGACTGGCCGAACAAGGCATAAGAGAGCTGGTGCGATATCAGCAAAATGCGCTGTCTGCCGCCTAATTACTGTCCGGATGCCGTCTGAAAACCGTTCAGACGGCATTTTGTCAAAAATCTGAAAGAACAGGTTTTTTGCTGACCGCTATCAAACGGCAGGCGGGAAAGCGCAGTCCGTTCTTGAACTTCATGTAAAAAATAGTAATAATAGCCGCTTTTCCAGCAAACTATGCTGCCCGACCAATCCCACACAAGAAAGCACGAAACATGGCGTTAATCGTACACAAATACGGCGGCACATCGGTAGGCTCGCCCGAACGCATCAAAAACGTAGCCAAACGTGTCGCCAAAGCCCGCGCCGAAGGACACGACATCGTCGTCGTCGTATCCGCGATGAGCGGCGAAACCAACCGCCTGGTCGCGTTGGCGCACGAAATGCAGGAGCACCCCGATCCGCGTGAGTTGGACGTTGTCCTCTCCACCGGCGAACAAGTAACCATCGGCCTTTTGGCAATGGCGTTGAAAAATATCGGCGTGGATGCCAAAAGCTACACAGGCTGGCAGGTCGCCCTCAAAACCGATACCGCCCACACCAAAGCCCGCATCGAAAGCATCGACGATGAAAAAATGCGCGCCGACCTCGCCGATGGCAAAGTCGTCATCGTTGCCGGCTTCCAAGGCATCAGCAGCGAAGGCGATATTTCCACGCTCGGACGCGGCGGTTCGGACACTTCCGCCGTCGCGCTCGCCGCCGCGCTCAAAGCCGACGAGTGCCAAATCTATACCGACGTGGACGGCGTTTATACCACCGACCCCCGCGTCGTACCCGAGGCGCGCCGTATGGATACGGTAACGTTTGAAGAAATGATTGAGCTGGCAAGCCTCGGCTCGAAAGTTTTGCAAATCCGTTCAGTAGAATTTGCCGGAAAATACAAAGTGCGCCTGCGCGTACTGAGCAGCCTGCAAGACGGCGGCAACGGCACTTTAATCACATTTGAAGAGGACGACAATATGGAAAAAGCCGCCGTAACCGGTATCGCATTCGATAAAAACCAAGCCCGCATCAACGTGCGCGGCGTACCCGACAAACCCGGTGTCGCCTATCAGATTTTGGGCGCGGTCGCCGATGCCAACATCGAAGTCGATATGATTATCCAAAATGTCGGCAGCGAAGGCACGACCGATTTTTCTTTTACCGTACCGCGCGGCGATTACAAACAGACTTTGGAAATCCTGTCCGAACGCCAAGACAGCATCGGCGCGGCTTCCATCGACGGCGACGACATCGTGTGCAAAGTCTCCGCAGTCGGTTTGGGTATGCGTTCGCACGTCGGCGTAGCCGCCAAAATCTTCCGCACGCTCGCCGAAGAGGGCATCAACATCCAAATGATTTCAACCTCCGAAATCAAAGTTTCCGTATTGATTGATGAAAAATACATGGAACTGGCGACCAGGGTATTGCATAAAGCCTTTGATTTGGGCTGATGTTTTACGGTTTGAAACGGACAACGGCACTGCCTTTATCGGGCAGTGCCGTTTTGTCTGCCGCCCGAACGTTCGGACGGCATATTTTTGTTCCGCCGGACGGAGAAAACCCTTTCTGCCTTTAAAATTTGTAGCTCATCGTGATTAAAGATGTTTCAATCGGTAAAAATTTGAGGCCGTCTTATATAATTAAAATAAGCCCTTGCTTTACTAATTGTTTTAAGCGTTAAGCGGTAAGTGGCAGGGGCAAAAGGATAATGGCAGGGCAGTGCGGCTTTATGGTCTGAACGGGGCGTATGCCCATTCCCCGGGTTTTAAATCCAAATCAAACAGTTTCAGTCTGCCGCTGGCTACCCTGACCAGTCGCAGGCAGGGGTATCCGGCTTTGGCGGTCATTCGCCGGACTTGGCGGTTTTTGCCCTCGGAAATGGTAATTTCAATCCAAAAATCGGGAACGGTTTTGCGGACGCGTATCGGCGGAACGCGCTCCCACAAACACTCGGCTTCGCCGGGATTTAAAACGCGGACGAGGGCGGGGCGGGCAGTGAAATCGCCCAAGTCCACACCTTTTCGCAGAATATCCAAACGGCTTTCGTCGGGCGAGCCTTCCAGTTGCGCCCAGTAGGTTTTGGGCTGTTTGAATTTCGGGTCGGCGATTTGCGCCTGAAGCCTGCCGTCGTCTGTCAGCAGAAGCAGCCCTTCGCTGTCGGTGTCGAGCCGTCCGGCGGGATAGAAGCCGGGCAGGCCGATGAAGTCTTTGAGGCTTTTGTGTTTTTCGTGCGGTGAGAATTGGCAGATTACGCCGTAGGGTTTGTTGAAGGCGATGAGGTTTTTCATAGTTTGTTTACCGGAATTTCATTAAGGGTTGCAAATCCGCCTTTCGGGGTGGCGGCAACAGAGGGGCGGAAAGGGGCAACACACTGACTGTGCCGTATGGTTATCTTTGTGCGGAGAAAACACGGTTTGCCGACGGACGAACCTGCCCGATATGGCGGCCGTTTGGCTTGCGGGGCGGGATTCCAGCATAAAATGCCGTCTGAAGCGGCGTTCAGACGGCATTTGTTTCAAGCAGGCTTAACAGCAGCGTCCGCCGTTTGCGCCGCAGCGGCGTTTGCGGCAATAGTCTTGAAATTGCAGCTTGGTCATTACGGGGGCGTTGGGATTATGTTTGCGCTGCTGTGCAACGTAGTTTTCATAATCGGGCACGCCTGCCATCAAGTTTGCCGTCAGCTTGATGGTTTTCCACCAAGACGCGAGCTTATGCTTCACTTTGTGCCTCCGGCTGTTTGCCGTCGCGGTACACCGCCGGGATTTCTTTGGCGGTCGGCCAGCCGACTTTGCGTGCTTTGAGGGCGGTACGCACGCCGTAGATGGCAACGATGACGACGACTAAGAGGAACAATGCGGTTAGACCGGCATTAATCTTGTCGTTGAAGATGATTTGCGCCATTTCGCCGATGTCTTTAGCAGGCGCAAGGACTTCGTTTTTAGCCAATGCGTCGCTGTATTTGCCTGCGTGGGCAAGGAAGCTGACGCGCGGGTCGCTGTGGAACAGTTTTTGCAGGCCGGCGTAGCAGGTTACAAACAGTACGCCGACGGCAGGAACGAGTGCCACCCAGACATAACGGTCGCGTTTCATCTTAATCAGTACAACGGCGCACATAATCAAGGCCACGCCTGCCAGCATTTGGTTGGCGATGCCGAACAACGGCCAGAGCGAGTTGATGCCGCCCAGTGGGTCGGTTACGCCGGTGTAGAGGAAGTAGCCCCACAATGCCACGGCGAAGAAGGTCGCAATCAGGTTGGCGGGGATGGAGTCGGTGTTGCCGAAAGGTTTGTAGAAGATGCTGCCCAAGTCTTGAATCATAAAACGTGCGACGCGCGTACCGGCATCGACGGCGGTCAGGATGAACAAGGCTTCAAACAACAGGGCGAAGTGATACCAGAACGCCATCATCGCCTCGCCCGGAATCAGACGGCTCATAATGTGCGCCATACCGACTGCGAGGGTAGGTGCACCGCCTGCACGGGACAGGATGGTGTTTTCGCCCACTTCCTTAGCGGTGTGCAACAGGGTTGCGGCATCGACAGGAAATTGCAGCTTGGTGGTAATCACTTCGGCGGCGGTATTGGCATCCGTACCGATCAGGGCGGCGGGGCTGTTCATCGCGAAGTACACGCCGGGATCGAGCGATGCGGCGGCGGCAAGCGCCATAATCGCCACGAAACTTTCCATCAACATACCGCCGTAACCGATCATACGGACGTGGGTTTCGTTTTCCAGCATTTTCGGCGTGGTGCCGGAGGAAATCAGCGCGTGGAAGCCTGAAACCGCACCGCAGGCGATGGTAATGAACAAGAACGGGAACAATGCGCCTGAGAATACCGGGCCGGAACCGTCGATAAAGTGGGTAACCGCAGGCATTTGCAAAGCGGGATTGACGATGACGATGCCCAAAGCCAAGGCCGCAATCGTACCGATTTTCAGGAAGGTAGAGAGATAGTCGCGCGGAGTGAGCAGCAACCATACGGGCAATACGGAGGCGACAAAGCCGTAAATCATAATCGCCCAAGTGAGCTGGATGCCGTCAAGGTCGAACCAATGTCCGATGGAGCTTTGCGCCACATCGTCGCCGTAAATCACCGCCAGCATCAGCAAAATAAAGCCGACGATGGAAATCTCACCGATTTTGCCCGGACGGATATAACGCGTGTAAATACCCATAAGCAGGGCAATCGGCATCGTTGCGGCAATGGTGAACGTACCCCAAGGGCTGTGAACCAATGCTTTTACGACAATCAACGCCAACACCGCCATAATGATGACCATAATCATCAAAATACCGATGGAGGCAATCACACCGGGGACAGTGCCGAGTTCCTGTTTCACAATATCGCCCAAAGACTTACCGTCGCGGCGCATAGAGACGAACAAGACCATCATATCCTGTACCGCGCCAGCAAACACCACGCCGAAGATAATCCACAAAGTACCGGGCAGGTAACCCATTTGCGCCGCCAAAACCGGACCGACCAAAGGGCCTGCGCCTGCAATCGCGGCAAAGTGGTGTCCGAACAATACGCCTTTGTGCGTCGGAACGTAGTCCAAGCCGTCGTTGTGGCGTTCTGCCGGAGTCAGGCGGTCAGGATCGAGCCGCATCACGCGGTTGGCGATGTAGAGGCTGTAAAAACGGTAGGCGATACAGTAAACGGATATGGCGGCGGTAACCATCCATACCGCGCTGACCTGTTCGCCCCGGCTGAGTGCCAAAGTGGTAAAGGATGCTACGCCGACCAGTACCACTATGCCCCAAATGAGGAAGGTTTTGAGTGATTTCATCGTATTTCCTTTTCGGTTGAAACCCCGCCCCTTAGGGCGGTAGAATTAGACTTTATTTGGGAGGGGCGCAACCCCTTCCAAATCAGGGCAACACATAGGGCGGTGCTTTATGTGTCGTCCTGTGTGTTGAAACATCGAATAAATCCTTATCTCACACTGTCGGAATATGCCTGAACGGCGGGAAACGGCCGACCGCCCGCCGGCACGGGCACAAACCGGAGTCTGAATGATTGACGAAGTATGAAACAGTGCGCTTGTCGGGATTTGTGCCTTATGCCCGTATCAAACAGTGCAGGGATGTGGGCGCACAAAACGTTAAACGCCGAATATGATTTTAACGCAAATTAGCACACTGATAGCGGTTTTTACTTGGAATTTGGAAAAAATTTACATTCCTTCGGGCGGGCAGGCAGGTTCAGACGGCATCGTCAGGCAAAAGGCGGTGCCGGAAGACGGGTAAAGAAGGGGCACGCAATCCGGATTATCAATTCATCGTGTTTCCTTTTCGGTTGAACCTCCGCCCTTTAGGGCGGCAGGATCAGACTTTATTTGGGGGCGCAACCCCTTCCAAATCAGGACGGCACATAGGGCGGTGCTTTATGTGTCGTCCTGTGTGTTGAAACATATTTTCTTTTTATTGGGGAGCTTTTATGAATATCAGGTTTTTCGCGCTGACCGTACCGGTTTTGTCCTTGGCGGCCTGTGCCGTGCCGGAGGCGTATGATGGCGGCGGACGCGGGCATATGCCGCCCGTTCAAAACCAAGCCGGTCCGGCTGGTGTTCGGGCGTTTTCCTGCGAGAACGGTTTGTCTGTGCGCGTCCGCCATTTGGACGGCGGCAAAATCGCGTTGCGGCTGGACGGCAGGCGTGCCGTCCTTTCTTCCGACGTTGCCGCATCCGGCGAACGCTATACCGCCGAACACGGTTTGTTCGGAAGCGGAACCGAGTGGCATCAGAAAGGTGGCGAAGCCTTTTTCGGCTTTACCGATGCCTACGGCAATTCGGTCGAAACTTCCTGCCGCGCCCGTTAAACGGGGCAGCCTGTTTGAATCGCTGTCCGGATTTTTCGGGCGGTTTTTTATGTCGGTTTTGTTTTGCAGTTCGGCCTCTGGCAGGGTTCGGGCTTCCTGATACCGTCTGTAACTTCGGGTATTGCCGAGTTTGTCGGCAACGGCCGCTGCGGCTTGGGCGGCGTTTTTGCCGAACGCCTGCGTTACTTCCCTTTGCAGGTCGATCTCTTTGGCAACCGCGTCTTTGTCGGAGCTGTTTTTCAGACGGCCTGAGTGTTGTTTTACAGGAAAGTAAAGGCCGTCTGAAAGGGTTTACCAGCTTTCAGACGGCCTTTTGAATTCATACAAGCTATGGCTTGCTTATATTTATAATTGTATAAATTTCCAATAATCTCGTCCTTCAATTTTCCAGTAACAGAATTCGTCCGGTATTAAATACCCAAAATCCATCGCTTTTGAAAACCAGCCATCATAGACATAATCTTCATGACATCTGTCCCAATCCATATGTAAGTACACTTCAGTGTCAAAATTGACATAGAATAAAGGCAGCCTCGAGGAAATCTGATTGATTTTTAAGAAATCACTTTGCTGTCCAGAGTCTGAGATAGGATCATTGTACGACAGCTTGTTCTCGACAACGGAATATAACCTTACCGCTTCAGCAGAAGTAAATCCCTGAAACATCAGTTTCTTCAATTCATCCTTTTTTAATTCAATGACTGAATCTGATTGAAGATAGCTTTCAAAATTGTCCTTAGTTAACTGCCAGATGCCGTTTCGGTAATAATAACTATTCATTTCATCCTGATATTGTTCTAACGTAATATTACCGTTTTTAAAATCTAAATCTAAGTCTAATTTCATGTTTAATATGAAATTTTCCTTACAATCAATCAAATAATATATATTTTTCTTATAGACAAAAATAGATATGCATTGAGTATATTGAAAGATAGCATTTAATAATTCAGATTTAAATTTCTCAATCTTTTCCATATTTGCCAAATTCCTTAATAACTTTATCTTCAGCAAGTCGTAGCCCGCATTAAACCTGTGCAGGTAAGGTGTGCGCGGTACGCACGCGGGCTTTGAGTGTGATAAAAAAGATCGTCTGAAACATTTTTCCGGCTTTCAGACGGCCTTTTGCCAAATATTATCGGCAGCGGCTCAATGCTAACCTTAAACCTGTTCCGATTTCTTCAGGACTGTTATCCAATGATAAAATTACATCGTCTGCATCAATGGCATCCCACGCTTCCAGCTTGACATGGCGGCTCGGGCTGATTTTCAGGCAGCCGTTGTGCAGCCGAATATCCACGTTCATCATGTTTTTAAATAGGGCGCGTTTGGTTTTATAGCCCAAGTTCCCGCATAGCTTGGCAACCCAATCCTCATAGCGTGGTTTAAGATTTTCCTGTTTTAAAAAATCAATACGTTCAGCTTCGTTGTCTAACGTCCTGCTGTTCGCCAATGCTTGTAAGACCGTCATGCCTAAAGTTTCATTGTCGGTATCCAATGGCAGGATATGGGGGGGATATAGGTGGTCTATTGCCGTTAACCCCAAACCTGAATATGTTTGAACAATCAGAGCTTCTTCATTCGCATAAAAAACTGCCCAATAATTTTGATCCTGTTTAAAAATCATTATTTAATCTCCGTAATTTTGACTGTAATGTTTCAATTTTTGCCATATTCTACCACACGTTGCAACTGCAATCTTTGCTCCTTATATATTGCACCCCATCAAAGGGCTGCATTACTTTTCTTTCTAAAGATTACCATTGTATAGCGGATTAAATTTAAACCAGTACGGCGTTGCCTCGCCTTGCCGTACTATTTGTACTGTCTGCGGCTTCGTCGCCTTGTCCTGATTTAAATTTAATCCACTATATAAAAAGTATTTTTCTTAAACGACAGGGATTGCGCCCGCGCCATATTCAAACACCGCCCGAATGTTGCGCTGCCCCGATCGGATGCTTCAGACGGCATCGGAAGGGTTTGCAGTTTTGGAATATGAAGATGATAATGTCCGTGAGATTGACGGCATTTGAAAGCGGTTATCCCGCATACCGGAGGACACGAAATGAACGAATATTCCCAATTAATCAAGCATCCCGATATTTCCCTTTCTCCAATTTCAGACGGCATCAAAGTCGATAATCCAGCAACGGGCGAGACTTTGGCGTTTGTCCGCAAGACGGATTCGGACAAGCTGAAAAACCTGATTCAAAAGGCGGAAGCAGCACAAAAATTATGGGCGGCAAAAACTGCGTTGGAGCGGGCCGATGTGTTGTGGCGTTGGTATTTTCAGATTAAAGAAAACAAAGAAGCATTGGCGCGTCTGATGACGATGGAGCAGGGCAAAAGCCTGACCGAGGCGCGCGGCGAGATTGATTATGCAGCTTCGTTTGTGCGCTGGTTTGCCGAAGAGGCGAGGCGGATTGACGGCGATGTGCTGACAAGCGTGAAAGCATCGCAAAAACTGGTCGTGTTGAAACAGCCAATCGGCGTTACCGCTGCGATTACGCCGTGGAACTTCCCATCCGCGATGATTGCGCGCAAGGCCGCGCCTGCTTTGGCGGTGGGCTGCGCGATGATTGTCAAGCCTGCATCGCTCACGCCTTTGAGTGCGTATGCGTTGGCTGTCTTGGCTTACGAAGCGGGCGTACCGCAGGATTTGTTGCCCGTTGTCAGCGGCCGCGCTTCGGAAATCGGCCGTGAATTTGCCACGAATCCGATTATCCGCAAAATCAGCTTCACCGGTTCGACCGAAGTCGGCGCGAAAATTTTTGCCGACAGCGCGGCGGACATTAAAAAACTCAGTTTGGAACTGGGCGGCAACGCGCCGTTTATCGTGTTTGACGATGCCGATTTGGACAAAGCTGTCGAAGGCGCGCTCACCAGCAAGTTCCGCAACAGCGGTCAGACCTGCGTCTGCACCAACCGCGTTTACGCCCAATCCGGCATTTACGACGAATTTTGCCGCAAATTGAGTGAAAAGGCAGCCGCGCTCAAATTGGGTAACGGCTTGGAAGATGGCGTAAACCAAGGGCCGCTGATTGAGGAAAGAGCGGTGGAAAAAGTCGAGCAGCACATCGCCGACGCGCTCTCCAAAGGTGCGGTCTGCCTGACCGGCGGCAAACGCAGCGCGTTGGGCGGAACGTTTTTCGAACCGACCGTCTTAAGCGGCGTAACGGCGCAAATGGCGGTAGCTCGCGAGGAAACCTTCGGACCTTTGTGTCCGGTATTCCGTTTTGAAACCGAAGCCGAAGTCATTGAGGCTGCGAACAATACGGAATACGGTTTGGCGGCCTACCTTTTTACCGCCGACACCGCACGCCAGTGGCGCGTCGGCGAAGCCTTGGAATATGGCATGGTCGGCATCAATACGGGCTTAATCAGCAATGAAGCGGCACCGTTCGGCGGCGTGAAACGCAGCGGTTTGGGACGTGAAGGCAGCAAATACGGTGCGGACGAATATCTGGAATTGAAATATTTGTGTATTGATGTCGGGTAAGATATGCCGTCTGAACAGCAGGGTTTCAGACGGTGCCGCATTTTAAGCAGTCTCTATCTGTTGTACAATGCGCCCTGTTTTTACGGTTAGTTTTGATTTGAATTAAGATATGATGGAAAACGGAAAAACAGCATCGAGATGGCGTTTTGCCTTGAAAAGTGCGGGCTGGCACCTCTTAATCAGCCTATCGGTTGCAGGACTGGCGGCATTGCTGGTTTTTAAGGTTTGGTATCCTTATCCTTATGCCGAGCTGACGGGCGGTCTGTCGCTTTATCAGCTGGTGGTGGCAGTGGACATCGTGTGCGGCCCGCTGCTGACGCTGATATTGTCCAGTCCGAAAAAGACAAGCAGGGCGCGGATCGTGGATTTTTCCCTGACCGGCGCGATTCAGCTTGCCGCATTGGCATACGGTCTGCACAGCGTTTCTTTGGCGCGCCCCGTGATAGAGGCGTTTGAAAAAGACAGGATTAATATTGTAACCGCCGCCGAAGTGGCGGTTGAAGATTTGTACAAAGCGCCGGAAGGGCTGCAAAGCCTGTCGTGGTTCGGCATCCGCCGCGTCGGGCTGAAAGAGCCGGATACGGCGGACGAACAAAACAAAACCTTGGATTTGTCTATGCAGGGCATAGAGCCGAGTATGCGCCCGGACCGGTGGCTGCCGTATTCCCGTCAAGAGGCGGAGAAAATCCGTAAGGCGATGAAGCCGCTGAAAAAATTGGCAGATGCGAGAAAAATCACCGTTGCCGATATTTTGAAGCAGGCAGATATTTCCGAAGATAAAGACTGGTATTTCCTGCCCTTTACCGGCAGCAGGCAGAAAGATTGGATCGTGGTGCTGGACGCGCAGGGAAATGCACGGGGCTACGCGCCGATAGACGGCTTTATCGCCGATTGAGCCCAATGCCGTCTGAAACCGGCGTTCAGACGGCATCCCTAAATATGCCGGACATTGCAAACACAACGGCGGCCTTGCCGCCGTACCGTCGAGGAATACGAAAATCATGGATTTCAGTTGGTTGGCAGAACCGCATACCTGGATAGGTTTTGCCACGCTTTTGGTGTTGGAAGTCGTATTGGGGATAGACAACCTTGTCTTTGTGGCGATTTTGGCAAACAAGGTCCAGCCCGCACGGCGCGACCGCGCACGGATTACCGGGCTGGGGCTGGCAGTCGTCATCCGCATCATTATGCTTGCTTTTATGGCGCACATCATCACGCTGACCGAACCGCTGTTCCAAATCGGCGGCCTCGCCGTTTCCGGCAAGGACATGATTATGCTCGCCGGCGGTATTTTCCTGCTTTACAAAGCCACTACCGAACTGCACGAACGCCTCGAAGGGCACAACCGGTTTGCCGTTGCCGACAGCCAGAAAAAACACGTGCCGTTTTGGGGCGTGGTCGCGCAAATCCTAATACTGGATGCCGTGTTTTCCATCGATTCGGTCATCACCGCCGTGGCGATGGTCGATCACATCGTCGTGGCGATGGGCGCGGTCGTCGTCGCGATGGCGGTCATGATTTCCGCCAGCAAACTCTTGACCGAATTTGTGGACAGGCATCCCACCGTCGTGATGCTCTGCCTTGGTTTTTTGTTGATGATCGGTTTCAGCCTGATTGCCGAAGCCTTCCATTTCCACATTCCCAAAGGCTATCTCTACGCCGCCATCGGCTTCTCGATTTTAATCGAGCTGTTTAACCAGATTTCGCAGCGCAACAGCCGCAAAAACGACTATATCGGCAGCTCGTGGCGCAAGCGCACCGCCGAAAACGTCTTGGGCATGATGGGCATACGCGAAAGCGTGCTTGCCGACGCGGGCGGCGAATCCGAGGACGACGCGCATTTTGAAGAAAACGAAAAATCGATGATACGCAGCGTGCTGACGCTTGCCGAACGCCCGATTATGGGGGTGATGATCCCACGCCGCGACATCGAACGGCTGGACATTTCCCAAAGCCGCGAAGAACAGTATGCCCAACTGCAAAACACGCCTTACAGCCGCCTGCTCGTTGTCGGAAAGGCGGGCGTGGACGAACCTTTGGGCTACATCAACAAAAAAGACCTGCTGTCCCAACTGCTGGAAACAGGCGGTCTCGACATTCAGACGGCATTGCGCCAGCCGCTCGTCCTGCCCGACGGCACGACCGCCTTGGGCGCGCTCGAACTCTTCCGCCAAAGCAGCGCGGATTACGCCCTCGTTGTGGACGAGTTCGGCGCGGTGTTGGGTATGGTGACGATGAAAGACCTGTTGGAAGCCATTGCCGGCGACTTTCCCGAAGAATTCGAGCGCGAAGAAGAGCCCGCCGTTCAGGGGAATCCCGATGAAAGCCTGATGGTGGAAGGCGCGTTGGAATATGTGGAGCTGGCATCCCAACTCAACCTGCCGCAGCAGGAGGAAGATACCGATTTCCATACGGTTGCCGGGCTGATTATGGAAGAATTGCAAACCATTCCCGATGTCGGCGATTTTGCCGATTTTCACGGCTGGCGGTTTGAAGTGGTCGAAAAAGAAGGGCAGCGTATCGAGCGGGTCAGGATTACCAGGCTGCCCGAAGAATAAGGCGGGATACGGAATGAACGTTTTGATTTCTAACGACGACGGCTACCTCTCCGAAGGCATTGCCGTTTTGGCGCGGGTTGCGTCGGAATTTGCCAACGTCAGGGTGGTCGCGCCCGAACGCGACAGGAGCGGAGTCAGCAATTCGCTGACGCTCGACCGCCCTTTGCAGTTGAAACAGGCGCAAAACGGGTTCTACTATGTCAACGGCACGCCGACCGACTGCATCCATGTCGGTCAGTTTGCCCTGCCCGATTTTAAGCCCGATGTCGTGTTTTCAGGTATCAACAGAGGGGCGAATATGGGGGACGATACGCTTTATTCGGGGACGGTTGCGGCGGCAACCGAAGCCTATCTGATGGGTATGCCTGCTGTGGCGTTTTCTTTAAACGATGCTTCCGGACGCTATTGGCAGACCGCAGAGCAGGCGGTATGGAAGGTGTTGGCGCATTTTTTTAAAAAACCGCCGTCCGCGCCTGTCTTGTGGAATGTCAACATCCCTGCTGTCGCGCCGGATGAAATTAGGGGAGTCAAAATTACCCGTCTGGGCAGACGGCATCACGAGCAGAACATCGTCCCGTCCCGCAATCCGCGCGGCGAACAGATTTATTGGATAGGGCCGGTCGGTGAAGTTTCCGATCGGGAAGAGGGGACGGATTTTGGTGAATGCGGTGCAGGTTTCATTACCGTAACGCCGCTGCAAATCGATTTGACCGCCTATCCGGACATGGCGGAAACGGCGGCCTTTTGGCATACGGACTGACCGTTTTATCAAATACCGTCGGGCTTTGCGCTTGAGAAGAACGCGCATTTTTATTATGATATACCGCATTCAGGCTATATATCGGAACATGAAGGTTATCTTATGTTGAAACAAACGACACTTTTGGCAGCTTGTACCGCCGTTGCCGCTCTGTTGGGCGGTTGCGCCACCCAACAGCCTGCTCCTGTCATTGCAGGAAATTCAGGTATGCAGACCGTACCGTCTGCATCGGTTTACAATCCTTATGGCGCAACGCCGTACAATGCCGCTCCTGCCGCCAATGATGCGCCGTATGTGCCGCCCGTGCAAACTGCGCCGGTTTATACGCCTCCTGCTTATGTTCCGCCGTCTGCACCTGCCGTTTCGGGTACATACGTTCCTTCTTACGCACCCGTCGATATCAACGCGGCGACGCATACTATTGTGCGCGGCGACACGGTGTACAACATCTCCAAACGCTACCATATCTCTCAAGACGATTTCCGTGCGTGGAACGGCATGACCGACAATACGTTGAGCATCGGTCAGATTGTTAAAGTCAAACCGGCAGGATATGCCGCACCGAAAACCGCAGCCGTAGAAAGCAAGCCTGCCGTACCGGTTGCCGTACAAACCCCTGTGAAACCCGCCGCGCAACCGCCCGTGCAGTCCGCGCCGCAACCTGCCGCGCCCGCTGCGGAAAATAAAGCGGTTCCCGCCCCCGCGCCCGCCACGCAATCTCCTGCCGCTTCGCCTTCCGGTACGCGTTCGGCCGGCGGCATTGTTTGGCAGCGTCCGACCCAAGGTAAAGTGGTTGCCGATTTCGGCGGCAACAACAAGGGTGTCGATATTGCCGGTAATGCCGGACAACCCGTTTTGGCGGCGGCTGACGGCAAAGTGGTTTATGCCGGTTCAGGTTTGAGGGGATACGGAAACTTGGTCATCATCCAGCACAATTCCTCTTTCCTGACCGCGTACGGGCACAACCAAAAATTACTGGTCGGCGAAGGTCAGCAGGTCAAACGCGGTCAGCAGGTTGCTTTGATGGGCAATACCGATGCTTCCAGAACGCAGCTTCATTTCGAGGTGCGTCAAAACGGCAAACCGGTTAACCCGAACAGCTATATCGCGTTCTGACTTTCCGTTTGCAATCGGGTTAAAAATGCCGTCTGAAAGGTCTTCAGACGGCATTTTGTTTTGGCGGCTGTGTTTTCAAATCATTCCGAAGGGACGGGGCGTATAAATTTGTTTGACTGTGTTTGGGTATTTGCTTGATTTCATCCGTTTGCAATGGAAAAGCCGCTTATTTCCGTTCGGAGGGCGGTTTTATCGGATAAAAGGCATTTTGTCCGACTGATTAGGGCTGCATCAAGCGAATATGAAAACACAGCCACTTAGTCTCACGGCTGTGTTTCAAAATGTCGTTGAAAAACGGATGGGTCGGAATCGGGCGGTTTTGCTTCAATCAATCAAACCATTACGCCGAATGTTGGAACAATGCTTGTCCGGTATTTCAGACGGCATAGCCCGCCGTCAGCAGCCGCAGGACACGTCTCCGGAGGCTTGGAGGCTGATTTCTCTGCGTTTTTTCGCTTTTTCGTAGCGGCAGCGTTGGCGGTCGGTCAGGATTTCCAGTGGGGGGACGGGGACGGGTTTGCCGTCTTTGACCGCAACCATCGTGAAGTAGCAGCTGTTGGTATGGCGGATTTCGCCGGTGCGGATGTTTTGTGCTTCGACACGGATGCCGATTTCCATCGAGGTGCGTCCCGTGTAGTTGACAGCGGCGTAAAAGGTAACCAAATCGCCGATGTGGATGGGTTCTTTAAACAGGACTTTGTCAACCGACAGGGTAACGCAATAATTGCCGCTGTAACGGCTGGCGCAGGAATAGGCGACTTGGTCGAGCAGGAGCAGGAGTTCGCCGCCGTGTACGTTGCCGCTGAAATTGGCGGTGTCCGGCATCATCAGTTCGGACATAATGAGTTCATGGGAAGGCAGTTGGCGTTGTTGTGTCATAGTGTACCTGTTTTAAGAAAGGGTGTTTTGAAATGGATGCGGGAAAATTTTAGGGAATGGGGAAGTGGAATTCAAGCTAAAAAAAGCTATGGCGGGATAGCCTGCCGAAATGGGCCGCCGATGCCGTCTGAAGGCTTCAGAGGGCATTTTGTTCAGAAAAGCCAAAAACGGAAAACCAAGAAAAACACGAGTGCCAGCACGCCCGCCCAAACGGCGAGCATGAATCCTGCAACCGCCCGTCCCATACGGTAAACAGGGTTTTTGCGTTCGTCTTCGATGGGGGAGGCGTGGTGTTTTTCGGGTTGTCCGGACATATTGTTCTCAATCGGAAAAGTTGGAAACGGGCGTAAGGTTACGCTGCCGTGCAAAAAGATTCAAGAAGGAAGGTCAGCAGCCGTCTTCCCAATTTTCATCCCAAGCGTGTTTCAATGCCGTCTGAACGGTATCGGCATCGAATCCGCGGTAGGCGAGGAAGCGCGCCTGTTTTTGTTTTTCTTTGAGGTCGGCGGCGGGGTGTTTGAATTTTTTACGCAACACGGCTATGGCGGACTGTTTTTCGCTTGAGCGGTCGGGAAGCAGGTTGCGGCTGGTTTCTTCATCTATGCCCTGTTGCGCCAAAGCCTGTTTCAGCCTCAATGAACCGTGTTTGCGGCTTTTGCTGCGGATATAGGCTTCGGCGTAGCGCAAATCCGACTGCCAGTTGCGTTCGGCAAATTCGTTTAACACGTTTTCCAACTCCTCTTCGCTTTCGGCGTGCGGTGCAAGTTTGCGTTTCAGACCGATGCGGCTGACTTCTTGGCGCGAGAGGATGTCCATCGCGCGGGCGCGTAGGGATTTTTGCGGTTTCATGGCGGCGGTTTCGGCACGGAAAGATTCAGACGGCATGGGAAACGGATTCCGATGCCGTCTGAACAGATTGTTTTATTCTTCGTCTTTGTTTTTCTGCGGTTGCAGGTTTTCGTAAATTTCGGGCAGCGAGCCGATAATCCAGTCGGGACGGGTCGCATCATCTTGCGAGAGCAGCGTCATGTCTCCGTAACCGAAGGTAACGCCGACACTCAGGCAGCCGGCGGCTTTGGCGGCAATGATGTCGTTGCGCGAGTCGCCGACCATAAGCATATTGGCGGCATCGATACCCAAAACTTCGGCAGCGTGCCGCAGCGGCAGCGGGCTGGGTTTTTTCTCGGGCAGGCTGTCGCCGCCGAGGATGAGGCTGAAGTAGTCGGCGAGTCCCAGTTGTTTTAGAAGCTCGGCGGCAAGGATTTCGTTTTTGTTGGTAACGACGGCGAGCGGGATGCCCAAAGATTTGAGCAATGCCAGCCCGGCTTCAGTTTCGGGATAGGGGTGGGTGAAGACGCTCAAATGGTCGCGGTAGTATTTCATATAGGACACGAAACCTTTTTCCCACAGTTCGGAATCGGCTTCGCGGTCGCGGTCGTTGGTGAGGACGCGGTGAACCAGTTTGCCGATGCCGTCGCCCACATAGCTTTCGACCACTTTGGCGGGCAGCGGTTTCATACCGAGTTGTTCCAACATCGCTTCTGCGGCGGCGGCAAGGTCGGGGACGGAATCGCACAGTGTGCCGTCCAAATCGAAGGCAACGGCTTGGACGTGTTCGATGGCTGCATTCATAATCCGGTTTCCTGTCGGGTTGAAAGGGTTTATTTTAACATCGTTTGCACAGGGCTTCTAATATATGGATTGTTAACAATCGTAACAGGTTTTGCAGGCGGTGTTTTCGGATTTCGGGGCGGAGTCGGGCAAGGGTTTGAAATCCCGGCGATGTTCCAATTAAATTTTTAAAAAATAAGAGGATGACTATATCTTTATTTAATTGGACATTTATTTTTCGGACGCGGAGACTGCTTTTTCAGGCGGAGTCCGGGCTGATTCCGTGCGGCTTGAAAAATAAAATCATATATAGATTAATCAAATCGGGCTGATTCCGACTACACGCTATTACATTTTGTCGGGAAATTGGTTATAGTAATGAGCGAAATGCACGCCCCTGAAAATCTTTTTGTGAAAAGGAAGCAAAATGTCTGATGCCGTTGCAAAAGAAACCCTCAATCCGTTTGAAATCGCGCGCAAACAGGTCAAAACCGCCTGCGACCGGCTGAAAACCGATCCGGCCGTTTATGAAATCCTGAAGAGTCCGACCCGCGTGTTGGAAGTCAATTTCCCCGTCAAACTCGACGACGGCACGGTCAAAACCTTCACGGGCTACCGTTCGCAACACAACAACGCCGTCGGCCCCTATAAAGGCGGCGTGCGCTTTCATCCCGGTGTGAATCTGGACGAAGTCAAAGCCCTGTCGATTTGGATGACCATCAAATGCTGCGTGGCCGGCATTCCTTACGGCGGCGGCAAAGGCGGTGTTACCTTGGATCCTCGCGATTATTCCGAGGCGGAACTGGAACGCATCGCCCGCGCTTATGCCGAAGCGATTGCCCCGCTGATCGGCGAGAAAATCGATATTCCCGCCCCCGATGTGAACACCAACGGCAAAATTATGTCGTGGATGGTGGATGCCTATGAAAACGTGGTGAAACATTCTGCACCGGGCGTGTTTACCGGCAAACCGGTCGAGTTCGGCGGCTCTTTGGCGCGTACCGAAGCCACGGGTTACGGCGTGAACTTCGCCGCCGTCCAAGCCTTGGAAAAACTGGGCAAAGACGTGAAGGGTGCCACTTACGCCATCCAAGGCTTCGGTAATGTCGGCTACCACACAGGTTATTACGCGCATCAAGCCGGCGCGAAAGTCGTTGCGGTTTCTACTGTTGACGTTGCCATTTACAACGAAAACGGTTTGGATATGGAAGCCCTGTTCAAAGAGTTCCAAGAAAAAGGCTTCATTACCAACGAAGCCGGTTATGGCAAGGAAATTACCAACGCCGAACTTTTGGCTTTGGATGTGGACGTACTCGCCCCTTGCGCGTTGGAAAACCAACTGACTTCCGAAAACGCCGGTAAAGTCCGTGCGAAAATCGTGGTCGAAGGCGCGAACGGTCCGACTACGCCCGAAGCCGACGTTATTTTGCGTCAAAACGGCGTATTGGTCGTGCCCGATATTCTGGCGAACTGCGGCGGCGTGGTCGTTTCCTATTTCGAGTGGGTGCAAAACCTGCAAGGCTATTATTGGGAGTTTGACGAAGTTCAGGAAAAAGAAACCGTCGTCCTGCGCCGCGCGTTCCGCGATATTTGGAACTTGGCGCAAGAGTATGATGTCGACTTGCGTACCGCGTCCTATATGATGAGTATCCGCCGTGTTGAAAAAGCGATGAAGCTGCGCGGTTGGTATTGATGTTTGAACAAAAAATGCCGTCTGAAGCCTTCAGACGGCATTTTTGTGCGGGCGGGATTAATGGTGAGAATGGCCGATTTGGAAGGTTAAAGTCGAGTAGTTCGCCTGTTTTTGGCACACGCTTTGATCGGGGAAGTCGGCTTTGTGTTCGACACTGGCTTTCCAAAAGCCTTGGCGCAAGGGGATGATGTCCACTTCGCCTTTGCCGTCTGTGCTGTCGGAGAAAGCCTGTGCTTCGGTTTTGTGCGTTTTGCTGCGGTCGCTGGTGTCGAAGCCGTCAAATGTGGCGGTAACGGTGGCATTGGGCAGCGGTTCGCCACGGAACAGAACGCGGACTTTGAAGCGTTCGCCTACGTGGATATTGGCGGGATTGTCCAGCGGGACGATTTCCAAGTTTTGTCCGACCGGTTTGGTAATGATGGCGGTGTCCGCGCTTTCGTGTCCGACGTTGACGATGTTTTTGCCGAACATACGGGTTTGTTCGCAATAGCTTGCATCAGGCATTTCTTTGATGCTTGCCTGTTTCCAGCCTGCGCTGTTTTTTGACCAGAAAGTAGGCTGATATTCGGCGGTAACGAGGTAGCTGCCGTCTTTGACGGGGCGGCTGCTTCGGTATTGGTAGTTGTATGTACCGCGTTGAATCATGTTTTCCTTGCCTTTTTCGGTAACCAGCTGCATCGGTTTGCTGAAGATGTGCAGGCGGTCTTTGGCGATGGGTTCGAGTTCGGGAAATTCGCCGTAGCCCAAGTCGGCTTTAAGGTATTCGCCGCCGTGCGTGTGGGCGGTTTCGACCCAGACGCGGTGGGCGTGTGCGGATGCGGCAAACAGGGCGGAAACGGCGAGCAGTGTCAATGTTTTCTTCATGGTGCAGCCTTTGTATCGTGCGGGTTAAAGATTTTGTTATGCTATAACAAAATAAATATCGTGTGAAGACGGATTTGCCGTCTGAAAACTGCCTTTTTACATCGATTTGAATTTTTCAGAAAATGAAGCGGATGTTTGGGCGGGAGCAACTTGTTTGATAAGATGGCAATATTTCAAAACGGAGAAAGATCATGCCTTATGTCAATATTAAAGTAACCGGCGGCAGCGAAGCACCGACTGCTGCGCAAAAAGCGGAACTGATCGGCGGCGTAACCGAATTGCTGGCACGCGTGCTGGGCAAAAATCCCGAAACAACGGTCGTCGTGATTGACGAAGTGGATACCGATAACTGGGGCATAGGCGGCAAAAGTGTCAGCGAACGGCGCAAAGAGGGCAGGTGAAAAGCCTGAAAAACCCTGCCCTGATGCTTTAAATTCCGCGTGAGAAAGAGTACATTCCCACCCATTGCCCAAAATTTACGGAACACATTATGGATAAGTTTCCCAAGTCTGCAAAGCTCGACCACGTCTGCTACGACATACGCGGGCCGGTTCACAAAAAAGCCCTTCAGTTGGAAGAGGAGGGCAATAAAATCCTTAAACTCAATATCGGCAACCCTGCGCCGTTCGGCTTTGAAGCCCCTGATGAAATCTTGGTCGATGTCATCCGCAACCTGCCGACTTCGCAAGGCTATTGCGATTCCAAAGGGCTGTATTCCGCCCGCAAAGCCATCGTTCACTACTATCAGACCAAAGGTTTGCGCGATATTACGGTAAACGATGTCTATATCGGCAACGGCGTGTCCGAGCTGATTACGATGTCTATGCAGGCGTTGTTGAATGACGGCGACGAAATCCTGATTCCCGCGCCCGACTACCCCTTGTGGACGGCGGCGGCAACGCTTGCGGGCGGTATGGTGCGCCATTATCTGTGCGACGAAGAAAACGGCTGGTTTCCCAACCTTGCCGATATGGAAGCCAAAATCACGCCCAAAACCAAAGCCCTCGTCGTCATCAACCCCAACAACCCGACAGGCGCGGTGTACAGCAGGGAAATCTTGTTGGAAATCGCCGAGTTGGCGCGCAAACACGGTCTGATTATCTTTGCCGACGAGATTTACGACAAAATCCTTTATGACGGCGCGGTTCACCACCACATCGCCGCGCTTGCCCCCGACCTTTTGACGGTAACGTTCAACGGTTTGTCCAAAGCCTACCGCGTCGCCGGATTCCGCCAAGGCTGGATGGTGCTCAACGGGCCGAAACATCATGCAAAAGGTTACATCGAGGGTTTGGATATGCTCTCGTCCATGCGCCTGTGTGCCAATACGCCGATGCAGCATGCGATTCAGACGGCATTGGGCGGTTATCAGAGCATCAACGAATTCATTTTGCCGGGCGGACGGCTTTTGGAACAGCGTAACAGGGCGTGGGAACTGGTCAGCCAAATCCCCGGAGTGTCCTGCGTTAAACCGATGGGTGCGATGTATATGTTCCCGAAAATCGATACCGAAATGTACCGTATCCGCGATGACATGAAATTCGTTTACGATTTGCTGGTGCGCGAAAAAGTCCTGCTGGTACAGGGAACGGGGTTTAATTGGATCAAACCCGACCATTTCCGCATTGTTACGCTGCCTTACGTCCATCAGATTGAAGAGGCGATGGGCAGGTTGGCAAGATTCCTGCAAACCTACCATCAGTAGGATTCTGATAAAAAATGCCGTCTGAAACGGAGATTCCCGTTTCAGACGGCATTTTCAACAGCAGGAACGAATCAGGCAAATTTCAGTCTGTCGCCGTCGGCTTCCACCCTGATTTCGCTTTCGGGCGCATAGTTTCCGGCAAGCAGGGCTTTGGCCAGCGGGTTTTCGATTTCCGACTGGATGGCGCGTTTGAGTGGACGTGCGCCGTAAATCGGGTCGAAACCGGCTTTGGCGATGATGTCCAGAGCGGCATCGGAAACAGTCAGGCGCAGGTTTTGTTTTTCCAAACGTTTTTCCAAGCCTTTAAGCTGGATTTTGGCAATGCTGCGGATGTTTGCCTGATCCAAGCCATGGAACACGACCACTTCGTCGATGCGGTTGATCATTTCAGGACGGAAATGTTCTTTCACATCCTCCATCACAACTTCTTTCACTGCTTCGTAGTCCTGCGTGCCCATTTGTTGGATGTGCTGGCTGCCGATATTGGAAGTCATGACGATAACAGTGTTTTTGAAGTCCACGGTGCGACCTTGCCCGTCGGTCAAACGGCCGTCATCCAATACTTGCAGCAGGATGTTGAATACGTCGGGATGGGCTTTTTCCACTTCGTCCAAAAGAATCACGCTGTACGGTTTGCGGCGCACTTGTTCGGTCAGATAGCCGCCCTCTTCGTAGCCGACATAGCCCGGAGGCGCGCCGATCAGGCGGGCAACAGCATGTTTTTCCATGTATTCGGACATATCGATGCGGATGAGGTGGTCTTCGCTGTCGAACAGGAAGCCTGCCAAAGCTTTGCACAACTCGGTTTTACCCACGCCGGTCGGACCCAAGAACAGGAAGCTGCCATAAGGTTTGTTCGGGTCGGCAAGGCCGGAGCGGCTGCGGCGGATAGCGTCAGACACGGCGCGCACGGCTTCGTCTTGACCGACCACTCGGCGGTGCAATACTTCTTCCATTTTCAACAATTTATCGCGTTCGCCTTCCATCATTTTGGATACGGGTATGCCGGTCATACGGGAAACAATTTCCGCCACTTCGTCCGCGCCGACTTCGGTGCGGAAGAGTTTGTTTTGTTTTTTGCCGTCGGGATTGCTTTCCGCTGCCTGCAACTGCGCACCCAATTTCGGCAACTCGCCGTATTCGAGTTCGGACGCGCGGGCAAAGTCACCTTGGCGTTTGGCCTGTTCGATTTTGACTTTGATGTCGTCCATCTGTTTCTTGATGTCGGCAGTGCTGGAAGACGCGGCTTTTTCGGCTTTCCAGATTTCGTCCAAATCGGCGTATTCTTTTTGAAGGCCGTCGATTTCCTCGTCTATCAGTTCCAAACGTTTTTTGCTGGCATCATCGGTTTCTTTGGCAACGTGCATTTTTTCCATTTTGAGCTGGATAATGCGACGGTCAAGTTTGTCCATCTGCTCAGGTTTGCTGTCCAGCTCCATTTTGATGCGGCTGGCAGCTTCATCAATCAAGTCAATTGCTTTGTCAGGCAGGAAGCGGTCGGTGATGTAGCGGTCGCTCAATTCTGCGGCGGCAACAATAGCAGGGTCGGTAATATCGATACCGTGGTGGATTTCATAACGTTCCTGCAAACCGCGCAAAATGGCGATGGTGTCTTCCACGCTGGGTTCGCCGACCAATACTTTTTGGAAGCGGCGTTCGAGTGCCGCGTCTTTTTCGATGTATTGGCGGTATTCGTCCAAGGTGGTCGCGCCGATGCAGTGCAATTCGCCGCGTGCCAAAGCCGGTTTCAACATATTGCCCGCATCCATCGCGCCGTCGGTTTTGCCCGCGCCGACCAAAGTATGGATTTCATCGATGAAAATCAGGGTGTTGCCGTCGTCTTTCGCCAAGTCGTTCAACACGCCTTTCAAGCGTTCTTCAAATTCGCCACGGTATTTCGCGCCGGCAATCAAAGCCGCCAAGTCCAAAACCAAAAGGCGTTTGTTGCGCAGGGATTCGGGGACTTCGCCGTTGACGATACGTTGCGCCAAGCCTTCAACGATGGCGGTTTTACCCACACCCGGCTCACCAATCAGCACAGGGTTGTTTTTGGTACGGCGTTGCAATACCTGAATCGCACGGCGGATTTCATCATCACGGCCGATAACAGGGTCGAGCTTACCGTCACGGGCGCGTTGAGTCAGGTCGAGTGTGTATTTTTTCAAAGCATCGCGTTGGTCTTCAGCATTGGCATCGTTCACGTTTTGTCCTCCTCGTACCGCATCGATTGCGGCATTGATGTTTTGTTCGGTTGCACCGGCATCTTTCAAAATTTTGCCGGTAGCGTCATTCTGCTGCACCAAAGCCAACAGGAAAAGTTCGCTGGCGATATAGGCATCGCCACGTTTGGTTGCAGCCTTATCCATCAGATTTAATACAGCTTGCAGCTCACGGCTGGGCATAATATCGCCACCCTGGCCGGATACTTTCGGCAGGCTGCCCAAATGTTGCTGCAAACGTTGTTTCACTTGAGGCACATTCACACCTGCATGAGCCAGTAACGCAGCAGCACCACTATTTTGATCGTCAAGCAACGCTTTTAAGATAAAGCCGGCCTCGAGATAGCTGCTGTCCGCAGCCAAAGCCAGGCTTTGACCTTCTTGCAGAGCTTGCTGAAATTTAGCAGTCAATTTATCAAATCTCATTTAACGTTCCTCTACAAATATATTTCCGTTGAAGCCTATATAAGAGCAAATGTGGATAACTCAAGAGATATTTTTTCATTAAATAGTAAATTTTATTTATCTTATTGTTTTATATTGATTTATTTTTATGATTTTATGTGTATAACTTTTCTTTTCCAGTTGTCCCATACGTAAAAGGCCGTCTGAAAAATCAAGAAGAATCAGGTATAATCGGCAACATATTAATTTTCAGACGGCCTTTGTGCCGAAGGATACTTTCATGAGCAAAAAACGAGTTTTAACAGGCGTTACCACAACAGGTATTCCACACTTGGGCAACTACGTCGGCGCCATCCGCCCGGCTATCCGTGCGGCGCAGGATGCCAATACTGAATCATTCCTCTTTTTGGCCGACTATCACGGCATCATCAAATGTCATGAGCCAGAAATGATTCATCAATCTACTCAAGCTGTTGCCGCCACATGGCTCGCCTGCGGACTCAATCCGGAACAGACCACTTTCTACCGTCAAAGCGATATTCCCGAAGTCATGGAGTTGAACTGGATTCTGACTTGTATTACTGCAAAAGGCCTGATGAACCGCGCCCACGCTTACAAAGCCGCAGTACAGGCAAATACCGAAAACGGTCAGGAAGATCCGGATCATGGCGTGGAAATGGGCCTATACAGCTACCCCATCCTCATGACTGCCGACATCCTTATGTTCAATGCCCATGAAGTTCCAGTCGGTCGCGACCAAATCCAACATGTCGAAATGGCGCGCGATATTGCCGGACGCTTCAACCACCGCTTCCAAGAACTCTTCACCCTGCCTGAAGTAAAAATCGATGAAAATGTCGAACTCTTGGTCGGCCTGGACGGACGCAAAATGTCCAAGTCCTACGGCAACACCATTCCGCTTTGGGAAAACGACAAGAAAACCCAAAAATCGGTCAACAAAATCATCACCAATATGAAAGAGCCCGGCGAGCCGAAACAGCCTGATGAAAGTCCTCTGTTTGAAATCTACAAAGCCTTCTCCACGCCGTCTGAAACGGCGGAATTTACGAAAATGCTTGCCGACGGCCTGGCTTGGGGCGAGGCGAAAAAACTTTTGGCGGCGAAAATCAACGCCGAACTCGCCGAACCGCGCGAACGCTACAACGAATTGACCGCCAACCCTTCGCAAATCGAAGAGATTTTGCAGGCAGGCGCGCAAAAAGCACGCAAAGAAGCGCGCGAATTATTGGACAAAGTACGCGATGCGGTCGGCATCCGCCCGTTGAAATGAACTCATGCCGTCTGAACCTCCGCCTGCCGCGTTTCAGACGGCATTTTGAAACCATCAGGAGTGTGGAATGCTTAAAACATCTTTTGTCATGTTAAGCGGCTGCCTGCTGCTTGCAGCCTGCGGTAAATCTGAAAATACGGCGGAACAGCCGCAAAATGCAGTGCAGGGTGCGCCGAAACCGGTTTTCAAAGTCAAATACATCGACAATACGGCGATTGCCGGTTTGGCTCTGGGCGGGGTGCAAGAAGGAAAAACGGCTGAAGGCAAAAAACAGCTGACTTATCCGATTGAGGGTTTGTCGGAACAGAATGTGTTGCAACTGATCGGCAAGCATCCCAACGACTTGGAAGTCATCAGTGGCAAATGCATGGAAACCGACGATAAGGGTGGTCCGGCAGGTTGGTCGGCAAACGGCGTGTGCCATACCTTGTTTGCCAAACTGGTGGGCAATATCACCGAAGACGGCGGCAAACTGACGGATTACCTGGTCTCGCATGCCGCACTGCAACCCTATCAGGCAGGCAAAAGCGGCTATGCCGCCGTGCAGAACGGACGCTATGTGCTGGAAATCGACAGTGAGGGGATGTTTTATTTCCGTCGCCGTCATTATTGAGGTATTCAAAAATCCCATAATGCATTTGAGTTTTCCAAGCCCTTTCAGGAAAGTGGCTGCAACAAGTTTTCTGTCCTGATAGAGACGGTCGGAGAATTGTTGGCAGAAATAGGGGATTTAGGTGCTCTATATGTATTGTGATTCTGATGTAAGAATGAGTGAATCGGTACCGCTCATCTTTACAAAAAAGCGGCAGCCGTCCGGTTGCAGCTTTATCTATGCCTTAAGTCCTGCTCTGCTTTGACGGGAGTCTGCACCATGTACGCGGGTTATGAAAAGACTTGCTTGGTCTTATTCGGGTCGGCTGAATTTGCCGCGCATAATCGGCCACTTTGCCGACGCCATCGGCCAGTTGGTAGGCTTGGGCGCCGGCGGCTAGACCCTGCAGGACGCGGGTGCGGTCGTCGGCTTTGCTTTAAGATTAATTAATTTTTAATATTTTTAATATTAATGCAATTATCCCAAGTAAAATAGGAACTATTATTGGAATAATGGCGTCCTTAATTTTTTTAATGTAGTTATCTTCTTTTTGTTGCGTCTGCTCATAATCATCCTCATGTAGATATGCATTATTTATATCCTTGTAAGTCTCATTTTCATCACCAACAACTCTGGAACCATCCTTAAACGACCTTGCAATTTTTATCATTGATGATAGTAGATCATTGCTTGTGGTAATTGCAAGCAATTCTTCCCCATCATAAAAAAGAATGCTTTCCTCATCGTTTGGGTCATAAAAATATACTTCACCCATCTCGTTGCAACCTTCATGATAATTAAATTTTTCTCTTAAAAATATTGACAAGTTCTCCTTGTTTTTTAATATTTTATTTTCGTCTGAAATTTTTTTGCTGGTATTTATTATCCTAATATGGTAACCCATCATCTATCCTTTCTTGTTTGGTCATATAGTTCTTTTGCTTTATTAAGCAGGTTTTTGCTTGGAGTGGCAAATCGACTCGTCTGCCGTCGCAGATACAAGGCAGCCGGTTTTTTTGGGTGTTGCGGATAGGGAAATGCCGTCTGAACATCATTCAGACGGCATTTGGTTTGTAAAGGTCAGACGGCTTCAACTTTAAACGGCATATTGACTTTTTGCCATTGGACGCTTTCATATTCCAATGCGTCGGCAATCAGGGGGTGGTGTTCCAGCCATTCACTGTCAATACGCAGGATGAAGCCGTGGCTTTCCGTATCCGTGCGCAACTGCATATTTTTCGGGAAAGACAGGTCTTGGCGCGAACGGCAGAACAGTGCGGCAAGGCGCAGGGACAAAACGGCATACCACAACATTTCGTTGGTGCCGATAATGCCGCCCATTTTTTTCATATCGCCGCGATGACCGATGACCAGTTGGGCAAGTATGGTCTGTTCTTTACGTGAGAAACCCGGCATATCGGCGTTTTCGAGGATGTAGGCGGAATGTTTGTGATAGCCGGTGTGGGCGATATCCAAACCGATTTCGTGCAGCGCGGCGGCGCGTCCGAGATACTGTTGCCACAAGGCAAGTTCTTGAACCGTAACATTTTTAGCGTGGCAGAGGCTGTCCATAAAGGTTTGCGCGGTCTCGGCGGTGCGTTTCGCCTGATTGAGGCTGACGTGGTAGCGGTGTTGGAACTCGGCAACCGTCTGTCCGCGCATATCTTCGTTTAAACCGCGCCCAATCAAATCGTAAAACACGCCGTCGCGCAGGGCGGCTTCGGTTACGGTCATCCTGTCGAGTTTCATTTCCTCAAACGCCGCCATCATCACGGCAAGCCCGCCGGCAAAAACTTCGATGCGTTCCGGTTTCAGGTTTTCAAATTTGGCTTTTTTGACCGAACCGGCTTCGATGATGCGTTCGGCGAGGGCGCGCATTCCTTTGTAGGTAATGTCCGCCTCTTGGGGCATTTCGGCGGCAAGCACATCACGGATGGATTTTGCCGAACCCGATGTGCCGACGGCGAAATCCCAACCTTCGCGCCTCATATTTTTGCTGATGCGCTGGATTTCGTTACGGGCGGCGGAAATGGCGGCTTGGAAGTCTTTGGCGGTGATTTTGTTTTGGAAGAAGCGCAGGCTGTAGGTAACGCAGCCCAAGGGTAGGCTTTCGGTAATGTTGGGATTCAGCGTCGAGCCGATGACAAATTCTGTCGAACCGCCGCCGATGTCGATAACCAGCATTTTGCCGCCGCCGGGGGGGAGGGTGTGGATCACGCCGGTATAAATCAGCCGCGCCTCTTCGCGCCCAGCGATGATTTCGATGGGGAAACCCAGTGCTGCTTCGGCTTTGGGAAGGAAATCTGCGATGTTTTTGGCAACGCGGAATGTGTTGGTTGCCACGGCGCGTACCTGCTCGGGACGGAAGCCGCGCAGGCGTTCGCCGAATTTTGCCAGACAGTCCAAAGCCTGTTCTTGGGAGGCGGCACTCAGGTTTTTCTGTTCGTCCAGTCCGGCGGCGAAGCGCACCATCTGTTTGAAGGAATCGATGACTTTCAACTGTCCGTTGTTGTTTTCGCAAATCTGGAGGCGGAAACTGTTGGAACCCAAATCGACGGAGGCAAGGACGTTTGCGGGATTGGTGGTCATGGCGGATACCGGTGGGAAAAACGCAATGTTACTCTGACGGCGCAGGCGTTGACAATAAATGATGCGCTGTTTTTGATTCTGCTCACAGATGTTGCCGACGGTATGTTTCCGACAGCAAAAAATGCCGTCTGAAAAACGTTCAGACGGCATTTTTGCGCTTATTTGAAATCCTTTTCCACGCTCATGAAAATCTGCGTGTTTTTGCGTGTGTAAAAACTTTTCATATTGCTGTCGATTTTCAGATAGCGGAAATTGAGTTGCGGCGTAAATCCCTTCCAAGAGATTTTGTCGTGCCACAACGACAGGTTTGCCTGATATTCGTGGTCTTTACGCGGGAAGCGGTACACAATGATCCCGGGTGCATCAAAAGTCCTGCGGGTATAGCGCAGGTTTGCCCGCAGACCCAAGCCGCCGTCGAACGTTTTGACCGCGCCGACACGCAAACCCTTGCGGACGGAAGCCTGTTCCGCCTCTTTCGTCATGTCGTGCGACCAGTCCGCCCCGCCGTAAAGCAGCCAGTCTTTCGGCGCGGAATACATCAGCGTCGCGCCCGCCAGCGGCATATGGCTGTCGTATCGGGCGGCGGTGCGGTCTTCCTGATAATGCTTCCACATATTGCCTGCGTTCAGCGTCAACCGCCAGCGTTCGTTCAAGCGTTGGGAGAAATCGGCATTGAAGCCGCCGACGAAATTGTATCGGCTGCCGCCTAAGAGGTTTTGCTCGACAAACGGCACGATGCCGAACGAGCGCGTTACCGAATGGTTTTTATAGCCGAACGACAGGCGCAGGCTCTGTTCGCTGAAATCTTTGTTATCCCAATAATGCACGCCGCCGCCGCTGATGCCGCCGTAGAGGAAATGATGCCCGCCCGCATTGATTTCGCGCGACACGCCCAAGCCGTAGCGCAAACCGTGTGCTTTTTGCGGCAGGCTGTCGGCGGTTTTCGTCCAACTTCTGCCTGCAAATTCAATCGTTTTTTCGGACGAAGCGTTGTTCACATTGTCTGTCTGCTCGTATTGCAGCGACACATCGGGCTTCCAGCCTTGAGCCTTGTCTATGGCGGCAAGATAGTGGTCGGCAAGCTGCTGCATCGGCGGCTGCAAATCGGGTTTCGCCCGCTCCAATTCCGCCTTCGCCTCGCGGTACTGCCTGTTTTCAAACAGCATCACGCCCAAATCGAAACGCGGATACGCCAAATCGGGCTGTTGCGCCAAAATGCCGCGATACAAAGCCACCGCCTCGTCATGGCGCAACTGGCTGCGGCGCAAACCGCCCAGCGCGTAATCGTGCAGAACCGGATTGAAATCCGGCAGGGCGCGATAGTTTTCCAGCAGCGTTTTCAGCGTATCCCAATCGCGGGCGACGACGGCGCGGTTGATCTGCTCTTCCAAACCCGCAAGAGAGGCATTGCCGTCTGAAACGGCTTCGGCGGCTTCCCCGGCTGCAAGGGTTTCAGACGGCATGGACGTACCCGTACCGAAAGCCGCCTCGTTGGAAAACTTCTTATGCGTCGCCACAGGCTTGATTTCGGTCTCTTCTGCCTTGCCGACAGATGCAACAACAGGCGCGGCAGCCCGATTCGGCGCGGCACGCTGCAACAGGCGGAAGGCATTGTCGATCTGTTCGTCAAAAGATGGGGCATAGGAAGCAAGCGGCAGAACCGGCATTTCCGTTTCGTCAGCCCTTTCAAGCCTTTCGGCAGGCACTATCCTATCGTCGAACTTGCCGTCCACGAACACCTGCTTCGACACGGGTATGGGCAAAACGGGCGTTTCGGCAACAGCCGCCGCCGGCACGGACAAAAGAAGCAAAGCAAATTTTTTCATAAGTCAAACAGTTTCAGGGCAAGGGACCGGACGGGCAAACCGCGCAGTCAAATGGTCGAAATGCCGTCTGAAAGACCGTTTCCGGTTTCAGACGGCATTTGTATCAGGCGGGATTAACGGGAGCCGGCAAAGCCGATGCTATTTGTACCCTCAGTAACTGCACCGACGATTTCTTCGGCATTGGCACCGAAGAAGCCGAGTTCGTAATTACCTTTATTAGAAGAGCCTTGAATACCGTAGCCTTGAAGGTGGCTTCCATCAATTTTGTTATTATGATTGATATTGGTTATGTTGCCCTTGTTCAAGACGACTTTTTCACCCAAACCGGTAATGTTGCCCTCACCCGTTCTTTCCTTGAAATCGACGGAGTAGCTCAATACGCCTTGATTTTGTCCGTCAAATGCAGCACCGGAATAAGTCGCTTTACCGGCTGTGGGCAAAACTTCAGTCGGCGTACCTTTGATAGTCAGATAATCTTCATCATTGATAGGCTCACGCTTATTCACTCCATCTCCTTGAATCGAGTAGGAAGTCGGTTTAACGCCGGCAATCAGAGAATAATTCTGGCGGTAGATATGGGACTCGCCTCTGCGGGTCAGTGTATAAGTTTTACCCTCTGCACGTACCTGTGCAGATTCTGTATGTGCAGCGCGGGTCAGCGTTTTCAAAGGTGCTTTAGACAAATCAAGAGAGCCGCCATTGGCATTTTGACCCAGAGTGCTGACTTGGTAAGTCAAAACAGTTGCATCATCCAAATCGTATTCTTCAGCCAACTCATGCACATCTCCTTCAGCCTCACGTTTCAATCCACTGACGCTGACTGAAAAATTAGGTGTGCCGTTTGTCAGTGTAAACGGAGGAGGATTGTTGGCGGCAGTGTTACCGCTATCGGCGGTGTTACCGCTATTGGCAGAGTTGCCGCTATTGGCAGAGTTGCCGCTATTGGCAGAGTTACCGCTATTGGCAGAGTTACCGCTATTGGCAGAGTTGCCATTGTTGGCAGCAGCATTGCCGTTATTTGTTTGGTTGCTGTTGGACGGATTGGTAACAGTCGGGTTAGTGTTGGGCAGGGTGCTGCTGGGAGGTTTGCTGCCGCAAGCTGCCAGGCTCAAGGTAATCATGCTCAATGCGAAAACTTTGTTCAAAGTCATCATAAGTCCCCAAAATTTCAGAAAATAAGTAAATAAGTTTATGGTTGTGTAAACCGCTTCCCATCATACCCATATTTACTTTTACTGACAACTAAATTGTTAATGCTATCAATTATTTTGTTTAAAAAAGGTAATAGTCGGCTATTCATAATCCGCCATTATGCATACCGAACAAGATAAAACCGATTTCAGCGAACGTTTGAAAACAGCAATACGCCTCGCGGGTTTGGACGAGCTGTCCAATGCCAGCCTCGCCAACCGCTTCAACCTGCGCCATCCCAATCAGCCTGTCAGTACGCAGGCGTTCCACCATTGGCTGGTCGGCAGGTCGATTCCGACTCCGGATAAAATCGAGACGCTGGCAAAATGGCTGGATACCAGCGCGGAATGGCTGCGCCACGGCAGGCTCTCTGGCACGGAAGGTGCGGTTTCGCCGCAAGAAGCCCTGCTGTTGAAATATTTCCGCCTGCTGCCGCCCGAAAAGCGTGATGCGCTGATGGTGCTGCTGCACAATCCGGACAACAGATAGCAGGTAAAAACGGGAAATGCCCGGGCGGTGTTGCCTGTGCCTGTTTGGACAAGCGTTCTTGAGAGCGGTAAAATCGAGATTTGCCTGAAAAGGGCAGGGCGATATGCCGTGCTTGGATTTTGTGCGCGGTTTTTCGCGTTGAAAGCAATCATGTCTGTTTGAATATTTAATGCCGTCTGAAACGTCCGGACGCGCCCCATTCCCTATGAACAAAACGACCGATACTCTACCCGTCAATCTGCAACGCCGCCGCCTGTTGTGTGCCGCCGGCGCGCTGTTGCTCAGTCCGCTGGCACAAGCCGGCGCGCAACGTGAAGAAACGCTTGCCGACGATGTGGCTTCCGTGATGAGAAGCTCTGTCGGCAGCATAAATCCGCCGAGGCTGGTGTTTGACGATCCGAAAGAGGGCGAGCGTTGGTTGTCAGCCATGTCGGCACGTTTGGCAAGGTTTGTCCCCGATGAGGAGGAGCGGCGCAGGCTGCTGGTCAATATCCAGTATGAAAGCAGCCGGGCCGGTTTGGATACGCAGATTGTGTTGGGGCTGATTGAGGTGGAAAGCGCGTTCCGCCAGTATGCAATCAGCGGCGTCGGCGCGCGCGGCCTGATGCAGGTTATGCCGTTTTGGAAAAACTACATCGGCAAACCGGCGCACAACCTGTTCGACATCCGCACCAACCTGCGTTACGGCTGCACCATCCTGCGCCATTACCGCAACCTTGAAAAGGGCGACATCGTCCGCGCGCTTGCCCGCTTTAACGGCAGCTTGGGCAGCAATAAATATCCGAACGCCGTTTTGGGTGCATGGCGCAACCGCTGGCAGTGGTAGGCGCATTGTGCCGCAACCGAAATACGGCGAATCCTGTATAATCCGAAAATCTGTTCACTGGAAGTTCAGACGGCATTGCAACTGTTGATGCCGTCTGAAAAAATATGATGGCAAGAGATAACCGCATCCAAATGTTTCCGCACGAATGGCGCGCCAGTACGACGCTTTCCGGCGTGTACGCGCTGCGTATGCTGGGTATGTTCCTCGTGCTGCCCGTATTGGCGGTGTACGCCGCCTCGCTGCCCGGCGCGGAAGGCAACAAAACGCTGGTCGGACTGGCAATGGGCATTTACGGGCTGACGCAGGCTCTGCTGCAATTGCCTTTGGGCATCGCTTCCGACAAGTTCGGGCGCAAGAAAACCATTTATGCGGGGCTGGTCGTCTTTGCAGCGGGCAGCTTCCTTGCCGCCGCCGCCGATACATTGCCCATGCTGGTTGCCGCACGCGCCATACAGGGGGCGGGAGCGGTCAGTGCGGCGGTTACCGCGCTGCTGGCGGATTTGACGCGCGACGGCGTACGTACCCGCGCAATGGCAATGATAGGTTTGAGTATCGGTCTGACGTTTTCGGTCAGCCTCGTCGTTGCCCCTGTGATTGCCGACGCGGTGGGCGTACGCGGCTTGTTCCTGCTGACCGGTATTTTGACCGTTGCCAGTATCGGCGTGGTGGCGTGGATGACTCCCGATCCCGAAGTTTCCAAGCTGCATGAGGACACGCAGGCGCAGCCTTCGCGCATAGGCGAAGTTTTGAAAAACCGCCAACTGCTTAACCTCGATTTCGGTATTTTTGCCCTGCATGCCGCGCAAATGGCATTGTTTACCGCGCTGCCTTTCGCCATGACCCAGCTCGGTTTGGAAAAAATCCAGCATTGGAAAGTCTATCTGCCCTCGACCATTACGGGCTTGGTGGTGATGGTTCCGCTGATTATCGTCGGCGAGACGCGCAACAAGCTCAAACAGGTTTTTGTTTTGGGTATCGTCTGTATTGCGGCGGCGCAGCTCGGTTTGCTGTCCGGTATGCGCTCGGTAGGCTTGATTACCGCTTATCTGGTTGTTTACTTTATTGGTTTCAATGTTTTGGAAGCCAGCCTGCCGTCTATGGTTTCCAAAATCGCGCCGTCTGACCTGAAGGGTACGGCGATGGGCGTGTACAACACGATGCAGTCGGTCGGACTGTTTGCCGGCGGTGCGGCAGGCGGATTGTTGTTCCAAAAATACGGCTTTGTCGGCGTGTTTGCCTTTTGCAGCATATTGATGCTGCTGTGGCTGGTAATTGCCGTTTTATCGCCCGCGCCCAAGCCCGTCAAAAACCTCAGTTACCCTGTCGGCGGCGTGTGGCAGGGCAATCAGGACGGCTTGCAATGCGCCCTGTTGCAGTTGGAAGGCGTGGAAGACATCGGTTTCAGTTTCGACAGGCAGACCGTCTATCTCAAAGTGTTGCAGAAGGGTTTCGATCAGGCTGCCGCTGAAAAAATCATCACAGGAGTTTAAAAAATGTCATTGAACAAAGTCATCCTTATCGGCCGCCTCGGACGCGATCCCGAAGTGCGCTATATGCCCAACGGTGAAGCGGTTTGTAATTTCAGCGTCGCCACCAGCGAAACATGGAACGACCGCAACGGCCAGCGCGTGGAGCGCACTGAGTGGCACAACATCACGATGTACCGCAAACTGGCGGAAATTGCCGGCCAATACCTCAAAAAAGGCGGGCTGGTTTATTTGGAAGGCAAAATCCAAAGCCGCAAATACCAAGGCAAAGACGGCATCGAACGTACCGCTTACGATATTGTCGCCAACGAAATGAAAATGTTGGGCGGGCGCAATGAAAACAGCGGCGGCGCGCCTTACGAGGAAGGTTACGGTCAGAGTCAGGAGGCTTACCAACGCCCCGCTCAGCAAAGCCGGCAGCCCGCCCCCGACGCGCCGTCCCATCCTCAAGAAGCACCAGCCGCGCCGCGCCGCCAACCCGTGCCGGCCGCCGCCCCGGTCGAGGATATTGACGACGACATCCCGTTCTGAGTTACATATAATTTAAAACTGTAAAATAAAATCTCTATAAATATAGAGAACCCCTTATTTTAAAGGGGTTCTCTTTTTTACATTTATTTGACATGGAAAGCTTATTTTTTGTAGTATTTATATATATTTAACTTGTAAATTAAGTGTTATGTATAAACTAATAACAATCCTTTTTTCAAATGGAGAGCGTTTCCCTCTATTGGTTAATGAGAAAACAGATATCCCTGATTTTTATTCCACCTTATGGGTAACTGTAGAACTACGTAATCAATCCGCAGTAAACACAATTAGGAATAAGCTGGGAACTATACAGTGGATAATGAATTGGGAAAAACAGAATAATCTTGTTATTAGCGATCTAATTCATAACAAAACACTCTTAACAGAAAGCCAATTAGAATCCCTTATTCGACATATGAGAATAAATATAAAAAAGCAAAAGAATGTAATCAATACAAAAAAAAGTGTGTCAATGAAAGGTAGGACTCAATTTATTGATATTTATTCTTCCGTATCTCTTAGTCATCAATATAATAGACTAACAACGCTTTCAGAATACATATTATTTCTATCTAAAGTAATTAATGTATCTAACAAATATATCGCAAAATGGACGAATCTAATTGAGTTAATTAAAGAGTCAAGACCTAAAAATCATAAAACATTATCTATCAAACCAGAAAGTGAGCTACCTGATGGATTGTTAGATGAGTTTATGTCTATTGCGAACTTTTCTAATCCTAATAATCCATTTCAAGATATTGGAATTAGAAAAAGAAACCATTTGATGTTTATCTTATTAAAGGAATTAGGGATTAGAAGAGGAGAGTTATTATCAATTCAAATCCCATTTATTGATATAGGAACAGCCAAATCCTCAATTACAATTAGACGAACGCATGATGATAAATTTGACACAAGGAATCAGCAAGCTGTAAGTAAAACGAAAGAAAGACGACTTCCTATTTCACAAAATATAGCTCAACTTATCAATGACTATATTATGAACTATCGCTCTAAGATTCCTAACGCTAATAAACATCCATATTTATTTGTGACCCATCGAAAAGGAAAAACGCAAGGAAACCCAATTAGTACTAGTTCTTTTGATAACGTTATTGTACCAACGATGAAAAAGATAAATCCTAAATTTTCTATTATTCATTCGCATATTTTTCGTCATGAATGGAACTTATATTTTTCACGAAAGGTGGATGAAAATAATCAAAATATAAATCATGATTCTTCTCATAAAGATTTTATTTCTCCAGAAAAAGAAGCAAAGATGAGACAACATCTTATGGGACATACATCCGAGAAATCAGGAAATATTTATAATCAACGTTATATAAGAGAAAAAGCTAACAAAATATTATTAGATCTTCAGATTGAGTTTCAAAAAAAGGTTGATAATTATGAATCAGAATAAACGTTTTAGACAGTCAAGAGATGGGTATGCATTTGATGAAAATGGAAACTCTTGGCATATAAGTAAAGATATTACAATTAATTTCTCTCAAGCTGTATTAGATATAGATCATAAAACACTAGAAGGATTTAAAAAAACACTTGCTACTTATGCTGAAAAATATTCTAGCTACCATACTTTTAATATGCATCGTCGATTCCAAGAATTTGTAATAAGTACTAACTCAAATATTATTGATACATCAGTGATAATAAATTGGAAAGCTACTTTAGGTAAAGAACGTGAATGGCATTTAGGAGCATTAAAGGGTTTTTTACTATCATGGCATGAGTATGGCTATTATGGAGTTGATAAATCTGTTGTGTCGTTGCTAGAAAGCTTTACGTTGAGTGGAAATGAGAAAGGTAAATCGGTATTAATGAGGTGCCCTTATACAGGAGCGTTTACTGAAAATGAAATTTTGGCTTTAATGGCTGAACTAGCTAGACTTTGGAGAGAAGATCTTATTTCATTTGAAACATATGTATATATTCACTTACTTCAATCTACAGCTAGAAGACCCATTCAAATACGCCATTTAAAATTTGAAGACCTAAGAAAGGAAATCTCTCAAGGAACATGGAGTTATTTTCTACATATCCCTAGTGCAAAAAAAAAGAGGAGGATTATTTAGAGAAACGATTAAAAAACTTGCTATCACAGAGGACTTATATTTAATTCTCCTAAACTTTATAGAATATCAATATAAGAAATTGCTTAGTCTGGTTGATGAAACCTTTATTTCTGGTTATAAAATGAAATTACCAATGTTTATTGATTGGAAATGTTTAAAAATGAATATCAAAAATAGGAATTTTGATCTTTCATTATTAAACAAAGATATTTTTCATTATTCAGCTTCTTCGTTGGAGCTACACTCATTACGAAAATTCTGTATTCACCAAAAAGCAACTTCAGAAAGAACAGGTGAAATTATTCATGTAACAGCAAGACGTTTTCGCCATACAAGAGGAACAAATCTAGGAAGAAAAGGAGTTGGAGCAGCAATCATTGCTGAGCTTTTAGATCACACAGATACACAAAATGTAAAAGTTTACACAGAAAATACAGCTGATACAGTGCAATACATTGATCGTGTTATGGGTGCTGAAATGGGAAAACTAGCCCAAGCATTTACAGGTAGAATTATTTCTAACTTAAATGAAAGCGAAAGGGGGCACGATCCAACATCTTTAATAACCAATAACGGAATAGATACAATAGGTGCTTGTGGTACAAATGATTTTTGTATAACTGGCTATGAAACTTGTTATTTATGCCCTAAATTTAGACCTTTAATTGATGGTCCTCATCAACAGATCCTAAATAAGCTGTATGAAGAAAAGGAAGAACGTTTAAAACAAACTAAAAGCATAGATTATGCATCATCCAAAGATCGTATTATTTTAGCTGTTGAGTATGTTGTTCAAGCTTGCAATGATATGAAGAGAACTATGGTAAGCCACTGATTATGAACAATCTAATTTTCACTCCAAAAGATAATAATCCTAAATCTAATTTAGAGCAATTTATTAATTTCAGTAAAAATCAGCTTATTACCTTTGGAAAGGATTGCTGGGAAAACAACCAATGGAAAACAACATTCAGCATTTATCCAGTTCAGGTTCGTTTTTCCACAGAAAGAATTAAATCTACAGCTTATAAATATGAGCCATTAGCTGCTCAATTCATTGAGTTTGCTAAAGCATATATTCGCTATACTTACTCCTTGCATCCAATCCGTCAATTAGCTAGACATATGGAAGCATTACGTATAGTTGAAATGGCTTTGTATGCTGTTAAAAAGAATACTGATATATTACAACTTGATTATTTAGTTATCCATGAAGTAGAAAATATCGTATCAAAAAAATATAAAAAAGGTACGGAATCAGTCAATAAATTAGGGTATCAAATTCAAAAATTATTTGATTTTTGTAGAGAAAATCAAATTACTCCTCAACTACCTTTATGGGAAAATCCATATAAACGTCCTAGAGATTTGACTATATTGCTAGATGAAAAAGGAAAAGAATATCGTTCAAGTAAAAATGCCAACTGATGAAGAAATGATGCTGGTTGCTAAACTCTTTCATGATGCTCCCAATTTAGACAAAGAAACTGAATATTATACAGCTGTTATGGCTCTACTTATGGTCGCTCCATCTCGTTGTTCTGAGTTGATGTCTTTATCTGTCAATTGCTTAGAATGGGAGTATGATAGTTTGGGAAATAAGCAATTAGGTATTCGATGGATACCAGCAAAAAATGGTAAAGAGGGATTAAAGTGGGTTCCTAGCTGTATGCAAGATATTATTGTTGAAGCGGTTGAACGTTTAACAAATATAAGCTCTTTGGCTAGAGAGGTTGCTAAATTTGCAGAAGAAAATCCTAATATATTGATGTTATCAAATAAAGAACTTGCACCATCCCATTCTTTATACCAAAAGCATTTAACTAAAAGTGAAATTGCTGAAGTGTTAGATATTGATTCCAAAAATAGCTGTAATACTAAATGGTTTAAAAATTTAATAAGTGAAAACGATGGAATTATAACTTATGAGATACTAGGGAAATTTTTGTATAAGAAATACACATCAAAATTTAATAATTGGCCTTATGTTGATAAACATAAAAGCGTGAAGGTTTCTGAGGCTTTGTTATTATTCAGAGAAAATGAATTTCATGATGATTTTTCCCCTAAACGTTTTTCTTTTGTGTTACCAACAGTGAATCAAATTAATGATAGATTTTGCTATTCAGAAACTCGTCCTAAAACATCATTATGGGAAAAACATTGTATAGGTACATCTAAAGGAGAATTTATTAGATTGCCATCGCATAATGCAAGGCATTGGTTGAGTACAAAAGCTGAGCGAGGTGGAATGGATGAATTGACTTTAGCTAACTGGGCAGGCAGAGCTAGAGTGGCAGATAATAAAGCTTATGATCACAGAACAGAAGAAGAAAAAAAGTGAGGCTGTTCGAGATTTACTCATTCCTGAGGATATTTCAATATTAGACAAAATTCATTTAAATCTTCCTATTACCTATGAAGACTTAGGAAAAAATAGAATTGGAATTGCAACTATAACAGAAATAGGCATTTGTGAGCATGATTATGCAATGTCGCCATGTTCTCGCCATGGAGATTGTGAAACATGTAAGGAACTTATTTGTATTAAAGGATTAGAATCATCTTTAGAAATATTAAGGCATAGAGAAATTCAGCTTACAGAGCAAATTAATAAAGCAAAAGAACACCATAAATTAGGAGCTTTTGGTGCAGATCGTTGGGTAAGTAACCTAGGGTGGAGATTGGCACATATAAGAACCAAAATTGCATTCTTGGAAAATAGTGAAATTCCAAATGGTGCACTATTACGAATACCTGACGAATATGATCCTTCACCAGTCAAGTTAGCCTTATTGGAAAAAGGAATGGATATAGATGTTAAAAAACCAGAAACGGCTAAACTTGATGATGATTTATATAGGTTAATGGAGATGTAGTATGCCTAAAATTCTTATTACAGAAGAAAATTTGGAAGATATCATTATGTTGATTAAAACTTGGGAGGGGAAGTTAACGTGGAATTTACTTTGCTCTAAAGTTTCAGAGTTATTGAATATTAAGAGTATTGAAAGACAATCACTAGCTAATTATCCAGATATACAAGAGGCATTTAGTAAACAAAAACAGAATCTTAAAGAAAAAGCAAAAGCTAATCCAGAACCGAATGTAACAATGGATTATCTGCAAAAGCAAGTTAAGAATTTAAAAGCTCAAGTACAACGTTTGGAAGAAATTAATGAGCGATATAAACAGCAATTTATTGTATGGCAATATAATGCATATATGCATGGTATGACCCAAGTTACTTTAAATAAGCCTCTTATTGCTGTTAACCGTCAACGTAGGTAATTTATAGGATGTAAGGTAAATTATTTTTACTATAGTAGTCTCTACAAAAGATCGTCTGAGAATCAATTTTCAGACAATCTCTTCACACCTATTAAACTTCTTGATGGGTAGAGTAGAAAACAATTTTCGTCAACATCTACTTCTTCTGGCCGGAGAGATACAGCAGTTTAATGGCGAGTCAAACACTATTGTACTGAACTACTTTCTGCTCAAGCCCGCACCCCAACTTGCAGTAGTCTCCACTAAATCTTTATTTTGTTAACAATATGGATTTGCTCAGCCTCGCTCACGTCTTGCCGGAGACAAGCACACGGTCATGTATGCAAAAATTTAAGACTGCTGCATGGTTATTAATCCCAAAGGTATTCCAAAAAATAATTGTGCAAACTAGTTATCGGAACAGGAACGTAATTGAAGTGTAACGCGAAATTTCAGGCAATCTGCATACCTCGCAATGACTGTGGCTGTCTAAACCTCGCCATTTCAGGAATGAGCCCATGCCAAACACCCACACTCATACCATCCAATCAACGCATGTCTACGACTGTACAATATCCACTTGCATGCTGGCTGATTGGACCTTCACCCGCTACCACACGCCCGGCAAATCCGAGTATGCCGTGGTGTACGGCACGGTCGCCCAAGATGGTTCGGGACGCTTTGCCGCGGGCAGCCGAATCCGCACTTCGCCCGTTACTCAATGGGCGGCACCGCTGGCCCATACACACAACTCGGTGTATTGCCTGCCTGAAGGTGCAGGCTGCTTTTGCGACCTGCCCGCAACTATGCAACCTGCCATAGACATTTTGGGTATTGACCCTGCCGAAGCGACCGTTATGCTGCGAAACGCCTTCATGCAGCCTGCACATGCCTTGCCTGAAACCGCCTGTTTCGGCGTTCCGGTGATGCGGCCGGTAGGGCAGAGAGATTTTCCGGTCATCATGGAACATCACATCGCTGCATTACCGTTCTACCCGTTTTGGCGGGACAGCAGCATCGGTTCCGCCCAAAGCCTGATAGACGGGCAAGCCACCGTTTTTCTGCATGATTGGAACGCGTTCTGCCGCCGATTTGTCCGTACCGGCAGACACCGCGGCCAAACCGGCCTCATAGGTGACAAAGTCGCAGACGGTCAATACAGCTATTTCGGCTTGCCGATTGTGTATACGCCAGAACAGGATAATGCCCCTGCCGTATCGGAAGCCGACATCGCCAAACTTCCGTTTTACACCTATTGGCTCACCACTTGCGCTTCCGATGTATACCCGTTGGCAGACGGCACGCACGTTGTGCACCTTACCGACTGGGAAGCCTTCTGCCGACGGTTGGTATTGACCGGCAGATAGGTGGGCAAAAAAGTGCAGGCTGCTTTTTATCGCCCCAACCCTGTTTCAGACGGCCTCTAAAGCAGCCTGCACCTTATTTTTCATTGTAAGATCACCCGAAACCGAGTATCCCATGTCCCAAACCTATTTCACCGCCGACTGGCACTTCTCCCATCCCAACATCGCCCGATACTGCCCGCAATTCCGCCTACAAAGCGATAACACCAACGAGCTGAACGAATACCTGATCGACTGCTGGAACCGCGTCGTTACCCCGCAAGACACTGTTTACAACCTCGGCGATGTCTGCTTTGCCAAAAATCCCGCACACATCGAAGCCGTGCTGCAACGGCTTAACGGTCAACACCATTTGATCTACGGTAACCACGACTACCTAATTCGGCAAAACGAAGCACATTTCCTCAACACACGCAAAGCCGACGGTTATCCGTTGCTCTCGTCCGCCAGCCATTACCTGCGGCTCAAACTGCCCGAAATCGGCAATACCGCGATTTTGTGCCACTATCCCTTATACGAATGGGACGGCATCCACCACGGCCTATACCACCTCTACGGCCATCTGCACGACCGCATGGCTGCCGTCAAAGGACGCGCCCTCAATGTCGGCTGGGATATGCACGGCCGTTTCCTGACCGCACAGGATATTGACAGCTTCCTGCGCGACCTCCCTGCCGTGCAGTATTTCGACGACAAGCAAAACGTTATCGTTGGTAACAGTACGGAAGATGCAGCTGCAAAAATTCGGGCGAGATTGGCGGCATTGAATGAATGAGCTTTTATTTTTAGAAATGAATTTTCAGGTAGCTTTGAATGGTGTAGGCTACCTGAAAAACAACCGGCAAAACAAAAGGACGGGTTTTCAATCCGTCCTTTCCGCATCAGCAATACCGCCAAGTGTCCTGCATAAAATGAATGATCTCGTTTAACGGTACAGGCGAAAGCGTAAACAGCTTGTCCCCTTTCTTCTGCTCCACTTCCAAAATCAACATACAGCCTTCCGACAATTTTCCCTGTCCGTCAAATTCCAATTCTTTAATTTTTACCGACCGGGTAATGCCTCTGTTCGCCAAGTTCTGCCGGTATGCCTCTTCCGAATACCCATAAAAAGGGGAAAGCAGCACGCCCAAATCATAGGATTCAGGCCGATGACAGCCTGCATTTGGATTTTGTGTGGTAAACAGAGGGCAGGTTGCAGGCTGCTTTTTGATGCTTTCAGACGACCTTTCGGCTGGTTCGAGCTACCTGAAAACGGAGCGAAGCGAGTTTCTGCGAAGCTAAAGCGTGTGCTTTAACGGAGTTAAAACGGATTTATGCTTCGCCTTCCTAGCTGCCACGCGTATCCACGCCAGTTTCTTCCGCTAGGCTTTCGATTTCGGCCATTTGTTCTGTGGTCAGTACCAGTTTGGCGGCATTGTCGATGATGTACATAATCTTTCCTTGCGTTACTGTTGATGGATGAACGTATTATAGCGGCTGGGATTTTGTTGAGTAGGCTGTAAATGGTAAAAGGGTTTTAGGGAAAGGCTAATCATCAGGATAAAAAATGTCGGGCTGGAATGCCCGACAGTGCATAGGGTGGGCATTCCAGCCTACCAAAATCGTTCTATATCGTCTGAAAGATTAGGTTTCAGATGACCTCTTTATAGGGAGCTTTAGCGTACTATCCGTACAGTATTCTAAAATAATGAATTTATTTTCTTAAATAGGTTTTCAAAACGTTCAATCGTTTCTTGACTAAAATCACCCTTCGATAAACCTAGTTTGCTTGCAGTCATTGACGGTCTGTAATGATTATATCGAGATTTTCCAATGATTTTATTTATTTGTTGAATTACTGGTTTACTAGCATCTATAACTGATGCAGCTATATCGTCATATTCATCAAAAGCTGAATTAAAGAACTTCAAATACTCTTCAATACTAAATAGATCCTCTAAATCAGCTATATTACCAACATTTCTAGAAAATTCATTGAAGAAAAGTATGCTTTTGTCTTTAATAATCTTCTGCTCAATAAGACTATTGAGCCTTGCCTTCCCTTTCTGATCAGTAAATGTATCTAATGCACAAACGATATTTAAATTTTGACCTTTTAACAAAGAAATAAAAGATGTAACTTTATCTAATCCACCAACAGGAACAATTGTTATATCGTCCCTTATACCTTGTAGACCAGATTCTTCTAATATAGAAGACATCATTGTTAAATAGATTAAATCTGACACTCCTTCAACCAATAGATTATTTTTATTAATAAAAAGATTTTGAGCTATATCATATCCAAGAGCAGCCTGTAATGGGAATAAAGTATCTGAATCTTTTTCTTCAATGGCATCTTTTATTGTTGTCCCATCTTTTGATTTATATACAGTCCTAACTCTTTCTAAACTATTATGTGGAACCATAAATGGTGAGTGTGTTGTGTATATAATTTGATATTCTTTAGATAAATCATCTAAAAAATTCAATAGATCGGATTGTGCTGCAGCATGAAGATTCAGACCTGGCTCATCTAATAATAAGATATATTGATTTGATTTATCCTCTTGAATTCTGCTAAACCAAACGATGAATGAAAAGAACCAATTAAATCCTTTACTGCGATTAGACAATGGCAGGCTAATATGATGCTTATCACTCCAAATCCGAATATTAAGATATTTTTCACTAGTATTTGGAGAGTTACGGTTTATTTTGTTTTCAATATCAAATTGAAATCTTAGTCCGGTATTATTTTTCCAGTATTTAAAAATATGTTGAGTAATTTCACTTGATGTAGCTTCAAGTTCTGCTTTAAAGTCTTCATAAGAATCTGGACTCTTTAAATCATCTAAATCAACATCAGCCAATTCTAATAATGCTTTAGCTGTTTTAGCATCCTGAGTAGTGGACTTGCTAATAGTCTCCAAATTTATTTCGGATGGTAATTCGTAATATTCATCAAAATACATAAACTTAGGCATAATTGGGTTAAGGTGTCTTTGCCAAAGGTACGCAGCCAACCAATCATCCCAATTTAAATCTGTAAAATAATTATCTTTAATATGAATTAATGTTTTAGAAAATTTTTCTTTCTCAGAGGCATCTTCTTCTGATCTATGTCCATCAATAGCATCAAGAATTTCTTCTTTACTTGTTAATGTTTTAAGAATATCTAAATTTTTAGAGTTTAAATTATATTTATTACCAATAAACTCTAGAAATTTATTTGTATCAACTTCTGGATGTGTAACCGTTATGCGATTGTCATACTTAGTAGTAACAGTAAACTCCCATTTGCTAACAACACCACACCCTAAATATTTTTCAATCTCACTGATTTCTTCTTGTTCCAGTAGGTAAGTGCAAGAAATAGCTTTTCCAATTTCACCGGATTTGTCGTATTTCTTTTTTTCTTTTCTTGGATAATCATGCGTTGGATTAAATTCAAAATCACTATCATCAGAAAAGTAATTTGTTTTTGCGATTGCTTCTAAGATTGCTGTTTTTCCAGATTCATTTTTTCCGACAATAATTGTAATGTCATCATCAATGGGGAATGATTGTTGTTGATCGTAAGATTTATATTTGTAAATAGTAACATTAGTAAGTTTCATTTTATGCTCCTATAAAAGTTGTTAATTGTATCAATGTGGTCATTTTAAAAATATATTTCAAGTTGATATCGGAAAAATTTTACCCCTTACAACAGCATATTCATCATCCACCCCTTGCCCCCGATAATCCGCCATTGAAATACGCTTTCAGGCAGCCTTCCACCCCCCATCAGGCTACCTGAAACCCAAATCACCCCCCGTTCTGCTTCCCTTCCAGCATTTCCCACCGCTCCAATTTCTCCAGCAGCAGCGTTTCGATTTCTTCCGCGCGCGCTTGCAGGCTGCCGGCTTTTTCGTAGTCTTTAAAGATTTCGGGGTCGGAAAGTTGCGTGTTCAGCTCGGTCTGTTCGGCTTCCAGCGCGGCGATTACATCTCGGCAGACAACCCACATTGGGCATCACAGCGTCGGAGTAAGCGCATCCATATGGCGCAAGCTTTCACCGACTGTGTCAACCGCCACGGCGGCGAAGCCAGCGTTGTGTGCTTGCCTGAAATCGGCATATGCGGCAACAGCTATTTCGCCTTTGCCGAAGCGAATAACGTGGAAATCGCTGATGTGTTGGAAAACTGGTTGGCAGAAAAAGGATTGAAATAAGAGCAAATAAAGGGCTGGCTCTTGAAAGCAATTCATACAAATCCTGCACTAATTTTGTAAAATATAGGGCTATTATTATTCAATTGCGGGTACTATTTTTACGTATTTCAAATAATTATGTTGCTTTTAATTTATAATACATTGGAACTATTTTAATTTTATTTTTACAGTTTCTATTATATAGAAACAACCGTTCTGAATTTTACGGCAGCACATCCTCGCGGAGGGAAATCATAAAGGACGGAGAAACCTTAAACCTTACGGGGCAGGGTTTCTCTTTTTTGCATTTGTGCCGGCTTGTTGCCGCCCCCTGCGTTGGGCGGAACGTTGCGATTGCGCCGTTCGGGCGTTTTGAGGCAGTGATGCCTGCCGCAGGCCCCCGCTGTTTTCAGACGGTATAGTGGATTAACAAAAATCAGGACAAGGCGACGAAGCCGCAGACAGTACAAATAGTACGGAACCGATTCACTTGGTGCTTCAGCACCTTAGAGAATCGCTCTCTTTGAGCTAAGGCGAGGCAACGCCGTACTGGTTTTTGTTAATCCACTATATTTTAAAATTCAGGCGGTGTTTCCAAATAGCGCGAAGCAATAGCCGGGCTTCAGCCGGTTTGTTTGAAATCAAAAGGTTGGAATTCAACGCCAAACGCTTGAACCATCATTGCCCGATGCGGCAAACCGGCATCGTCCGGCAATACGGTTGTTTAAAAATGGGGAAATCAGGATGGAAAACCAAAGGCCGCTCCTAGGCTTCGCGTTGGCACTTTTGGCGGCGATGACGTGGGGGACGCTGCCGATTGCCGTGCGGCAGGTATTGAAGTTTGTCGATGCGCCGACGCTGGTGTGGGTGCGTTTTACCGTGGCGGCGGCGGTATTGTTTGTTTTGCTGGCATTGGGCGGGCGGCTGCCGAAGCGGCGGGATTTTTCTTGGCGGTCATTCAGGCTGCTGCTGCTCGGCGTGGCGGGTATTTCGGCAAACTTTGTGCTGATTGCCCAAGGGCTGCATTATATTTCGCCGACTACGACGCAGGTTTTGTGGCAGATTTCGCCGTTTACGATGATTGTTGTCGGCGTATTGCTGTTTAAAGACCAGATGACTGCCGCGCAGAAAATCGGTTTGGTTTTGCTGCTTGTCGGTTTGCTTATGTTTTTTAACGACAAATTCGGCGAATTGTCGGGTTTGGGCGCGTATGCGAAGGGCGTGTTGCTGTGCGCGGCAGGCAGTATGGCCTGGGTGTGTTATGCCGTGGCGCAAAAGCTGCTGTCGGCGCAATTCGGGCCGCAACAGATTCTGCTGTTGATTTATGCGGCAAGTGCCGCCGTGTTCCTGCCGTTTGCCGAACCGGCACACATCGGAAGTTTGGACGGTACGTTGGCATGGGTTTGTTTTGTGTATTGCTGCTTGAATACGTTAATCGGTTACGGCTCGTTCGGCGAGGCGTTGAAATATTGGGAGGCTTCCAAAGTCAGCGTGGTAACAACCTTGCTCCCCGTGTTTACCGTAATATTTTCTTTGCTCGGGCATTATGTGATGCCTGATACTTTTGCCGCGCCGGATATGAACGGTTTGGGTTATGCAGGCGCACTGGTCGTGGTCGGGGGCGCGGTTACGGCGGCGGTGGGGGACAGGCTGTTCAAACGCCGCTAGTTTGCAGGCAACGGAAAATGCCGTCTGAACAAGGTTTCAGACGGCATTTTATTTGAGGGAAAGATTAGCGCGGATGAACCATATCGGCGGGGACGACCAGCTCGTCAAACTCTTCGCCTGTCAGCAAGCCCAACTCAACGGCGGTTTCGCGCAACGATTTATCGTTTTTATAGGCGGTTTTGGCGACTTTGGCGGCGTTTTCGTAACCGATTTTGCGGTTTAACGCAGTAACCAGCATCAGGGAATGGTGCAGGAAATAGTCGATTTTTTCCGGTACGGGTTCGATGCCGACGGCGCAGTTTTCGTTGAAGCTATTGCACGCATCGCCCAACAGGCGGATGGATTGCAAGAGGTTGTAGGCAATAACGGGCATATAGACGTTCAGCTCGAAATTGCCCGACGCGCCCGCCATGCCGATGGTAACGTCGTTGCCGAACACTTGGCAGCACACCATGGTCATCGCCTCGCATTGGGTCGGGTTGACTTTGCCCGGCATGATGGACGAACCCGGCTCGTTTTCGGGGATTTTGATTTCGCCCAAACCGCAGCGCGGACCGCTTGCCAACCAGCGGATGTCGTTGGCGATTTTGTTCAGGCTTGCCGCCAGCGTTTTCAATGCGCCCGAAGCGGCAACGGCGGCATCGCGTCCGCTCAAGGCTTCAAATTTGTTCGGCGCGCTGACAAACGGCAGGCCGGACAGTTTGGCGAGTTTGGCGGCGGCTTTTTCGGCGTATTCGGGATGGCTGTTCAAACCTGTGCCGACTGCTGTGCCGCCCAAGGCGAGTTCGTACAAACCTTTAAGCGCGTCGTTTAGACGGCCTAAGCCGTGGTCGAGCTGGGAAACGTAGCCGGAAAACTCTTGTCCCAAAGTCAGCGGCGTCGCGTCCTGCAAGTGGGTGCGGCCGATTTTGACGATGGGGGCGAAGGCTTGGGCTTTTTTGTCCAAGGTGTCGCGCAAGGCTTTTACCGCCGGAATAAGGTGGCGGTTGATTTCAATCGCGGCGGCGACGTGGATGGCGGTCGGGAACGCATCATTGGTCGATTGCGCGTGGTTCACATGGTCATTGGGATGGACGGGCTGATACGCCGCCAAACCCGTACCGGCGATTTCGTTGGCGCGGTTCGCCAGCACTTCGTTCATATTCATATTGGACTGCGTACCGGAACCGGTCTGCCAAACCACTAAAGGAAACTGCCCGTCGAGCTTGCCATTCAACACATCATCTGCCGCCTGCGTAATCAAATCCGCCTGTTCGGGCTTAATCCTGCCGAGGGAAACATTGGTCGCGGCAGCGGCTTTTTTTACCAACGCCAAAGCATGAATCAACGGCTGCGGCAGGGTTTCGCCGCCGATTTTGAAATTGTTGCGGCTGCGCTGGGTCTGCGCGCCCCAATAGGCTTCGGACGGGACTTCGACATTGCCCATGGTGTCGTGCTCGGTACGGGTGCTCATGCGTTTCTCCTTTTGAAATGTAAATAAGAGTGATTCGCAAATATTATAATGGAGATTGGTGGGATGAGAAAGCATCATGGCAGCGAGAATATAAAAATGCCGTCTGAAGCCCTAATTGGTTTCAGACGGCATTTGTTCAGGTGTGGGGTTACAGCACTGATTTCACAGTATCAACCACATTGTCCACGGTAAAGCCGAATTCTTTGAACAGCAGATCGGCAGGGGCGGATTCGCCGAAGCGGTTGATGCCGACGACTGCGCCGTTCAGACCGACGTATTTGTACCAACCGTCGGCGTGTCCGGCTTCTACGGCAATGCGCGGCAGACCTTCGGGCAGGACGGCGGCTTTATAGGCGGCGTCTTGGCGGTCGAAGACGTTGGTGGACGGCATGGAAACGACGCGTACAGCGATGTTTTGCGCGGCGAGGGCTTTTTGCGCTTCCAGAGCCAACTCAACTTCAGAACCGGTGGCAATGATGACGGCTTGGGCGTTGCCTTGGGCTTCGCTGATAACGTAGCCGCCGCGTTTGATATCGTTCAGTTGTTGCTCATCACGCGTTTGGAATTTCAGGTTTTGACGGCTGAAAATCAGGCAGGACGGGTGATCGGCGGCTTTTACCGCTTCCGCCCATGCCACCAGCGATTCGGCGGTGTCGCACGGACGCCATACGTCCATGTTCGGAATCAGGCGCAGGGTGGCGGTTTGCTCGACGGGTTGGTGGGTCGGGCCGTCTTCGCCGAGACCGATGGAATCGTGGGTGAAGACGAAGACGGGGTTGATTTTCATCAGTGCTGCCATGCGCAGGGCGTTGCGTTCGTATTCGCTGAACATCAGGAAAGTCGCGCCGAATGGTTTTACGCCGCCGTGCAATACCAAGCCGTTCATAATCGCGCCCATACTGAACTCGCGCACGCCGTAGTGGATGTAGTTGCCGCCTTTGTCGCGGGTAACGGAAACGCTGTTTGACCAGTCGGTCAGGTTGGACGGGGTCAGGTCGGCAGAACCGCCCACCAGTTCGGGCAGCTCTTTTGCCAAGATTTCGATGCTGTTTTGGCTGGCTTTGCGGGTGGCGACGGTTTCCGCTTTGGCGCACACTTCTTTCAATGCCGTCTGAACGTACTCGTCAAAGTTTTCCGGCAGTTTTTTATCCATACGGCGCACAAATTCTGCGGCTTCGGCGGGATATTTGGCTTGATATTGCGCGAACAGTTTGTCCCATTCCGCTTCCAGTTTCGCGCCTTTTCCTTTGGCATTCCACGCATCGTAAATTTCTTGCGGGATTTCAAACGCAGGATATGCCCAACCCAAATGTTTGCGCGTGGCTTCGATTTCGTCCGCACCCAAAGGTGCGCCGTGGGTTTTGTGGCTGCCTTCTTTGTTGGCGCTGCCTTTCCCGATTAAGGTTTTGCAGCAGATGATGGACGGTTTACCGGTTTCGGCGCGGGCGGCTTCGATAGCGGCTTGAATGGCGGCGGTGTCATGACCGTTTACGTTGGGAACGACGTGCCAGCCGTAGCTTTCAAAGCGTTGCGGGATGTTTTCGGTAAACCAGCCGTCCACTTTGCCGTCGATGGAAATATTGTTGTCATCATATAAAACAATCAGTTTTCCCAAGCCCAAAGTGCCGGCGAGCGAACAGGCTTCGTGCGATACGCCTTCCATCAGGCAGCCGTCACCCATGAAGACGTAGGTGTAGTGATCGACGATGTTTAAACTGTCTTTATTGAATTCGGCGGCAAGGATTTTTTCCGCCAATGCCATACCCACCGCGTTGGCAATCCCTTGTCCCAACGGGCCGGTCGTGGTTTCCACGCCGTCGGTGTAGCCGTATTCGGGGTGTCCGGGGGTTTTGCTGTGCAGTTGGCGGAAGTTTTTCAAGTCTTCGATGGATACGTTGTAACCGGTCAGGTGCAGCAGGCTGTACAACAGCATAGACGCGTGGCCGTTGGAGAGGACGAAGCGGTCGCGGTTGTAGAATTTGGGGTTAGCGGGGTTGTGATTGAGGAATTTCGTCCACAATGTTTCCGCCATTTCCGCCATACCCATAGGCGCGCCTGGGTGGCCGGAATTGGCTTTTTGAACGGCATCGGCCGAGAGGAAGCGGATTGCGTTTGCCAGTTGAGACATTTTGTATTTTCCTTGCTGGTGTTTCGGATAAGTGGATGGTCAGACGGCGTTGATTATCGCCCGATTCGTATATGCTTTCAAGAAAAGGAGGGGCAGGCGGTACGGCTGTGCCGGAAGGATATATGCTCCGGGTATCGGGATATTGGTTTCAGCTTGGATGTGAAAGGTGTTTCTATACTTTTGAAAACAAAGTGTTACAAATTATTTATTAAATAAATAGTGTTTGTTTATGATGGGGTATCGACGTTTTTTGCAGTCATTTGCCTATTTATTTCTTACCCGTTGTTTTTTAATTATATTCAAATAAGGAAGTTTTCAGCATATATGGCTTTGTCCGTGAAGGGGAGGTGCATTTGGGGCGGTATTGTTCGGATATTTATCTTTTTGCGTATCAATAAGTGCATAAAGTTGTACAATAGCAAGAGTGTATTTTGAGAAAAATATATTTTCTGAAAATATCAAAACGTAAAGACATCAAAAAAAGCAAAATGCCGTCTGAAAAGAAAACAGTAGCCACGACGGACAAACCATTAATCAAAAATCAAGGAACGTAGCATGACCACGGAAAATCAAGCCGGTAATCCGGAACCCGAGCACAGCCCGTCCGAAAAAACAAAAGCCGCACCGAAAGCGAAAAAAACATTCGATCCGCGTGCCAGCGTGATTCAAATCCATCCCGAAGGCGAACGCATCCATCCCAAAAAGGCGGAAGGGCGGTTCGCCAAATTGCGTATCGCCGCAGTGTTGGCAACGCAGTTTGTGTTTTATGTGATTCCGTGGTTCAACTGGAGCGGCAGGCAGGCCGTCGTTTTCAATATCCCCGAACGGCATTTCTTCATTTTCGGATTGTCGTTGGGGATGGGCGATTTGATTTACCTTGCCCTGCTGCTGATGATTTGCGCCTTCGGGCTGTTTTGGTGGACGACGATTGCAGGGCGACTGTGGTGCGGCTATTCCTGCCCGCAAACGGTTTATACCGAAATTATGCTGTGGATTGACAACCTGGTCGAAGGCGATAGAAACAAACGGCTGAAACTGGAAAAATCGCCGTGGAATTTCACCAAAATCCGCATCAAAGCCACCAAATACCTGTTGATTTTCCTTGTCTGCGCGTGGACGGGCATCACGTTTGCAGGCTGGTTTGTCCCTATCCGCCAGTTCGTTCCCGATTTATTCACCGGAGCAGCAGGTAGCGGCGCGGTGTTTGCCGCAGCGTTTTACGGCTTTATGACCTTCTTCTTCGCCCATATTATGCGCGAAAAAGTATGCCTGCATATGTGTCCGTATGCACGTTTCCAAAGCGCGATGTTCGACAAGGACACGCTGATTGTTTCTTATGACGCGGAACGCGGCGAACCGCGCGGAGCCCGCAAGAAAACGGTCAACAAGGAAGAGGCGGGTTTGGGCGACTGCATCAACTGTGCGATGTGCGTCCAAGTCTGCCCTGTCGGCATCGACATCCGCAACGGTCTGCAATACCAATGTATCGGCTGCGCCGCCTGTATCGACGCGTGTGATGAGATTATGGACAAAATGGGCTATCCGCGCGGATTAATCCGTTATACGACCGAAAGCGCGCTGGAACACGAATATTCTGAAAAAGACATTAAAAAACGGCTGCTCAGACCGCGCGTGGCAGGTTACGGCGCGGTGTTGGCAGTGGTTATCGCCGCCTTTTTGGTCGGTTTGTCCACGCGCAAAATGGTCGAAGTCGATATTTTGAAAGACCGTGGCGTAATGGTGCGCGAAAACGCCAAAGGCTGGCTGGAAAACGCATACAGCCTGCGTATCATCAACAACAGCGAAAAAGAACAGTTGGTTAGCGCAAGTATCAAAGGCTTTGACGAAATCGCCCTGACCGGGCTGCCCGAAGGCGGTATCAAGGTTGCCCCGCGCGAAACGGTAACCCTTCCCGTCCAAGTATCCACCATTCCGGAATACGCGGACAAAGGCAGTCATCCTATCGAGTTTATCTTCCAATGCCGGGAAAGCGGTGCATCAGACGGCAAGCCGGTTGTTTTGGAAGAAGACGCAACCTTTATCGGAGAATAACCGTGTCTCAAAACACTCCAATCAAGCCTTGGTACAAACACGTCTGGCCGTGGGTCTTGATGGCGGGGCCGATTTTTGTCGTCATCGCCAGCGTCGCCATGTTTTTTGTCGCACAGCAGCACGCGACAGATTTGGTTACGGACGATTATTATAAGGACGGCAAGCATATCGACATCCAGCTTCATCGGGATGAAGAAGCCGTTAGACGGCATATCGGGGTACAGGTCCTCATTTCCCCCGATATGAATGCGGCAAAGGTGTTCGTCAGCGGCGAATTTGACGGCAAACAGCCTTTGAACCTGCTGCTGATGCACCCGACCCGCAAGGCGGACGATCAAACCGTAAGCCTCAAGCCCGTCGGCAGAGTGCAGAACGGCAGGGCGGAATATGAGGCGGTGTTCAAAACCCTTCCGCCGACCAACCACTGGTATGTGCGCGTGGAGGACGCGGCAGGCGTGTGGCGCGTCGAGAACAAATGGATTACCAGCCAGGGCAATGCGGTCGATCTGACCCCGATGGACAAACTTTTCAATAATGCCGGAAGAAAATAAAAAAGCCGTGTTTTAAGATTGCATTGGTTTGTTATATGCAATGTCGGGCAGGCATTGTTTGATTATTCGGCGTGATGGTCTGATTTGTCGGACGAAAATAAATGTATCTCATCTCGTTTATTTTTTAACACCATTCCGAAACGCAGCCTGAAAAATGCCGTCTGAAGGGCTTCAGACGGCATTTGTGTTGTATGCCTGACACAATGCGGAAGGCGTTTTGTTCACATAAAAACGTTTTTATTTCTCTCCGTTTTTTCGACACCATTCCGAAACACAACCTGAAAAATGCCGTCTGAAAGGCTTTCAGACGGCATTTTGTTTGCAAATCAGATCCTACCTGATGTCAGCGTCCGAGCGTTGCAACAGGTTCGCTCCCCGTCAGCAGATATTGTATCGTCTCACGGACGGTGCGTATGGCATTACCGAAGGGCAGCGGGTCTTTACCTCTGAAGAACAGGCCTTTATCTACTTCTCCACGGAATGCGGCAGCAAGCTGGATATCAATACAGAATTGCCCTGCTTTGGCAAGCCCGTCGCGCAGACCGCAGCTGGTCAGGCAGTTTAAACCTTGGGTACAGCGGCGCAGGTCGGCTTTGGCGTTTGCCTGAAGTTTGCCTTCGCGCCTGATATAGCTGTCTAGGAATTTGGTGCGGACACCGCGTGCCGGCAAACCGGCAACAGACATAAATTCGACGACTTTTTCAGTTTCCGCACCGGCAAGCGTTTTCTTGAAGTTAAGGTGTGCATCTCCTTCTTCGGTAACGGCAAAAGCGGTACCGATTTGAACGGCGGAGGCTCCCCAGTTCTTTAGGGCAGTTTTGACTTTTTCAAAATTTGCCATGCCTCCCGCAAGAATAAGCGGGATTTTTTCGCTTTCCAGCCCTAAACTTTTGAAAACTTCAAACGTTTCCTCAATCACGCGTTTAAAGTCGAATTTAGCGTCGTTTACGCCTTCAACGGTTGATGCACCCAAATGTCCGGCCGCATGGGCAGGATGTTCGACTACAATCGCATCGGGCAATATGCCTTTTTTCATCCAACGTTTCAAGACGATATTAATACCGCGCGATTCGGATAGAATCGGAAGCAGGGCAACATCTTTATGATAGCCCTCGGTCATTTCCGGCAGGTCTAAAGGCAGGCCGGCACCCATCACGACTGCATCCGCCCCTGATTCGCAAGCCTGGCGGACATACGCGGCATGGTCTTTGACCGCCTTCATCACGTTGACCGCAATCAGACCTTTCCCCTCTGAAGCACTTTTGGCTTTTTGGATTTCCCTGTCTAATGCGGTACAGTTCAAAGACGTATATTTCTCTTCGCTCGGATTGATTTGGGATTCGGCGAGCAGGTCTTCGTGAAGGTGGCGTAAATCTACACTGGCAATCGTTCCGATACCGTTTTCACGCGCCACCGCGCTGGATAAACCTGATGCGGAAACACCGACCCCCATACCGCCCTGTACGATGGGAATAAGGGATTTTCCACGAATAATCAAAGGGTCAAAAATATTCTGCATCAGTTTCTCCGTATATACGAATCAGTCAGGCTCATGAAAAATGGCCCTAACTGTTTTAGAACCATTGCTCAAATTTGGTATTATACTCTAAATATCGCGGCGGTAAACAAGAAAGCAGCCGGAGCTTCGGGCATATTCTGTTACGCCTGTTTCAATCGGGAGAGAAAATATTAAATTTGATGATGGCATAAAAAAGCCAGTCAGTTGCTGTCAAAGGGGATTGTTAAGAAAAGTAATGCCACGTTGATGGGGTGCAATATATCAGGTGTTTCAATCGGGTAAAATGTTGGACGGACACCGCATCCGGTTATGGGATATCGGTTTGCACGGCAAAGGTTTGAATATGATTCGATTACGTCTGAGATTCTGATGAAGGGGGTAGGTAAAGATGATGATAGAATATACAAGTATAAAAGATATCGTTGAATATGGATTAGATGCTATTTCTGATAAGGAAAAAATAACAATGAACCTGAAAGACTTTCTATACATTAGACGAGTTTTAGAGGAATATATGCGTTATCTACATAATCCTGATCATTATCCCGATATAGAAGCAATTCAAAATTTTTTAGGTGATGCTTCTTCGGGAGGCGGATTTGAATGTTTAAGCACAGCTATTTATAACAAAGTATATAAAGTTGATTTGCCGGCGAAGATTGAGAAAATGATTGATGATGGTTTATTTGAATACCCTCTATATCCCAGTTACTATAAGAAAAATGAATAAGCAATAATTGGATAGTATTGAAATTGTAGAAAATATAAATTTATGTGAATACGTAAATTCGAAGTTGTAGGAAAGGATAAAAAGTGAAAATAGTGCTTGTTAAATTTTAACTATGGTAACGAGTTGCCGAGGCAATAAAAAATCCCCGAGAGATAATCTCGGGGATTTGGAATTTGGCACGCCCACGGGGAATCGAACCCCGGTTACCGCCGTGAAAGGGCGATGTCCTAACCGCTAGACGATGGGCGCATATTGTATTTTCTTACTGGCGCACCCGGAGCGATTCGAACGCCCGACCCTCTGGTTCGTAGCCAGATACTCTATCCAACTGAGCTACGGGTGCGCTGCAAGAAAGATTTGAATTTTAGGGTAATCATCGGATTCTGTCAATTGTTTTGTTGGATGAAATGCCTTAAAAGTGTAAAATATCGGTTTGTTGTTTGAATTTAAAGAGAATAAAATGATTGTTGCTTCTCGCTGGCCCTTGCTGGAAAAGGTATTTTTACGGTTTGGAATGCCTGTTGCCGTGGTTGATTTGGAATCGACGGGCGGCAATCTGTATGAAGACAGGGTAACTGAAGTGGCTTTGGTCAAGTTTGAGCAGGGAAGGGTGGTGAGGCATGAGTGGCTGGTTAATCCTCAAAAACCTATTCCGCAGTTTGTGGCGGAGCTGACGGGTATTTCAGACGGCATGGTTACCGACGCTCCCGTGTTTGCTGAAATTGCCGATGAGGTGTTTTCGGTATTGAAGGGGTGCGTGTTGATTGCACATAACAGCCGTTTCGACTATACGTTTCTAAAGCATGAGTTTCATCGTGCGGGTATCGGATTCTCATCGCCTGCTTTGTGCAGTGTGCAGCTGTCCCGGTGTCTGTATCCTCAATTTTACAAGCACAGCCTGGACACTATCATCGAAAGGTTGGGGATTGTTGTGGAAGACAGGCATCGTGCGATGGCGGATGTGTCGGCATTGTGTGATTATTTGGAATACAGCCTGTCGGAACATGGGGTTGAGGCATGGATCAGGCAGTGTTTCCGTTTGATGAATCCGAAACCGCTGCCTGCCGCGCTGCCCGAACGGTTGAGGGAACAGTTGTACGGTTTGCCTGACGGTATGGGGGTGCTGGCTTGTTTAGACGGCGGAGGGAAAGTAAATTACATCGGTACGTTTGAACGGGTATATAGCGAGGTTTCGGCTTTATTGGATTCCGGGAAAGCCCCGTTTGATTGGTGCAATACGGAGGAGGTTCGGTTTTTTCCCGCATTGGGCAGGCTGCATGCACATAAGGTTAAAGCGGAATTGGTCGGGCATTATGGGGCGGATTGTTACGTATCTGCCAAAAATCTGCTGAAAACATTTACGACGGTCAGGTTTGAAAAAGGTTCAGACGGCATGTTGAATGCGAAAACAGCGGCTTTGAAAAACGGTGTGACGGATAATCCACCTACCGGATTATTTGCCAATAAAAAGGCGGCGAGACGGGCTTTGTCGTCGTGGGCGGAAACATACGGATTGTGTCCTGCCGCAGCCGGTATCCTGCCGGACGGTTATGCAGAGGATGAGCCTTGTCCCGTATATGTTTCAGGCCGATGCGATAAGGCGTGCGGCCGTTCCGACGAACAGGTTTTGGCGTTTGCACACAAGTTGCCTGTTTTGGATTGGGGAAAAATGCATGAGGTGAAAATTACCGAAACCGATCCTTTAACGGGGGAAAAAGTTGTTCTGCATGGAATGGGCGGCGCATTGGAAATGGATGACGGGCTTTGGTATTTCGATAAAGATTTACCGGATGCGTTTAAGGCGAAGTTTAAAACGGACAGGAAAAATATTAAGGAAATCGGTTAAATCGATACCGGTTGGTGAAAGCCGGTAAGTATGTAAATAGCCGTTCGTATTGATTGCCTAATCGGTTTGTGCAGGTGTGCTGCCGTTTGCAGATAATGTACCCGAAAATGCCGTCTGAAGGCTTCAGACGGCATCTTTGCCGACGCGATTTTCGTGCCGTGTCGGTTTGCCCGTCCGTCCCGAGGCATCGGACGGGCAGGGCGGGTTCGTTTTGGTGTGGCGGCTGGGTCGGGGCAGGCGGCGTGGGTCTTGGTTGCGGTTTTTAGGTTTGGGGTCGGTAAAAAATGCTGCACCCTACGGGCAGGCTTCGCACTCTGAAGGCTTCAGACGGCATTTGTTTTTTCTATCCAATCGAGGAACTGCCGCCATTTTTCCAGAGGCATATCGGCCCGCCGCGTTTCGGTATCGGGTTCGGCTTCATAGTGGCAGGTTTCGGTAAGGACGGCGGCAAATCGGGCTTTGTCTGCCGGTTTGCCGTCGAAAAAAATAAAATCGTAAAGGGTGATGCCGTTTTCGGAATGGCGGTAATGCCCGCCCGGGCATTCGCCGTCTGCCTGCCTGTGGATTGTGGCAATCAGACGGGGATGGCGGCAATGGGTAATGAAACGGCTTGCCCCGTCTTGCCCGATAATCCATTCGGGGCAGCGGTTGAATAGTGCGGCTCTGTTCATTTTGTTGAGGGATAAAGCCCCTCGCGGGGCTTGTGGTCAGGCAAATTTGAATATCAGTGCCAACACGGAGGCGATGGCGGTAACCAGCCCGGTTGCCGCCATCATGGGATACCATCGGGATTCTTGGGCTATTTTTACCGATTCGGCGTTGATTTTGTGCGCGTCGGCAATGATTTTGGCGATTTCGGCATCTATTTCTCTTAACCCGGCGCGTTTCATTTCTTGTTCGATTGTGTTCATTGTATTTCCTTTCGTTTTTGGCGGTTGCCGCCGCTTGTCGGATGGCAGAATGCCGTCTGAAATTTTTTTAGGCGGTTTTTTGTTTTTGCGGGGTTTGGCTTTTGTTCGGCAAGGGGCGGCGTGGTTGCGGCGTTCGTCGGTAATGATGCCGCGCCGGACGGCGTAGTCCCATATTTGGGTGAGGACTTGTTTTGTGCGGGGGGGTAGGGTAATTTTTCAAAAACCGTTTTCCATCATGATTTGACCGGGGACGCGGTTGCGGTGCATGGCGTAACCCATATCGAGCAGCGTTTGGAAGGTGTCTTTGACCATTTCCGGGTTGCCGCAAATCATAAACCGTGTGGATTCGGGCGTGAACTTGGTATGCAGCGCCTGTTCGAGGCTGCCGTTTTTTAAGAGTTCGGGAATGCGTTTTCCGCCCAATCCGTTGGGATTGGTGGCGCGGGTGGTTACGGGGACGAAACGGAATTTGTGCAGGTATTCGCCGACCAGAGGGTGTTCGGAAAGGGCAGCGAGGCGGCTGTTGAAAATCAGTTCTTCCGAGAAGGAAACGGAGTGTATCAGGCTGACAGTATCGAAACGTTGCCAAATTTCGGGTTGTTCGAGAATGGAAAGGAAGGGGGCGATGCCCGAGCCGGTGCAAAGCATCACCAAATCCTTGCCGTCAGGGAAGCGTTCGGGCAGGAGGAAGCCGGTGGCATTTTTATCGAGCAGGATGGTGTCGCCCTGCCGCATTTTGGCGAAACGGGCCGACATGGGACCGTCTTGGATGAGTACGGCAAAATATTCGAGCGTGTCGGTATATTCTGCGGAAACGACGGAATAGGCGCGCCAAATAAAGCCTTCACCTTCGTAGAAACCGAGTCGGGAGAACTGTCCCGCTTTAAAGCGGTAGGATTCGGGACGGCTGATGGCGAAAGTGATGAGTTTCGGTGTGTGGTGTTTGACCCACAAAATCTTTTCTTCAGTGAATTTTGCTTCGGGCGAGGCTGCCATGTTGTTGTCCTTGAGTGTGTTTGTGGGGATTATAGCCAATTCGGGTGTTTTTTTCCGCATTTCCTGTATTTGAATGGCAATCAGGCAATATGCCGTTATCCGTTTGCCTGTTTCCAACACCCTATTTTTGCATCTCTTCGCGGATTTTCTCTTTAACCCATTGGGAGAAGTTAACTTTATCTACAAAATCCAATAACTCTTGTTCGGTATTGCGGTTAAATGAAACGCCGCGATGCGCCCGCTTTTCCTTTTCGTATCTCTTTTTTGATTCGGCTATTTTGTCTTCTTCCATAGGTATGCTCCTTGATTTTTTATCGGAATGCGTTAAAATGGCAGCAGGTTTGAATCGGAAGGGGCGCGGTGTTCTGCCACCCCTTTGTTTAAAAGCTATTTTCTAATTACATCCCCGAACAGTTTGCAATCAGAAAAATTATCAGCAATATAAACAGTTTCCAATTCATTTTGCTGCTCCTTTCCATTCAGACTTAACTTGCCCCGATTGGTTGCCGCCTCTCGGGGCTAAGTGCTTTCTGAATGGTTGTATTATATTTCGTTGTTACGAAAAAGTCAAGCCTTACCTCCGATAAAATCAAAGAAAAATGCCGTCTGAATCCCTGTTCAGACGGCATTTATGTTACTTGAGCCGATTTTTAAACTCTTTTCGGATTTGTTCTTTAACCCATTGGGAAAAATCAACTTTATTTGCAAACTCAAGTAAATCTTTCTCGGCTTCGTTGTTAAAAGAGACATTTTTTATCGTCCGCTTGGCTGCCGCCCGTTTGCGGTATTCGGCCAGTTTTTCATCAACCATAGGTAATCCTTGATTTTTAAAACTATTGTAGTAAAATGGCTTGTAGAAAGGTTGGCGAAAGGGGCGCGGTGTTCTGCCACCCCTTGTTATTTCAGTTTTTCATTAGTAGGCTGGTGCGCAAACTAACAAAAGAAACAGGAATAAAATAACTTTCGCCATTTCTTCAAGCCTCCTTTCTATCCGATAAGCCCCCGAAGCTGCCACTTCGGGGCTTTGCTTTATCGAATGGATGCATTATATTATGTATAGACATATGCCTTCACGCAAAATCATCCATATCGACATGGACGCGTTCTACGCATCGGTGGAACTGCGCGAGCAGCCGCATTTGAAAGGGCTGCCCGTGGTCGTGGCGTGGGAGGGTGCGCGTTCGGTGATTTGCGCCGCATCGTATGAGGCGCGGCAGTTCGGGCTGCATTCCGCGATGTCGGTGGCAACGGCGAAAAGGCTGTGTCCGCAAGCGGTGTATGTGCCGCCGCATTTCGACTTGTACCGTCAGGTTTCCGCGCAGATTCACGCCGTATTCAGGCGTTATACCGATTTAATCGAACCTCTGTCGCTAGACGAAGCCTATCTTGACGTTACCCGTAATTTCAAAAACATCCCTTACGCCAGCGAAGTTGCCAAAGAAATCCGTGCCGCCATTTTTGCGGAAACGGGTTTGACCGCATCCGCAGGCATCGCGCCGAACAAATTTCTGGCGAAAATCGCGTCGGACTGGCGCAAGCCGAACGGGCAGTTTGTGTTGCCGCCGCACAAAGTCATGGCATTTTTGGAAACCCTGCCTTTGGGCAAAATCCCCGGAGTGGGCAAAGTCACGTTGAAAAAAATGCAGTCGCTGGGTATGCAGACGGCGGGCGACTTGCGCCGTTTCGAGCGCGGCGAGCTCTTAAACCATTTCGGACGCTACGGCTACCGCCTCTATGATTTGGCGCGCGGTACGGACGAACGCCCCGTCAAAGCCGAACGCGAACGCCTCCAAATCTCCACAGAAATCACCCTGCCCGAAGACCTGCCGCTGGAGCAGGCTGCCGGACACCTACCCCATCTTGCCGAAGACTTGTGGCGGCAAATCACGCGCAAAAACGTCGAAGCCCAAAGCGTAACGCTCAAGCTGAAGACCTACGATTTCCGCATCATCACGCGCACGCTGACTTATTCCTCCGTATTGCCCGACTGCGCCTCCCTGCTTCAGGCGGCGCAAATGTTGACGAAGCGCGTCCCGCCGCAGACGGAAGACGCGTTCCGCCTCATCGGTATCGGCGTGGGACATCTTGTGCCGAAAAACCAGCAGCAGGGCTTGTGGGCGTAAACCGCTTGCCGCGCGCCGTTCAAAAATATGCCGTCTGAACGGTTTTCAGACGGCATCGCGGCATCGGTTTAATCCGCCGGGCCGCCTTTTTTCATGCTGTCGAGCCTTCCGATTATATCGGCGAGGTTGCGTCTGCCTTCTTCCTTGCTGACAATCGGCTCGCCGCCTTTGCGCCCCAGGATTTTCAAATCTTCCTGCGGCATTTCGTCTATGAATCGGCTGGGTTCGGGGAACTGCCATGTGCCTTGTTTTTTGCGTTTGAGGCAGTGAGTCAGTGTGAGTTGGCGTTTGGCGCGGGTGATGCCGACGTACATCAGGCGGCGTTCTTCTTCGACGTTGCCTTCTTCGATGCTGTCGTTGTGCGGCAAAACACCTTCTTCACAACCGACAAGGAAAACATACGGATACTCCAAACCTTTGGCGGCGTGTAGCGTGGATAGCGAGACGGCATCGGCTTCCTCCTCGTCTTTTCTCTCCAAAAGTCTCATCAAGGTGACGGTTTGGGCGAGTTCGATGATGTTTTTGCCGTCCCCTTCTTCTTTTCGTGCAAACCACGATACCAACTCGCCGACGTTGCGCCATTTGATTTCGCCGGCTTTGCCTTCCTCGTTTTGCATCAAATGGTTTTCGTAGCCGATTTCTTCGAGCAGGCTGTTGATGAGTTCGCCTGCCTCGGCGGTTTCGGCTTTGGCGCGGTAGTTGCCGAACATATCCATAAAGGCTTGCAGGTGTTGGCGGTTGGTATTGTTCAGTGTGGCAAGGGCCTCTTCGTTTTGTGCGGCTTCATACAGGCTGCATTCGTGTTCGTACGCGTAGGCGTTGAGTTTGCCCAGCGTTACGTCGCCGATGCCGCGTTTGGGCGTGGTAATGGCACGCAGAAAGGCGGGATCGTCGTTGGGGTTGGCAAGCAGCCGCACATAAGACAACACGTCTTTGATTTCGGCTTTGTCGAAAAAGCTTTGTCCACCGGAGAGCCGGTAGGGGATGCGCGCGCTGCGCAATGCTTCTTCGAAAATCCTCGCCTGATGCTTTCCGCGGTATAACACGGCGAAATCGGCATATTGGGTTTTGTCGCCGCCGATGAGTTTTTGTTTGACGATTTGGCTGACGACCCAGTCGGCTTCGTGTTGCTCGTTTTGGCAGGCAACGACTTTGACGGGCTCACCTTCGCCCAATTGCGACCAAAGTTTTTTGGTAAATAGTTTGGGGTTGTTTTCGATGACTTTGTTGGCGATTTTAAGAATCCGCTCGGTGGAGCGGTAGTTTTGCTCCAATTTGATGACCTTCATCTGCGGATAGTTTTCCTGCATTTTGCGCAGGTTTTCCATGTTTGCGCCGCGCCATGCGTAGATGGACTGGTCGTCGTCGCCGACGGCGGTAAACATCCCTTCCGCACCGGTCAAGAGTTTCATCAGCGCAAATTGGCAGGTATTCGTATCTTGGCATTCGTCAACTAACAGATAACGCAGCCGCCGCTGCCATTTGTTGCGCACTTCGCTGTTTTGCTGCAACAGTACGGAGGGCAGACGGATTAAGTCGTCGAAGTCCACAGCCTGATAGCTTTTGAGCGTTTCCTGATAACTTGCATACACGCGCGCGATCTGTTGTTCCCACACATTAGAGGCCGTCTGAACGACATCTTCAGGCGTTTTTAAATCGTTTTTCCACAGGGAAATCTGGTGCTGCGCTTTGAATAAGGCTTCTTTTCCCGTGCCGCCCAAAAGTTCATCGATGATTTCCGCGCAGTCTCCGGCATCGAGAATGGAGAAGTTTTTTTTGTAACCGATATGGTTCGCCTCTTCGCGCAAAATCTTTATGCCCAAAGCATGGAAAGTGCAGATTATTATTCGTTTAGCTTGACCTTTTGATAGCATTAAACTGATACGTTCCCTCATTTCTTTTGCGGCTTTATTAGTAAAAGTAATAGCTGCAATTTCATGGGGTTGGTAACGTGATGATACAATCAAATGCTTGATTTTTTGCGTAATCACACCTGTTTTTCCGCTGCCTGCGCCGGCAAGGACGAGCAGGGGGCCGCCGAGGTAGCGGACGGCTTCGAGCTGTTGGGGATTGAGTTTCATCATGTTTTGATGCCGTCTGAAATCAGTCTGCGCCGCTTTCGAGGCAGTCGAGTGCCGCACGGAGGGCGGATACGCCGATTTGCCCCGGCGCGGAGTTTTGCGTTCCCGAACCGAACGCGATGCTTGAGCCGAACACCTGTCCGGCAAGCCGGCTGACCGCACCCGTCTGCCCCATCGACATCGTAACAATCGGTTTGGCGACAAGCTGTTTCGCTTTGAGCGTGGCGGAAAGCAAAGTCAGAACATCTTCCGCGCTTTGCGGCATTACCGCAATTTTGCAGATGTCCGCGCCGCAGTCCTCCATCTGTTTCAGACGGCATACGATTTCTTCTTGCGGCGGCGTGCGGTGGAACTCATGATTGCAGAGCAGGGCGGCGATGCCGTTTTTTTGAGCATTTGCCACGGCGCGCCGGACGGCGGTTTCGCCGGCAAACAGCTCGATATCGATAATGTCGGGCAGGCGGCTTTCGATCAGCGCGTCGAGCAGTTCAAAATAATAACCGTCCGAACACGGGAACGCGCCGCCTTCGCCATGCCGTCTGAACGTAAACAGCAGCGGTTTGCCGGGCAGCGCGTCGCGGACGGTCTGCGTGTGGCGCAATACTTCGCCGATGCTGCCCGCGCATTCCAAAAAATCGGCGCGGAACTCCGCAATATCGAAGGGCAGCTTTGTGATTTGGTCAAGTACGGCGGAAAGTTCGGCGGCATCGCGGGCGACAAGCGGCACGGCGATTTTGGTGCGTCCGCTTCCGATAACGGTATTTTTGACGGTAAGGCTGGTGTGCATGGCGGTTGTTGCGGCTGAAGGGAACGGTAAAGACGCAATTATAGCAAAGGCGCAGGCAATGTTTCAGACGGCATTTCTGTGCGGCCGGCTTGATATGAATCAAGCAGCATCCGCATATCGGAATGCAGACTTGGCACAAACCCTGTCTTTTCTAGTCAGTTCGCAGTTCTTGCAGTATGATTGCACGACACGCCCTACACGGCGCGTGCAGGATACGGCGGCGGACCGCCGGTCGGAAATTTCAGAATCGGAGCAGGCATTATGTTGACCCCCACGCAGCAAGTCGGTTTGATTTTACAGCACCTCAAAACGCGCATCTTGGACATCTACACGCCCGAACAGCGTGCCGGTATCGAAAAATCGGAAGACTGGCGGCAGTTTTCGCGCCGTATGGATACCCATTTCCCCAAACTGATGAACGAACTCGACAGCGTGTACGGCAACAACGAAGCCCTGCTGCCTATGCTGGAAATGCTGCTGGCGCAGGCGTGGCAGAGCTATTCCCAACGCAGCGTGTCCCTGAAAAACATTGACATCGAACGCGAAAACAACCCCGATTGGATTTTGTCCAACAAACAGGTCGGCGGCGTGTGCTATGTCGATCTGTTCGCAGGCGATTTGAAGGGCTTGAAAGCCAAAATCCCTTATTTTCAAGAGCTTGGTTTGACTTATCTGCACCTGATGCCGCTGTTTAAATGTCCCGAAGGCAAAAGCGACGGCGGCTATGCCGTCAGCAGCTACCGCGATGTCAATCCGGCACTGGGCACGATAGGCGACTTGCGCGAAGTCATTGCCGCGCTGCACGAAGCCGGCATTTCCGCCGTCGTCGATTTCATCTTCAACCACACCTCCAACGAACACGAATGGGCGCAACGCTGCGCCGACGGCGACCCGCTGTTCGACAATTTCTACTATATTTTCCCCGACCGCCGGATGCCCGACCAATACGACCGCACCTTGCGTGAAATCTTCCCCGACCAGCACCCGGGCGGCTTCTCGCAACTGGAAGACGGACGCTGGGTGTGGACGACGTTCAATTCCTTCCAATGGGACTTGAATTACAGCAATCCGTGGGTATTCCGCGCAATGGCGGGCGAAATGCTGTTCCTTGCCAACTTGGGCGTTGACATCCTGCGTATGGATGCCGTTGCCTTTATTTGGAAACAGATGGGGACAAGCTGCGAAAACCTGCCGCAGGCGCACGCCCTCATCCGCGCGTTCAATGCCGTTATGCGTATCGCCGCGCCCGCCGTGTTCTTTAAATCCGAAGCCATCGTCCACCCCGACCAAGTCGTCCAATACATCGGGCAGGACGAATGCCAAATCGGTTACAACCCCCTGCAAATGGCATTGTTGTGGAACACCCTTGCCACGCGCGAAGTCAACCTGCTCCATCAGGCACTGACCTACCGCCACAACCTGCCCGAGCATACCGCCTGGGTCAACTACGTCCGCAGCCACGACGACATCGGCTGGACGTTTGCCGACGAAGATGCGGCATATCTGGGCATAAGCGGCTACGACCACCGCCAATTCCTCAACCGCTTCTTCGTCAACCGTTTCGACGGCAGCTTCGCGCGCGGCGTACCCTTCCAATACAACCCCAACACGGGCGACTGCCGCGTCAGCGGTACGTCCGCCGCATTGGCAGGCTTGGCTCAAAATGACCCCCACGCCGTCAGCCGCATCAAACTTCTGTACAGCATCGCATTGAGTACCGGCGGGCTGCCCCTGATTTACCTCGGCGACGAAGTCGGCACGCCCAACGACGACGGCTGGGCGCAAGACAGCAACAAAAGCGACGACAGCCGTTGGGCGCACCGTCCGCGTTATAACGAAGCCCTGTACGCGCAACGCAACGATCTGTCGACCACAGCCGGGCAAATCTATCAGGGCTTGCGCCATATGATAGACATCCGCCAAAACAATCCCCGTTTTGACGGCGGCAGGCTGGTTACCTTCAACACCAACAACAAGCACATCATCGGCTACATCCGCAACAACGCGCTTTTGGCATTCGGCAACTTCAGCGAATATCCGCAAACCGTTACCGCGCATACCCTGCAAGCCATGCCCTTCAAGGCGCACGACCTCATCGGCGGCAAAACTGTCAGCCTGAATCAGGATTTGACGCTTCAGCCCTATCAGGTCATGTGGCTCGAAATCGCCTGACGCACGCTTCCCGAATGCCGTCTGAACCGTTTCAGACGGCATTTGTGCCGAAGCGGACGGTAGTCCCCAAAAGGGAAACATGCGATAATAGCCGCCCATCACATTCCGCGCCGCAGCCCGACTGTGCCGCACATTACATACCGCATTTGTTCCGGAGTAACCCCAATGTCAGACGACAAAAGCAAAGCCCTTGCCGCCGCCTTGGCGCAAATCGAAAAAAGTTTCGGCAAAGGCGCCATCATGAAAATGGACGGCAGCCAGCAGGAAGAAAACCTCGAAGTCATTTCCACCGGATCGCTCGGATTAGACCTCGCCCTCGGAGTCGGCGGCCTGCCGCGCGGGCGCATCGTCGAAATCTTCGGCCCCGAATCCTCCGGCAAAACCACACTCTGCCTCGAAGCCGTCGCCCAATGCCAGAAAAACGGCGGCGTGTGCGCCTTTGTCGATGCCGAACACGCCTTCGATCCCGTTTACGCCCGCAAACTCGGCGTAAAAGTCGAAGAGCTTTACCTGTCCCAGCCCGATACCGGCGAACAGGCATTGGAAATCTGCGACACACTCGTCCGTTCGGGCGGCATAGATATGGTAGTCGTCGATTCCGTAGCCGCACTCGTCCCCAAAGCCGAAATCGAAGGCGATATGGGGGACAGCCACGTCGGACTGCAGGCGCGGCTGATGAGCCAGGCTTTGCGCAAACTGACCGGACACATCAAAAAAACCAATACCCTGGTCGTATTCATCAACCAAATCCGCATGAAGATCGGCGTGATGTTCGGCAGCCCCGAAACCACCACCGGCGGCAACGCGCTGAAATTCTATTCTTCCGTCCGCCTCGACATCCGCCGCACCGGATCCATCAAAAAAGGCGAAGAAGTATTGGGCAACGAAACCCGCGTCAAAGTCATCAAAAACAAAGTCGCCCCCCCGTTCCGTCAGGCAGAGTTTGACATCCTCTACGGAGAAGGCATCAGTTGGGAAGGCGAATTGATCGACATCGGCGTGAAAAACGACATCATCAACAAATCCGGCGCGTGGTACAGCTACAACGGCGCGAAAATCGGTCAGGGCAAAGACAACGTCCGCGTCTGGCTGAAAGAAAACCCCGAAATTGCCGACGAAATCGACGCAAAAATCCGCGCCCTCAACGGCGTAGAAATGCACATCACCGAAGGGACGCAGGACGAAACCGACGGCGAACGTCCCGAAGAATAAAACCTGAAATCCCGATAAACGGTACTTCTGCTGCGAAGTACCGTTTTTTTGAGCCGCCTCCGAACGGCTTGACTTGAGTTTTGGTATTTTTGCCCGACGGGGTAAAAAATACAGTTGCTACGCCTTACCCTGCACACTTGTCCCGCACCCTCTAAAATACACATCCGCCCGTTATGCGATACGGTTTTCCCGTTGCGAACCATCGGACGGGGCAATAAAAATGCCGTCTGAAAGCCTTTCAGACGGCATTTTTCAACGCTTCGTGGTTGTTACCAGATATAGCCCACGCCGACACCGCCGCCGGCTTTGCTTCGGGTATTGATGTTGAGCTGGCCTTTGACCACCCATTTGCCGTTGTCGCTGATGCTGGAGTAGCCGACGGCGAGTGCGCCTGTCGAACCGTATGCGCCCGTTGCGGCGGAAATCATCGATTTTCCGGGCAGGTACGATTGCGGCAAGGCGGCTGCGGCATTCGCACCGGCGGCAACGCCTTCCAATTCGCGTTTCAACGCCCTGACCATACCGACGGCCTGATCGGCGATGCCTTTGGTTGCCGCATACAGCTGGCTGCCGTTAATCGCATCGGTGGAAGTGGCGGAAATTTCGCCTGCCGCAACGTTTTGGATACGTCTTTCTTCGCCGCTCGCGCCGACAGAAACCGCACCGTGCGCCGTCGCGCCGGCAAAGCCGTTTACCGTACCCGTTGCACCGGCGGTTGTGGTATTACCCGCCGTGCCGTCGGATTTCAGGTTGCTGCCCGGATTTTCTGTCGCGGTCGAAGCATTACCGAGATAAACGGAATTTTCTACGGTTTTACCTAAGGCTTGCGGTACTTTTTCCGTTGTCTTATTGCCGTCCTTTCCAATAATTTCTTTTTCTTCAGTCAGCACATTGCCATCTGCACCACGTTTCGCATTAACACTATTACCCAACACAAAAGTGTTTTTAGAAGTAATACGGTTATCGTTACCGAAAGCGTAGCTGCCGCTTGCACCATCTTCGATGTAGTTCGGATCGCCGAATGCGCCGGATTTTTCCGCATTCACAACGTTGCCCGTACCAATCGCCACTGTGTTATCGCGCAATGCTTTTGAGCCGTAGCCGAAAGCAATGGCATTTTCGCCTGCCGCATCGGCTTTCGCGCCGATTGCCGTCGCGTATTTGCCGCTTGCGCTGGAATCGATTTCATTGCTTCGTTCGATTCTGCTAGTCGCTTTGCCGTCGTTGGAGTGGAAGAACTTAATCCCTTGCTCATTCATATTGTAGATGGCTTCGACTACCGAATTGGTGATCACTTCTTTTCTGCCTTCCACATTATAAGTGGTCAATAACGGGGTTTTACCGTCTTCGCCCACCACGACGTTGTGATACGTTTTGTTGGTATCGTTCGCGTTTCCGGCTGTGCCGACGTTTACCGTTTTACCATCCTTATCTACCGTGATACTCGTGATATTCGGTGTTTTGTTGCCGGTCAATGCGAAAATCTGGCTGCCGTTTACCGCCTGTTTGCTGGTTGGCGAAATATCGCCATTAGCCACATTGTCAATGACCACGCCTTTGCCGTTCGACTGATTGTTCGGATCAAGGCGGACAACGTGTTTTTCATCGGTAGAAACTTTTGAATCATCAACCGCTTGTGTTGATGTATCCGCAGTACCGTCAGCTTTGGCGTGATACCATTTATCGTTGTCTTTCACAACTTTCTTGCCGTCTGAATCCACGTTACCGAGGGTAACTTCTTTGCTCGTATCAGCCGTACCGTCATCTTTCAGTTCATACCATTTAGTTTGACCATTTGTGACAACTTTAGTGATTTTCTTACCGCTTGCATCGGTGTTGTAGATTTGCGTTAAAGGCAATTCCACATCGGTTTTCACAAAGGTTGTGGTTACTTTTTCGCCGTTTGCATCGGTGCTTTCCACCGTTGCCGCGCTCACTTTGGTATTTTTACCGTCGGCAAAACGGACTTTATCGTTGGCATTTACAGTTTCCGCCTTATCTTTAGACAATTGCTTGTCTTTTGCGCTTTCCGCAAAGGCTTTTTCAGCTTCCGCCGCGTCAGCCAAACCAAGCTCAAAGCCAGATTTCGCAATCGCATCTGCCACTTGGTTACCTGTTACATAGCCGGAACCTTTGTTGGTTAGGGTAACAGCGGTATCGCTGCCGTCAGCAGAAACGACTTTGCCGTTTTCAACTTTATATTTTTCAGTTTTATCTGTCATAGGCTTACCGGTTGCCGGGTCAATATCCTCTTTGCTGTAATACTTCTCGCCAACTTTAACCAAGTTTGTGCCATCGGGTGCGGTAAATTCATTCGATTTAACCACTTCGCCTTTAGCCAATTCAAAGGTAATTTCACGCGTACCGTTATTCAATGTTTTACCGGACACATTGATACCGTTGCCGCTCTTGAATTTCACTTCATTGGCGTTACGCACTTGCGCGCTGTATTCCTTTGAGCCGCCTGTGGTTTTGTCCGCAGAAATGACCCAGCCCAAGCCGCGCAAATCGCCCACGGTCGCGGCGGTATTGTCGGCAACAGTCGGATTATTATTCGCGCCTTTTTCATCCAAATTGGTCAAGCCTGTATAGGCATCATCGGCATTTTTAGTGATGTTATCTAAATCTTTACCGAAAATCGGATTCGCAGGATCAAATTTCTTCAGTCCGCTCACAACGTTTTTAACCGCTTTATTACCCGCGCTGATGCCGTCTGAACCGATTTTAACTTTATCGGCATCAGTCGCATTACCGCCATTCGCGCCGGTTGCCGGCGTAAAGGTCAAGCCGTCTTTGGTAATCTTCGTGCTTGCACTGTTCGTACCGCCGTTTGCGTCTTTAAACTCCACGCTCTTCACGCCCGTCAATTCATCTTTAAGCGCGTAAGTGAAGTTTGTACCGTCTTGTTTGACCTTCAGATTGTCGCCGGCTTTCAAAGTTACTTTATCGCCCGACTTCACTAAAGTATCGTTGGATGTGCCATCGGTCGCTCCCGTGCCGTCAGTGCCGGTGCCGACTTTCCAACCCAGTTTGTTCAGGCTCTCAACCAGTTTTCCAGCCTCAACCAAACCGTTAGTAGAATTTGTACCATTCAGAATCGTAGCCTTACCGTCTGCGCCAACCTGAACAGAACCCTCTTTCGGCGTAAAGGTAACCGTGTCGCCGTCCGCACTAATTTTCAACAACTCGCGGTCTGCGGATTTAAATTTAAAATTCAAACCATTACTTAAAGTTTGAGTTGCCTTGCCGTCGTTGGTATCTGCACCGCCATTGGCATAAGCATTGCTCGCAGTTAAAGTAACCTTTTGGTCTTGCAAGGCTTTCAACTGCTTAAAGCTGACCGCATCGGTATCTTCCGTGCCGTCCGCAACATTGCTGATTTTCACCGGATCTTTACCGCTTGCCGATACCAATTTCACTTTGGTTTTCGCCAGCTTGCCATTTTCGACTTGTTTAGCCATATCCGCCGAACTGTCATCTTTGGCTTCGTAATACTTGTTGCCTACTTTCACAACGGTTTTGTCGTCTTCCGTAACATATTGGACCGGCAAGCCCGTTACATCCACACGGACGGTTGTCTTTTTGTGAGCCGTATCGGTAGCAAGGATCACATTGGCATTCGCACCCCCGACAAATTCAACGGTGTCATAAGGTGAAACAAAATCAACATTATCAACATCACCACCAATCGTTTTTGCGCCGCGAATATTCCAACCTGCATTTAATACATCGCCCACGCTTGCGGCACGATTGCGTTCTGCATCATTGATTGCTTTGTCCAAGTGTGCAGTTTTTCCACCTACACGAGGGTCATCCAAAGTCGAAGCAATACCGTTTAAGTGGACATTGCCGTTTTGACCATTCGTACCCGGTTTCGCGAAGTTCAAGCCATTTGCATCACTGGTAATATCGACCTTATTAGTAGAACCAATAGACAGCTTATCACTCACTGTCGCAGTTTTCACATCAAGGTCTTTTGCTAAAGCGAAGGTTACATTTTTACCATTACGTTTAACTTTTAAGTTTTTACCCGCTTTTAAGGTTAAAGTGTCGCCTGCTTTGAGATCTTGCTCTTTATTGTCAGCCGCTTGAGTATCATCAATTTCAGTGTCATCACTTTCCACTTTCACGAAAGTTGCGGCATCGTTGATTGCTTTAGCAACATCAACCACTGTGGCAACTTTTTTCTTGTCAGCATCACTCGCGTTTGCAAGGTCTGTTACACCACTCACGGTTACTTTACCGCGATTAGCCTCAGAAGCATCAGTCTTAACAACTTCAAAGCTGCCTTTGGTAACAGACGCGCCGTCAGCATCTACAGTCAATAAATTGTCATTGCCTGCTTTTGTTTTCAGCTTAATCGTGCCGTCCGTACCTTTTTCAAGACCGTCGCCAACTTTGGTTTCTGCCACATCAATGGTAATGGTGTGTTTGCCGTTTGTGGTTTTTGCGGACACAGTTGCGCCGTTTTTGCCGACAAATTCAACTTCCGTTGCGTTTTTAACGGCAGCGTGGAATTGTTTGTTAGCATTATCATCTGTGGTTTTATCAGATGAAAGCACCCAGCCCAAGCCCGCTAAATCGCCTACGGTTGCGGCTTTGTTGGCTAAACCATTATTTGTTGCACCGACGGTTGCGGTGTTTGTCAGGCTGCTTAAATCAACCAAGTCTTTCTTAGCGTCATTATTATTGCCATTGTATTTAGTCAAACCACTCTTAACATTGGTAATTTCTTTGTTACCTGCACTAATACCTGATGTGGTTACGCTGATTGTGTTTGCGTTAGGCGCACCTGTGCCTGCCGGCGTGATGGTTAAGCCGTTTTTGTTAATTTTGGTGCTTGCGCTGCCTGTTCCGCCGTTTGCGTCTTTAAACTCTACGCTGGTCAGGTCTTTCAGCTCTTTTTTCAGCGAGTAGGTAAAGTCTTTGCCGTTTTGTTTGATTTTCAGGTTGTCGCCGGCTTTGAAGGTTACTTTTTCGTTTGTGTTTACAGTCTCTTCGGTTGTGTTGTTTGCCGGATCGGTTTCGCCCGTGCCTTCTTTACCGGCGGTGATTTTCCAAGAGCCGCCTGTGTTTGCGCCTTGGGTTTGGGCGGCTTTGATGGTAACGGTGTGTTTGCCGGTAGATGTATCAGTTGTTGAAGTTACGGTAACGCCGTCTTCGCCTTTAAATTCTACTTCGTCGCCGCTTTTGACGGTCGAGGTCGCGTTAGTGCCGGCTGCGGCAGTACCATTGGTGGTTTTAAGCTGCCAGCCTAATTCGTTTAACGCGGTCGTTAAACCGTCGGCGTTGACGAGTTTTTTCTTGTCTTCTTCTGTTGTAGGGGCGGTTACTTTGCCGTTGGTAACGGTAAGGGTAACGGTATCGGCAACGAGTTTGTCGGTGGTGGTGTCAATCTTCAAGCCGTTGCCTGCTTTTACTTTGAATTTGGCGGAACGTCCTTCTTGGTCGATTTCAATCCCGCCGTTTTCGCGGAGGTAGAGGTAGCTGCTTTTCAGCTTGGGGCGAGCCGTTGAGGATTCAGATGCTTCTACTGAGATGGTGCGTTGTCCCTGTTCGTCATCAGTGTTACCAAAGTCAGTTTTTGTCGTTCCATTCTTATCCACAACAACAAGACCAAACTTGTAATTAGAGTTACCACTTTCATCCTCTGTTTGATAATCATCTGTAAAACTTGGGTTATCAGGGTTAAATTCGGTATCCGGTACGGTACCCCCCCCCGAACCGTTGGTGCTCGCCTGTGCCGTTGCGGACAAGAGGGTCGCCAATACGGCAACCGCCGCCGTCGCGGAGGCGCGTTTGGTGTGGTTGCGGGTGAGTTCGGATACGACTACCCAGGCATTGAGGGCCGAATTCCAAATGATGCGGTATATTTTGTTCATTTTGTTTTTTCTTTCTGTTTGTTTGAATGGTTAAAAGGGGTTTGGGGGCGGATGGTGCGGCATCCGCCCGGTTTTTGGGGGTTTTCTGATAAATTCCCCCAACTTAAAATCCCGTCATTCCCGCCTGCGCGGGAATCTAGTCCGTTCGGGTTGGGGTTTTTCCGATAAATTCCTGTTGCGTTGTGTTTCTGGATTCCCGCTTTTGCGGGAATGACGGTGTGTGGGGTTTCTGTTTTTTTCCGATGGATTCCTGTTGCGTTGTGTTTCTGGATTCCCGCTTTTGAGGGAATGACGGCTGTGGGGGTTTGGTGGTGCGGCGCGTATGACGGGGGTTTTGAGAGGCTTCTGCTTGGAATATATCATTTTTTTCGCGGGGGGGGGGGTTTT